>NC_021175.1:1533900-2142100 GCF_000385925.1 Streptococcus cristatus AS 1.3089
GAAAATCTAAAAAAATTAGCAAACACTATTCCAATCATCACCCCTAGTGAGGCTGCTGTTGAAATAACATCTTCATTTTCTTTTTTCATTTTCTTTACACCTCATTTCCTTTTTGTATATAAGCTGTAGTACTCTCCACCAATAGCCATTTTCATATTTAGACTTCCTTTCAGCTTTTATTTATTGTACAATAAATAAAAATCAATTACTTTTTTGTTGGGAAAATGGGAAAATTATGAAATCAAAACTTGGCATCACACTCAGAAAAGTTCGTAAAGGAAAACAGATCAGTTTATCTTCCGTTGCTGACGAGCATCTTTCTAAATCTCAAATATCTCGATTCGAACGTGGAGAATCAGAAATATCTTGTATTCGACTAATCAATATTTTAGATAAATTACATATTACTTTGGACGAATTTCTTATTTTACATGATAAAGACTACTCCAATACCGAATCATTTGCTAACCTAGTTCAATATATTCGTAAACAATACTCATCACAAAATATCAATAATATAAAATGTCTACTTTCTGACTCCTCAAATTACACCTTAAATTCCTTTGAAAAAACCATGGTAAAATCCATTCTACACACAATGGATTCGAGGATCAGTCCATCTGATGAAGAATTACTTCAATTAATGGACTATCTTTTTAAAGTCGAAAAATGGGGTTACTATGAGATTGTTCTATTTGGTAACTGTGTACGAACAATTAACTACGATTCCTACTTCTTATTGACAAAGGAACTGCTAAAGAATTATCTCTACTCTTCTCTGAATAAAACCAATAAACGAATGGTCGCTCAACTTGCTATAAATTGTTTAATTCTTAGTATAGATGAGGAAAAATTTTCAAATTGCTCCTATTTAATTGATAAGATAAAGGAGTTGCTAGATAACGAATTAAACTTTTATGAACAGACAGTTTTCCTCTATGCAACAGGTTACTATGAATTTAAGCGTCAATCATGTACTGGAATCGAAAAAATGAAACAGGCTATAAAAGTTCTAGATATTTTAGGTGAAGACAAGTTAAAATTACACTATACTGACCATTTTAATAAACTAGTAAATAAAAAATAAATGAAATCATTGTCTCAACTGGTCGTGAACCAATCCCCAAATATAATCTCTGTCGTATCTTGTGAATCGGTCCTCCTTTCGATGAAAATGTTCATTGTCGCTTTTCCTACTTGTTTGACTTTCTTTCTCCTCCTCGTCCTCAATGACAGACTCACTCCCTTTAGTTTCACTCATATCAGTCTCACTAACCTCAGTCTCACTAGTGGCTGAATTTAAGACCGACCCCGGCTGATTTTGATACCTCCCTAGTGTTTTTTGAACACTACCCCCGTCTGAATTTAAGACGGGGGTAGGTTCATGATTGTCCCTCCAACACTATCCAACACTAATAAACCGACATTTCCTAACTCATCAAATTGGATTAGCCCTGACTCTTCCATTTCAGCAATTAACTGAGTTGCTTTCTCAATATTTATTCCCATGATAGCCATGAGATGGCACACTATGATTTGCCGTGATGCCTATTCTTCCTTTTGCATGCTTTCCTCCTGAAAATAAAAAAGCGAGAACACTTATTAAAATGTTCTCGTTGAGTTAATTTATTACTGATGTATCTATTTTTTGTCTACGCAGTCGACATCAAAACAGACGTTCACATCAATATACTTTTTTGACCAATTTCACGACTGCTTCGGTTCGAGCGGTATGCGGAAACATATCAACCGACTGGATGTAGTGGACATCGTAGACCTGACTGAGCTTGACCAAATCGCGCGCCAAGGTTGAGACATTGCAGGAAACATAGACCATCTTTTCAGGTGCATAGTGGACAATTGTCTCTAGCAGCTTATCGTCCAGACCAGTTCGTGGCGGATCGACAATCAAGGCATCCGCCCGATAACCTTCGGCATACCAGCGAGGAATAATCTCCTCTGCCGTCCCAGCTTCGTAGAGTGTATTGTCAAAGCCCATCCGTTTCGCATTACGCTTGGCGTCTTCAATGGCCTCAGGAATGATATCCATGCCCCGCAGAGATTTGACCTTTTTAGCAAAGGCAAAGCCGATGGTCCCCACTCCGCAATAGGCGTCAATCAAATGATCTTCTTTCGTCACATCCAGCGCCTTAATTGCCTCCCCATAGAGCACCTCTGTCTGTTCAGGGTTGAGCTGATAGAAAGCTCGAGGCGATAGGGAGAACTCATAGTCCAGTACTCCTTCTTGGATAGCCTCCTCGCCCCAGATAATCTCTGTCTTATCCCCATAAATCTCACTGGACTTGCTCGTATGATAATTGACTGCAACTGTTTCCAGCTCTGGAAATTCAGCCACTAGGTCTCGAACGACTGGAGAAAAGTCCAGCTTGCGTCCTGTTACAAAAATCATCTGCACTTGACCCGTTTTTCTGGCTCTGCGAATCATAACGGTACGTACTCCAGCTGTCTTTCTCTCATCATAGATAGGCAGCCTGTACTTGCCTAAAAGCCGAGCCACCTTATTGATGATCTGTTGCGTTACCTTGTCCTGAACCAGACAATTTTTTAGCGAGACCAGATAGTGGGAATTCTGGGCATATAGCCCCGCCTTGACCTCATCCTTAAATTTCCGAGTCTGAAACTGCAGTTTAGCCCGATAATAGAGCGGCTCCTGCATACCAATAGTCGGACGAATTTCATAGTTTTCGTAGCCAGCTGGTGCAAACTTTTTCAAGGCCTGACGCAACAAATCTTCCTTAAACTCCAACTGCTTGTCATAGTGGAGGTGCATGATTTGACAGCCTCCACAGCTTTCATAAATCTCACACGGCGCTTCCACCCGAAATTTTGACCGTTTGTTGATGGTCAAGAGCTTGGCCTCGATAAAATTACGCTGAACCTTGGTCACCTGACAGTAGACTTCTTCACCCTTCAAAGCCCCCGGCACAAAGACCAGCGTTTTCTTATAAAATCCAATTCCTTCCCCATTGATTCCCATTTTCTTGATTTTCAGAGGGATTCTTTGCTTCACTTTTACATTCATGCTTCTATTATACCATGCTAGAGTCGATTCGTTGAGAATATGTTACAATAAAGATGAGAAAATAGTCTAAATCATAAAAATCTCTCAACAACTACGAATAGAGTCAGAGAGACGATGAATGACTCTACTCTAAAATATCGTCCAAGTGAAAGGACTAGTATGAAAATCACAAAAATTGAAAAGAAAAAACGGCTCTACCTCTTGGAGTTGGACGACAGCGAAAAACTCTATATTACAGAAGATACTATCGTCCGCTTCATGCTGTCCAAAGGGATGGAAATCACGGAGCAGGAGCTATCAGAAATTCAAGACTATGCCCAATTTTCCTACGGAAAAAACCTAGCCCTCTACCATCTCTCCTTCAAGCAAAGGACTGCCAAAGAAGTCAAAGACTATCTGACCCAGCACGACATTCAGCCAGACATCATCAGCCAAGTCTTGGACGCTTTGAAAAAAGAAAATTGGATTAACGACAGAAAATATGCTAACTCTTTTATCCAATCCAACCTTCTCACTGGAGACAAGGGCGCTTTTGTTCTAAAACAAAAACTCAGTCAAAAAGGAATTTCTAGCACTATTATCGAAGAAGAGCTAAGACAATTTGATTTTACTGAAGTAGCCGAGCGAGTTGCTGAGAAACTTTTAAAGAAATACCAAGGAAAGCTTCCCAGCAAGGCGCTGCAAGATAAACTCCTCCAAGCCCTGATAAACAAAGGATTTTCCTATGGACAAGCCAAAGAGGCCTTCCATCATCTAGACATTGAAGAAGACCAAGAAAACCAGCAAGAACTGCTCTATAAAGAGCTAGACAAGCAGTACCGCAAGTACTCCAAAAAGTACGAGGGCTATGACTTAAAACAGCGTCTGACCCAAGCTCTAGCCCGCAAAGGGTATGATTTTTCGGACATTGCCAGCGCTCTAAGAGAATATCTTTAAGATTTTCTATGAAAACTTAGGCATTTTTATGAAAATATGTTACAATAAAGAGGATAAACTTATAAATTGTAGAAAGTTGGTAGGTTATGAAACTTCCCAAAGAAGGCGACTTTATTACAATTCAAAGTTATAAGCATGATGGGAATCTTCACCGCACTTGGCGAGATACCATGGTACTAAAGACAACAGAAAATGCCATTATTGGCGTTAATGACCACACACTGGTGACAGAAAGTGATGGCCGGCGCTGGGTAACACGAGAGCCTGCCATTGTCTATTTTCATAAGAAATATTGGTTTAATATCATTGCCATGATTCGTGACAATGGCACTTCATACTACTGCAACCTTGCCAGCCCCTACTATCTGGACAATGAAGCCCTCAAGTACATCGACTATGATTTAGATGTCAAGGTCTTCACAGACGGAGAAAAACGGCTGCTTGATGTGGAAGAATATGAACGTCATAAAAGGCAAATGAACTATTCGGATGATTTGGATTTCATTCTCAAGGAAAACGTTAAGATTCTGGTTGACTGGATCAACAACGAACGCGGTCCCTTCTCCGATGCTTATGTGAAAATTTGGTACAAACGTTATGTTGAACTAAAGAATCGATAAAGTTGTCAAAGAGCGCAAGCTCTTTTTTCTTGCTCTCTTTCTCGAAAATCCTTTGTCCAGCAAGGAAGCAATTTCTTGCAATTCCTACTTATTTCTTGTATGATAGAACCAACAATATTGCTGTGTCACACTAAATGACTGATATTTGGTCTACCGCAGCTAGGTTTCCAGAAAGGAGTGAGTCTCATGGCTTTTACCAATACTCGTGGTCGCTATGCCAGCTTTGGCGCCATCACTAGCCTTCCAGATGATGTGATTGACACTTTCTGGTACATCATCGACAACTTCCTTAAAGATGTCTTTCCCCTGAATAACCTGATTCGCTTTGAATTGATCAATAACAAGGGCAAGTTGACTTTCCGCTTCTCTGAGGACCATCTCGATACACTTATCTCCTTTGATTTTACCTATAAGTTTGACCCCTTCTATCCTCGAATGATCTACGTTGTGGACAATGACGGTAGAGAGACAGTCATGTTAGCCGATGAATACTCCATGTTTTAAGAAAACAAAATCCAGTTGAGACACCATCATTAGAGGTGGTTCATCAACTGGATTTTTTATTTTTTGTAAATCATTTTGATATGAGGCGTTGATTCAAAGATAAAAGACTCTCCCTCAGTTACAAAACCAAATTTTTCATAAAGCCCCACGACTTGCTCCTGAGCTTCGATTTCAATCATTTTTCTCGGCCACTTTTTCTCACAAAGAAGCAAGATTTCCTCTACCAATCTATTCCCCAAGCCCTTTCCTCTGGCTGACAGGGCAGTCACAAGGCGGCCAAAAACGACTTTTTCATCTTCCTCAAACACGCGGGCATAGGCATCCACTTCCTCTTGCTCATTTACATGGAAAATGTGCACAGCTGTTAGATCTTTCTCATCCAATTCATGATAGATTCGCTCTTGCTCGACAACAAAGGTATCGATCCGCAGTTTTAAAATCTTGTAAAACTCCAGTGTGTCCAACTCTGGAAAATATTTTTTATACCACATACTTGTTTCCATCCTTGCTTTATTATATAATCATTGTAAATGCAACTATAAAAGGAGTTCTTATGGATTATCGTCAGTTATTTCGTCAAATGGGGTTCATCTCCCGTCAAGCCATGATGAGAATGAACCAAGAAGCTAGCCAATACGGGCTTGATAATAATCTCTTTCTCATTCTTACTCGCATTGTCGAACATCCTGCCATCCATCAATCTCAGCTGGCAGAGCTGGTTCAGATTGACAAGACTACCTTGAGCCGCTCTCTAAGAAAGCTGGAGGAAAGAGGCTTGATTATCAAAAAGACCAAAGCTCAGAATAAGAAGTTCAAGGAGCTCTATCCACTGACTCCTGCACTAAAAGTATATGATAAGCTGATTGGCTATGAGGACAGATATATTCAGGCTAGTCTGCATCAACTGACTTCATCTGAACTCTTTCAGTTGGATCATATCTTACAGAAAATCCAAAACTCCCGACAAGAAGAAGTATAACACAATACAGTTGCATTTGCAACTATCTAACATTTAAAACTAAAGCTATTAAAAACGGCTGCTTGCAAGTGACTAAGTGAATCCTCCTCGTCTCTGCAAGCAAAACCGCCTTAATAGCTTTTTAAGTTAGTTGATTGAAATCCCAGATTTGATCCATCCATCCTTCATAAAAATCAGGCTCGTGGCAGACCATAAGGATGCTGCCCTTGTATTCTTTCAGAGCGCGCTTGAGCTCCTCTTTGGCATCTACATCCAAGTGGTTAGTCGGCTCGTCCAGAACCAGAACATTATTTTCTCGGTTCATGAGGAGACAAAGTCGGACCTTGGCCTGCTCGCCACCTGAAAGAACTTGGATCTGGCTCTCGATATGCTTGGAAGTCAAGCCACATCTGGCCAGAGCAGCTCGAACTTCAGCCTGATTCAGGGCCGGAAAGGCATTCCAGACTGCTTCCAGCGGTGTCTGACGATTGCCGCCTTCCACTTCCTGCTCGAAATAACCCAGCTCCAGATAATCCCCTCGCTCAACTTCCCCAGCGATTGGTGGGATAATCCCCAAAAGACTCTTCAAAAGAGTTGTTTTTCCAATCCCATTTGCCCCGATGATCGCCACTTTCTGATTGCGCTCAAAGGTCAGATTAAGAGGCTGGGTCAGTGGACGGTCATACCCAATCTGCAAATCCTTGGCTTGGAAGATAAAACGGCCAGGTGTACGGGCAGGCTTGAAATCAAAGGAAGGCTTTGGTCTCTCACTTTGCAGCTCAATAATGTCCATCTTATCCAGCTTTTTCTGGCGAGACATGGCCATATTACGGGTCGCTACCCGAGCTTTGTTGCGGGCTACAAAGTCCTTGAGATCCGCTATTTCCTTCTGTTGGCGCTCATAGGCTGCTTCCAGCTGAGATTTTTTCATCTCATAGACCTCTAAGAACTGATAATAATCACCAGAATAGCGGGTCAACTGCTGATTTTCTACATGGTAAACAATATTGATTACATCGTTCAAGAAAGGAATATCGTGGGAAATCAGAACAAAAGCATTTTCATAGTTTTGTAGATAACGCTTGAGCCAGTCAATATGCTCCGCATCCAGATAGTTGGTCGGCTCGTCCAAAAGCAGGATATCTGGCTTTTCCAGAAGAAGCTTAGCCAAGAGAACCTTGGTCCGCTGTCCACCAGATAGCTCTGTCACATCGCTTTCCATACCGTAGTCCATGACACCTAGAGCACGCGCGACTTCGTCGATTTTAGCATCTAGCGTATAAAAATCCCGACTTTCCAAGCGGTCCTGCAGCTCACCCACTTCTTCCATCAGGGCATCGACATCCGCTCCGTCCTCAGCCATGCTCATATAGATTTCATTGATGCGGGCCTCGGTCTTGAAAAGTTCGTCAAAGGCCGTGCGCAAGACATCTCGGACAGACTGACCTTGCTCCAGCACAGCATGCTGGTCCAAATAGCCAGCCGTCACATACTTGGACCACTCGACCTTACCTTCGTCTGGCAGCATTTTACCCGTCACAATGCTCATAAAGGTCGACTTTCCCTCGCCATTGGCACCGACCAGGCCGATATGCTCTCCTTTGAGCAGGCGGAAGGATACATCCTCAAAAATAGCCCGGTCTCCGAAACCGTGGCTGAGATTTTTTACTTCTAAGATACTCATTTTTTCTCCTCTATCATTGATTGCAGTCCTTTTGATTATATCATCTTAGGAAGCCAATTGGCAAGAAAATAAAGAGGCTGGGACAAAAGTCCTAGCCTCTCAATTGTCTTTGGATTGTCGAGCAAGACGCAGTGGTTGAGTGAGCTCTACTAGGCTGATTTCATCAGCTTTTACAGCCCTACTCAACTGTGCGGAGGTGGGACGACGAAATCGAATTCTAACGAATTACCGATTTCTGTCTCACTCTCTTTTACTCTATAAAACTTTTGCACTGGTACGGCTAATCTCTTCTACTTTTATACCGTGTGCTTCAAACTTAGTCTTCAAGGCAGCCAAGTCAATATCTCCGTCAATTTGTACCTCAATGACAACTTTGCCATCCTTCCGAGGAATGTTGACCGTATTTGAAATATTGAGATTTTCTTCGACGAGCAAGGTGATAATCTGAGCCAGCACACCGACCTCATCTTCTGTGACAAAGCGCATGCGGACACCCTCTTCGCCGTAGCCAGAAACTTCCAGAAAGGCCTTGAAGATGTCGCGGTCTGTAATGACGCCATAGACCTGCTCATTGTCCACAACTGGTAAAATTCCAATTTTATTTTTCAGCATCAAATAGGTCGCATCTTCCAAGCTGGCATATTTAGAAACAGTCACCACATCGTGGATCATAACATCTTTTACCTTGGTTTTATTCAGAAGGTAGTTCATTTCGTAAATAGATAAGCTCGTCGCCTTTGATGGACTTGCTTCCGCAATCGTTCCTTCTGTCACAAGACCTACCAGCTTATCATTTTCAATCACGGGCAGGCGATGCAGTTTTTGGTCACGCATAATATCTGCCGCATGCGCAATCGTTGTGTCTGGACTAATGTATACAACCTTACGCGTCATAAAATCTTTTACTGCCATGTGAAGCCTCCTCTAGTTTTTTATTCTAATCTTATTATACTGTATTTTCTAAATGATTTCACGGTTTTCTCTTATGTTTTCAAAATTTAGAAAAATCACTCAATCCACTTGCAAAAACAAGTCCAATCTGCCTATGAAAAAACGAGGCGGGAAAGCTTGACCCAGCCTCGCTTTATCGTATCTCTCTAGTTTCTTGCCTAAGAGCCTCTAGCCATAAAATTGCCAAAAATGAGTGAAGGAAGAAATTCGTCAGATAAATGCTACTTCCCTACTCTTTCTCCAAACTTCTGACAAAGGCTTGATAGGTCTGCTCCATCAGCATGGTAATGGTCATCGGTCCGACTCCCTTTGGAACTGGAGTAATGAGACTAGCCACTTCAGCCACTTCGTCAAACTTAACATCGCCAATCAGCTTGCCATTTTCATCCCGGTTCATGCCGACATCAATCACGACAGCTCCCTCCTTGACAAAGTCCTTGGTTACAAAGTGCCCACGTCCAATAGCCACCACCAAAATATCTGCTTTCTTGGCAATTTTAGCTAAATGATGGGTCCTTGAATGCGTCAACGTAACAGTCGCATTTTTAGACAACAGAAGCTGAGCCATGGGTTTACCGACAATATTACTACGACCAATCACCACCGCATTCTTGCCTTCCAAGTCCACCTTATATTCGCGGAACATTTCCATGATTCCTGCTGGTGTAGAAGGGATCATCAAAGGATGTCCTGACCAAAGCCGCCCCATATTAGTCGGATGAAAGCCATCTACATCCTTCTCTGGATCAATGGCTAATAAAACCGCTTCGTCATCAATGTGAGCTGGCAAAGGAAGCTGAACTAAGATGCCATGCCAAGCCGAATCCTGATTATATTTAGCAATCAAGGCCAACAATTCTTCCTGACTCGTTGACTCAGGCAAGCGCACAACTTCACTGCGGAAGCCTGCAGCTAGAGCGGACCGTTCTTTATTTCTCACATAAACCTGACTGGCTGGATTGTCTCCTACCAAAATCACCACTAAACCAGGTTCTTGCCCTGTCTCTTCTTTTAGTTTTGCTGTTTTTTCTGCAAGTTTTGCTTGGAGTTTCTCCGCTAAAGCCTTTCCGTCAATAATGTTTGCCATGCTTTTCTCATTTCTTTTTCATATAATTATCCATTATATCAGAAATCCTCCTGTCCCACTTATACATTTTTCTTATATAATGTTATAGGATGAAAGACTGGGGTGACAAGCAAAACAAAAAAGCAGAAACCTGCTTTTTAGTATAATAATTCATAAATTTCCATGGCAATCAAATCAATACTATCGAAAGTATAAGTCTCACGCGCTGCCACATCACGCAGAGTAAACACTGAACCATTTTCTTCGTCGTAGCTGTAAGCCACTTCGGCAACAACCACTCCTTCACGTTCAAAATTACGTTTTAAATTTCCACCATCTTTGGCCATAGCTTCCAAACGATTGATGATTCTAACTAAATGTGATTCCATTTTATTTCTCCTATTTACTTGCTTCTTTCCTATTTTACCACAAAAAGAAACTGAAATACCAGTAAAAGACGATTTTTTTCTCATTTTCGCTCTATAATTTCTCAAAGAATCAATCTCAGGGAGGATTTTGTAGTAAATTCTTGCATTGTGTAAGAATACTGATATAATGAAACTATAATACTTTGACTATTTTTGACCATTTAAAAATAGGTGGATTCACGGCCAAAGAAAGAGGTAGAATATGCTTTGTCAAAATTGTAAAATCAATGAATCAACCATTCATCTCTATACAAATGTAAATGGAAATAAGCAGCAGATTGACCTTTGTCAAAACTGCTATCAAATCATGAAAACAGACCCTAACAATAGTCTTTTTCGAGGACTCGCTCAGGCTAACAACCAAGGAATTGACCCTATTGATGATTTCTTTAACAGCCTTGGTAATTTCCAACAACCGCAAGAACCAAATCCAAATATCCCACCAACTCAATCTGGAGGAGGCTACGGTGGCGGTGGCTATGGTGGCAATTCCAACCGTGGATCTGGTCCGCGCCAACAGGCTCCGCAAAAGCCGAAAGGTCTCCTAGAAGAGTTTGGTATCAATGTGACTGAGATTGCTCGTAAAGGAGAGATTGATCCTGTCATCGGTCGGGACGAAGAGATTACCCGTGTCATCGAAATCCTCAACCGCCGTACCAAGAACAATCCTGTCCTTATCGGAGAGCCTGGTGTCGGAAAAACAGCCGTGGTCGAAGGTCTAGCCCAGAAGATTGTGGATGGGGATGTGCCTCATAAACTCCAAGGCAAGGAAGTTATCCGTCTCGACGTAGTCAGCTTGGTACAGGGGACTGGTATTCGTGGCCAATTTGAAGAGCGGATGCAGAAGCTCATGGATGAAATTCGCTCTCGTGAAGACATCATCCTCTTTATCGATGAAATCCATGAAATTGTCGGAGCGGGCTCAGCTGGCGATGGCAATATGGACGCTGGAAACATTCTTAAACCAGCTCTGGCTCGTGGCGAACTCCAAATGGTCGGAGCAACTACTCTCAATGAATACCGTATCATTGAGAAAGATGCAGCCCTCGAACGTCGTATGCAGCCAGTTAAGGTGGACGAGCCGACTGTTGAAGAAACCATTACCATTCTCAAGGGTATTCAAAAGAAATACGAAGACTACCATCACGTCAAGTACACAGATGCGGCTATTGAAGCAGCTGCCCTTCTCTCCAACCGCTACATCCAAGACCGCTTCCTGCCAGACAAGGCTATCGATCTCTTGGACGAAGCAGGCTCTAAGATGAATCTGACCCTCAATTTTGTTGATCCTAAGGTCATTGACCAACGTCTGATTGAGGCCGAAAATCTCAAGGCTCAAGCAACCCGTGACGAAGACTTTGAAAAAGCAGCTTACTTCCGCGACCAGATTGCCAAATACAAGGAACTCCAAAAAACGAGCGTGCTGGATAACGATATTCCCATTATCAGCGAGAAAACAATTGAGCACATCGTGGAGCAAAAGACCAATATCCCAGTTGGCGATCTCAAAGAAAAGGAACAGTCTCAACTGGTCAATCTCGCCAGCGACTTAAAAGCCCACGTCATCGGCCAAGATGATGCCGTGGATAAGATTGCCAAAGCCATCCGCCGCAATCGGGTCGGACTAGGAAGTCCTAATCGTCCAATCGGAAGTTTCCTCTTTGTCGGCCCAACTGGTGTCGGTAAGACTGAACTATCTAAGCAACTAGCCATTGAGCTCTTTGGCTCGGCTGACAGCATGATTCGTTTTGACATGAGTGAATACATGGAAAAGCATAGCGTGGCCAAGCTGGTTGGTGCGCCTCCAGGCTACGTCGGCTATGAAGAGGCTGGCCAGTTGACTGAGCGCGTCCGCCGCAATCCATACTCGCTCATTCTACTGGATGAGGTAGAAAAGGCCCATCCTGATGTTATGCACATGTTCCTGCAGGTTTTGGATGATGGCCGCCTAACCGATGGTCAAGGTCGGACTGTCAGCTTCAAGGACACCATTATCATTATGACATCCAATGCCGGAACGGGCAAAGCTGAAGCCAGCGTTGGCTTTGGGGCAGCTCGTGAAGGCCGCACCAATTCCGTCTTGGGTGAATTGGGCAACTTCTTCAGCCCTGAGTTCATGAACCGCTTCGACGGCATCATCGAGTTTAAGCCACTCAGCAAGGACAACCTCATGCAAATCGTCAACCTCATGCTGGACGATGTCAACCAGCGCTTGGCAACCAACGACATTCATCTGGATGTCACAGAGAGAGTCAAAGAAAAGCTGGTCGATTTAGGCTACGATCCCAAAATGGGGGCTCGCCCACTGCGCCGCACCATCCAGGATCATATCGAAGATGCTATTACTGACTTCTATCTGGAAAATCCAAGCGAAAAAGATCTCAAAGCTATCATGACCAGCAATGGCAAAATTCTCATCAAGTCAGCCAAAAAATCAGAGACAGAAAAAACCAAGCTCGATGAAAGCAAAAGCTAACTGACTTTGGCTTTGCATCTCGATAAACTTTAAAAGATAAAATAAGAAGAGAACGGCTGCTTTGTCCGCTCTCTTCTTGTTTTATTTTATTTTTTAGAAGACGCTTCACCAGCAAATATAGAAAACAAGCTAGCCAAGTATTCCTTATCATCTCCTGTGGAGCTCACTGGATAGACTTAGCTTTTAGTGTCCTCTAGCGTAATTAACCATGTCGTAGGGCAAGGTATTAGCTCTTTCTTTCAATGAGTAATTTTCTAAATTATTGACATTTTGGCGCAGGCGTTTGGCATAGCTGCTTGAGATTAATTTATTTTTCTCGTATTCGAAGATGATTTTTCTCTCCAGATAGTAGCCCCACATCATTTCTGAGATGTTGTTAGGCTTGATACGCGTAATAACCCGCTCGATGAAGGCACCGCTGCCGATGATCTCCGTTTCCCTTAGTCGAGATTCCTGCAAGAATGTAATCAGCGAGGGCTTATAGATCCCTTTTAGGTGTTCCAAACTTTCGATAATGACTTCGGTATTGGACAGGTAAAGCTCTGCTATATCCTCCATGTCCTCGGCAGTCAAACGCTTAGCTCCCCCTTGCCTCCAAGAGCGCCATCTGGCACCAAGAGTGACGATTTCATGGAGCAACATGCGCAATACACGCAGCGTAACAAGAAACATATAGGTAAAGCTAGAAGCCAGATTGCGATTGATTCCCTGCTCGATATTTTGCAGGTAACGCTGATAGATGTGATAGCTGCGATCGCTGATTTTTCCTTCCTCAAAAGCTTGCTCCAGACCATCATTTTCGATACTCAAAATCAATAATTTCAGAGCTGCCAAATCTCGCTGAGTGGCCTTATCTTCCTGTTCAAGGATTAGATTTTCGATCCGGCCATGGTAATTGTCAATAGCCGCATAGAGAGGTGCCTTAGCCTTGGCCTGCTTGAGACTCGCTTCCAGTTCACCCACCACTTCATTTAAAATAGCAATGTGCATCAGGTGCTCGGCTTCCTCTTCTCTCTCCTCAGATAGATGCGGAAGAGTGAGCAAGCCTGTCATAAAGCTCAGAAAGGTGACACCCGCCACCAAGAAAAGCAGCAAAGGATAGGCCTGCTCAAGCTGACTCGGAATCAAGAGAATGGTGGCAATGGAGACGGTTCCTTTGACACCTGAAAAAGTCAGCAGCAGCATTTCCTTCAGGTAGTTCCCAAAATTCTTGTGCAATCTTCTAATTCGAATGAAGTAAAAAGTGAACAACATGACAAACCGAAGGGCAAAGAGCAGGAAAGTCAAAAGAACAATGCTTACTAACAGCAAGAGATTATCGTAAATCGGGCTCTTTAAGATTGGCTCTGCAATCATTTCCAGTTCCATTCCTAAAATGATAAAGACCGAGCCATTAAGCATAAAATTAACTGTATTCCAGATGGTCTCCGTGACCGAATCTACCTGCGCTTCCAGAAGCGTAATCCGCTTGAAGCGACTGGCCTTAAAGATACCTGCGACGACTACTGCGATAATCCCTGAAACATGGATTTCCTCTGCTAAAAAGAAGGTGACCAAGGGTAGGCTCAGCTCCAGCAAGAGCTCACTGGCAATATCTGACACTTGGGCACTCATCAAGAGCTTATGTAGCCAGCGATTGAGGCCAGCACTGAGCATCCCGATGGCAAACCCACCGATAATTGAAAGAACTAAGGAAATACTAGCTTTTCCTAAGGAAAAACTTCCTGTGGTCCAGGCCAGAAGGGCGACACGAAAAGCCACCAGACCAGACGCATCATTGAGCAAGCCCTCTCCTTTTAGGATATTTTCCACCCGCTTGGGGAAGGAAAAACGCTCTGAGAGAGAAGCAAAGGCAACCAAGTCTGTCGGCCCCAGAGCTGCTCCTACGGCAACACAGGCCGCCAAGGGCAAGGCTCCCCAGATAAGATGAGCCAGATAGCCCAAGCCAACCGTTGAAATAAAGATAACTGGAAAAATCAAGTATAAAACGATTCTCCAATGTTTGAGGATACTAGTAATATTGCTTTCCTCAGCTTCCCGAAAGAGCAAGGGTCCGATCACCAAGGCCAAAAACAGCTCTGTATCCAAGTGAAACTTCTCCTGAGGAAGGATAAAACCAAGTGAAATTCCCAGCACAATCTGAACTAAGGGTAAGGGGAGCTGGGGCAGGAAGCGATTGGTCACATTCGATACAACCAACAGGAGCAAAAAAACAATCGTGTAGAGAAGGATTTCCACTCTGAACCTCCTTTATCTTTGCTGGCAGCACTCTTTAAACAATTCTTTTTGCGCCGAAATCTTTTGATCAATTTTGGATAGGTCGCGGTGCTCAATCATCTTTTGGCAGCGCTCCATTTCTAAATTCACCAATTTTTTCTTGATTCGCAGCATTTTTTTATTCATTTTGGCCTCGTCCAAAAAGCCAGCATTCGTTTCTTCGTTGGCAGACTCGACGTATTTGTTTCGTAAGCCAGCCAATTTTTCATGCAAATATTGCTTGTCCATTTTTTCTCCAAATGATTCCTCAGAAAGTTTTTAGCAACCTTGGAATCCTTATTTTTCTTTTAATTTCTCAATCATGACCAAGAAAGGCGGATTGTTAATCTGATTGATTGTCTTGTAGAGGACGACAGTGAAATCCTGCTGAGGCAGCTGACTGACGAAGTCAAGCACCGCATCTTTTTCAACTTCGCCCCCTTCATGCCCATAGTAAATCATGATAGCTGCACGGCCGCCTTTTGCCAAGCCTTGGCAGACCTTTTCCAAAGCTTCCAGCGTCGTAGCGGGTCGTGTAATGACAGACTTGTCCGCCGAAGGCAAGTAGCCAAGATTAAAAATAGCGGCCTTGAAATGGTCTGTGTATTGGTCCAGAGTCTCATGGCCAGCCAAGATTAGCTGGGCATTGTCCAAGTCAGCTTCTGCCAAGCGCTGGCGAGTCTTTTCCACAGCCTGCTCCTGAATGTCAAAAGCATAGACTTGCTTAGCCAATTTAGCCAGAAAAAGGGTGTCATGTCCGTTGCCCATAGTAGCGTCCACCACAGTATCTTCCTTGGTCACGACTTCAGCCAAAAAATCATGAGCCATTTGTAAAGGTCTTAACATACGAATTTCTGCTCCTTTGCTTTACAGCCTTGCTTGCTGCCACGGCGACGCATTTCTGCCTCAATGGCATTGAGCACTTCCCATTTATTGAGGCTCCACATAGGGCCAATCAGCATATCTCGCGGGGCATCGCCTGTGATACGGTGGATGACGATATGCTCGGGGATAATCTCCAGTTGGTCGCAGATGATGGAGACATACTCCTCCTGACTGAGTAGCTGCAGCCGTCCCTCATGGTAATCCCGTTGCATGCGGGTATTGGTCATCAGGTGAAGCAAGTGGAGCTTAATACCCTGAATGTCATTGTCCGTCACACAGCGGCGGACATTCTCCAGCATCATCTCATGGGTCTCACCCGGCAGGCCGTTAATCAAATGAGAGACAATCTCCGCCTTGGGAGCCAGCTTACGAACTCGCTGGACCGTTTCCACGTAGAGCTCATAGGAATGAGCACGGTTGATAAGGTCTGAAGTCTCCTCGTAGGTGGTCTGAAGCCCCAGCTCCACGGTCACATGCATGCGTTCGGACAGGTCAGCCAAGTAGGCGATGGTCTCGTCAGGCAAACAGTCCGGTCGAGTCCCGATATTGAGTCCAACGACACCTGGCTCATTGATGGCCTGCTCATAACGCTCACGAATCACTTCAAGCTTCTCGTGAGTATTGGTAAAGTTCTGGAAATAAACCAGATACTTGCGAACATCTGGCCATTTGCGGTGCATAAAGTCAATTTCCTTATAGAACTGCTCCCGAATGGGGGCATCAGGTGCCACAATGGCATCACCAGAACCCGAAACGGTACAGAAGGTACAGCCTCCATGCGCCACCGTCCCATCCCGATTGGGACAGTCAAAGCCCGCATCAATAGGCACCTTAAAGGTCTTTTCTCCAAAAAGTTTTCGATAATAATCATTCAAAGAATTGTAAGATTTCATACCTTCCATTCTACCACAAAAAGGAGCCTAGAAACAAAAATTTCCTCTTTCACTAAGAAAGAAGAAAATCATGGCTCCCACTGATATTTCTTGAGGTCCACACAACCGTTGGCCTTCAAGTCCACTCCCTCTGCCCAAAGCAAGTGCGCTTGCTCTTCCCAGCCCGGTGCGAGACGCCCTGCCGCATTGACCACCCGATGGCAAGGATGCTTACCGCCATAAAGCTCCGACTGACTGAGGATCTTCCCCACCAAGCGGGCGTTTTTAGGCCGTCCAATCAAACGAGCAATCTGACCATAGGTTGCCACGCGCCCAGCAGGAATCTCATCCACAAGAACTAAAACCGACTTTATGATTTCTTGATTTAAAACGGACATGCTAATCTCCCCCATCTCACTTGCTCTTATCTTAAATAAAGAGGCCTCCTTTGTCAAGACAAAAGAGAGTGGGACAGAAATCGGTAATTCGTCAGAATTCGATTTCGTCGTCCCACCTCTGCACAGTTGAGTAGGGCTGTAAAAGCTAATGAAATCAGCCTAGTAGAGCCCACTCAACCACTGCGTCTTGCTCGACAATCCAAAGACAATTAAGAGGCTAGGACTTTTGTCCCAGCCTCTTCTCATCTCTATTTATTTCTGCTTTCCCTTGAAACGCCACTGAAAGCGCAGTTTGTCATAAAAGGGAAATTCGATATTGAGAATGACAAAGCCCATCAAGGCTCCTCCAATCACATCCGTCGGATAGTGCACGCCCAGATAGACTCTGGATGCCATAATGGTCAAGATAAAGAGCAAGAGCAAGCCCTGTACCAGACGCTTGATTTGTTGATTTTGCATCCGTTGCTGAACGATAATAATCAAAGTCCCCACCACAATGGCTGTCGCCATGGAATGTCCGCTCGGGAAAGAATAGCCACTCTCTTCGACCAAATGTAAGATACTAGGTCGGCTTCTTTGGTAAAGGAGTTTAATCAGCTTAATCAAAATCCCATGTAAGACCAGATTTCCCGCTAGCAAGGCAGCTTCGATCTTCCATTTTTTATAAAGGAAAAAAAGGACTAGGGCAGAAACCCAGATAATAATCCCCAGCGGGTCAATTAAACTAGTAACCAGTTTGAAAAATGTCGTCAAAGCTGTGGGCAAGTCCCCTCGCAGCCAGGTCTGAATCGGGCTATCAAAGGCAACTAGCTGCTCTGGATAAAACTTGACCATGTAGCCTAGTATGACGAAAAGTAAAAGGGCAAAAGAGCCCTTTGTTAGATAAGATTGTTTATTTTTCATAGCGTTTTAGAACGGGTGTCAAAAGCGTATAAATCAGCCAGAAAGCCACCGCCCAGATCACTCCTTCTAATAGGTTAAAGGGAACAATCATGGTCAGCAGATACTTACTTACACCAATGATCTGACCGATATCAAAGTTTGCAAAACGAGCATAAAGCGGAATGGCATAAAAAGCATTCAGCGCCAGCATACTTGCAGTCAAGGAAAGAATTCCTAGGAAAGATGCAAGCAAATAGCTCATCAAATCTCTCTTCTTTTCCCAGAAAAGAGCAAAGAAGAGGACAAAGACCAGAATCGCCACAATATTGATTGGCAAACCGATCAAGGTTTCCACTCCATGACCATTTAAGGCCAATTTTAAAACAGAGCGAATGAGCAGAACTGCTACAGAACTCTTAAAATCCAAGAGAACCAAGGCTAGTAAAATCGGAATAATCGAAAAATCCAACTTTAGAAACTCGGCTACCAAAGGGATTTGATAGAACATGAGCAGGAATGATAGTGCAGATAGAGCCGCAACTATCGCCATTTTGCGCGTATTTGTCATAACAGGTTCCTCCAATTTATAAAAATTAGAGAAGCTGGAAGGCTGTTAACACAAGGCCCGAAAAATCCTTTCAGAATTTATAAGAGTATATAAAATACCCTTAAAATAAAATTAAAACGACCAACCGGCCAGGCAATAACGCCTTTCGTCTTCTCCCATCCAGACTATACTGTCGGTTGTGGAATTGCACCACATCAGCTTTCGCTCGCGGACTTATTTGGCTAAGATATTTTAGATTTATCTAGGCGTCGCAGTCGAAGATAATACTTAAAGTATATCGAGACAAGACAACGACGAGAAAGCTAAAATAACTAGTTAAATTTACCGCCGGTCGGGAATTTCACCCTGCCCTGAAGACCCTTTAATCATAACAAAAAACGCTTGCAAGTGCAAGCGTTTTGATTGATGTAAGCATAAATAGTGCAATAGAATCCATTTCATATATACCTACTTTTTACGTATGGCTTAATGCTGATCCCACCAAGCTTCCATATCTTTATATGAGTTGATGGGAGTTTGCTCGCCTGTTTCAGGATTGGTAGCTACAACATCTATTTTATCCTGACCGATTGGCGCAAACCAATGACGCATATCCTCAAAGACAGACTCTTTTGTGTTTTGTCCCTTACGCAAATTTACTTCAAATAGTTTGTCTTCCTGCATTAGGTTTATGATGCTTGGATTTTCTTTATAAAAATTAATATTTCTATTCTTTGGGAAATCTTTACCTGTGTCAAGGAAAGAAATATGCCACATTAAAACCCCTACATTATTAGGCTTCATTGCCTCACGAAGGTTTGTCGGACCAAACCCCATATCCATCTCCTCCATATAAGTCTTGGCATCAAAACCTTGTGGAGCTTCCTGAAATTTCTCTGTCTCTAAATCCAAAAATAGGTATCGACCATTGCGACTATCAGGTTCTTCTTTAAGAGATACCAACACAGCCACATAATCTTTCCCATTATAATAGACAGGATCCCAACCCCATGGTTGGAGCTGATAATCATATCTATATAGCTCCTTATAGAGATCAATCTTCCGTTCCTTAAAATCCTTCGTACGCAAGTCATGTAGAATCAGATACCAATAATCTCCCTCTAGCTGATGATTATTATTGGCAAGACGTTCCTGCATCCTACGCTCCTGAGATACCAGATAATTTTGAGTTGGCTCAGCACCACTTTCGTGACCTTCTTTATTAAGGCCAACCACATACTGTTGCTTATCACCGAATAGTAAAATCTTATCCACTTTTGTTGAAAAATCATCATACTTGACTTCGTCCTTCTGAACAGTGAGATGGTTGTATAGGAGCACTGCAGAAAAGATACTGATTAGAAGGAGGGTGCTGATGACCCATTTATGTTTTATCCATTTCATGTTTACCTACTTTCTAGGCTAATTCCCTGTAGCCTGAGCTGGTGGGACAAGCTCATTTCATTTCAACTTATCCGCTTCGTATTCATGCACCAAGTCCAGTCCTGCAAAGTTCTGTTGCCGTAGGGCTTCGTAGACAATCATGCAGACCGTATTAGAGACATTCAAGCTGCGGACATGCTGGTCATTCATGGGAATGCGCAAGGCCTTTTCTGAATGCTGACGCATAAATTCCTCTGGCAAGCCTTTGTCCTCACGGCCAAACATAAAATAATGCGACCCTTCTGCAGCAAAATTCTCTTCCGAGTAGACCTTCTCGGCAAACTTGGATATCAGATAGAGCTGGCCGTTCATCTGCTTCATAAAGTCATCCAGACTCTCATAGAAGCTAATATCTAGCTTATCCCAATAGTCCAGTCCAGCCCGCTTCATTTTACGGTCATCAATGGGAAAGCCCATGGGCTTGATGATATGGAGGGGAGAATTGGTCGCTGCGCAAGTACGAGCAATATTGCCTGTATTCTGTGGAATTTGTGGTTCAAAAAGGACGATATGATTTTGCTGAGACATGATTTTTTCCTGATTTTCATTAGAATAAAAAAATAGCCACACTGCCCGGAGTCAAGCTCAGCAAACAGCGTGGTTAAGGCATCATTAACTTACATCACAACAGGTCTGATGTAAATCAATGAGGGTACTTTCCTAGTATATCATTTTCTTCCGACAAGTCAATAAAAATGACCTCAAAAAGTGAGATTTTTGTAGGATTTCTTTTGAAACAGCTTACTATTCTGTAAAAAACGACTTTATTGAGATTTATAGATGAAATTTTATATAAAAAAGGTATGATAGATACATATTCGGGAGGAATAATATGAAAATTGTCGTCGTCGGAAGCGGGAAGGTCGGCGCCGCCCTTTGTCGCTCACTCGTCGCTGAAAAGCATGATGTCGTTTTAATTGAACAAAATGAAGCTGTTCTAAATCATATTACAAAACGTTACGATATTATGGGCATCGTTGGAAATGGTGCGAATTTTAAAATCTTGGAGCAGGCAGATGTTGCCCACTGCGATATCTTTATTGCCATGACTGAGCAGGATGAGGTTAACATGGTTTCAGCCGTTCTCGCAAAGAAAATGGGGGCCAAAGAAACCATTGTCCGTGTGAGAAATCCTGAATACTCAAATGCTTATTTTAAAGAAAAAAATATTCTGGGCTTCTCTCTGGTAGTCAATCCTGAGCTCCTCGCAGCTCGTTACATTGCCAATATCATTGATTTTCCTAATGCCCTGTCCCTAGAGCATTTTGCCAATGGCCGAGTGACCCTAATGGACTTTAAAATCAAGCCAGAAAGCCATCTCTGTCAAATGAACCTCTCACAATTTAGGAAACGTTTCCCCCACGTTATAATTTGTGCTATTGAAAGAGAGGGCAAGCTCAGTATCCCAGATGGTGATTTCACCTTGCAGCCATCTGACAAAATCTTTCTAACTGGAAATCGGTCAGAGATTGTCCGTTTCCACAATCAAATCCGACCAAGAGTCATCAAAAGCCTCATGATTATCGGAGCAGGCAAGATTGCCTATTATCTATTAAACATTCTCAAAAACAGCAAAATAGAGCTCAAGGTCATCGAAATCAATCGCCAGCGAGCAGAGTTCTTTAGCCAAGAATTTCCAGAACTCTATGTGGTCAATGGGGATGGAACAGCCAAAGACATCCTACTGGAGGAAAGAGCTGCGCACTACGATGCGATCGCCACACTGACAGGGGTCGATGAAGAAAATATCATCACCTCCATGTTCCTCAATAACCTGGGAGTTCAGAAAAACATCACCAAAGTGAATCGGACCAGTCTGCTTGAGATTATTGACAATCAAGACTTCGCAAGTATTGTCACGCCGAAAGGGATCGCGGTTGATACCATTATGCACTTCATCCGTGGACGGAATAACGCGCAATTCTCTAGCCTAGAAGCCTTACACCATGTGGCAAATGGCCAGATTGAAACGCTCCAATTCCAGATCCACGAAGGAAACAAAATGATTGAGCAGCCTCTTTCTCAGCTCAGATTGAGGAAAGGGGTCCTGATTGCAGCGATTATTCGTCAGGGTGTAACCATCTTCCCAAGTGGAGATGACTATTTGGAAGTCGGAGATAAGATCATCGTGACAACCTTGATTCAAAACATCGATAAGATTTACGATTTATTAGAGAGGTAGCCCCATGAATAGATCTATGATTCGCTTTCTCCTCTCTAAACTCCTGCTCATCGAGGCAGCCCTCTTGTTAGTTCCAACAATCGTTGCCCTGATTTACCGTGAAGATCTTGAAGTCTTCCTTTCGATCGGCGCGACAATGATTATTTTAGTGATTTTGGGTGGATTAGGTTCAGCCTTTAAGCCTAAGGATGCCCACATTTACACCAAGGAAGGGGTACTGATTGTTGCCCTTTGCTGGATTCTCTGGTCCTTCTTTGGCGCTCTGCCTTTTGTCTTTTCTGGTCAGATTCCAAATCTAATTGATGCTTTCTTTGAAGTCAGCTCTGGCTTTACCACTACTGGTGCTACGATTTTAAATGATGTATCTGTCCTTTCCCACTCCCTCCTCTTTTGGCGTAGTTTTACCCACTTGATTGGAGGAATGGGGGTGCTGGTCTTTGCCTTAGCTATCATGGACAATGCTAAAAATGGCCACTTAGAGGTCATGAAAGCAGAAGTTCCTGGACCAGTCTTTGGTAAGGTTGTGTCGAAATTGAGAAACACCGCCCAGATTCTTTATATTATCTATCTAGCGCTCTTTGCCCTTTTTGCCTTTCTTTATTTCCTCGCCGGCATGCCACTCTTTGATAGTATCGTCATCGCAATGGGAACGGCTGGTACAGGAGGCTTCACTGTCTTTAACGACGGAATTGCCCACTACAACAGTTCTCTAATCACCTACCTTGTCAGCTTCGGCGTTCTGACCTTTGGGGTAAACTTCAATCTCTACTATTATCTCTTGATTCGAAGATTTAAAGCCTGTTTTCATGACGAGGAGTTGAAAGGCTATCTCTGGATTGTCCTCACTGCCACTATTTTGATTAGCTTCAATGTTCTCCATATTTACGGGGAATTTGCTAAAAGCTTAGAAATTTCATTTTTCCAAGTTTCCAACATCATTACTACGACAGGATTCGGCTATGGAGATACCGTACAGTGGCCCCTCTTCTCACAAGTCATTCTGCTGCTGCTCATGTGTCTAGGAGGTTCTGCTGGCTCCACCGCTGGCGGTTTCAAAGTGATCCGTGCCATTATAATCGGTCGCATCGCTAAAAACCAAATCCTTTCCACACTTTCGCCAAACCGCGTTCTAACCATGCATATCAACGGTGCTGTTTTGGATAAAGATACCCAACACAAGGTTCTCAAATATTTGGCTGTTTATATTTTGATTATCGCAGCTTTGATTGTTATCATCAGTCTGGATAATAACAATCTAATGACTGTTACCAGTGCTGTCATCAGCTGTTTCAATAATATCGGACCAATGATCGGAACCACCGAGACCTTCTCTATCTATAGCCCATTTTCTAAATTCCTCCTCTCTCTTGCCATGATTGCAGGGCGTTTAGAAATCTATCCAATCTTGCTTCTATTCCTACCAAGAACTTGGTCTAACAGATAGCAGGAAAATAGCTATAATATAATACTTAGCTTTATCATCGAGTTCAAAAATGAAAGCTCTATAATTTCTGTAGTGAATAAAACACTGTAGAAATTATGGAGCCTATTTTGTTATCTCGAATATATAATATACAAATCATATCATTTACTTGATACATAATTTCTCATTAATTTATTTTTCCATTTTATCCTCCGATTGGGCTTGCTACTGATTTCCTTTTCACGCTTCATTATGGTTCTAGTATGCCACAAACAATATATATAAGGTTTGATAAACCACAAAAGACCACCTAAATGGTGGTCTTTTATCCAAGCAAATTACTTTCCATTATGTTCCTGCTGGAAGGCTTCCATGGCTTTGAACTGTTCTAGTTCTTTTTCGTTAGCTGGTTGCATTCCGAGATATTTATATTCAAAAAAGTCCATTTGTTGACCTGAACTATAATCACTTTCATTCCAAGGTGCATAGTCAAATTCAGCAGATAATTTCGTGCCAATTACCTTTATCGTACAAGAAGTCCACAAAGGTTGGCCTTCTTTCTCAAAGATTTCTCTCAACTCCCAAGCCAATCTAAAGGTGCGTCTTTCTTGATTCCGAAATTCTAAATTAGGAATACCATACCGCTTTGGAATATAGAGATTGTAGATATACTCATTTTTCCCCTCTTCATTAAAGAAATAATATACCTCTCCCCCATCAAAAGCTAAACTTATGTTAATAAAAAGATTATCCCATGCTACTGGTATTGTCTCATTAACACTCTGTGCAATCTCACGAATTTTTTCATTAATTTGTTTTTCCATATTTCCTCTCTCTAGTTTGCTAAGTTGTGTCTGGCAAATCCTCCCCATACTCAACCTAGTTGAGACAAGTTTCTTTTTAAAAATACAGTCCAATGATAATCCATTCATCAATGATATCCCAAAAATTTAAGTTTCCTTTAGGAAGCTCTTTGGCGGACCAAAGATAGGCTCCTGTCTCCAGATCTTGGTTTAAATCAAGTACCACATAGGTCCCCATGCCATTACTGAAAAAGTTGTAGCAAGAGGTCAAATCCATCTCCAGCTGGTCTTCATATTCCCATTCAAAATCAGCCATGGAATCGATATTTTCAGTGCTATCCAAGCCCATTGTTTTACTAGGGTAGTAGTAAAAGCCATTATGAACTTTTGTGTAAAAGTCTACAATCGTTTTATCTATATTTTCAATCGGACAGTCAAATTTCTCACTAAATTCTGATTCTGGCAGTGGATTTTTCCCTTCATAGAAAGCTGTTTTTTGAGTCTTGTAACTAAGAATAGTATATAAAATAGAATATTCTTCACCAATTTCATCAACTCAATCTCAGTCAGATATGTTTGTAGATAAAGAATCGTATTGCTCAATTCCTTTGCAAGATATTTCCCCCAAACTCCTAGAATAACTGCTTTTCTATCTTCCAAAGTATCGGCTAGAAATGCCGCTTTCCAATATTCTGGAATGGGAGCATTCAAAATAGTGGATTCATCGGTTATAAACTCTACTTTTTTCTTCAGACGATAGCGTGTATTTATCTAAAAATGCAATCTTTTCATTTACCTTTTTATCCATCTTCACCTCCAGCTTGATTTATCATCAACTTTCCTGTATCTCTAGTATACCACAAAGCATACCTTCCAAGCTTTCCCAGATAAAAACCGCCCAAAAGGGCGGTCAACTTAGATATTATTTATCGTTCTGAACCAATAGGTCGTATGGGAAGAAATCCAAATCTTTGAGACGTTCATCATAGATACCACGCATCTTGCAAAGGGCAGCGGTATCAAAACTCCAGTAACCATAATAGGCATCATCTGTCTTATGCGTGTCATACCATGATGCTTCTGAGTGGGCATAGTACCAGAACTTCTGTGCTTCAATGACACTATCCGCATCATTCCCAATCATATTCAGGTATTCCAAATGCGAGTGGAAATTCTCAACTTCGCCCTTTAACAAGTATAGGGCAAGTGTTTCGATGTAGCCGTCTTGAACACTTTCGTCTTCCTCAGAATATTGTACATATTTATCAAATAAAATTTTTACATCATCTATAAACTCTTCTTTGCGATTTTCAAAAAGAACCGCTAGAGACAGGTAGTCAATCATGGTAAAAATACCTGAACTTTCGTTATATATTAAACCATAGTAAGACAAACTATCTTTAAAACAACTAAATACACTTTCAATATCCTCACCAATAGAATATAAAACTTTAGATAGATTTCTGTAATCTCCAGCAAGGTATAAATTTAATAAATCTTTCTTATCCAATGGTAAAGTCGACTGTAAGGATATAAATTCTCTGGAACTCTTTTCTAAAAAAAGCTTTCTTTCTAAAAAATACTCCTCATTTTTATATTTATCTCTAAACATAACATCCTCACCTCTAAGCTTACCAACAAAACGGCTTTGAGGCTCACTTAAATCTCTTGAAACGTTTTCAACTGCTTTCTCACCAAACTCTTCCTTGGTATGTTTACCAACTTGTTCTGCAGCCTCTTTCGCACCCTTAGCTACTTCATCGCCATGTTTAGCTAACTGCTCACTGGCTTCCTTGCTGAACTCCCTGCCAACTTTCTTACCAGCTTGTTCTGCAGCCTCTTTCGCACTTTTAGCTACTTCATCACTATGCTTAGCTAACTGCTCACTAGCTTCCTTGCTGAACTCTCGGCTAACCTTCCGACCGCTCTGCTCGCTTGCCTCGCCATAGAGTTTCTGGCGTATACGCTGAAACTCCGCACTCTCACCCGTACTCTGGTAAAGTCGAGCGGTATGCTTGCCAATGTCATCTCCTTTGCGGAAATCATCCAATCCCGCAAAGGAGAACTTCTTGTAACTCAAGTCATCCCATAGATTCCCCAAACGACTTCTAAAGAAGTCCTTGGTCGCACCATAGCTCTCCCGTGCTAGTGTACTCAGATAGTTGTCAGACAACATCGTACGAGCTTGTTTTATATAAGATAGACCCTTTTCAATCTTGGGCACCTGTGACAATCGGCTTACCAGCTTGCTCTTGCCGGCTATCTTGGCTAACTTAGTAGGACCAATAAATGAAACGATCTCACTGATGATTTCTCCCGCAGCCTGTCCACTTTCGTAACCCGAAAACTGTCCAACCAATTTAATTTTATCACGAATCGGTTGCTGTTTCAAATCTTTGGCATGACGGGCATCATGTAGAATCGACCCCATGAGACTGCCATCGCGAGTACTGTCGTCTAAGGCATTAATCAAATCATTCACTTCTGGAATCATTGTGACTAATCCATAAGCAGTCCCAAGCGTATTTAGTAAGGCTTCGCCAAGAGCATTCTTCCCACCTTCTAGATCATCCTTCATCCACTGCGGAGTTTCTTTCCCCATGAGAGAATTATAACCAAACGTCAGACCCTCGTGGGTGTATTGGGCAAGATCAACACCAAATTCTACAGCTCCAAATGTTGCATCACCTAAAATGCCAAAGGCTGCATCCCCAAAACCTTTGATGTAGGCCCAGTTCGGATCATCCTTCATCCATTCAGTCATTCCGTCTAAACTATCAGAGAGGCCCTTACGCCAATCTCGCAACGTGGCCTGAATTGGATGGTGAAGACGCCAATCCTTTTCTATCCTCTCCTTTTCCTTGTCTTCCAATTCCTTGGCTTTTTGTGCCTCTAGCTCGGCTTTCTGGACACTCTCATCTATCTGATCATCTATCTCCTTGACCTTATCCGCCATGGGGGAAAGATTGTTCACTACTTGGCTGATAATAGGATCGCTATAGTCTAGCCCATTTGTCTGCTGCAGTTGACCCAGCAATTCTTGCAGATATTGGAGACTAGTCTCCGTTGCCAATGCGGTGCTTTAGTTATTTGATCTAATAAAAGAGCTAACATTTCTATTATTGATGCATTTATATATATTGAACAGTCATTTCTTAGGTGCCTCTATTCTGAATGAAAGATTAGGCCATTTGAATCTTTATCATGTTAGATAAAGATGATGATAACTCCCTATCTAAAAAGGCCAGCAAAGCTGACCATTTGAATTATTTTATAGTATTATCTATGTAGCATTGTTAAAAAAACGTGAAATGTCTGCAATCACCTTCAGACAAAAAAAAGTTAGACAGAAAAATCTAACTTTTGGGGTGCGGTTCAATAGGGTGGTGATATCATTATCAATCATCCATTACTCCGCCTGTCAGTTGGTACATGAGGTAAATGTGCTCCAAGGTTTTTACCTTATCCATATGGTCCACATCTTTAAAACCTCCTAATGCTAGGAGCGGTACAAAACCAAAACATTGGTCATAAGGCAGGGGACCATGTTTTGCTACAGCTTGTCTATATAAATCAAGTTCAAATTTCTTTGTAATATATTCATTATCTAAAAATTGAATGAATAAATCCAGACCCTTACAAATAATATCTAAATCTTGAATATTATATTGGACAATTCCCACGTAGGCATTCTCTTCCCAAGTTATAATATCTCCAAAAGCTGTTACAAACATGGGAAAAGCGACATCTCCTCTGAAATAGCTATCTTGGAGAAGTTCAAGATAGTCATCTGGATTAATCACCTTCAAATAACCATCTAAAAAGGTTCCCAGACCATCTTCCTGCCAAATTTGAACTAACTCAGCTGGAACCTGATCCTTGTATTTTTCAATAACTTCTTGAGGCATATCTGCCACTTTTATAAAGTTGTCTAACATCGCATCCTCTTTTTTCAGTTTATAGACAAAAACATTAGATACTATTTTCCGCATTCGCTACCTAGAAAACTAGATAAATCAGGCTCTTGATCATCCCCTAGCAAGTCGAGTAACTCTACGAAGCGGAAAAAATTTCTTCATCTTGTTCATTCAGAATCGCCTGAATATCTCCACCATTAACTACTACTAGGTAGTCCGCAGGTAGAATCAAAGTTTTTATTAGCTTTGGATTCTTTTTTAATATTTCAAAAGCATATATGCCGACAAAATCATCAGTATCTTGATTTTGATAGCCAACAAACCAGCCCGAATCACCTTTTCGATCAGTGTTTTGTCTTTGCAAAAAGTAATGGTCGCTTTCAAAGACACCTTTGGCTAACACTATTTTCTCATCAAATCTGATTTCAGAAGCTTCAATCTTAAGCTCTTTAGCTAGCCTAGTTTGTTCGGACTGAATCCAAAGAGCCAAGGTCAAATCATCAGTAAACTCTTTAAAAGGGTTTGTTTCATAGTTTACTGACATTATCCTAAATTGGTCCATATTCAATTGAGCAAGTTTATATATGCTAAAACCGATTTGTAATAGCAGGCCATCTTGTATTCGTTCCTTTGAGGGCAGTACATTCACAACTTTGAGCCATTCCTCAAAAAGACCTTCAGAGAATGTCCCGTAAAAGATCAAACCATTCTTCTCTACTTTTGTATCAAGCACTTCCGTCATTTTTCAACCTCCTGAAAATTTCATTTTGTAGCTTCGTTCTAGCTTCACTCTCCAAAGCTATCATTTTTTCTCTTATCTCAGCCGGAATATCTCCTAATTTAGAATGCCCCTGCCAATCACTCCAAGTTTTAGCCCCTTTGGAACTATTGGTAGGTTTACCTAATCCCATAAAATTATCCTCAAGATTCAAAACCTCTACTTTATCAACATCAGATAGAGAAGAAAATCCATCCATTTCGGTAATTTCTTTCATAGAGACAATATGGTCTGCTTCGAGGGTTTCAACTGGATAACCATAAATTGGATCAAATTTTTCTCCATCAACATTATTGACATGATCGCGTATCTCTTGACTTGGTGTTTTCTTGCGAAGCGAATTATATTCTTTTTTTGAAATTCCTTTAGAAGTACTCGCAGCATCATCACTATGCTTAGATAGTTGTTCACTAGCTTCCTTGCTGAACTCTCGGCTAACCTTCCGACCGCTCTGCTCGCTTGCCTCGCCATAGAGTTTCTGGCGTATACGCTGAAACTCCGCACTCTCACCCGTACTCTGGTAAAGTCGAGCGGTATGCTTGCCAATGTCATCTCCTTTGCGGAAATCATCCAATCCCGCAAAGGAGAACTTCTTGTAACTCAAGTCATCCCATAGATTCCCCAAACGACTTCTAAAGAAGTCCTTGGTCGCACCATAGCTCTCCCGTGCTAGTGTACTCAGATAGTTGTCAGACAACATCGTACGAGCTTGTTTTATATAAGATAGACCCTTTTCAATCTTGGGCACCTGTGACAATCGGCTTACCAGCTTGCTCTTGCCGGCTATCTTGGCTAACTTAGTAGGACCAATAAATGAAACGATCTCACTGATGATTTCTCCCGCAGCCTGTCCACTTTCGTAACCCGAAAACTGTCCAACCAATTTAATTTTATCACGAATCGGTTGCTGTTTCAATCTTTGGCATGACGGGCATCATGTAGAATCGACCCCATGAGACTGCCATCACGAGTACTGTCGTCTAATACGATTAATTGGAAATCAGGAACAAATTCATTTCATTATACAACATGAACAAAGAATGTAAAAACCGCCCAAAAGGGCGGTCAACTTAGATATTATTTATCTTTCCTGAACCAATAGGTCGTATGGGAAGAAATCCAAATCTTTGAAACGTTCATCATAGATACCACGCATCTTGCAAAGGGCAGCGGTATCAAAACTCCAGTAACCATAATAGGCATCCTCTGTCTTATGCGTGTCATACCATGATGCTTCTGAGTGGGCATAGTACCAGAACTTCTGTGCTTCAATGACACTATCTGCATCATTCCCAATCATATTCAGGTATTCCAAATGCGAGTGGAAATTCTCAACTTCGCCCTTTAACAAGTAGAGGGCAAGTGTTTCGATGAAGCCATCCTCATACTGCTCGCCCGAATCTACGAAGGACTGATACTTACTGAAGATTTTCTCAACATCTTCGATAAATTCCTCTTTGCGGTCTTCGAACAGAACAGCAAGAGATAAGTAATCCATCAAGTCATAGATACTTTCAAAAGCTCCATAAGAAAGTTGGTAGTATCTCAAACTAATCTTGAACCATTTGAATACTTCATCTAATGAATTTCCAAGAGCATAATTAATTCGTAATAATTTTTCAGCATAAGTAGACTGAGATATATAATATTTATTGATGTATTGTGGTAAAACACGTTCTTTATGTTCTTTCCCTTCTCTCCTTTCAAATGCTTTGAAATTAAAATCATACTTTTTCTGAAAATAATTTTCATCTTTATATTTGTCTCTAAACATGCTTCCCTCACTTCAATTTCTTAGCCATTTCATCTAATTGATTGACAATAATATGTCCATCTTGCTTAATATTAAACAGATGGCTTTGAAAATCGCCAAATTCCATGGCATCCTGAATAGCCGCAATACGCTCTTCTCCAACAGCATTTTCCAATCTTCTATCAATCCATCGTTCATTCATCTGTTTCCCATCTTTAGTTTTCCCAAGCTTAGCCGTATTATACTTAGCCTCTGAAATGATGTATGGTGGGTGGCCATTAGGATTGTAGTAAACACCATCAATCCCCTGATGACCAGCATCATCCAAGCCTGTTACCATGTCCCTGCTGATACGCTCATAACCAAACTGACGATAGTACTCATCCTGAACCATTTCTCCAAAGTTACCTTTCTTCAAACTTGAAGAAAGCGCCTCTTCGCCATAGCGGACTTTTAATATCTCTGCTTGTTGTTTAGCTATCTCTTCTATCGTATGTACTTCAGAAGTTACTGGAACATTATTCTTCAACATTTTCTGATGGAGGTCATCCAAATGGCTTTCCCACTTGTGGCCCTCCCAATGGACTTCAGGATGAGCTTGTGTACCGGTTTCCTTGCTGAACTCTCGGCCGACCTTCTGGCCGCTCTGCTCGCTTGCATCGCCATAAAGATCCCGAAGTATACTCTGATACTCCGCACTCTCACCCGTACTCTGGTAAAGTCGAGCGGTATGCTTGCCAATGTCATCTCCTTTGCGGAAATCATCCAATCCCGCAAAGGAGAACTTCTTGTAACTCAAGTCATCCCATAGATTCCCCAAACGACTTCTAAAGAAGTCCTTGGTCGCACCGTAGCTCTCCCGTGCTAGTCTGCTCAGATAGTTGTCAGACAACATCGTACGAGCTTGTTTTATATAAGATAAGCCCTTTTCAATCTTGGGCACCTGTGACAATCGGCTAATCAGCTTGCTCTTGCCGGCTATCTTGGCTAACTTAGCCGGACCAATAAATGAAACGATTTCACTGATGATTTCACCTGCAGCCTGTCCACTTTCATAACCCGAAAACTGTCCAGCTAGTTCGATTTTATCACGAATCGGTTGCTGTTTCAAATCTTTGGCATGACGGATATCATGTAGAATCGACCCCATGAGACTGCCATCACGAGTACTGTCGTCTAAGGCATTAATCAAATCATTCACATCTGGAATCATTGTGGCTAATCCATAAGCAGTCCCAAGCGTATTTAGTAAGACTTCACCAAGAGCATTCTTCCCACCTTCTAGATCATCCTTCATCCACTGCGGAGTCTCTTTCCCCATGAGAGAATTATAACCAAACGTCAGACCTTCGTGGGTGTATTGGGCAAGATTAATACCAAATTCTACAGTTCCAAATATTACATCACCTAAAAAGCCAAAGGCTGCATCCCCAAAACCTTTGATGTAGGCCCAGTTCGGATCATCCTTCATCCATTCAGTCATTCCGTCTAAACTATCAGAGAAGCCCTTACGCCAATCTCGAAACATGGCCTGAATTGGATGGTGAAGACGCCAATCCTTTTCTATCCTCTCCAATTCCTTGTCTTCCAATTCCTTGGCTTTTTGTGCCTCTAGCTCGGCTTTCTGGACACTCTCATCTATCTGATCATCTATCTCCTTGACCTTATCCGCCATGGGGGAAAGATTGTTCACTACTTGGCTGATAATAGGATCGCTATAGTCTAGCCCATTTGTCTGCTGCAGTTGACCCAGCAATTCTTGCAGATATTGGAGGCTGGTCTCCGTTGCCAATGCGGTGCCTTGGCCATCCCAGGTTGAGACTTTTTCTATCGTAGTCGTTATCACTTCCTTAGCATTCGAGAGATTACCTCCAAAATACTCATAGTTCCGAGCATCACTGGTTACAGAGATCAAATCACTGACACTATCTGTCGCGCTATTGATTGTTTTCCGAATTTGGTCAATCTCACCTTTTAGCGTATCAAAATAGTCTCCTGTAGTCTTCAAAATACCTTGATTCAGTACAGCAGTACTCGACTTCTCACCAGTCGCTGATTGAAAGCTCTCCACTTCCTTAGCAAAGTCACTTTGCAGACTGTATAGAAGATCCTTTAGCTGCATTAGCAACATATTATGCGAACTATTAATCTCGCCTGCGATTGCTTGCCCCACATTACCATACATGGAATTAGAAGTGATCACAGAATTATAAGAGCTTTTAGCAGCTTCTAAACTACTAATTATTTTTTTAGATTGCGATTGGATTTCCTTAAAAACATCGTATAGTTCTGCTATATCAACATGAAATTCATCACTCATCTAATCCCTCCTTCTCTACTAACTTCTCATTCAAAAAGGCTAAATAAGCCAACTGATCTACCCTAGTCATAAAGGCGGTTGACAACTGGTGGCTTTTGATATAAGTCTGGCGAATGACTTCTTCTGAAATTCTTTCCTCCCATTCATTTTCATAGCCAAAATGAACAACATTCTTAATCATCATGTTGCTAACAAATACAGGCGGAAAAGCAGCAACTTCACCAAATGGCCATACTCGACCAAAATAATCGATCACATAAGGGTCAAAACCTTCTGCTAACGGTGCCTTGCGTCCAGTCAGCATGACCAACGCTCCTGGCTCCTCAGAAAACATTTCCTTAAGCTCACTGTTCAGCAAATCCAAATCAAGCTCAACAACTGAACCAATCGGATAAATCTTTCCAAAATAGACATCTAGAATAGCCAAAAATAGAAAAAATGAATCTTCCGACCACACCTGCTCTTCTCCGTTAAAAGAGAAGGTAATCTGACCGTTCTGAGTACGGGTAAAAAGAATAGTCGTTCCAAGCAAAGAATTGTATTCGTACTGAGATCCTTTCAGCTTGATTAACTTGTATAATTCTCTCATCAAAGGGGGCCGTGCTCCCAGAAAATCTCCGAATTTGATAATAGTATCTGTTATTTCGAAATCAGTATCCGGCCACGTAGACAAGACTGTGCGAAAGTCCTCCAACTCTTGAGTATCTGCCATTAGTTAAACCTCACATAATTCTTATTCTTATCAATTTGACTAGCATAGACAGCATCATCCTCAATGATTTTCTCACCCATCTTAGCCATCATATCTGCCCTTGCTTCTCCATACGTTTTATAAGCAGTCAAGGCTGAGTTCCAAGTATCTTGAATTGTATTAAATTTTTTAAAACGAGAAAGAGTTGTCGAGCTAACTTCTTTTTTTGACAAAGCTACTAGCCCATGAACACTTTTCTTAGCATTACTGACAACACTAGACCATTCTTCGGGTTGTACACCTACTTTATCTTGAGACATGTTTCCTCCTTTTATTGAATGGAATTCCACCAAGACTGAGCTTGATCCCAAAAACTCTGTGCCGCTCCCAATAAATCTAATTGAGAAGCTTTCAATTTCACTAATTCACCATTAATGTTTTTCAAGGTATCCTGATAATTGTTTTCCATATCAGTCAGATTTGTAATTCCACGCTCGAAATGAAATTTACATTCTTTTTTCAAATCTCCTTTCCAATTACCAGCAGGAGACATATCTCCTGCAGATCCATTGAAAAGACTTTCTGCACCATCAATTTTTCCATTTAGTAGAACGAGCTGTTCGTCTAAAATTTTCTTTGCAGCCTCTAATCGCTCTATTTTTGCGCCTACATTATCTGCTTCTTGCTTTTTTTGATCTCCGCTTAATTGGCAATTTCTCGCATTTTGGGCATATAAATCATTGTCGATAATTTCTACCATTACGTCTCCTTTCTTTATTCGTTTCATCAGCTTTTCAAAAAAGACTAGGACAAGGTCCTAGTACTTTATTTAGCATAATCAACTGCTCGCATTTCGCGAATGACTGTGACCTTGATATTTCCTGGATATTCCAAGTTGTTTTCAATCTTTTCACGCACGTCATGCGCCAAGATTGTAATCTTATCATCCTTGATTTTCTCTGGACTGACCATGATTCGGATTTCACGACCTGCTTGAAGGGCAAAGCTTGTCTTAACTCCTTCAAAGCTGTTCGCAATTTCTTCCAAATCATGCAATCGCTTGATGTAGCTTTCCAGCGACTCACTACGAGCTCCTGGACGAGCTGCGCTCAAGGCATCCGCTGCTGCAACGATGACTGCAATGACGCTCTCAGCTTCTACATCACCGTGGTGGCTAGCAATGGTATTGATAACAACTGGATGTTCCTTATACTTACGAGCCAACTCTGTTCCGATTTCCACGTGGCTACCTTCTACTTCTCGGTCGATAGCCTTGCCAATATCATGGAGGAAACCAGCACGGCGAGCCAAGTTCGCATTTTCACCCAACTCTCCAGCGATAACTCCAGCCAATTTGGCAACCTCAATCGAGTGGCGGAGAACATTTTGCCCGTAGGAAGTACGGAACTGCAAGCGACCCATGATTTTCATCAAATCAGGATGCAAGTTTGGTGCTCCGATTTCATAGGCTGCGGCTTCACCATACTCTCGAATACGGTTATCAATCTCTAAGCGATTCTTTTCGACCAATTCCTCGATACGAGCCGGATGAATCCGACCATCCTTGAGAAGAGCTTCCATAGTCATCCGAGCAATCTCACGGCGAACTGGATCGAAACCTGAAAGAGTAACCACTTCAGGCGTATCATCAATGATAACATCAATCCCTGTCAAGCTTTCAAAGGTTCGAATATTGCGACCTTCACGTCCGATAATCCGTCCCTTCATACTGTCATCAGGAAGATGAACCGTTGAATTGGTCTGTTCAGCCACATAGTCACCAGCAATCCGCTGCATAGCTTGAACCAAGATATCCTTGGCCACCTTGTCCGAACGCTCTTTGATATCCTGCTCCGCTTCCCGAATACGGGTCGCGATTTCCTTGGACAGCTTATCCTCGGTCTTGGTCAAGATAATCTCACGCGCTTCCGTCTGAGTCAAGGACGCTACCCGCTCAAGCTCAGCTTCTTTTTGCTGCTCTAGCTCAGCTACTTGTGCTTCACGCGCATCAATGTGTTTAGCTTTATCAGTAAGACTTTGTTCTTTGTGCTCCAAAGTCTTTTCCTTGTTGGTTAAATTGTCATCTTTGCGGTCAAGACTACTTGCACGCTCTGTTAAGCGGCTTTCAATTTGTTTTAACTCTTGACGCTCAGACTTAAATTCTGCATCAACCTCTTCACGATATTTTCTGGCTTCTTCTTTTGCCTCCAAAAGTGCTTCTTTTTTAAGCGAACTGGTTTCGCGCATCGCTTCTTTGACAATCAAATCCGCTTCGCGTTCTGCCTGACCGCGTAAATTGGTTGCTTCTTGTTCAGCATTTAAAAGAGTAAGTTCCGCGGCCTCTTTAGATGCTTTCATCTTAACCGCAATCCCTACATACCCAATCACTAAACCAAAGATGGCAGCAAAAACAAAAGCAGCTATCGTATATAAGCCCATGTTTTTACTCCAAATCTATTTAATTATTGAATTCAAAATTCCTTTTTATTCTATCATAAATAGCAGAAATTCACAAATCAATTTTTTGAAAAAGAAGCCTGATTTTTGCCTATTATTGGGCGAAAAGGCTCTAAATCAAAGAATTTAATATATAAATTTTTTATTTCCTAACTCTTATTTTTTTATGCTATAATCAAAAGGAAGTGTTTGAAATGTCGCTTTTGAAATCTGATCTCATTTTCAGGTTCCAATTTTAAAATTTTAAAGGAGAAATCATGTCTAAAGAAGTTATCGTTGAAAGTTTTGAGCTTGACCATACAATCGTAAAAGCACCCTATGTTCGCCTCATCGGCGAAGAAACTGGCCCTAAAGGAGATATTATCTCTAACTTTGATATTCGTTTGGTGCAGCCAAATGAAGACTCTATTCCGACGGCTGGCCTGCATACCATCGAGCATTTGCTGGCTATGCTGATTCGCAAGCGGATTGACGGCATGATTGACTGCTCGCCTTTTGGTTGCCGCACTGGCTTTCATATGATTATGTGGGGACAACACTCAGCGACTGAAATTGCCCAAGTCATCAAATCTTGCTTAGAAGAAATCGCTGAGACAACTACTTGGGAGGATGTCCCTGGCACTACTATCGAATCCTGTGGCAATTACAAGGATCATAGCCTTTTTTCTGCCAAAGAATGGGCGAAACTCATTCTCAGCCAAGGGATCTCTGACAATGCTTTCGAGCGCCATGTCCTCTAAGCAGAGGGATTTTAATCTTCTAGGATTTTATTATTTGCGCTAAAAATGAAAAAATCAACCCGCCCTTCTGGAAACAGAGGGCGGGTTTGTTCTTATTATTCCTGCATAGCATAGCCAATGCCACGGACAGTTTTGATATAGCTAGTCTGACCAGCAATATCAATCTTACTACGTAGATAGCGAATATAGACATCGACTACGTTGGTCTCAGTGGCGCCTTCATACTTCCAGACACGTTCCAGAAGCTGCTCGCGGCTCATGACCTTTTGGTTGCTCATCAGCGTCACCAGCAGATCATATTCCCGTCGTGTCAAGGCAATCACTTCCTCTCCACGATAGACGATATGATTTTTCAAATCAACTCGTAGATTGCGGTAAGCAGTCGGTGTTTTCAGCTTGCTACAATGCTGGTCGATAAAGTCCCGACCTCGAAAAATATCGGAGACTTTCTCAACCAAATCACTGATAATAAAAGGCTTTATGGTATAGGAGACTGCAAAGCGCTGAATCTCATCTACATGTTCTTTGATTTCTTCACGGCTAGCTAAGACGATAATAACCGAAGCCGGTTTGAGCAAGCTCAGTTGCTTGGCAAACTCACTAGCAGTCATATCCTGCAAGTCATAATTAAGCAAGAGCAGATCGTAGTCATTTTCTCTGGCCAACGCCAAACCTTGACTTCCTGTCTCAACTACATCCAGAAGATAAGCTTCCTTTTGCAGTTCCAAAGTCACAAATCGTGCAAGATTCTTTTCATTTTCTACTAATAAAATTCGCTTTGCCATAGGCCTATCCTATTTTTCGTCATACCAAGAGTAGTGGAAGGTTCCTTCTTTGTCTTTACGTTGGTAAGTATGGGCACCAAAGTAGTCACGTTGCGCTTGGATCAAGTTAGCTGGAAGGTCCGCTGAACGGTAGCTGTCAAAGTAAGTAATGGCAGCTGAGAAGGTTGGTACTGGTACACCTGCTTGAACAGCAAGAGCTACGATATCACGCACTGCTTGTTGGTACTTAGCAGTAACATCCAAGAAATATTCATCCAAGAGAAGGTTAGCAAGGTCTGCATCACGATTGTAAGCATCTGTGATCTTTTGCAAGAAACGTGAACGGATGATACAGCCATCACGCCAGATAGATGCGATGTCCGCAAATGGCAAGTTCCAGTTATTTTCTTTAGAAGCTACACGCAATTGAGCAAAACCTTGTGCGTAAGAAATAATTTTTGAGAAGTACAGGGCTTGACGGATCTTTTCGATCAACTCAGCCTTGTCTCCTTCAAACTTGAAGGCAGCTGGTTTTGGAAGCACCTTGCTAGCGTGTACACGCTCTTCTTTGTAAGTAGAGATATAGCGTGCAAATACTGACTCAGTGATGAGTGACAATGGCACACCAAGGTCAAGTGCTGATTGGCTAGTCCATTTACCAGTTCCCTTGTTACCTGCAGCGTCAAGGATGTAGTCTACGATTGGGCCGTCTTGACCTTCATCGTCCTTGCGACTCAAGATATCAGCTGTGATTTGGATCAAGTAGCTATCAAGCTCACCCTTATTCCACTCAGTGAAGATTTCAGCCATGTCTTCTGCAGAAAGACCGAGCAAGTGTTGCATGAGGTCATAGCTTTCTGCAATCAATTGCATATCACCGTACTCGATACCGTTGTGGACCATCTTCACATAGTGACCAGCTCCGTCAGGACCGATGTAAGTCACACATGGTTTGCCATCTTCTGGTGCTTTGGCTGAGATTTCTTCGAGAACATCAGCAACCAATTCGTAGGCTTCTTTTTGTCCACCAGGCATGATAGAAGGACCTTCAAGGGCACCTTTTTCACCACCAGAAACACCAGTACCGATAAAGTTGATGCCTGAATTTGCCAATTCTTCATTACGACGGATCGTATCTTTGTAGAAAGTGTTTCCGCCGTCAATCAAGATATCGCCCTTATCAAGATGTGGAAGAAGGGCTTGGATAGTAGCATCTGTACCAGGTCCAGCTTGAACCATGAGCATGATACGGCGAGGTTTTTCGATAGATTGCACGAAAGACTCTACATCGTAGCTAGGCACGAATTTCTTTTCAGGGTGACAAGCGATTACATCTTCCGTTTTATTTGCTGAACGGTTATAGATGGCAACAGTATAGCCACGAGATTCAATATTGAGAGCCAAGTTACGACCCATCACGGCCATACCGACAACACCAAAGTTTGCTTTAGTCATTTTCTACTCCTATAGTCATAGTTGTTTAATTTGTTATATTTTAACATTTTTACAAGGTAATGAAAAGTATTTAGCTGATTGAAATGCTTTTCTGGGGGAAGACAGACAAACAGCCAGAAGTTCCAACTCCCAGCTGTTTGTATATCTTAGACACATTTAGATTTATTTCTCATCAACTTCGATGACTGCTTGCTCATCTTGTTTGAGCTTGTTGACAGTCATATTGACACCAAGTGCTCCAGCTAACAGTTGACGGATATCAAATCCTGCCCCTTGGGAAACTTGGTCAATGCTCTGCATGATGTCACCAACCATTTTAGAAGCATTGCCTTCACCATACATGGTAATCTTGTCTACCTTGGTCAATGGCTCTGCTACCGCACGAGCGATTTCTGGCAGTTTATCGACAATCATTTCCGTAATCGCAGCTTCCTGCATCTTCTTCATGGCTTCGGCTTTCTTGTCCAAACCTTCTGCTTCCGCTTCTAGTTTAAGACGAATGGCTTCCGCCTCCGCACGTCCCTTAGCTTCAATAGCTTCAGCTTCTTGCAGTTGCGCAAATTTTTCAGCCTCAGCTTGAGCCTTACGTGCTTCCGCTTCTTTCTGCGTTTCAAAGAGTTCTGCTTCGGCCTGACGTTGACGTTCAATCAATTGTGCTTCTGCAGCCTGTTGACGGGCATATTTTTCAGCTTCGGCTTGCTTGCGGATATTGGCATCCAATTCCTGCTCACGAACCTTAACTTCCCGTTCTTTGACTTCCGCTTCTTTTTCCTGTTTCATGATGTTGGCTTCTGCGGCCACACGTTCTTGTTCACGACGCTGGATTTCTGCCTCAATCCCTTTAGCCGCGTCCGCTTTAGCTTGCGCAATATCTGCTTCCTGCTTGAGGGCAGCTTGTTTCAGTTTGAGTTCATTTTGCTTTTGAGCAATTTCCAAATCAGCAGCCACGCGCTTGTCGTTAGCCAACTTGTCCTGCTCAGCTTCAACTTCCTTACGCTCACGTTCAGCCTTAGCCTTGGCAATCAGGGCGTCTTTCTTGATCGTTTCGACATTTTCAATACCGAGGTTGTCAATAACGCCACCTTCGTCAGAGAAGGATTGAACGGTAAAGGCAATGACTTCCAGACCCATCTTAGCCAAATCTGGCGCTACGTTATCTTGCACTTTAGAGGCAAATTCCTGACGGTCATTGACCATCTTGCGCAGTTCCATCTGGCCGATTACCTCACGAAGGTTCCCTTCTAGGACATCTTGGACAGAGTTGGAAATATCTGTTGTATTCCAATTAAGGAAGTTTTCTGCCGCACGCTCAATCATTTCATCCGTAGTACCAATCTTCAACTTAACAGCTGCATCAGCACGAACGTTGATAAAGTCAAGTGTTGGTACAGACTCAGAAGTACGGACGTCGGTAGAAAACTGCTCAATATCCAGATAAGAGCGTTGCTCTACAAAAGGAATCATGAAGCCAGCCTTACCTCGCAAATGGCGTTGCTTACGCAGACCAGTAATAACGACTACTTCATTTGGCTTAGCATTGACATACCCCTTAGCCAAAAGAATAATAAGCACGATGGCTGCAACGATTGCAAAAATCAACCAGCCTGGGATAAATAACATATCCATAGAAACTTCCTTTCTTTTTCCAGAGCAATAGACGAAGGCATTGCCCAAATATATTTTTAGTTAGTATATCAAAAAATTAACAGTTTGCAAAACTTTTACTGCTAATCCTATTCAACTTCCAAAATCCCCTTCAAACAAAAAGATAGCTCCCCATTTATCGAGGAAACTATCCATCTTTTATTAGTCGTTTCTTCCAAAGATACGAAGGATGCTGAGGAAGAGGTTGATAAAGTCGAGATAAAGGCTCAAAGCCAGAGAAAGGGCCCATCCAAGTCCAGCTTGTCCGCCTGTCTGCTCATAGACATAGCGAATTTTTTGATTATCCCAAGCAATCAAACCAGCGAAAATGACGACGCTGACATAGCTGACAATATAGTCTATCATGTCGCTACCCAGGAAAATATTGACAAAACTCGCGATCACAATCCCAATCAGACCTGCAAACATAGCACGGCCCATACCAGACAAATCTTTTTTGATGACGATGCCCATGGCTGCCATGACAAGGAAAACAGCCGCACTAACTGCAAATGCTTTAAAGACCACACCTCCTGTGTACATGGCCACAATGAAACTCATGGTAAAGCCGTTTAGGGCTGAGTAGCTCAAAAAGAGGGGGAGGGCAGCTGGGCTATTGCGAAGTCCCATACTGGAAGCTGACCAAACCAAGGCCACCTCAAGGAAAATCGCACCGTAGTATATCCAGCGGTAATGGAGCAGAATATCTACTAGAGCTGTCTGGAAGGTCGTCAGCATTAAGCCTGAAACCAGAGCAGAGATGGCAATTCCCATCCCAACAAATCCGTAGACCTTAGAATAAAAACTAGAAAGTCCACTGTTTTCTTGAATAATTGTATTGTTCATAATGTCTCCTTTTTACATTTTAACTTTTCATCATCTTTCGATGATACTTTTTACGCCCACTCAGCTTTTGTCGCCAAGGTGCCGTCGCTTCTTTGACTGCCCAATACTTGTCCACCATGGTCACAACGAAGGACTCCTTGTAGCGTGGCGGTGCCAAGGTAGCTCCCCACATATGCTTGATGATAATATCTTCCTCAACTCGATTGAGCTTGGTAATCTTACGGGCATTTCGGACTGCTAGGCGGGGATGTACCCAAGCATGACTCTTTTTAAACTTGGTTTCGCGCCAGTCATAATAAAATAGATCATGCAGAAGAGCACCTCGTGCCGTACTACGGGCATTCCAGCCAAATTTTTTAGCAATTTTATAACTAGTATAACTGACATTGATTGAATGTTCAAGCCGATTGGAATGAATATGATGGGTAATCCCTTTTAAGCGTTGGACGCTGGGCTTTTCAATCAAATGCCCCACATAGGCCATAAATTCATCATCTTCTCTGTAAGGTATGTCATCACCTCCATTTAGTTTTATTATAGAGAAATTTCTAAAAGTTAGCTTAAAGCAAACATCAGGATGCCGGCTGCCACAGCTACGTTCAGACTTTCAGCCTGACCCTTCATGGAAATATGAACCAAAACATCAGCCGCATCCGTCATTTCTTGGCTGATTCCCTGACCTTCATTGCCCATAACTAGGAGGAAATTCTCATTTTTTTCGACTTTTTGATAATCAAGGGAATCCTCTGATAAAGTCGAAGCCAGAATTTGTAAATCATTCTGACGAGCCAGAGTCAGCATATCCTCTCTGCTCACGCGATAAATGGGCAGATGAAAATGGCTGCCCTGCATAGAACGCAAGGTTTTGAGATTGTAAACGTCAGCGGAGTGGCTAGAAATGAAAACTCCCTGATAACCTGCCGCATCCGCTGTTCGGATGATGGTCCCGACATTGCCAGGATCCTGGACATCCTCTAAAAAGAGGTAGGCGCCTTCCAGCTTTTCTGGAATATTCTGCTCATCAAAGGCCAATTCTGCGACGATTCCCTGAGGGGTCTTGCTATCTGCCAAATCACTGAGAATCTCTGGACTAACAAAAATTGTCTGGGAAAATGCTGACAAACGCTCTTCGTACTCCGCTAAAGCAAAAATTCGAAGAATCCTCGCCTGACTGGCCAGAGCCTCCTCAAAAAGATGCCAGCCCTCAATCAAATAAGACTCGCTACGATATTTTTTTTGATGTAGCTTTTTAGCTTTTTTCACCACATTATTGGCTTTTGAGGTTATAATATTCATAAATACATTATAACACAATTTAGCAGTTTTGAACTCATCCTCTAGACTTATCCTCAGAGAAAATCTTGTCTCCAGCAAGCAGCTGCTCTTTGCGCTCTGGGCTGAGAAGCGAGTTTCAAACCGCTACAAAAGGAGGTAACTATGCAAAAAGTAAGAATGATTGCGCAAGGACGAGTCCAAGGCGTCGGCTTTCGTTGGGGCGTTTACTCCCTCGCTTTGCAAATCGGCGGGATTACCGGTCGTGTCTGGAATAACGACGACGGTACAGTCGAAATTTTGGCTCAAGCTGAAAGCTCTGCCCTTATGGCCAAGTTCATTCAAGAAATCCGCAAGGGTCCAACTCCTTTTTCAAAAGTCAGCTATTTAGATGTCACCATGGCCAATTTTGATGCCTATACCGACTTTAAAATTGCAAATTAGGTCTGCAGAACTATTGTATATTTCCTTAAAAAACAGTAGAATAGATAGGTATTATTTTTAGAAACAAAGGAAATGAACTCGTGAAAACATTTAAACGTATTTTATTCTCTGGAATGAGCTTGTCCCTCCTTCTATTATTGACAGGGTGTGTCGGACGAGACAAGGCTGGCAATCCTTCTGGCCCCATTTGGGACGTGCTTGGTCGGCCTATGGCAGATAGCATCCAATTCTTTGCTAAGAATTCAGGTCTCGGTTACGGTCTAGCGATTATTATCGTTACCCTCATCGTGCGGCTGATCATTTTCCCACTGGGAATCTATCAGTCTTGGAAGGCTACTCTTCAGTCAGAAAAGATGAACTACTTCAAGCCCATCTTTGCCCCTATCCAAGAACGGATCAATAATGCCGAAACTCAAGAAGAGAAGCTAGAAGCCCAGCAAGAACTTATGGCTGCTCAAAGAGAAAATGGTCTGAGTATGTTTGGCGGTATCGGATGCCTCCCTCTACTCATTCAAATGCCTTTCTTCTCAGCTCTCTTCTTCGCTGCCCAATACACAAACGGCGTAGCCAGCAGTACTTTCCTTGGCATCAATCTTGGAAAACCTAGTCTGGCCTTGACTCTCATTGTCGGTGTACTCTACTACATCCAGTCACTTCTCTCCCTACATGGGATCGAAGATGAGACCCAAAAAGCGCAGATGAAGAGTGCAACTTACATGAGCCCGATTATGATTGTTGTCTTCTCCTTCATGTCACCAGCAGCCGTAACCCTCTACTGGGTAGTCGGTGGTTTCATCCAAATTATCCAACAATTCATCATTAACTACTTGCTTCGTCCGCGGATTAGAAAACAAGTAGCTGAAGAATATGAAAAGAATCCTCCGAAAGCCATGAGCAATGCAGGCCGCATCAAGGATGTCACGCCAAAAGCGAGCCAAGCAATCTCTCAAAACAATAAAAAGAAAAAGAATCGCAACGCTGGTAAACAACGTTCTAGATAAATAAACTATCCATGTCCCTCCAAGATTTCCTATCTAATCTTGGAGGGCTTTTTCTATTCCCCCTAACAATACTAAAAGAGTGTGGGACAGAAATCGGTAATTCGTTAGAATTCGATTTCGTCGTCCCACCTCCGCACAGTTGAGTAGGGCTGTAAAAGCTGATGAAATCAGCCTAGTAGAGCCCACTCAACCACTGCGTCTTGCTCGACAATCCAAAGACAATTGAGAGGCTAGGACTTTTGTCCCAGCCTCGTCTTAAACTTTTAATCAATATACTTCAATTTTCCTCGGAAATCTTCCAGACTTTCATAGCCTTTTTCTTCCATAATCGCCTTGAGTTCGGTAGTGATACGCTCGAAAGCTGCCACACCTTCTTTATGAAGGGTTGTTCCTACTTGCACCATGCTGGCACCACAGAGGATATGCTCAAAGGCATCACGCCCCGTCAGAACACCACCTGTTCCGATGATTTGGATTTCTGGTTTCAGGCGTTGGTAAAAGGCATGGACATTAGCCAGAGCCGTCGGCTTAATGTACTGACCACCGATACCGCCAAAGCCATTTTTGGGACGAATGACCACTGACTCATCTTCTATATAAAGACCATTCCCGATCGAGTTGACACAATTGACAAACTTGAGCGGATATTTGTTGAAAATCGCGGCAGCCTGATCAAAATGTACAATATCAAAGTAAGGGGGCAGCTTGATTCCCAATGGCTTAGTGAAATAAGCAAAAACCTCTGACAAAATCTTTTCCGTCGTTTCAAAGTCATAAGCAATCTGTGGCTTACCTGGAACATTTGGACAAGAAAGATTGAGCTCGGTAATTCCCTTAAAATCACTCTCTTGGACTTTTTTCAAGATGTTATGTGTTTCCTCTGGTGACATACCGACCAAAGAAAGGAAGAAGGTGCGATTTGGTTCGCTTTCTTGCAGCTCTAGCAAGTAGTCAAGATAATAATCTAAACCATTATTGGGCAGGCCCATGGAGTTAATAGAGCCCAGCGGCACATCCTGATAGCGTGGCTCTGGGTTTCCCTGACGAAATTCCAGCGTCGCCGTCTTAGTCACAAACGTTCCTGCAGCAGAATCTTTGACTTCCGCCAGTTCCTCTTTTGTCATGCAGGCAACACCAGCTGCATTCATCAGGCAGTTGCCAAATTCAAAACCCGCAATTTTTGTCTTGGTTGTCGTCATTATCTTGACCTCATATTCCTTATTTTCTTCTATTATAGCATTAAAGTTCTTCCTATAAAAATTTATCCCATTTTCCAATAAAAGGTTCGGTATTTGCACCTAGAATCTTCAAAAAAGATATTATGGAAATTTTCAGAAAATTCAACTTTTTTCTTTACAAGTAGAAAAATCTCTGCTATAATTGACCCCGTAAGAAAACAATCTTTCTAAGGAGAAACATCATGACAACTGCTAAACAATATATCCAAAGCACTTTTGAAGCTGTAAAAGCCCGCAACGGACACGAAGCAGAATTCCTCCAAGCTGTTGAAGAGTTTTTCAGCACGCTAGAGCCAGTCTTTGAAAAACACCCAGAATACATCGAAGAAAACATCTTAGCTCGTATCACTGAGCCTGAGCGCGTAATTTCTTTCCGTGTGCCTTGGGTTGACCGTGAGGGGAAAATCCAAGTCAACCGTGGTTACCGCGTACAATTTAACTCAGCAGTTGGTCCTTATAAGGGCGGACTTCGTTTCCACCCAACTGTAAATCAAGGGATTTTGAAATTCCTCGGATTTGAACAAATTTTTAAAAATGTCTTGACTGGCCTACCAATCGGCGGAGGTAAGGGTGGTTCTGACTTTGATCCGAAAGGTAAAACCGACGCAGAAGTCATGCGTTTCTGCCAAAGCTTCATGACCGAATTGCAAAAATACATCGGCCCTTCACTTGACGTTCCAGCTGGTGATATCGGTGTTGGCGGACGTGAAATTGGCTACCTCTACGGTCAATACAAACGTCTTAACCAATTCGACGCTGGTGTCTTGACTGGTAAACCTCTTGGATTCGGTGGTAGCTTGATTCGCCCAGAAGCTACTGGCTACGGTTTAGTTTACTATACCGAAGAAATGCTCAAAGCTAACGGAAACAGCTTTGCTGGTAAAAAAGTAGTCATTTCAGGTTCTGGTAACGTAGCCCAATACGCTCTGCAAAAAGCTACTGAGCTGGGAGCAACTGTTATCTCTGTGTCTGACTCAAATGGTTATGTTATTGATGAAAATGGTATCGACTTCGACCTGCTAGCAGATGTGAAGAATAATCGTCGCGCTCGCTTGACAGAATACGCTGCTGAGAAAGCAACTGCTAGTTACCATGAAGGCTCTGTCTGGACTTACGCTGGAAACTATGACATTGCTCTCCCATGTGCGACTCAAAACGAAATAAACGGTGAAGCTGCCAAACGTTTGGTTGCCCAAGGGGTTATCTGCGTCTCTGAAGGAGCTAACATGCCTAGCGACCTTGATGCCATTAAAGTCTACAAAGAAAACGGTCTTCTTTACGGACCTGCTAAAGCTGCCAATGCTGGTGGTGTGGCAGTATCTGCCCTTGAAATGAGTCAAAACAGCCTTCGCCTGTCATGGACTCGTGAAGAAGTTGATGGCCGTCTCAAAGACATCATGACCAATATCTTCAACACAGCTAAAACAACCGCTGAAACTTATGGACTTGGTACTGATTATCTTGCCGGTGCCAATATTGCTGCCTTTGAAAATGTAGCCAACGCTATGATTGCCCAAGGTGTGGTTTAACATATAAAATTAAAAATCAGCTTGCTCACTTGAGCAGCTGATTTTTTGTCTATCAATGGATTGTAACGATTTACCGATCCGACTCTTTCAAAAGGGCCAGATATTCCTCTAAAACTAGATGATGTTTTTGCATATATTGGGCCGATTCTAGGCCGACATAACGATAGTGCCAATTTTCAAAATCCACGCCAGTAATATCGCTTTTCCCTTCAGGATAGCGCAGAATAAAGCCGTATTTAGGAGCAATTTCTGCAATCTTATGGGCTACTTCATCATTCTGACCTTCTGACTCGCTCATATCAATCGCCAAGCCTGTCTGATGCTCGCTGGCACCTGGTAGCTGGATCCGTTTTTGCACTTCTTGCTCTGCTTCTTGCCGAGACAAGCCTTCTTCTTCGGCCAAGGCTAGCGCTTCTTCATAGAGCTCTGTCTGATCTGCTCGGCTACGATAGCCCGAAATCAAGGTTTCTCCCGGCGCAATGGCCCGAGCCGCAGCTAAAAATTGTCTGGTGTTTTCAGCAATCCGTCTATCTACCTCAATATCATCAATTTGGCTCAACCTAGGATGAGATTCTTCCTGTAAACGACTACGATTGACCAAAATCAATTCCCAATCATCAACTGACACCTTGGGTAAGTCAGAAATCTGGACTCCAAAACCATGATTAATAAAAGTTGGCAAGTCTTCATCCATATCTTGCACTCGTAATAGAGCAAAAAACAAGCTAATGGCAATTCCTAGAAATAAGAGCCTATTTATCAGTCGAAATAGTGAGAGTTTTCTCCTTCTTTCGCGGCGACGTCTTTTCAAGCCTTGTCCTCCAGCTCTTTCGCTCCAACTTCACGATAGGACATATCGCCGATAGAAACGACTGAAAATTGACCATCTTCATAATCTACGATTGTCACACTACCATTGCCTAGACCGTGAGGTTGCATGCGATTAATCAGGTAGACAAAAGTTCCAATGGTCATGCCATGACTAACCACCAAGGCATTGCCACCACCCGCAGCCTCCAGCTCCTCAGCAATCTCTGAGAAGCCTTGCCAAATTCGGCTACTGAGTTTTTCCCAATTCTCAGCCCAGCCAGCCGTATCGACTTCCACCAAACCTTCTGCCAATTCAGCATAGCTTAGTTGATGGACATGGTTGATATTAAAGACTCTAGGCATGACTCCCATAAAGAGCTCGCCATCATAGCCACCATCAAAGCTGCCAAAACACCACTCTCGAATGCGCTTGTCAAACCGGTAAGGAATCTTTCCCGTCAAGCCCAACTCTTCCAGAATAATTCCCATGGTCTGAATGGTCCGACCCGAATCACTAGATCTGGCAATCTTAAAGTCAATTCCTGCTTGTCGCAGGCCAATCCCTAATTCATGGATGCCACGTTCACCTTCTGCTGTCAATGGACTATCGCTCCAGCCCTGAGCTCGCCCGATTGTATTAAACATCGTTTTGCCGTGACGGATTAGGTATAATCTTGTTTTTGCCATACACTTCCCCCCTTATTCTCCTACATTATATCACTTTTCTGAAAAAAAGCGGTCTATAAGATAGCAAGAAAACAGCGCAACAATCCTTCATCATTGCCCTGCTTTCTTTTAACGATTTATCTAGCGTCCAAAATTTTAGCACCAACCTTACGGTAAGACACATCTCCCAAAATATGAATCGTAAATTGTCCCTTTTCATATTCGACGACTGTCACACTGCCGTTGTCAACCTCAGGATTTTTGCTAATGGATTTGTCCAGCAGATAGGCAAAAGTCCCGATGGTCATACTATGGCTGACAACTAAAGCATTGCCTCCACCAGCGGCCTCCACTTCTTGGGCAATAGCTGTAAATCCAGCTAAAATCCGCCCGCTCAGTTGCTCCCAGGGCTCAGCCCAACCAGCCGTATCCACTTCAACCAAGCCATCTGCCAATTCTGGGAAAGTCAGCTCTTTATAATTATCAGTGTCACGCACCCTTGGAATCACTCCGCGGAAAAGATCGCCACCATAAGCCCCGTCAAAGCTCCCGAAGCACCACTCTCGGATGCGCTTGTCAAACTTATAAGGAATCTTCCCGACCAAATCCAGCTCTTCTAGGATAATCCCCATGGTCTGAATGGTTCGACCAGAGTCGCTTGAGAAAGCCTTGGTAAATTCCAAGCCAGACTCTCTTAGCCCAATCCCTAGCTCACGGATACCACGTTCGCCTTCTTCAGTTAAGGGAGTGTCCGACCAGCCCTGAGCTCGACCAATGGTGTTAAACATAGTCTTACCATGTCGGATGATGTATAATTTTGTTTTTGCCATGAATGTCTCCTTTTCTCATCAAGGCCACCCATCTAAGAGTGGCTTATTTGTCTCGCACTTGACTGAGCAAGACAGAGGGATAGAGAGTGGGACAGAAGTCGGTAATTCGTTAGAATTCGATTTCGTCGTCCCACCTCCGCACAGTTGAGTAGGGCTGTAAAAGCTGATGAAATCAGCCTAGTAGAGCTCACTCAACCACTGCGTCTTGCTCGACAATCCAAAGACTATTGAGAGGCTAGGACTTTTGTCCCAGCCTCCTATTTACTTAGTTTTTAAAACTATGAATCGGTGCTGGAATCTGACCACCCCGCGCAATAAAGGCAGCTGACGAAGCCTGATTGACCTTCATGACCGGAGCTGTTCCCAAGAGCCCGCCAAATTCAATCATATCACCTTCCTTGCCCTTCGGAATAATCCGCACAGCTGTCGTCTTTTGATTGATAACACCAATCGCCGCTTCATCCGCAATCATGGCTGCGATGGTCTCAGCAGGCGTTGCCTCTGGAATGGCAATCATATCTAAACCTACCGAGCAGATAGCTGTCATAGCTTCTAGCTTTTCTAAATTGAGCGAGCCATTTTGCACAGCCGCAATCATGCCCTCATCTTCTGACACAGGAATGAAAGCACCAGATAGGCCGCCAACCTGATTGCAGGCCATGACACCGCCTTTTTTGACTTGGTCATTGAGCAGGGCAAGCGCCGCTGTCGTGCCATGAGTGCCAACTGTTTCCAAGCCCATTTCTTCCAAGACGCGAGCCACTGAGTCCCCGACTGCTGGTGTTGGAGCCAGACTCAAGTCAACAATCCCGAACTTGACGCCCAGACGCTCGCTGGCCATCTGACCGACCAACTGACCGATACGGGTGATTTTGAAGGCTGTTTTCTTGACCGTTTCAGCCACCACGTCAAAGCTCTCACCACGGACCTTTTCCAAAGCCCGCTTGACAACACCCGGCCCAGAAACACCAACATTGATGACCACATCTGCTTCACCGACACCATGAAAAGCGCCCGCCATGAAAGGATTGTCCTCTACCGCATTGGCAAAGACGACCAGCTTGGCCGCCCCCATGTCAGAAAGCTGGGCGGTTTCCTTGATAATCCGTCCCATATCCGCAACTGCCGTCATATTGATGCCAGTCTTGGTTGAGCCGATATTGACAGAGGAGCAGACCTTGTCCGTCTCCGCCAAAGCTCGCGGAATGGAATTAATGAGGATTTCATCCCCTTTTTGATAGCCCTTTTGAACCAAGGCAGAGAAACCACCGATAAAGTCAACACCGATTTCCTTGGCTGCCCGATCCAGAGCATGAGCCAGAGGCAGATAGTCCCTAGCATCCGTAGCTGCCCCAATCAGGGAAATCGGAGTCACGGAGACCCGCTTGTTGACGATAGGAATCCCCAGCTCAGCTGCAATCTCATTTCCGACTGCCACCAAATCTTTAGCCTTAGTCGTGATTTTTTGGTAAATCTTGTCCGCCGCCCGATCAATATCTGTATCGATACAGTCTAAGAGCGAAATGCCCATGGTGATAGTCCGAATATCAAAATTCTGCTCCTCAATCATGGCAATGGTTTCTGTAACTTGTCTAATATCCATGCGCCCTCTCCTTAGATATTGTACATAGCGTCAAAAATCGCTGCACTTTGAATATTGATTTTGACATTGAGGGTCTGACCAAAGGCCTCAAATTCACTACGAAGCGCAGCAAAATCCTGCTTTTCGTCGCTAGACACGACAGCCATCATGGTAAAAAACTCATCCAAAACCGTTTGAGAAATATCGTCAATATTGAGCCCCAGCTCGGCAATTTTACTAGCTACACCAGCCACAATCCCTGCCTTATCTTTTCCAACAACCGTAATAATCGCTTTCATCGTTTGCTCCAATCATCTTTATTGCTAATATTGTAGCATAAACGCTTGGTTTTTGCATGAATTTGCAGAAATCCAAGCTGCGAATCTTGCAAGCCATTTTTAAAAAATAATTGATTCAAATATTGGCAACATCCCACTAAAAATGGCTCTCTCGATATCAGGTTCAGATGCTCTTCAGAAATTACACACATCTCTCTTTTTTGTTAGAAGTTTGTTTTTTATCTATGTTTTTGTTTGTGAACGGTTTCAAACTCTGCTATACTAAACTTAAGAACACATTAAAAAGGAGGTTTCTTATGAAAAACTCATATAAGAAACGCTTATATACACAAGCCCTCAGCCTATCCGCTGCGGTTCTCTTAGCCGTTTTAGCTCAAGGAAATTCAGCGGCTGATACGCTTAACCCTGCTGAAACTCCGCAAGACAGCAGCAAAATCAGTTCTCTGGTGGAGCAGCCTAAGCCTGCAAGTACAGAGAAACCTGAAGAAACTTCGACTACTCCACAAGCTGAGCCACTAGAGAAAAATGGTCCATCTGAAGCTGCCGACAGCAAGGCTCCAAGTCTTCCTTCCACAGCCCCAGAGGAAAAAGCAGCTGATGCTAGCCAAAAACTGGATACTGCGCCTAAAACAGAAGTCCGCGCAGCCAGCACCCATGAAAGCAAGGTTCAGCTTGCTGACAGTAAAGTTTACATGTCCGAAAAAGCCAGCATTGAAGAAACTATTCAAGAACAGGGCGCTCAAGCTGGTAAAATCACCTGGACACTAGACAACAAGCCTATTAGCGAGTGGAAAACTTGGAAAATGGATGACGGCACCTTCACTGGCGACCCATTTGTCACTGTCGAAGAAAAAGCTGATGGAAATGACCTAAAAGTTTCCCTCAAATTTAATGAACTATTTGGTCAAGACTTAAGCCTGCGGACACCGAACAATATCCGTAGAACCTACCGCAACTTTATGGGAACTCATGAATTAGTCGGAACTAGTGAGGATCTTGGCCTGACCATTCGCAAGAATATCGTCCTTCGTCCTTACGAAGATTTCCATACCCACGATGAAATGCTGGCAGCTATCGAAAAGAGCCGACAAGATGCTAAAAAAGACCGACTGGTCCAAATCGAAACAATTGGTAGCAGTGCCCAAGGTCGTGATATCAAGCTCGGTATCATCAGCTCCGACCAAAAGAGCATTGACGACTATCTCAACACAACCAATAAAGTTGCCCTTACTAAACCAGCTGAAATGTTAGCTGCTCTGAAAAATGGTAGACTGGACTACAAACTTCCGGTCCTTATCAATAACACCCACGCTGACGAACAGCCAGCTATCGACATCATCACTGGACTCTTCAATACTTTTGCGACCAAGGAGCAAATTTCTTTCCAAACAACTGATGCCAACGGTGCTGCTAGAAATATCACCCTCAATGTCAAAGAACTCCTCAAGAAATTCATTTTCCTCTTTGACTTTACTGAAAATCCTGACGGAGATGTTGCCAATACGCGTGCTCTTGCCAACGGAATCGATCCAAACCGCGACACTAGCTATCAGGCTAACCCAGAAACCCGTACTGTAGCTGGACTCATCAACAAATGGAATCCAATTGCACTTTATGATATTCATGGATTTGTTAAAGAATTCTTGATAGAACCCGCTACCCCACCGCACGATCCAAACTTTGAATACGACCTTTTGTCTGAAAATATGCTGGAAAATGCCCACCACATGGGTCGCGCCGGCGTTGCCAACTCCAAATACGACCACTACATCATCCCTAAACTAGACTGGGGCGATGGCTGGGATGACTCCTTCTCCGGCTACACTGGTGTCTATGCCATGTACCATGGCATATTAGGACATACCATTGAAATACCTGAGGGCAATCAGGAATCCTACAAGGCTGGCTATCACGCTGTCCTCGGAGGTATTTCTTACCTATCCCAAAACCCTGATAAACTCATGGAAATGCGCCTTAACTTCTATCTCCGTGGCATCAACAAAGTTGAAGATCCAAAAGCTGAAAATGAGTTGGTCGGACCTGACGGCAAGGTTGTTGGACGGGTAAAAAACGGTCAGAAAAAATTCTTCCCTGACTATTACGTCATCCCTATGGGTCTCGACAAAGACAATGATTCCCAACAAGCCTTTAATATGATTGAATACTTCAAGAGAAATGGTGTTGTCATTCAAGAATTGAAGGAAGATGTTGGCAACTATAAGAAGGGTGACCTGGTTGTCGATATGGCTCAAGCTAAGCGTGGCTATGCCAACCATATCCTCTACAAAGGATCAAACGAATCCGCTTGGGCTGCCATGTATGCTGAGCTTTTGGTAAACTTCCCAGATATGAGAGGCTTTAAAGCTGAGCCGATCTTTAAAGATAAACTCTTTGATGGCAAACTCGGTGAAGTCACTGCTCTCCGTGCTACTCGGACGAGCGATATCAACTACTCAGCACCTTACTATGTCATCGCTAATACATCTGACAGCGCAGTCAAAGCTGTCAACCAAGCCATTCGCCAAGGTAAGAAAGTCTATCTAACAGAAGATGGTTATATCGTTGATACATCAACCTTTGCAAATCTCTTAGGTGATTATGCTATTTATGGAGACGCCTTGTATAAGGTTCCGGAAGGGCCAAGCTTGAAAGCACTGAAGGTCTATGCACCTCCTCATCAATTCTACTGGGCAGGAGTGGACTCACCTGCTCATACCGCTCTGGCATTGAAAAATCTAGGCTTTGATATTGTCGATACACCTGAGGAAGCTGATGTCATCGCCCTTGAAAGCAACAAGTTTGATAAGTCTATTCTTGGTCGCAAACCAACCATTGTAGTGGGGGGCTCTGCTATGCAACGCCTTGAAAAACTCGGTGTTCTAGATGGATTTGATGCAGAAAGATTCTCCGGCGGTAGCGATTTTGAAGGTCTGATGAAGGCTATTATAGACGATAAAGATCCATTGACTAGCGGCTATAAAAAGAATGATTTCTTCTATTCTAATTCTGGAAACTGGATCGCAAAAGCCCCTGCCAACTTCAAGACTTTGGCGACTATTGCAGACAGTGACTATTACATTGCAGGTTGGTGGCCAGGCAACGAAAAACTAGCCAATAAAATCGTTGCTATTTCTGGTAATTACAAGGAACACCCACTCTTCGTTTATGCTGGAAATCCAACCAATCGTCTGCACACCATTCACTTCTACCGTTGGGTATCGAACGCTGTCTTTGGCAATCAATTGGCTGAGCTGAAAGATATGCCTATCACTCACAAACCAAGTGTCGAAATTGTTGAAATTTTGAACCAAAAACCTCAGCCAAAACAAGCAGGCAAACCAGCTGACAAACCGACAGCTCCGAAAGCAAAAGAAGAGCCATTAGAAAGTCTAGCTCAGAAAACAAGCGAAGCACAGCCTATCGCTACAGCTCAAAAAGCAACAAATACTCATCAGGCCCAGCTCCCACAAACAGGAAGCAAAGAAGACTCTGCTCTCTTTACAGTTGCAACGATTCTTCTGGCTACAAGCGGTGGTCTCATCTTGCTCAAAAAGAAAGAAGCATAAGCATTCATTTCCTTTTTTGCTAGCTCACTACAATCCTCTAAATACAAAAATCGCATGGACAAATCATCTCAGTTTCATCCATGCGATTTTTTTCGTAATTGCTAATGTTGCAGTATTGAGCTAATAGTGAGAAAAGCTCAGTCAGATCTGGAAATATGCTTCTGAATTTAATTTTTTTACCCAAATCAAACAAGGGTTGCTCTTATCCCAAAGCTCAGGAAAGATTTCTAACTTCTTAAATCCCTGAGACTGGTAGAAAGCGTTCGTCCTGTCGTAAGTACGATAATGACCTGGTGCTACCGTTTTGACTTGCAGATAAGATGCTTTTTGACGAGCAGCATTTTCCAAAACTCCCAGAAGCCGACTGCCAATTCCCAATCTATGATAGCATTTCTTAACAGCCAGACAGTCAATCTCAGCACAATCCTCACTGGAATAGGACAAACTGATAAACCCCACTGCTTGGTTCCCATCATAAGCTCCCCAAACCTGCAGATTCTCAGCGGTCTCAATATAGGCTCTGGTGCTTTCGGGAATCCCAAACCACTCTGGCAAATCAGCTAGAACAGCCGTCGCAAGTGCCGATTTTTGACTCCTATTTGTGATTTCAGTTACTTGAATCATTACTCTCCTCCACAATGTTCCTTTTATTTCCGGAAAAATATTGTAAATCATATTTATATCTAGGCAATACAGAACTATCTAGTATTTTTCAAAGAAAAATAGCATAAAAATCTAGTTATCCGCATAAAAACTGGACTTATCACACTTTATCAAGGTCAAAACCACTCAATTTACTACTAATTTACTACTTATGAATGAGCTTTGATACGACGATTTATCCTTGAAAAGTGAAGATATAAAGATACTTCCAATAAAATTTGAATATTTAATAGGTAGACACTTCAAAAAATGAGGTGTCTATTTTTTACCCGATTTTGAAAGGAAGTGAACTTATGAAAACAAAAAATCAAGAATCAAAAGGTCGTTCCCCACTCTTTAAGACCATCAAACATTCATTCAGCCAATAAAAAAGAAAGGATAGGTAAAAATATGGAACTTAAATTTGTGATTCCCAACATGGAAAAAACATTCGGCAATTTAGAATTTGCTGGCGAGGATAAAGTCGTTCAGCGAAGAATCAACGGACGGCTAACTGTCTTATCAAGAAGCTATAATCTCTATTCTGATGTTCAAAGAGCAGATGATATTGTGGTGGTGCTTCCTGCTGAAGCTGGCGAAAAACATTTCGGCTTTGAGGAACGTGTGAAGTTAGTCAATCCACGTATTACCGCAGAGGGCTACAAAATCGGCACTCGTGGTTTTACAAATTACCTTTTACATGCTGACGACATGATAAAAGAATAAAGAAAGAGAGGAAAAATGATGAGATTAGCAAATGGCATTGTATTAGATAAAGACACGACTTTTGGAGAATTGAAATTCTCTGCTCTACGTCGTGAAGTGAGAATCCAAAATGAAGACGGGTCGGTTTCAGATGAAATCAAGGAACGTACCTATGACTTAAAATCCAAAGGACAAGGACGCATGATTCAAGTAAGTATTCCTGCCAGCGTGCCTTTGAAAGAGTTTGATTATAACGCACGGGTGGAACTTATCAATCCCATTGCGGACACCGTTGCTACTGCCACCTATCAAGGAGCAGATGTTGACTGGTATATCAAGGCAGACGATATTGTGCTGACAAAGGATTCTAGTTCATTCAAAGCTCAACCACAAGCAAAGAAAGAACCGACACAAGACAAATAGTCGCTAGGTAGAAAGGAGACTTTTTCGCATGAAACAGCGTGGTAAAAGGATTCGCCCATCTGGTAAAGATTTAGTCTTTCATTTTACGATAGCGTCACTCCTGCCTGTTTTCCTGCTGGTTGTCGGACTGTTTCATGTGAAGACAATCCAGCAGATCAACTGGCAGGATTTTAACCTATCACAAGCAGATAAGATTGACATTCCCTATTTAATTATCAGTTTCAGTGTCGCAATTCTTATCTGCTTGCTGGTAGCGTTTGTATTCAAACGGGTTCGCTATGATACGGTTAAACAACTTTACCACCGTCAAAAACTGGCAAAGATGATACTTGAAAACAAGTGGTATGAATCTGAACAGGTCAAAACAGAGGGTTTCTTTAAAGATAGTGCTGGTCGTACAAAGGAAAAGATAACCTACTTCCCTAAAATGTATTATCGACTTAAAAATGGCTTGATACAGATACGGGTGGAAATCACGCTGGGAAAATATCAAGACCAACTCTTACACTTGGAAAAGAAATTAGAGAGTGGCTTGTACTGTGAGCTGACGGATAAAGAGTTAAAGGATTCCTATGTGGAATATACTTTGCTCTATGACACCATAGCCAGTCGTATTTCTATTGATGAAGTAGAAGCTAAAGATGGTAAACTTCGCTTAATGAAAAACGTATGGTGGGAATATGATAAGCTCCCTCATATGTTGATTGCTGGTGGTACAGGTGGCGGTAAAACTTACTTTATACTGACACTGATTGAAGCCTTGCTTCATACAGATTCAAAACTGTATATTCTTGACCCGAAAAATGCTGACCTTGCGGACTTAGGTTCTGTGATGGCAAATGTCTACTATAGAAAAGAAGACTTGCTTTCTTGCATTGAAACATTCTATGAAGAAATGATGAAACGTAGTGAGGAAATGAAGCAGATGAAGAACTATAAGACTGGCAAAAATTATGCTTACTTAGGTCTCCCGGCACACTTCTTAATCTTTGATGAATACGTCGCTTTCATGGAAATGCTGGGAACAAAAGAAAACACCGCAGTTATGAATAAGCTGAAACAGATTGTCATGTTAGGTCGTCAAGCTGGCTTCTTTCTAATACTGGCTTGTCAACGTCCAGACGCAAAATATTTAGGCGACGGAATCCGTGATCAGTTTAATTTCAGAGTGGCTTTAGGTCGTATGTCTGAAATGGGCTATGGCATGATGTTTGGCAGTGACGTACAAAAGGATTTCTTCTTAAAGCGAATCAAAGGTCGTGGCTATGTTGATGTAGGAACAAGTGTCATATCAGAGTTTTATACTCCCCTTGTACCAAAAGGATATGATTTCTTGGAGGAAATTAAAAAGTTATCCAACAGCAGACAGTCCACGCAGGCGACGTGCGAAGCGGAAGTCGCAGGTGTGGACTGATCTTGCTGGCTGGTGTGGCAATAGCCACGCCAGCACTTAACCCCCGTATCTAACAGGGGGGTACAAATCGACAGGAAACAGTCAAAAAACATTAGAAAATCCTTTGGTTACAAGGGATTTACAAAATTTCAGCGTATGTCAAATGGGCTTTAAAAGTTGACATACGCCTTTTTGATTGGAGGGATTTTTACTGAATGAACAAACTTGGTTACAGCATTTAAAAGAAAAACGCTTGGCTTATGGACTATCTCAAAACCGTTTAGCTGTTGCGACTGGTATTACAAGGCAGTATCTAAGCGATATTGAAACAGGAAAAGTCAAGCCATCAGAGGATTTACAGCAGTCCCTTTGGGAAGCTCTGGAACGCTTCAATCCCGACGCTCCCCTTGAAATGCTGTTTGATTATGTAAGAATTCGCTTTCCGACAACAGACGTACAGCAGGTGGTCGAAAACATCTTACAACTGAAACTGTCCTATTTTCTTCATGAGGACTATGGTTTCTATTCTTATTCAGAGCATTATGCTTTAGGCGACATATTCGTCCTTTGCTCCCATGAACTGGACAAAGGAGTTCTGGTGGAATTGAAAGGTCGTGGGTGCAGACAATTTGAAAGCTATCTTCTGGCACAACAAAGAAGCTGGTATGAGTTCTTTATGGACGTTTTGGTGGCTGGCGGTGTGATGAAACGCCTTGACCTTGCCATTAACGATAAGACAGGGATTTTAAATATCCCTGTACTCACTGAAAAGTGCCAACAGGAAGAATGTATCTCCGTCTTCCGCAGTTTTAAAAGCTATCGCAGTGGCGAACTGGTACGCAAAGAGGAAAAGGAATGTATGGGAAACACCCTCTATATCGGTTCATTACAAAGTGAAGTTTATTTCTGTATCTATGAAAAGGACTACGAGCAGTACAAGAAAAATGATATTCCCATTGAAGACGCAGAAGTAAAAAACCGTTTTGAGATTCGATTGAAAAATGAGCGTGCCTATTATGCAGTCCGTGATTTACTCGTCTATGACAATCCAGAGCATACCGCCTTTAAAATTATCAATCGGTATATCCGTTTTGTAGATAAAGACGATTCCAAACCTCGTTCTGATTGGAAACTGAATGAAGAATGGGCTTGGTTTATTGGGAACAATCGTGAACGATTAAAACTAACCACAAAACCAGAGCCTTACTCCTTCCAAAGGACGCTGAACTGGCTATCTCATCAAGTTGCCCCGACCTTAAAGGTTGCGATTAAACTTGATGAAATCAACCAGACGCAGGTTGTAAAAGACATTCTCGACCATGCGAAACTGACAGACCGACACAAGCAGATTTTGAAGCAACAGTCAGTAAAAGAACAGGACGTGATAACAACAAAAAAAGGATATCTGTCAACCATACCAGTTGACAGATATCCAAAAAAAGATATAATGGGAGATAAGACGGTTCGTGTTCGTGCTGACTTGCACCATATCATAAAAATCGAAACAGCAAAGAATGGCGGAAACGTAAAAGAAGTTATGGAAATAAGACTTAGAAGCAAACTTAAGAGTGTGTTGATAGTGCATTATCTTAAAATTTTGTATAATAGGAATTGAAGTTAAATTAGATGCTAAAAATTTGTAATTAAGAAGGAGGGATTCGTCATGTTGGTATTCCAAATGCGTAATGTAGATAAAACATCTACTGTTTTGAAACAGACTAAAAACAGTGATTACGCAGATAAATAAATACGTTAGATTAATTCCTACCAGTGACTAATCTTATGACTTTTTAAACAGATAACTAAAATTACAAACAAATCGTTTAACTTCTGTATTTGTTTATAGATGTAATCACTTCAGGAGAGATTACATGAACAAAAATATAAAATATTCTCAAAACTTTTTAACGAGTGAAAAAGTACTCAACCAAATAATAAAACAATTGAATTTAAAAGAAACCGATACCGTTTACGAAATTGGAACAGGTAAAGGGCATTTAACGACGAAACTGGCTAAAATAAGTAAACAGGTAACGTCTATTGAATTAGACAGTCATCTATTCAACTTATCGTCAGAAAAATTAAAACTGAATACTCGTGTCACTTTAATTCACCAAGATATTCTACAGTTTCAATTCCCTAACAAACAGAGGTATAAAATTGTTGGGAATATTCCTTACCATTTAAGCACACAAATTATTAAAAAAGTGGTTTTTGAAAGCCGTGCGTCTGACATCTATCTGATTGTTGAAGAAGGATTCTACAAGCGTACCTTGGATATTCACCGAACACTAGGGTTGCTCTTGCACACTCAAGTCTCGATTCAGCAATTGCTTAAGCTGCCAGCGGAATGCTTTCATCCTAAACCAAAAGTAAACAGTGTCTTAATAAAACTTACCCGCCATACCACAGATGTTCCAGATAAATATTGGAAGCTATATACGTACTTTGTTTCAAAATGGGTCAATCGAGAATATCGTCAACTGTTTACTAAAAATCAGTTTCATCAAGCAATGAAACACGCCAAAGTAAACAATTTAAGTACCATTACTTATGAGCAAGTATTGTCTATTTTTAATAGTTATCTATTATTTAACGGGAGGAAATAATTCTATGAGTCGCTTTTTTAAATTTGGAAAGTTACACGTTACTAAAGGGAATGGAGATAAATTATTAGATATACTACTGACAGCTTCCAAGAAGCTAAAGAGGTCCCTAGCGCCTACGGGGAATTTGTATCGATAAGGGGTACAAATTCCCACTAAGCGCTCGGGACCCCTTGTAGGAAAATGTCCTAAGTGGGATATCTGTCAACTGGTATGGTTGACTAAAAATACTTCCTACGAAAATGTAGGGGGTATTTTTTTACGAAAAAATACAATCGATTCTTAAAAAGAAAAATTTTTGATTGGCAAAACCATAACAAGTTCGTTTTAGGGTTTTGATTTTGCGATTGATGCCTTCTAAAGGACCATTAGAGTATTCAAATTTAGCGCTATTTAAGACATATTTTCTGTTTTGACGAAGGGTTTGAATAGCAGTATCCATTTCTGTATTGGTTTTTTGGTAGTCTAAGATGGTTGACTCTAGTAATTCACTATTGCGCTCGTTTAGGGCTTTCGTGATATCTTGGTAAGTTTGGTATACTTCAGCGAACTTGGAAAATTTACTAGTAATGAGATCAACAGCATTTTGGCGAGTCATATATTGTTTAACGCCGCGAAGAAAAACTACTTCTTCAGGGTGAAGATCTTCAGCTTTTTTATGGAATAGCTTCCAATGTGACTTCATAATTTTATATTCTTGGCTCTGTTTATCAAGTTGCTTTAGGATAGAGATACGACAATTGTCCAAAGCGCGACCAGCTAATTGTACAAGGTGGAAGCGATCAATAATGATATTGGCATTAGGGAAAAGGCGATAGATAAAACTTTGATATTGAGCATTTAAATCAATTACAACTGATTGAACGCATTCGCGTTCGGCTTTTGAATAACGACTTTCAAAATAATCAACAATGGTAGGTGATAGACGATCCTGTAACTTTGTGACAATTTGGTGGGTTTCAGCGTCACAACAGATAAAGGACATCACAGACTTAATTGAACGAAACTCGTCAAAACATAGATGCTTAGGCAACTTAGCCACACGATAGTGTGGTTCCATGCGCTCTAAGATTGTTCGACGAACACTGCTAGGAGAGCAGTGACACATTTCAGCAATAAGCTGACCAGATAAGCCTTTACGAGCTAAAAGCATGATTTGATTTTTGAGATCACTGGATAAGGTTTGATTTTCTTTGGTTAAATTAGTAATAGCACCAAAAGTAGTATGGCATGATTTACATTTATAGCGTTGTTTACGAAGCTCTAGTTCATATCTTCTCCCATTTAAACTTGCCAGTCGTACATGAGTTTTGCGAAAGCCATCCTTATTAACTGTGGGAAAGCCACAGTTACGACAACGATTAATCGGATAAGAAAGAGTAGCTGTTATTAGCGTTATATACTCTTTAACAGAATCGTTGTTGTGTTCAGCTTCTTCAACAGAAATAATTTAATATTTTATCTTTAATTCCAAGAATATTTAGGATAGAATCATTATGGGACATTTGTTTAACCTTCTTTCATGATTTTTGTGGTGAATTGATTGTATAACGAGGGGACAGCAAATGTCCTCTTTTTTGTATAAAAAAATCTGGCATGGAATCTCTATCCATACCAGAAAGTGTATACCCCAAAAAAATAACTCAAATACAAATTCATTGAATATAGAGAGGAGAACATTTTTATGAATTTTGGACAAAACCTTTATAACTGGTTTCTATCAAACGCTCAATCACTGGTGCTTTTAGCAATCGTTGTGATTGGCTTGTATCTTGGCTTCAAGCGTGAGTTTAGCAAACTGATTGGCTTTTTAATTATTGCGATTATTGCGGTTGGCTTAGTCTTCAACGCTGCTGGAGTAAAAGACATTTTACTAGAGCTATTCAATCGCATTATTGGTGCTTAAATAAAACCGTTCTTTTGTGGAATATAAGTGGTTTTCTTATGTTCCGCAAAGGAATGGTACACCAAACGAAGTGCGGTAGGGATTTTTGAATCTCTACAAAGAAAGGACGTGAATATATGGACGATATGCAAGTCTATATTGCGAATTTAGGCAAATACAATGAGGGCGAATTGGTCGGTGCGTGGTTTACCTTTCCCATTGACTTTGAGGAAGTCAAAGAGAAAATCGGCTTGAATGATGAATATGAGGAATACGCCATTCATGACTACGAGTTACCCTTTACGGTTGACGAATACACTTCCATTGGCGAACTCAATCGACTATGGGAAATGGTATCGGAATTACCCGAAGAATTACAATCGGAGCTATCTGCTCTGCTCACTCATTTTTCAAGCATTGAAGAACTAAGCGAACATCAAGAGGATATTATCATTCATTCCGATTGTGATGATATGTATGACGTGGCACGCTACTACATTGAAGAAACGGGTGCTTTAGGCGAAGTACCAGCTAGTCTTCAAAACTATATTGATTATCAAGCCTATGGTCGGGATTTAGACCTTTCAGGAACGTTTATCTCAACCAATCATGGGATTTTTGAAATCGTCTATTAAATCTGTCGGTACATTACTACTGGCAGATTTTCTATTTTACGGGGTGGCTCAATCAGCTACCCCTATTTTTTATGAAAGGATTGATTACATGAAGAAAATACGAAGCTATACCAGTATCTGGTCTGTGGAAAAGGTACTGTATTCTATCAATGATTTTAGACTTCCGTTTCCCATAACCTTTACGCAAATGACATGGTTTGTCGTGTCACTCTTTGCAGTGATGATACTTGGCAACTTGCCCCCTCTTTCCATGATAGAGGGAGCATTTCTCAAATACTTTGGGATTCCTGTGGCTTTCACATGGTTTATGTCTACAAAAACTTTTGATGGTAAAAAGCCTTATGGATTTTTGAAGTCTGTCATTGCTTATGCACTGCGACCAAAGCTGACCTATGCAGGAAAAAAAGTAACGCTTGGCAGAAACCAGCCACAAGAAGCCATTACAGCAGTTAGGAGTGAATTTTATGGCATATCCAATTAAATACATTGAAAACAATCTCGTCTGGAATAAAGACGGGGAATGTTATGCTTACTATGAGCTTGTTCCTTACAATTACTCATTTCTAAGTCCAGAACAGAAAATACAAGTGCATGATTCTTTCAGACAGCTTATCGCACAAAATCGTGATGGCAAAATTCATGCTTTACAAATCAGTACAGAATCCAGCATACGTTCTGCACAAGAGCGTTCCAAAAATGAAGTCACTGGCAAGCTCAAAGCGGTTGCCTATGACAAAATCGACCAACAGACAGACGCTTTAATATCCATGATTGGCGAAAATCAAGTGAACTACCGTTTCTTTATCGGCTTTAAGTTGCTTCTCAACGATCAGGAGTTTTCTATGAAAAGTCTTACCGTTGAAGCAAAAAATGCTTTGTCTGATTTTGTCTATGATGTGAACCATAAGCTGATGGGCGATTTTGTTAGTATGAGTAATGATGAAATCCTGCGTTTTCAGAAGATGGAAAAGCTCTTAGAAAATAAAATCTCTCGTCGTTTCAAAATCCGCAGGTTAGATAAGGACGACTTCGGCTATCTGATTGAACACCTTTACGGACAGACAGGCACTGCCTATGAAGAGTATGAGTACCATCTATCAAAGAAAAAGCTGGATAATGAAACGCTGATTAAATACTATGACTTGATTAAGCCTACTCGCTGTTTGGTGGAAGAAAAACAGCGATATTTGAAAATCCAGCAGGAAGATGAAACCGTCTATGTAGCTTACTTTACCATTAACAGCATTGTCGGAGAACTGGACTTCCCGTCCTCTGAAATCTTCTACTACCAGCAACAGCAATTTACATTCCCGATTGATACGTCAATGAATGTGGAAATTGTAGCGAATCGTAAAGCCCTATCTACTGTCCGCAATAAAAAGAAAGAACTGAAAGACTTGGATAACCACGCTTGGCAAAGTGATAATGAAACCAGCTCCAATGTGGCGGAAGCTCTGGAAAGTGTGAATGAGCTGGAAACCAATTTAGACCAAAGCAAGGAATCTATGTACAAGCTGTCTTATGTGGTAAGGGTATCAGCAAATGATCTTGACGAACTCAAACGTCGTTGTAATGAAGTGAAAGATTTTTATGACGATTTAAGCGTAAAACTGGTACGACCATTTGGGGATATGCTCGGCTTACATGAAGAATTTTTACCTGCCAGCAAGCGTTATATGAATGATTATATTCAATACGTGACCTCTGATTTCCTCGCTGGTTTAGGTTTTGGTGCTACTCAAATGCTGGGGGAAAATGAGGGGATTTATGTTGGCTACAGCTTAGATACTGGACGCAATGTCTATCTGAAACCTGCTCTTGCCAGTCAAGGGGTTAAGGGTTCAGTAACCAATGCGTTAGCGTCGGCTTTTGTTGGTTCGCTGGGTGGTGGTAAATCCTTTGCGAATAACCTTATCGTCTATTATGCGGTGCTTTATGGGGCACAAGCAGTGATTGTAGACCCAAAAGCAGAACGTGGCAGATGGAAAGAAACCTTGCCAGAGATTTCCCATGAAATCAATATCGTCACTCTGACTTCTGATGAGAAAAACAAAGGCTTACTTGACCCTTATGTGATTATGAAAAATCCCAAAGATTCTGAATCACTGGCTATTGATATTCTGACATTCCTTACGGGGATTTCCTCTCGTGATGGGGAACGCTTCCCAATCCTTAGAAAAGCCATTCGTGCAGTAACCAATAGTGAAGTACGAGGGTTGATGAAAGTGATTGAGGAATTACGGGTTGAGAATACGCCACTAAGTACCAGTATAGCCGACCATATCGAAAGTTTTACAGACTATGACTTTGCACATTTATTATTCAGTAATGGTTATGTGGAGCAGTCTATCAGCTTAGAAAAACAACTGAACATTATACAGGTTGCGGACTTGGTACTTCCCGACAAGGAAACTTCCTTTGAGGAATATACCACTATGGAGCTTTTATCCGTTGCTATGCTGATTGTCATTAGTACCTTTGCTTTAGACTTTATCCATACAGACCGAAGCATTTTCAAGATTGTAGATTTAGACGAAGCATGGAGCTTTTTACAGGTAGCACAAGGAAAAACACTATCTATGAAGCTGGTTCGGGCTGGTCGTGCTATGAACGCTGGGGTATATTTCGTGACCCAAAATACAGACGACCTCTTAGATGAAAAACTGAAAAATAACCTCGGCTTAAAATTTGCATTTCGTTCCACTGACCTTAACGAGATTAAAAAGACCTTAGCCTTTTTTGGTGTAGACCCAGAGGACGAAAACAATCAGAAGCGATTGCGTGATTTGGAAAACGGGCAATGCCTTATCAGTGATTTATATGGTCGTGTCGGTGTGATACAGTTCCACCCTGTATTTGAAGAACTGCTCCATGCCTTTGATACCAGACCACCTGTGCGAAAAGAGGTGTAAATGTGAAACCATCAATAGTAAACAGAATAAAATCAAACTGGACGCTGAAACGTCTAGGTAAAGTGGCAATGACAGTGGCTTTCACACTTGTGATTGCCATTTTTCTTTTAGCCATGCTGGGAACGGTGGTTCAAGCTGCGGGCTTGGTAGATGATACGGTCAATGTGGCAAATGAATACAGCCGATACCCACTTGAAAACTATCAACTGGATTTTTATGTGGATAATAGCTGGGGCTGGCTTCCGTGGAACTGGTCGGACGGGATTGGAAAACAGGTCATGTATGGACTATATGCCATTACCAATTTTATTTGGACAATCAGTTTGTATGTTTCCAATGCGACAGGTTACTTAGTACAGGAAGCCTATTCCTTAGACTTCATTTCCGCTACAGCAGATTCCATTGGTAAGAATATGCAGACCTTAGCTGGTGTGAGTGCAAACGGATTTTCAACAGAGGGTTTCTATGTTGGATTCCTCTTACTCTTGATTTTGGTTCTTGGGGTTTATGTTGCCTATACGGGACTGATAAAGAGAGAAACCACAAAGGCAATTCATGCCATTATGAATTTTGTGCTGGTGTTTATCCTATCGGCTTCCTTTATTGCCTACGCTCCCGACTACATTAAAAAAATCAATGACTTTTCATCAGACATCAGTAATGCCAGTTTATCACTTGGCACGAAGATTGTCATGCCCCATTCCGATAGTCAAGGCAAGGACAGCGTGGACTTAATCAGAGATAGCCTGTTTTCCATACAGGTTCAGCAACCGTGGCTACTGCTTCAATACAACAGTTCAGACATTGAAAGTATCGGTATTGACCGTGTGGAAAGCCTGCTCTCCACCAGCCCAGATTCCAACAATGGCGAAGACAGAGAAAAAATTGTTGCGGAAGAAATTGAAGACAGAAGCAATACCAATCTAACCATTACAAAGACCATTAACCGTTTAGGTACAGTCTTCTTCCTATTTGTCTTCAATATTGGGATTTCCATATTTGTATTCCTATTAACAGGAATCATGATTTTCTCGCAGGTACTTTTTATCATCTATGCTATGTTTCTGCCTGTGAGCTTTATTTTAAGCATGATTCCATCATTTGATGGTATGTCAAAACGAGCCATAACAAAGCTCTTTAATACCATTTTGACACGAGCTGGAATCACATTGATTATTACGACAGCATTTAGTATTTCAACCATGCTCTATACCTTATCGGCTGGTTATCCGTTCTTTTTGATTGCTTTTCTACAGATTGTGACCTTTGCAGGAATCTACTTCAAGCTGGGCGATTTAATGAGTATGTTTTCTCTACAGAGTAACGATTCTCAAAGTGTGGGAAGTCGTGTGATGAGAAAACCTCGTATGCTTATGCACGCTCACATGCACCGTCTACAGCGGAAACTTGGACGTTCCATGACTACTCTAGGGGCTGGGTCTGCCATTGTTACAGGTAAAAAAGGACAGTCGGGTTCGGGGAGTTCTGCAAGGACACAAGCAGATCACTCCCGACCAGACGGAAAGGAAAAATCAACACTTGGAAAACGTATCGGTCAAACCATCGGTACAGTAGCTGATACCAAAGACAGAATGGTAGACACTGCTAGTGGTTTGAAAGAACAGGTTAAAGATTTGCCGACCAATGCAAGATATGCAGTATATCAAGGAAAATCCAAAGTAAAAGAGAATGTCCGTGATTTAACCAGTAGTATTTCTCAAACCAAAGCGGACAGAGCCAGTGGACGCAAGGAACAGCAGGAACAAAGGCGAAAAACCATTGCGAAGCGTCGCTCTGAAATGGAACAGGTCAAACAGAAAAAACAGCCTGCTTCTTCTGTTCATGAAAGACCGACTACAAGACAAGAACAATATCATGATGAACAGACCTCAAAACAGTCTAATATTCAGACTTCATATAAGGAATCTCAACAAGCCAAACAAGAGCGTCCAGCAGTTAAGTCCGATTTTTCAAGTCCAAAAGTGGAACGCCAAGGCAATACCGTTCAAGAAAAAACCGTTCAAAAGCCAGCAACTTCAACCACTACAGCAGATAGAACTTCACAACGTCCAATCACAAAAGAACGTCCGTCTACTGTTCAAAGAGTACCACTACAAAATACAAGAAGTAGACCACCAATCAAAACCGCCACCATTAAGAAAGTCGGTAAGAAACCATGAAGTTGAAAACTTTAGTGATTGGTGGTTCTGGATTATTCTTGATGGTCTTCTCACTGCTTCTGTTTGTTGCCATTTTATTTTCAGATGAACAGGACAGCGGAATTTCCAATATTCATTATGGAGGTGTGAATGTTTCCGCAGAAGTGCTGGCTCATAAGCCTATGGTAGAAAAATATGCCAAAGAATATGGCGTTGAAGAATATGTCAACATACTTCTTGCGATTATACAGGTGGAATCGGGCGGTACTGCGGAAGATGTTATGCAGTCCTCGGAATCCCTCGGTCTTCCACCTAATTCATTGAGTACAGAAGAATCCATTAAGCAAGGTGTGAAGTATTTCAGTGAATTATTAGCCAGTAGCGAAAGGCTCAGTGTAGATTTAGAATCGGTTATCCAGTCCTACAATTATGGTGGTGGTTTCTTAGGGTATGTGGCTAATCGTGGAAATAAATATACCTTTGAACTGGCTCAAAGTTTCTCAAAAGAGTATTCAGGTGGCGAAAAAGTGTCTTACCCCAATCCCATAGCCATACCTATCAATGGGGGCTGGCGATACAACTATGGCAATATGTTTTATGTGCAACTGGTAACGCAGTATCTTGTCACAACAGAGTTTGATGATGATACGGTACAAGCCATCATGGACGAAGCACTGAAATATGAGGGCTGGCGATACGTTTACGGTGGAGCTTCCCCGACTACTTCTTTTGATTGTAGCGGACTGACACAATGGACGTATGGAAAAGCTGGAATTAACTTACCACGAACCGCACAACAGCAATATGATGTGACCCAGCATATCCCACTATCGGAAGCACAAGCTGGCGATTTGGTTTTCTTTCATTCTACCTATAACGCTGGCTCTTATATTACTCATGTTGGGATATACCTTGGCAATAACCGTATGTTTCATGCAGGCGACCCAATCGGTTATGCCGACTTAACAAGCCCCTACTGGCAACAGCATTTAGTGGGAGCAGGACGAATCAAACAATGAGAAAGGAAGATTTAATGATGAAATTTAGAAAAAATCAGAATAAAGAAAAACAGATACCAAAGGAAAAGAAACCTCGTGTCTACTATAAGGTCAATCCTCATAAAAAGGTTGTGATTGCCTTGTGGGTACTTTTAGGGCTTAGTTTCAGCTTTGCGATATTCAAGCACTTTACAGCTATAGATACTCATACTATTCACGAAACAACTATCATAGAAAAGGAATACGTTGATACTCATCATGTAGAAAATTTTGTAGAGAACTTTGCGAAAGTCTACTATTCATGGGAGCAATCCGATAAGTCCATTGATAATCGAATGGAAAGTCTAAAAGGCTATCTGACAGATGAACTTCAAGCTCTCAATGTTGATACAGTACGCAAAGATATTCCTGTATCGTCTTCTGTAAGAGGATTTCAGATATGGACGGTAGAGCCAACTGGCGACAATGAGTTTAATGTAACCTACAGTGTAGACCAGCTCATTACAGAGGGAGAAAATACAAAGACCGTCCACTCTGCTTATATAGTGAGTGTCTATGTAGATGGTTCTGGAAATATGGTACTGGTTAAGAATCCGACCATTACCAACATACCTAAGAAATCAAGTTATAAACCAAAAGCCATTGAAAGTGAGGGGACGGTTGATTCCATTACAACCAATGAAATCAATGAGTTTTTAACGACGTTCTTCAAGCTCTATCCTACAGCGACAGCCAGTGAACTTTCCTACTATGTGAATGACGGGATATTAAAACCAATCGGAAAAGAGTACATCTTTCAAGAACTGGTAAATCCTATTCACAATCGTAAGGATAATCAAGTCACGGTATCGCTGACAGTGGAGTATATCGACCAGCAGACCAAAGCAACGCAGGTATCTCAATTTGATTTGGTACTTGAAAAGAACGGGAGTAATTGGAAGATTATAGAATAACAAATATTGGTACATTATTACAGCTATTTTGTAATCACGTACTCTCTTTGATAAAAAATTGGAGATTCCTTTACAAATATGCTCTTACGTGCTATTATTTAAGTATCTATTTAAAAGGAGTTAATAAATATGCGGCAAGGTATTCTTAAATAAACTGTCAATTTGATAGTGGGAACAAATAATTGGATGTCCTTTTTTAGGAGGGCTTAGTTTTTTGTACCCAGTTTAAGAATACCTTTATCATGTGATTCTAAAGTATCCGGAGAATATCTGTATGCTTTGTATGCCTATGGTTATGCATAAAAATCCCAGTGATAAGAGTATTCATCACTGGAGATTTTTATGCCCTTTTGGGCTTTTGAATGGAGGAAAATCACATGAAAATTATTAATATTGGAGTTTTAGCTCATGTTGATGCGGGAAAAACTACCTTAACAGAAAGCTTATTATATAACAGTGGAGCGATTACAGAATTAGGAAGCGTGGACAGAGGTACAACGAAAACGGATAATACGCTTTTAGAACGTCAGAGAGGAATTACAATTCAGACGGCGATAACCTCTTTTCAGTGGAAAAATACTAAGATAAACATCATAGACACGCCAGGACATATGGATTTTTTAGCAGAAGTATATCGTTCATTATCAGTATTAGATGGGGCAATTCTACTGATTTCTGCAAAAGATGGCGTACAAGCACAAACTCGTATATTGTTTCATGCACTTAGGAAAATAGGTATTCCCACAATCTTTTTTATCAATAAGATTGACCAAAATGGAATTGATTTATCAACGGTTTATCAGGATATTAAAGAGAAACTTTCTGCGGAAATTGTAATCAAACAGAAGGTAGAACTGCATCCTAATATGCGTGTAATGAACTTTACCGAATCTGAACAATGGGATATGGTAATAGAAGGAAATGATTACCTTTTGGAGAAATATACGTCTGGGAAATTATTGGAAGCATTAGAACTCGAACAAGAGGAAAGCATAAGATTTCATAATTGTTCCCTGTTCCCTGTTTATCACGGAAGTGCAAAAAACAATATAGGGATTGATAACCTTATAGAAGTGATTACGAATAAATTTTATTCATCAACACATCGAGGTCAGTCTGAACTTTGCGGAAAAGTTTTCAAAATTGAGTATTCGGAAAAAAGACAGCGTCTTGCATATATACGTCTTTATAGTGGCGTACTGCATTTGCGAGATTCGGTTAGAATATCGGAAAAGGAAAAAATAAAAATTACAGAAATGTATACTTCAATAAATGGTGAATTATGTAAAATCGATAAGGCTTATTCCGGGGAAATTGTTATTTTGCAGAATGAGTTTTTGAAGTTAAATAGTGTTCTTGGAGATACAAAGCTATTGCCACAGAGAGAGAGAATTGAAAATCCCCTCCCTCTGCTGCAAACGACTGTTGAACCGAGCAAACCTCAACAAAGGGAAATGTTACTTGATGCACTTTTAGAAATCTCCGACAGTGACCCGCTTCTGCGATATTATGTGGATTCTGCGACACATGAAATCATACTTTCTTTCTTAGGGAAAGTACAAATGGAAGTGACTTGTGCTCTGCTGCAAGAAAAGTATCATGTGGAGATAGAAATAAAAGAGCCTACAGTCATTTATATGGAAAGACCGTTAAAAAAAGCAGAGTATACCATTCACATCGAAGTTCCACCGAATCCTTTCTGGGCTTCCATTGGTCTATCTGTAGCACCGCTTCCATTAGGGAGCGGAGTACAGTATGAGAGCTCGGTTTCTCTTGGATACTTAAATCAATCGTTTCAAAATGCAGTTATGGAGGGGATACGCTATGGCTGTGAACAAGGATTGTATGGTTGGAATGTGACGGACTGTAAAATCTGTTTTAAGTATGGCTTATACTATAGCCCTGTTAGTACCCCAGCAGATTTTCGGATGCTTGCTCCTATTGTATTGGAACAAGTCTTAAAAAAAGCTGGAACAGAATTGTTAGAGCCATATCTTAGTTTTAAAATTTATGCGCCACAGGAATATCTTTCACGAGCATACAACGATGCTCCTAAATATTGTGCGAACATCGTAGACACTCAATTGAAAAATAATGAGGTCATTCTTAGTGGAGAAATCCCTGCTCGGTGTATTCAAGAATATCGTAGTGATTTAACTTTCTTTACAAATGGACGTAGTGTTTGTTTAACAGAGTTAAAAGGGTACCATGTTACTACCGGTGAACCTGTTTGCCAGCCCCGTCGTCCAAATAGTCGGATAGATAAAGTACGATATATGTTCAATAAAATAACTTAGTGTATTTTATGTTGTTATATAAATATGGTTTCTTGTTAAATAAGATGAAATATTTTTTAATAAAGATTTGAATTAAAGTGTAAAGGAGGAGATAGTTATTATAAACTACAAGTGGATATTGTGTCCTGTATGTGGAAATAAAACACGATTAAAGATAAGGGAAGATACTGAATTAAAAAAATTCCCCCTCTATTGTCCGAAATGCAGACAAGAAAATTTAATTGAAATAAAGCAGTTCAAAGTAACTGTGATTACAGAGCCAGACGCAAAGACGCAGAGCCGATAAAATGAGATTAATACAATCTCATTTTATCGGCTCTTTCCGTTATGTATGGATTCTTTTAATTAGTCTTCGATGTTTCTTGCTTCGTTGATACCGCTGGCTAAAGATTCCATTAAGGATAGTTCTTTGTCTGTAAAGCTATCCATGTATTTCTCTATCTGTAATCGTCGGGTGCTTTTTACCAAGTTATTAGCAGGTAAGAAAAATTCATCAACGGAAACATGAAGTAACGATACAAGGTCATAAAGAACTTGTATGCTGGGGTGTTGCCCTTTATTTTCAATATTAGTTAAGTACCGTGGGTCAATTTCAATCAATGCTCCCACTTGTTCACGAGTTAAACCTCGTTTCAATCGAGCTTCTTTAATGGCTAAACCAAAGGCTCTAAAATCATATTTATCTTCTTTTTTACGCATAGTAGACCACCTCTATACATTTTATTGTTCCTACTGAATTAAAAACAGGTATAGAAAAACGTGTTATATGGTTTATAGGTTTATATTTAATAAAAAGCACTACTAAACGCCAATAAAAAAACCGTTATATGGTAGTGCTATTTACGCTGTTAAAATATTGTATATTACTTCCAAATGGCGGTTTGTTGGAGGTCAACGTCGCCATGAAGTACATCATATACAATAAATTTCCTTACATTGGGTTCTTGTCAAAAAAAGTCGTCTATCTGCAATAGATAAGTACGTCCACCAATGTGGTTTTATAAATCATATAGATAGAATAACAGAAGCATGTAAACAGAGAAATAAATCTGTTTATATGCTTTTTTGGCTATTCAGAACTTTTTTACAAAGTTTATTTATCAGTAATGCAACAAATCCCCCTTTCACATTGGGACTAAGAGTGAAAGGAGATAAACGAGCAAGGCTCACTTCCTTTCCTAGACAGAAAGGGGGTGAGAAACATGAAACCATCTTCTTTTCAGACCACAATAGAAAATCAGTTTGACTATATCTGTAAACGTGCTATGGAAGACGAGCGAAAGAATTATATGCTTTATCTTTCAAGGATTGCAAAGCGTGAGGTGTCCTTTTCGGATGTTGGCGATTATCTTGTTAGCCAGTTTGCGACAACAGATAACTATTCAACTGACTTTCAGATTTTTACACTCAATGGGTTATCAGTAGGCGTTGAAAATGATTTGTTGAGTGAAGCATTACGTGAGTTGCCAGACAAGAAACGTGAAATTCTACTGCTGTTTTACTTTATGGACATGAGCGATTCAGAAATTGCAGACCTGTTGAAATTGAACCGTTCTACTGTCTATCGGCATAGAACCAGTGGACTAGCCTTAATTAAAAAGTTTATGGAGGAATTTGAAGAATGAAAACACAATATCCTATGATTCCCTTTCCTCTCATTGTAAAGGCAACAGATGGCGATACCGAAGCGATTAACCAGATTCTACATCATTACAGAGGGTACATAACGAAGCGTTCCCTACGACTTATGAAAGATGAATATGGCAATCAAAGTATGGTCGTTGATGAAGTCTTACGTGGAAGAATGGAAACCAGACTGATTACAAAGATTTTGTCATTTGAAATTAAGTAATATCCTCTCTCCTTTCGTGGAAGCGTGCTAAACCATTCCACGCTTCCCGAACAGGGAGGTTTGTTATTCCACCAAAGCATATTGAGCTTTCAATGTGTTTTGATAGGCTAACGAGCCATTGTTCTTTGAAAACTGAATAAAAGTAATCGAATACGTTTCGATAAGAAAAGAGCCAACGGAACTAACCGCCATGACCTATCTTATAAAGATAGCGAGCGATTCATGTTAGTGATCCGAGAAGCAATCTTTAGCAGGATTGCCTGCAACGACATTCTTATCGTGATAATGATACTCCCATACAGTCAATAGTCCGAGCGTGATAAAACCGTCGCAGGCAATGAGTATGGCTACATGAGAACCATGCAGGGGTGGAACTCCCGTGAGCTTTGCTAAAGCTGTTCGATTGCTGGTAAAACAACTTTTATGAAATCCAAATAAGTGATTTGGAAAGGAGGATTTTATGAAGCAGACTGACATTCCTATTTGGGAACGTTATACCCTAACCATTGAAGAAGCGTCAAAATATTTTCGTATTGGCGAAAACAAGCTACGACGCTTGGCAGAGGAAAATAAAAATGCAAATTGGCTGATTATGAATGGCAATCGTATTCAGATTAAACGAAAACAATTTGAAAAAATTATAGATACATTGGACGCAATCTAGCGTCGCCAAAGGGTCTTGTATATGATAAAATAGTATTAAGTCGTATCAAGGCTCTTTCCATAAAGGAAAGGAGCAAATGCCATGTCAGAAAAAAGACGTGACAATAAAGGTCGAATCTTAAAGACTGGAGAGAGCCAACGAAAAGACGGAAGATACTTATACAAATATATAGATTCATTTGGAGAACCGCAATTTGTTTACTCGTGGAAACTTGTGGCTACAGACCGAGTACCAGCAGGAAAGCGTGATTGTATCTCACTTAGAGAGAAAATCGCAGAGTTACAGAAAGACATTCATGATGGTATTGATGTTGTAGGAAAGAAAATGACACTCTGCCAGCTTTACGCAAAACAGAACGCTCAAAGACCAAAGGTTAGAAAAAACACTGAAACTGGACGCAAATATCTTATGGATATTTTGAAGAAAGACAAGTTAGGTGTAAGAAGTATTGACAGTATTAAGCCATCAGACGCTAAAGAATGGGCTATTAGAATGAGTGAAAATGGTTATGCTTATCAAACCATCAATAACTACAAACGTTCTTTAAAGGCTTCATTCTATATTGCTATACAAGATGATTGTGTTCGGAAGAATCCATTTGACTTTCAACTGAAAGCAGTTCTTGATGATGATACTGTCCCTAAGACCGTACTAACAGAAGAACAGGAAGAAAAACTGTTAGCCTTTGCAAAAGCTGATAAAACCTACAGCAAAAATTATGATGAAATTCTGATACTCTTAAAAACAGGTCTTCGTATTTCAGAGTTTGGTGGTTTGACACTTCCAGATTTAGATTTTGAGAATCGTCTTGTCAATATAGACCATCAGCTATTGAGAGATACTGAAATTGGGTACTACATTGAAACACCAAAGACCAAAAGTGGCGAACGTCAAGTTCCTATGGTTGAAGAAGCCTATCAAGCATTTAAGCGAGTGTTAGCGAATCGAAAGAATGATAAGCGTGTTGAGATTGATGGATATAGTGATTTCCTCTTTCTTAATAGAAAGAACTATCCAAAAGTGGCAAGTGATTACAACGGCATGATGAAAGGTCTTGTTAAGAAATACAATAAGTATAACGAGGATAAATTGCCACACATCACTCCACATAGTTTGCGACATACATTCTGTACCAACTATGCAAATGCAGGAATGAATCCAAAGGCATTACAGTACATTATGGGACATGCTAATATAGCCATGACGCTGAACTATTACGCACATGCAACATTCGATTCTGCAATGGCAGAAATGAAACGCTTGAATAAAGAGAAGCAACAGGAGCGTCTTGTTGCTTAGTAGTACAAATGAATTTACTACTTATTTACCACTTCTGACAGCTAAGACATGAGGAAATATGCAAAGAAACGTGAAGTATCTTCCTACAGTAAAAATACTCGAAAGCACATAGAATAAGGCTTTACGAGCATTTAAGAAAATATAAAAAGATAATTAGAAATTTATACTTTGTTTATTTCAAAAATTGAATAAATTTGATTGAGACAGAAGATTTTTATAAAGTTAAATTTCAAAATTATGAGATTAGGTAAACACAAATACTAAGGATTTCTTAACTTAACTATATAATCATACGTATGGCCTTCATCCCGCAATCAGAATCCTTTTGATTTATAGGGATTCCAAATTTAATAAAAAAATCTCCCTTACAACTATTAAAAATTTCACTTTCTAATGGTATCCGTGACTCTAGATTTATTATAAAGTTTGTTTTATCACTTTTCTTTTCTAATATTTCAATAATTAAATATGAGAATAGTGCATCTTTAAACATTAGATTTTAACCCTTACAGAAAATGAAACGGGCTATTCTCCTGAAGTAGGTCCTTCACATTATAGTTTAATGCAAAGTGTAGCTATATAGTCGTTTCCATAACGTGATAATCTATTTCTTTTATCACATGATTCATAAAAATCTATCATAGCGAGACCATTTTTAAGTTGTCCTCTAATCTGACTTTCTAAGGTATGGCTAAATTCATATCCATATTCTGGATTTATGGTTATTTTGCCTTCCGCTTCAAGCTCTTTTGAATTAAAAGGTATTGAAAACTTTAAAAGTAATTCCTCATCGGGTTTGTCCCATACAATGTCAGCATCATACATGTATATCCAAGGGTTCATAAACCCGACCATTAACAATCCACCCTTTTTCAATACTCGAGAGGCTTCTTTATACATGTTTTCTAAATCTTCTATATATACATTTGAAACCGGATTAAAAATAATATCAAACGTTTCATTTTCAAATGGAAATGGTTTTGTCATATCGCCTTGAACTGTGTTGATTTTTAAGCCTTCTCTTTTAGCAACCATCTCATCTCTTTGTAATTGTGATGTAGAAAAATCCATGATGGTGACATCATAACCTTTTGCAGCAAAAACGGGTCCCTGCTGTCCGCCACCACAAGCTAACCCTAATATCTTTTTTCCGTTTGCTTTTTCAAACCATTCTTTTGGAACTTTTTTCCCAACAGTTAATGCAACAGAAATTGGATGATTTCTAACTTCTTCTAATTCTTCATGTGTCAATGGCTCAGTATAGTCATTTTTGACATTATTCCATCTATCTTGATTTAATTTTATATAATTGTTCATCTTATAATCTCCTCGTAATTTTATATTATTTCAATTTAAGTTGGATGTGTTGCCATTACTTGATTTCATTTTATTATACCATATGTCCAATTACTATTATTTCAATATTTTCTTAATTAGTATTTTAAATTTATTTTCCTATATTAAATATCGAACCAAAGATTGTTTCTCGCACACGTGCTACTCTTGGTGGAGCTCCAGACGCAAATTATGAAGATAATGGTAAAAACACTCAAAGTTATAGGAAAGTTCAACTCACATTTTTCGTCACACACATATCAGCTTTTTAGCTGGTCAAGGAATCCCACTCGAATCAATTCAAGATCGTGTTGGGCACACACGAGGAAGTCGAGTCACAGATATCTATTTGTACCTTACACAAAAAAACAAAAGATCTCATTATTCCTGTATTAGATTCGTTAACTGAATAAGTGTGGCAAATTTGTGGCAAAACAAAGAAAAAAGGTTTATCCAAATTGGATAAACCCTATTATATCAAGCATTTACAAGCTTCTTATGCTTTACCTTCTGAACATAAACCATTTAGTTACTATGCTTCCTCATACACTAAAAAGGGCTATATTCAGGTATTCTTCTACCCACACTGTATTAGAAAGATGCTTCATTATTCCCTTTAGTTCTTAAAAAGTGTGGCAAAATAGGGGCAAAATCTTAAGTTGAATTTGCCACAAATCATATGATCTGGTTTGAGAAGAACTCTATGTATTTAGATCCAAAGAGCATCAACCATATCCTCCTATTTTACATGTAAAACTTTAATAAGTTAATTTTTCACTTTTCTCTCAACTCAACTATATAATCATATGTATCCTTTTTTAATTTTGATAGTGAATGATTTAAATAGTCGTCAAAACTATCATTGGCAATCTCTCCAAATATCATACTATCGAAAAATTCTTCTGAAAATTCATTTACTATATTACCTTTATCTCCCAAAAGAGAAATTAAATAATCACGATATTCTTTACAATATTTTTCTTCTTTCATAAACATTTCAGCAACGTCTTTTTTATGAATTTCATACGCATCTTCTAATTTTAAAATATTATCTTCCTGTGATTTCTCACCAAAAAGAATCTTTATTTTGCTGTCCTTACTTGATGGAGACACTACAAATTTAACTTCTATATCCTCCTCAAGATCAAAAGGGCAAAATTCATAATCATTGGCCTGTTTTATCCTATTACAAGTGCTGCACGAGGGAACTAAATTTGAAAGTGTCAAAGCGAAAAAAGGAAACTTGTCTTTGCTGTAATAATGGTCAAACTCACATCCTAATTTATCGTGCCTAGAATTAATATAATTTCTATTACAATAGGGACATACGGTTACATCAAGATTTTTGACTAAAATCATATTATTTCTAATCCCAATAGTTTCATCTATTTTATGAAAAAATTCAGAATAATAACTTTTATAAATTCTCAAATCTTCTTTACTTTGCTTTAAAAGATTTTTATATCTCGGTTTGTCTGTAGCTAAAGAATCACAAAATTTTTGTAGATCTGAGAAATTCATAGTAAGTAATTCATAAAAGCTCCCTATCTTTATTTGGGGAGATTTTTTCTGTGGAAGTTGATTTAATAAAGATATCATAGCTGTTCCCTTACCATTAGTTTTAACAATTGATGGTTTCTTTTTTAAAACAAAATTATAATATCTATATAATTCCTGTTGACTATAAAAACTATTTATTTTTATCATTTTTTCCTTCTTGAAGTTCTTTTATTTTATCTTGATATATCTTGATCTTTCTTTGGTACTCTAAAATTTGACGTTCTTCTCTACCCCATTTTATACTTTCAAGCTGAATTTTCAAATGATTACGAATAATATCTTCACCAATCATATCTACTAATTTTTCAAAAAAATTGCGAATATCCTGAGCCGGTGTATCTTTTTTAAATGTATTCTGTATCTCTTAATAAACTGTTTATATGTTTTATTTCGTTGAATCATTTCTTCATTTGAGCAACTCCCAAATATTTTCAATAAGTCTTCAATCACTTGTTGTGAAAAAGCTCCTTTGGGAGCCTCTAAGAAAAATGAATTCTTAAATAAACTATAAATATTCTGGCCAAAAGTTTTTAATATTTTATTAGGCTCTTCTGGTAAATATATTACATCCTCTGCTAGAAAGTCTGAGAGAATAATAGGTGAATGTGTTGATAATATTACCCGAACTGCATCATTCCCTTTCTTCATAATTTTACCGATAATAGGTAAAACACTGTTTACCCAATTTCTTTGCCACTCAGGATGCAGCCCTAGGTCAACTTCATCAAGCAATACCAGTACTTTACTACTATTAAGATTACTTGTAACACTATTTAAACGTCCAAGTAAATTAAGTAATGCTAGTTCACCCGAACTAAGTCCATTCCATTCAAATTCAAGGACAGAAAATGTTTCTTGTGAAATCAAATTATCCGATTCTTCGGTATTTAAACTTTTAAAAATATCTTCTAACGTCTTTCTATCATCATCCTTAGTAAAGACAAAGTTTCTTCCAACATTACTAATAATAGTACTTAAAGCACTAAAGAAATTCCTTAAATGAGCTATCTTTGATTTTGTATTGCCATTTAAAAACTTATTTAAATCCACATAGAATCTTTCAGTTGGTTGTATAGTTTTAGGATCTATTTCATTAATTAAAGATACGATTTGTTCACGACTCAAGTCGAAAACAATATAATCGCTAAATACTGCAAAGAATTTTCTCAATAATACTTTTATTATTTTCTTTTCTTTATCTACATATTCTATTATTTCTTTTAGTTTGTTTTCCCATTCTTTATTCAATGGATTACCTTTTAAATAATATTTATCATATGAATGTATCCCTTCACCTATTTGATTTAATCTAAGAAACACTTTTTTATCCGAAAGTTCAATTAAATTTTGCCATTTCGTATTTCTATTTTCCTCTTTATAATAATCAATCACTACTTTTACTTGTTTGATCGAATCTTCACGATTCAAGTTTACGAGATCCATCGTATTTAAATATGCAGAGGTTGAAATGTCCATAGAACCACTAGGAATAACTTTTATATTGTTCAACTCTACGGAAGCTGAATACTTAACAAAAGAATAAGCTAATATATCCTTGGTGTCCTGATAGAATTTTGCAATTGAATCCTCATCCTTTTCTAATAAAGAATTTATCAACATTGTTTTTCCCGAACCGTTTTCACCAACTATACAGTGCACAGATTCAATTTCATTAGAATAATTTAATCTATATTTAAAGCTACTACGATTATTTTTCATTTTAAATTTCCTTTACTATACATTCAAAGTGTGTAAGCTTACAATAAGTATTTAATCTACTGAGAACTATTTCTATATCTTTCATTTCCTCTTCATGTTTCTGTTTATCATTATCAGGAATTTTTACTGTTAACGCACCTTGAATAGGCCCTGTTTGATTTTTTCTACCAATAATATGTCTAAAGCCCTCTTCTCTATCTTTGTAAATTTTATTAATATTTTGAATTCTTGACAGACTGGGGGCAAAAGGATGATCACCACACCATTTTTCAATATCCACATCTAACGGATATGGGATAAAAATTCGAATTACATTCTTAAGAATTAGTTTATACTTCCAACTTTGTCGACCTGCCCAAATATAGTCTAATTCTTTAGCTTCGATTTTCTTAAAAACAGTAGCTAAATAAATTGCAGCATTATTATTCGTAATAAATATAAGATCTCCCGATTTAGGTGGATTTATTTTTAAATTATTATCATTCTCACTATAGCCCCAAACAGAGAAGGATTCTTCTATGGATTCTAGAATTTCTTTTATATCATTCAAATCTCCATTTTCAGATTCTAAAGCAGATATAATAATAGATTTGGAAACCTTCTTCTCTATTGTATTAAGATAAGGTATTATTACACCCGTCCCCCCAGCCATTACAAATACATCCTGATCTGTCATCTTTAACTCCTAAAAAATTGGAAATTTTATAATTGTATAAATCATTTTACAAATTCTTATAAAATCGCTTGCATAGTGATTATATCATAATATTTTATATTTGTTCTAAAACGAAGAAAAAGGTTTATCCAAATTGGATAAACCTATTATATCAAGCGTTTACAAGCTTCTTATGCTTTACCTTCTGAACCGAATACGTCGATACGTTCTTCAACTGATGCTTGGATAGCTTTGACACCGTCAGCCAAGAATTTACGTGGGTCGAAGAGTTTCTTCTTGTCGTATTCTGCTTCGTTTGCTTCGTAATCGCGAGCAAATTTACGAGTTGCGTTAGCGAATGCGATTTGGCATTCAGTGTTAACGTTAACTTTGGCAACACCAAGTTTGATCGCTGCTTGGATTTGGTCATCAGGAATACCTGAACCACCGTGCAATACGATTGGGAAACCTGGAAGAGCTTCTGTCAATTTCTTCAAGTGGTCAAGGTCAAGACCTTCCCAGTTTGCAGGGTAAGGACCGTGGATGTTACCGATACCAGCTGCCAAGAAGTCAATACCAGTTGCAACCATTGCTTTAGCGTCTTCGATTGGAGCCAATTCACCTTTACCGATGATACCGTCTTCTTCACCACCGATAGTACCAACTTCAGCTTCTACTGAGATACCTTTAGAGTGTGCTTTTTCAACAACGTCTTTAGCCAATTTAAGGTTTTCTTCAACTGGAAGGTGTGAACCGTCAAACATGATTGAAGTATAACCAACTTCGATACACTCAAGTGCATCTTCGTAGTGACCATGGTCAAGGTGGATCGCTACTGGTACAGTGATACCCATTGATTCAACAAGGTTAGCGATCAAGTTGCGAGCAACTTTGTAACCACCCATATATTTGGCAGCACCCATTGAAGTTTGGATCAAAACTGGTGCTTTTTTAGCTTCTGCTGCGCGCAAGATAGCTTGAGTCCACTCAAGGTTATTTGTGTTAAATCCACCAACTGCATAACCATTGTCACGAGCTGCTTGGACAAATTTTTCTGCTGAAACGATTGCCATTTGTAATAGGCCTCCTCTAATTTTTGTGGAATGAACCACTTACATTGTTTATTTTATCACTTTTTCACTAAAATTGCTAGTTTTTCCTGAAATTTTAAGTAATTCCCAAGCAATTTTTGAATTCAGACATCTTCAGCTTCTTTGAGAAAACAAAAAAACTGACCGAAGTCAGCTAATCCTATGCGGAGAGAGGGACTTGAACCCTCACGACCTAAAGCGGTCACAGGATCCTTAGTCCTGCGCGTCTGCCAATTCCGCCATCCCCGCGATTGAGTACTTTACTAGTATAACAGGATAATCTCCACTTGTCAACACCTTTTTTCAAAACTTTTAAAAAGTATTTGCAAAAATAAAAATGAGATAGGACTCGTAAACACTGCCCTATCTCACTATTTTCATTAATGTTTTTCTAAATTGCGTAACATTTGATCAATCTTATTACCGTACTCAATAGACTCGTCTTTGACGAAGGTCAAGTCTGGAATCTTATACATCTTGAGGTTTCGGCCCAGTTCACGCTTAATGGTGCCGGTTGCCTTTTCTAAGCCCAGCTGTGCCTTTTGATTATCTGAAGCCAAGTCACTCATGATGCTATAGTAGACCTTGGCCATAGACAGATCGCCCAGCATTTGAACGTCAGTAATAGTCACACCTTGGACACGTGGATCACGGACTTTCTTTTGCAAAATCTCATTGACTTCACGCTTGATTTCCATTCCTACACGGTCGGTACGAAAATGATTTGCCATAGGATTTCCTTTCTAATTTTTTCTTCTGCAATATGAGGCTGGGACAAAAGTCCTAGCCTCTCAATTGTCTTTGGATTATCGAGCAAGACGCAGTGGTTGAGTGGGCTCTATTACGCTGATTTCATCAGCTTTTACAGCCCTACTCAACTGTGCGGAGGTGGGACGACGAAATCGAATTCTAACGAATTACCGATTTCTGTCCCACTCTCATATTTTTAATTTTAGTTGAATGAAATTCGCTCTAAACTCTTTGAGAAAAGGTGCTTGGGATAAAAGTATCAACTTCCATCCAATATGCTTTTCACTGGGAGTTTTCGACGGATTTCTCTTATTTCTTAATTTCTTCCATGATATAGGCTTCAATCGTATCATCCACTTGGATATCATTATAGCCGTCAATCATGAGACCACCTTCGCGGCCGTTAGTGACTTCTTTCACATCATCCTTGAAGTGCTTCAAGCTCGCCAACTGACCGTCGTAAATCACGACGCCATCACGGATGACACGAACCTTAGAATCACGGGTAACTTTACCATTGATAACCATGAATCCACCGATAGTACCAACCTTGGAAACTTTGAAAGTTTCGCGGATAAGGGCTTCCCCGATGATTTTTTCTTGGTATTCTGGGTCCAGCATTCCTTTCATGGCATCTTCCATTTCTTCGATAACCTTATAGATAATGCTGTGAAGACGGATTTCTACATCATCAGCTTCTGCTTGCTGGCGAGCTTGTGGTGTAGGGCGAACGTTAAATCCAATGATAAAGGCATTTGAAGCTTCTGCCAATGTCACGTCAGACTCATTGATAGCACCAACTGCTGAGTGGACAATGGTAATCTTAACGCCTTCCACTTCAATCTTCTGCAAGGAAGCAGCCAAGGCTTCTACAGAACCTTGTACATCGGCTTTGATAATGACGTTAACAGACTTAACTTCACCAGCTTTGAGGGTATCAAAGAGATTTTCTAGACTGACACGATGAGTAGCTTGACGTTGCTTGAGAAGGGCACGTTTAGCACGTTCTTCACCGGCTGCACGCGCAGCTTTTTCATCTTCATAGACGGCAAAGTGGTCACCTGCCATCGGAGTTTCATTAAGACCTGTGATAGAAACCGGCGTAGATGGACCTGCCGCTTTGACACGACGACCTAAGTCATTGGTCATAGCACGGACACGTCCGAAGGTATTTCCGACAACGATTGGATCTTGAACATTCAGCGTACCTTGTTGGACGAGAAGGGTTGCAACTGCACCTTTTCCTTTATCCAAACGGGCTTCGATAACCGTACCGATAGCGCGAACTGTTGGATCTGCTTTGAGTTCCTGAATTTCTGCTACAAGTAGAACTGTTTCCAAAAGTTCATCGATGTTTTGGTTGAACTTAGCTGAGATTTCAACAAACTCAGAATCTCCACCCCAAGCAGTTGACATAACACCATGCTCAGCCAATTCACCAATTACGCGCTCAGGATTGGCACCTGGCTTATCGATCTTGTTAATAGCCACAATAATTGGCACATTAGCGGCTTTAGAGTGGTTAATCGCTTCAATAGTCTGAGGCATAACACCGTCATCAGCTGCTACGACCAAGATGGTAATATCGGTAACAGATGCACCACGCGCACGCATCGAAGTAAAGGCCGCGTGTCCAGGTGTATCCAAGAAAGTAATCTTCTTGCCATTTTCCTCAATCTGGTAGGCACCGATATGCTGAGTGATACCACCTGCTTCACCTGTCGCAACGCGAGAGTTACGTAGAGTATCCAAGAGGGTTGTTTTACCATGGTCAACGTGTCCCATGATGGTCACAACTGGCGGACGCTCTACCAATTCATCTGGATTGATATAGCCTTCTTCGACAAAGAAGCGCTCAATATCAGCTGTATCCACTTCAACCTTTTGTTTGGCTTCGATACCATAATCCACCATGAGGAGCTCAATCGTATCCCCATCAAGAGATTGGTTTTGCGTTGCCATCACGCCCATCATAAAGAGCTTCTTGACAATTTCAGCTGGCTCGCGCTTGATCCGTTTTGCGATTTCCGCAACGGTCATGCCATCCGTATATTCGAATTCGCTTGGCAACTCATGGAACTTGCGTTCTGTAACAGGTTTTGGAACCTGATTCTGGTTACCTTTTCCTTTTTTATTTTTCTTATTGTTATTCCAGTTACTGTTTCTTTGATTTCTCACTTGATTTTGACTATTTCGATTCTTTTGTTGTTTTCTTGGACCTTCTTCTTCGCGATCAAAATCATCGCGCTTCTTATCTGGTCGAGCTTGCTTTTTACGACGAGTATCTACCGCAGCTTGTGCTGGTGCAGGAGCAGCCGGTTGGACTGTTTCAGCCGGAGTAGCTTTAAATACTTCAGCAGTTGTTGGCTCTGCTTGGACTGGCTCTTTTCGTCTATTCTGGCGTTCCTGCGCTTCTTTAGCTGCTTGAGCCTGTTTAAAACGCTCCTCACTAGAACGTGCATACTCCGCATTTTGCTCTGCTTTCAGAGCTGCTGCCCGAGCCTTAAAGTCAATTTTCGGACCCTGAGGCTGTTGGCGGTTTTGACCGTTGAATCCTTGATGATTCTGACCATTCCGACGGCCATCTTGACCACGATTATCACGACGGTCATTGCGGCGCTCTTGGCGATCATTGTTGGCCTTGCGGTCATGTCGATCACGCTCATTGCTTTTCTTCTGGTCAGGATTTTGTGGTTTCCGATTTTGTTGCTGCTTACGACGCTCTGCTTGTTCCTTGGCACGTGCTTCACGCTCTGCCTTAAAATTTCGACTTTGTGGCCGAGCTGGAGCCGGTTTAGCTGGAGCTTCAGCTGCTGGTACGTCGGCTACTTTTGGCTCTTCTTTTCTAGCAGAGGCCACTTCCTTTTGGACTGGAGCAGCTGGTTTTTCAGCTACTTTATTTGGTGCTGGCTGGACAGCCGCTTCTTTCTTTGGAAGAGGCTTAGCAACTTCTTTAGTCGCGAAGCTAGCCTTGATGCGTTGGCTTGCTTCTTCTTCTACGCTGGAAGAATGGCTTTTGACTTCTAGGCCTAATTCCTTGGCCCGAGCTACTACCTCTTTACTTTCCTTCCCCAGTTCTTTTGCGATTTCGTACAATCTAATTCTAGACAATTCTTGTCCTCCTCTTCTATTGCATAAGAGACCTCATTTTCTTTGTAAAACCAGCATCTGTGATGGCAGCTACTTTGCGAGCTTTGCCAATCGCAGTGCTTAATTCCAGTGTTGAAAACACGGTTGACACTTCTATCTTGTAATAATGGCTTTTATCAGTCATTTTTTTCGTCAAATTTGGTCCGGCATCCTCAGCTAGAAAGATCAAATGAACCTTTCCTTCTTGGATGGCTTTGATGACCAATTCTTCTCCTGAAATGATGCGGCCAGCCCGCTGGGCCAAACCCAGCAAGTTTGCTAGTTTTTCTTTATTCAAGACCCAACTCTCTTCTCTTGACCTTGTGATCGACATAGGCAATCAGCTCGTCGTAGAAACTTTCTTCTACTTCCATACTGAAACTACGGTTAAAGACCCGTTTTTTCTTGGCCTGCTGAGCTTCTTCATTATCTAGCTTGATATAAGCGCCCCGCCCATTGGCCTTGCCTGTCGGATCAATGAATACCTGACCTTCTTTATTCTTGACGATGCGCAACAGATCACGCTTGTCAATCACTTCACTTGACACAACTGATTTTCTTAAAGGGATTTTTCTTGTTTTTGCCATATCTGCCTCCCTTATTCTGTGGCTACTGCTTCACTTTCTTCGAGTTCGATTTCAGTTGCCACTTCTGTACCATTTGCCAGCTCTTCCACTTCAAATTCTGCTGAAAGGGCATCTACTTCGGCTGGTACATCTTCTGCTACGTAATCTTGGCCAAATCCACCAAGCTCATTGGCTGCTTCCATTGCTTCAAATTCGCTGGCTGACTTGATATCAATTCTAAAGCCAGTCAAATGAGCTGCCAAGCGAACGTTTTGACCACGACGGCCGATAGCCAGTGAAAGCTTGTTATCCGGTACGACAACCAAAGCTCGCTTATTGTCTTCTGCATGGAAGATAACTTGATCTACCTCTGCTGGAGCAATGGCATTGTAGATATACTCGGCTGGATCAGCAACCCACTCGATAACATCGATATTTTCCTCAGTCGGAATCATACGACCACTTTTGGCATCATATTTGGCTGGGTGGAATTTGCTGGTAATCTTCTTGATATTGGCACCTCCACGTCCGACGATGGTTCCGATCGCATCCACGTTTGGATTGTGGCTGCGAACCGCTACCTTGGTCCGATCGCCCGCTTCCCGAGACACGCTCATGATTTCCACAGTTCCGTCGTAAACTTCAGGAATTTCCTGCTCCATCAAGCGCTTGATCATTTCTGGATGACTACGGCTAACGAAAACATTGACACCACGAGGATTGTCTTCTACTTTATAGACAAAAACTTCGATGCGGTCATGAGAGGCAAAGACCTCACCAGGAATCTGGTCTTGTTTAGATAATTGTGCTTCAATAGTGCCCAGATTGACATAGATAAAGCGATTATCAAAGCGCTCCACAGTTCCTGACATGATTTCATTTTCATGTTCTTTGTAGGTATTGTAAGTGATAGCACGAGTTTGCTTACGCATCTTTTCCATGATGGTCTGCTTAGCAGATTGAGCTGCTACGCGGCCAAATTCGGCTGGCGCTTCTTCAAACTTGATCTTATCTCCCAACTCATAGGCAGAGCTGATAGCCAAGGCGTCCTTTAGGCTGATTTCCAAGCGGCTGTCAAAGACCTCATCCACGACTTCGCGGACAGTATAGACACGGAAATCACCTGTTTTTTCATTAAACTCAATGGATGCGCTGTCTGCCTGACCGTAGCGACGACGATAAGCAGAGCGCAGAGATTCTGTCACTGCTTCGATAATATCTTCTTTTTTAATACCTTTGTCCTCTTCCAAAATACGGAAGGCCTCTAGCATTTCTTTACTCATCTTCATGTAACTTTTGTCTAAACAAAAGTATTCCTTTCTTCATTAATATTGCGATTTGTTATTAAAATTTAACAGCCAATCTTGCTTTTGACACTAGACTATATGGAATTTCAACTTCTTTTTTGCGTGTTTTGTCCATATATTCCATAAGCAAAACATCATCTTCAAATCCAAGTAGAGTTCCTTCAAAAACCTTGTTTTTATCCAGTGCTTTATAAAGGCTGACATGGATATAACTGCCGACTGCAGCTGCCACAGCTTCCTTGGTCTTGAGCGGGCGCTCCAAGCCTGGACTGGTCACCTCCAGAAAATACTGGTCAGGAAAAGGATCTGGCTTGATAGAGTCCAACAGAGGACTGATAATATCGGTCAAATCTGCTGTATCGTTGACCGTAATCCCCTCGGGCTTGTCTATAAAAACACTTAGAACATGGTCACCGCCCATCTTGCCATACTCAATATCCACCAATTCATAAGGTTCTTGGATGGCTGGCTCAATGACTTCTCTTACTAATTCAACAATCGTTGCGATAAGACTGCACCTCCTCACAGACAAGAGGCGAAGATATTTCCTCGCCTCTCTTTCATATTTACTAAGGTGATTATAGCATAGTCTGCCTTGAAAATCAAGGGATACGCTTTTATTTATCTACAAAGCCTAAAATAGACTAGATAAGATAACTGCGACTAGCTGCCTCATTAATGGCTCGTCGATGCAGTTGTAGAGCTGCTCGAAGAGCTCGAGTGACTTTCCTCCTCACTCGTGCTGCTTGAAGAAGATGATGGTTGTGTTCGCTCACTTGAACTAGAAGAGCTAGTGACTGTGCCATCTGTTACGTAGAAAGTAATCTTGGTATTTGATTTCAATTTGATACTTTGTCCAGCTGCTGGAGACTGGGATGTCACCAAATCAGCTTGACTTGACTCTACAGAACGATCGATAACACGCTCGATTCGAGACGCAGAAATTCCCATCTCCATCAGATAGGCCCGTGCATAAGCATAGGAAACTTGGAGATGGCCAAAGTCAGGCATTTCAACTCTAGTTACCGTTTTAGCAACCGTCAGGGTAATCTGTTTGTTTGATGTCACATCGTAAGAAGAACCTGCAGCCGGTGTCTGGCTGATAACAACTCCCTCTTCAACATCAGAATTTTCTTCTTCTACAATCTTGATTAGCTTTTCAGGGATATTGTAAGTGCTCTTCAGATGTTCGACCGCTTCAGAAGATTTTTGACCAACATAGTTTTCTACCGTAAAGGTTTTTGAACCTTTAGATACAATCAAATCCACCTTACTATTTTCCCGACGCTGGCTATTTACTGGCGGATCAGTCTTGATGACCTTGCCTTCTGCCACATTATCACTGTAGTCTTCTTTGATTTCCCCTACTTCGAGGCCTTTAGCAGTAATGGTCGAACGGGCTTCCGCCACTGTTTGACCTGCTACATCTGGTACCGTAGTATTGGCAGGACTTTTATAGAGCAAGAAGAAGAAGGCTGCAAAAACCAAGAGAATGGCTAAGAACATAACCTTGTATCTAGCTCTCAAATGGCGTTTTTTCGGCTTCTTGACTGGAGCCTTCAAAACGGGAGTCTCTCTCTTCACATCAGCCGCAACTTTAGGCGCCACTGCTTCTGCGACAGGGCTTGGAGCTGACTGAGGAACCGGAGGAACTTTTGGCAGAGTTTTAGTATCTGCCTTGGCTCCATCATCAAAGACCAGTTTCTTTTCATTTCGGCGGTCATAGGATAAGCTGCTAGACAAGTCAACATACATCTCCGCAACGGACTGATAGCGATCGCTCAGCTTTTTAGCCGTCGCCTTAATGACCACATTTTCCAAGGCCTGAGGGACATTCGGATTTTCTGCGATGATTGACGGCAGGGGCTTTTGGAAATGCTGCAAGGCAATTGTTACAGCACTATCTCCGTCATAAGGGATATGCCCTGTCAGCATCTCGTAGAAAATAATCCCCATGGCATAAATGTCGCTCTGAACAGTGGCTTTAGAGCCACGCGCCTGTTCTGGCGAAAGATAATGCACCGACCCCAGCATCGAATTGGTCTGGGTCAGGCTGGTCTCTGCGAAAGCCACGGCAATTCCAAAGTCTGTTACCTTGGCATTGCCATCTGGCGTCAAGAGAACGTTTTGGGGTTTTAAGTCACGATGGACAATCCCGCGTGTATGCGCTAAACGCATAGCTAGTAGGATTTGTCCCATGATTCGGACTGCTTCTTCATTTGAAAGTGGAGAATTTTCTTTGATATAGCGTTTGAGGTCAAGCCCAGACACGTATTCCATAGCCAGATACTGCTGGCCATCTTCTTCTCCAATATCGGAAATCCGGACAATGTAAGGATGATCCAAGTCCGCCATCGCTTTGGCTTCTCTCTGGAAGCGAGCAACTGCAATCGGATCCGTCTGATAATTGGTTCTAAGAACCTTTACAGCAACTTCCTCACCATCAAGTATCAGATCTCGTGCCAGATAGACATCGGCCATGCCTCCGCGGCCAATCTGCTTGATGATTTTATATCGCCCGGCAAAGATCTTGCCGATTTGAATCATTCCTGCTCCTCCTTGTCAAAACGAACCAGAGCAACTGTGATGTTATCCAGTCCTCCAGCATTGTTGGCAAAGCGAATTAAGGTTTCAGTTTTTTCAGACAGGCTGATGTCGCTGGTGACAATGTCATAAATCTCGCTGCCTGAAATCATATTGGTCAGACCATCGCTATTGAGCAGAAGGTAATCACCATCTTCTAATGTAATCATGCCATAGTCAGGCTGCACTTCATCTTTTTGACCGATAGACTGAGTGATAATATTCTTCTGTGGATGGCGTTCCGCCTCTTCTTGGGTAATCTGTCCAGCCTTGAGCAAAGCATTAACAAGTGAATGGTCGCTGGTTAATTGACTGTATTCTTCACCACGAATCAGGCTAATCCGTGAATCGCCAATATGAGCATAAATGGCTTGATTGTCAATGATAGCCAAGGCTTCTAGCGTTGTGCCCATGCCCTTGTATTCTTCACCCTGACCAAATTGGTGAATACGTTGATTTTCTTGTTCCAGATGCTCTGCAAACCATTCACGGACTTGATTTACTGAGTCAATCTGGGTATCAACCCATGCGGCACCCAGGTCTGTCACTGCCATTTCACTGGCAATATTGCCGGCCCTGTGGCCACCCATACCATCGGCCAAGATAATCATGGTCTTGCCAGCCCGATTTACAAAAAGATTGGCATAATCCTGATTATTTTTCCGCTTTTGACCAACATCTGTTAATATTGAAATTTCCATACTGTCAGTTTCCTCCTCCAATTAAGACATCTTCCTAAATTGACTGATAAAAAATCCATCACTGCCATATAGTTCTGGTGTAATCAAAATACAGCCGTCTTTCACGATATCTTCTCTTTCATGTTCTAGTCTAACTTGCTCAAAGTTTGGGTGTCTTTCTAAGAATTTCTTAACCACTTCAAAATTCTCTGTAGACACAATCGTGCAAGTACTATAAATTATTATACCACCTTTACGTAGACTTTGACAAACGCTGTCTAATATATCCAGCTGAATTTTTTGTAAATTTTCAAAATCGGCGTTTTCTTTATTGTACTTAATGTCTGGTTTGCGACGAATCAAGCCGATGCCAGAGCAGGGAGCGTCCACTAGGATTTTATCAAAAGCATTTGGTCCAAAAGTCTCAAATACCTTGGTTGCATCCAGTTTTTTAGTGGTGATTTTATCCGCCAAACCTAGACGTTCTGCGTTTTGACGAATCAAGTCCAGCTTATGGTCGTAAAGATCCAAGGCTATAATCTGACCAGTCGTCAGATAGGAAGCCATATGCACAGCCTTGCCCCCTGGCGCACTGCAGGCATCCAAAATCTGCTCATGTCCTTCAATTTGCAAGGTCGGAGCAACCAGCTGACTAGACTCGTCTTGAATAGTAATCAAGCCTTTTTCAAAGAACTCATGACCAGCAAAATGGCCTTGTTTCTTGACCAAGGCTGAAGGAGCTAAGACCGAATCTTCCGCACCCAAAACTGCTTTAATTTCTTCCTTTCGAGCCAAATCCGTCACTCGGATGCTGGCCTTGTTGCGTTCAAAGAGACTAGCAAAGATGGCTTCCGCACGTTCTTCCCCGTATTCGTCAATCAAGACCTTGACCAGCCAGACCGGCAAAGAATACTGGACTGAGTAGCGCTTGTTCTTGCGGTTGATACTGGTCGGATCAGCTGCGCCTTCCCGCTCGATTTTCCGCAGGATGGCATTGACATATTTTTCACTGCCACGCTTGCGGCCTTTTGCAATCTCAACAGCTTCATTGACGACAGCATGCTGGGGGATTTTATCCAGATAGAGCATCTGATAAAGGCTGAGCTCAAGCAGGATATATAGCCAAGCATCTAGCTTGTCTCTGTCCTCCACCCAATGAGCCAGCTGCCATTCTAGAGTAATTTTGCGAGCGACCGTTCCATAGACCAGCTCCGTAACCAAGCTTTTATCAGCTGAACTGAGAGCACTCTGTTTCAGAGCCTTATTGAGGGCAATATTGGAATAAGCTCCCTCCTCAAAGACTTCTTCCAGAATTTGCAGAGCAAGCTCTCGGGCTCTGTTTTGCTTACTTTCCAAATTCATCACCTACTGCTAAACTCCGACCCAGACCGTTGAGAAAGTCCTTGATGTCCATTTTGGGCTTGCCGAATGGCTGCACCGTCTTTAGTGAAAGGGCTCCCTGACCCGCTGCGACCACTAATTCTTTCTTGCTGATTGTCAAGATTTCACCTGGACGACCACTGCCTTCCGCTTGGCTAACTTCATAAATCTTGAAGCGCTGGCCAGCTAGCAGGGTATGGGCCACCGGCCAAGGATTCATGCCCCGAACCTGATTGAAAATCTGACGACTGGTCTTTGTCCAATCAATCCGCTCTTGCTCTGGGCTGATATTCGGTGAAAAAGTCACCAACTCTGGATCCTGAGGCTGAGCTTGAATCTCTCCCGCTACATAGGCTGGCAAGACTTCTAAAAGAAGATCGCGGCCAATCACAGCTAATTTTTCAAAGAGAGTTCCGACATTATCAGACTCTTCAATGGCGGTTGCTCGACTGGCAATCATATCACCAGCATCCATCTCCTTGACCATCTCCATAATGGTCACACCCGCTTCTTGATCGCCATTTATCAAGGCATAATGAATAGGCGCTCCGCCACGGTATTTTGGCAAGAGAGAGGCATGGACATTCACTGCGAAGTTAACGCTGTCCAGCAAGCGGCTAGGCAGAAATTGGCCAAAGGCTGCTGTCACAATACCGTCAGCTCCCAAGTTCATAAGCTCTTCCAAGTCAGCGCTTTTAGCCAGCTTCTCTGGTTGGTAAACTGGCAAGTCATTAGCTAAAGCCACTTCCTTGACCGGTGTCATGCGGATTTCCTTTTTGCGACCCACCGCTCGGTCTGGTTGAGTAACCACCGCTAAAATGTCATATTGTTCGCTTTCCAGCAGGCCTTTTAAGACCGTTGCTGAAAAGTCAGGCGTTCCCATAAAAATTAATTTCACTGTCATTTCCTCAAATCTGTCGCAGAATCCCACCACCTGCGACTGTTTTTCTTTCTATTATATCAAAAAAGCGAGCAAAGCTGACAGCTCTCGCTCACTTTTGCCATCAGATAAAATTCTGGGGCTCGTTATCAATACTGAGCCGCAGGTCCTTGTTTTCCGCTTGCTGCGTTAGTTCCAAGACCCGATTGAGCGTGGTTTGTAGGTCATCCTCAAAGCGATACTTAAGTAAAATCTGATAGTGGTAGAGATTGTGGGTTCGGGCAATGGGTTTGGGTGTGGGACCCAAAATTTGCACCTTGTCCGACAGGCCACTCCGTAAAATATCCATGACTTGGTAAGATTTCTTGACTACTGTTTCCTCATCCTTGTGGGATAGGGTCAACCCGACTGTATAGTAATACGGCGGATAGCCCAACTGACGACGAATTCCCATTTCATAAGCGTAGAAGCCTTCGTAGTCCTGCTTTCTGGCAAAGTCAATGGCATAGTGATGCGGGTTGTAAGACTGGATAAAGACTTGTCCAGCTTTTTCAGCCCGACCTGCCCGACCTGCTACCTGAGTCAGCAGCTGAAAAGTTCGTTCTGAAGAGCGAAAATCTGGCAGATTTAGAGCTGTATCCGCATTGAGGACACCGACCAAGGTCACATTAGGAAAATCCAAGCCCTTGGCAATCATCTGAGTTCCCAGCAGAATATCTGCCTGCCCTTGACCAAAGGCCTCTAGGATTTCTTCGTGGCTCCCCTTCTTACGGGTCGTATCCACATCCATGCGCAGAATGCGAGCCTGTGGAAAGAGAGTCGTCAGCTCATCATAGGCCTTCTGCGTCCCCGTACCATAGTAGCGGATGCTGCGACTGGCACAATTAGGACAGGTTTGCGGAATGTCCTTGGTAAAGCCACAGTAGTGGCAGTTCATGGTTTTGGTATCCATATGTAAGGTCAGAGAAATATCACAGTTGGGGCAGGTGTCCACCGTGCCGCATTCCCGACACATGACAAAGCTGGAATAGCCTCGCCTGTTGAGCATGAGAACAGTCTGCTCCCCCTTATCCAGACGATTCTGAATAGCCTCTAGCAGGACTGGGGTGAAATTACTGGCTTCATTTTGCCCAATATAATCTCGGAAGTCCACCACTTGAACCTGAGGAATCTGCGCCAGCGGATTAGCCCGCTTAGTCAGCTGCAAAAAATCATAAACGCCACGGCTGGCTCTGGCTCTACTTTCTAAGCTAGGAGTCGCCGAACCCAGCACCAAGACAGCTTGATTGTACTGAGCTCGCAGGAGAGCCACATCTCTGGCATGGTAGCGAGGATTGGAATCCTGCTTGTAGGAGGACTCATGCTCCTCGTCAATGATGATGGCTCCGATATTTGTCAGTGGAGCAAAAATGGCCGAACGCGCACCAACAACGACCTGGGCCTCTCCCCGCTCCACCTTGCGCCACTCATCGTACTTCTCACCGTCAGATAGGCCTGAATGCAAAATAGCCACCTTGTCGCCAAAGCGCGAGATAAAACGGTCGGTCACCTGAGGAGTCAAAGAAATTTCTGGCACCAGCATAATTGCTGTTTTGCCTTGACCTAGAGCCTCCTCGATAACCTTGAGATAAACCTCGGTCTTTCCACTTCCCGTCACTCCTTCTAGCAAAACGGGTTGAGCCTTTTCTTTACCGATTTTTTCACAAATCGCAGCGACCGCAGCTGCCTGCTCCTCATTGAGAACCAGCTTTTTATCCTGTCGCTCCTTCTGGAAATGCGCCGCAGACCGGCTGACCTCTCTCTCCTCTGTATGGAGAAGCTCCTTTTCTAAGAAAATGTTGACCGCTGCAGGCGAAAAGAACTTGCGTAAGTCTTTGAGGCGACCTGATTGCGGATTTTCCAGCAAATAAGTCTGAAGTTCCTGCTGCTTTTTCGCTCGGGCAGAAGGCACGAATTGAGCCAATTTCTCTCTGTCCACCTGATACCAAGTTTCTGTCTTGATATGCTTACGGTCGGTCGCTTGGTATTCCAAGCGAATCTTACCAGCCTGGGTCAACCGCATTAGCTTAGACTGACTTTTTTTATCCAAATCAGAAAAGCGAAGACTAGCTGACTGACCGAAAATGGCCTGCTGCTCCTCAACTGAAAGCTGCTCCGTTGGATACAACAACTTGTCATAGCTGGAATTAAGAAGACTTGGCAACATGGCCTTCAGGATAGAAATTTTATAAGAAAAGACAGACTGGCGCAACTGGTCAGCCAGCCAGAGCTGCTCCGCATTGAGAACCGGTCTAAAGTCCAGGACCTCTGCAATATCTTTCAATTCTTCAATATGTTCAGCCAAATCTTCAGCTTCCTCATCCGCCAAGCCAACAATCAATCCTTGAATCAATCGACCGCCCTTACCAAAAGGCACATGCACCCGCATCCCAGCTTCTAGCATCCCAGAAAACTCCTCTGGAACCGCATAGCTGTATGGTTTGTCCGTCTGCATCAGAGGAACATCGACAATAATCTTGGCAATTTTCACACTCTCACCCCGCTTTCCCTAAACGCCATATTCATAGAAAAAATAAGATTGAGTAGCCCCAACCTTAAATTTTCTCACCCTCTTCTTTTTCTTTGGCAATTTGTTCTTTGATCTTGCGCTCTTCTTCTTCTTTGCGCAGGCGTTCTTCTTCCGCACGTCGACGAACTGCTTCGCGTTTTCCTTCTGGATCTGGGTGAATCACAACATTACCAGATTCAATTTCTTCCAAAGCGCGTAGCGTTGATTTCACTGACTTGAAATCCTGAGTTGGCTTAGCACCAGCCTCTAGCTCATGGGCACGCTTAGCTTCTAAAATAACCAAAGAATATTTTGACGGCACCTTGTCCAACAAGGTGTCAATAGACGGTTTTAACATCATAATTATTTACCTAATTTCTAACTTTATTAACGGACGACTGCTTCATCCTTAGGAAGCATGTCTTGATAGTGACCGATGACACGGTCTACACGAAAATGCTCGGCTTCAATCACACGTTTCACACGTTCAGCTGCCAAAGGTACTTGGTCATTGACAATGGCATAATCATACTCACGCATCAAGGCAATTTCTTCTTTTGCTTTCTCAATCCGCTGAGCAATAACTTCTGCACTGTCTGTGCCACGACCAACCAAACGGTCTTTCAACTCTTCCAAGTCTGGCGGAGTCAGAAAGATAAACACAGCATCGGGCACTTTTTTCTTGACTTGGAGTGCTCCTTGGACTTCGATTTCCAAGAAAACATCTATCCCCTTATCCAAGGTCTCATTGACATAAGTGAGCGGAGTCCCGTAATAATTGCCGACATACTCTGCATACTCGAGCATCTGCCCTTGACGAATCAGCTCCTCAAACTCTTCACGAGTGCGAAAGAAATAATCAACACCATCAACTTCTCCAGGACGCTGCGGACGAGTCGTCATAGATACAGAATACTGAAACTGATTGTCCGTACTCTCAAAAATTTCCCGTCTTACTGTTCCTTTCCCAACGCCTGAGGGGCCAGAAAAGACAATTAACAAGCCTCGTTCTGTCATCATATCTCCTTCACAATCTTTCTATCTAGTGTAACAAAATTGCGCTCATATTTCAAGAAGATTCAAAGAGATTTCCTTGATAATCCTCTAGAATCCTGCTAGAGTTTAGACGCTTTTATTCATCAAATAAACCTTGAAGGCTGGCAAAAGGGCTATTGGCTTCTTTCTTTTCCATTTGCTGCTTTTGATAGTCTTCCTCCGTCAGCACCTGCCAGTCAATTCCCATAGGCATGGTCTCACCGGCTTCCTCTCCAGGAGTCAAAACTTTCAACGGAATATGGAGCAAAATATTGTCCGCCACACTTGCTGCCAAATCGATCGTATCCCCCTCAAATGGCAGAACCAAATCATCTTCCAGCAAATCTTTTTGCACAGAGCCATCTTCGACAGAGGCAAAGACTTCATGAACCATGTAGTCTTCCACTATGTCAACTGGAGCCATGCTGCGACTAGAAGCGAGGGTAATCTGGTAAGTCAAGGTGTAATCCAAAAAATAAAGCCCATTTTCATACTGAGCCTGACCTCTAGCCACGATCTTCTGGATATCTAGCACTTCACGATTACGTTCTTTTAGCTCTTGCGCCAAATCAAAGTCTTGATCAAACTGCAAACCGCCAGCATTTTTCTTAATTTCTTGAATATTTAACATTTCAGCCTCGTTTTACATTATTTCTTTCATCATTATACCATTTTCTCGACCAAATACCTATACCCCAAACAGCCAATGAGACAACTAAAAAGAAAATCTCTCAGCCTCTTGGACTGAGAGAAAATACGCTTCTTCCTAAAAAGGTTCGTTTATTTTCTAAATTTAAACTGGCTGTAAAGACCAAAAACGATGATCCAAACAGCTGATCCGATTGCTCCCACTACCGTTGACTTTTGTAAGAAAAGAGTCACAAAGACAAAGGCAAAGAAGAGCATGGTCAAAGGATTGAGAAACTTGTAAGCTGGCATGAGATAACCATCTGCCATAAAATCTGGTGACTTGCGATATTTGAGGTGGGCCAGCATGGTCAGACCATAGATGGCGATGTAGACACCAGATGAGGAAGCCGTAATCAGGGCAAAGGAATCTGATACTCCCGGCAGAATCTTGATAAAGGCCGCAAAGGCAATAACAGCCGCTGACGCCAAAATCGCATTCTGCGGAACGTTTTGCCGAGACAGCTTCCCAGCTCCTATTTTCTTTAGAAAACGATTTGGCGTATCGTGGGCAATCTGATACAAATGGCGACCCGTTGAGTAAAGGGTCGAGTTCAGTGCTGAAGCCGCTGAGGTCAGAACCACGAAGTTAATCAAGGCCGCTGCCCATTTGAGACCAGCTAACTGAAAAACGATAACAAAGGGAGAGTCAGCCGTTGCCAGCTCTTTCCAAGGAATGATAGCCATAATGGCAAGGAGAGAACCCCCGTAGAACAAGACAATCCGCAAAGGAATTTCTTTAATGGCCTTTGGCAATACCGCTCGTGGATTAGCCGTTTCAGAAGTAGTAATCCCGATAAATTCAATGGCCTGATAGGCAAAGAAAACCATCTGAAAAGCCATAACAAAACTTACAAAGCCATTAGGGAAAAGCTGAAAACCGCGACCAATATTCCCAAGACTGGCTACTCCGTGAGGCGTTTTAAAGCCTGTCAATATCATAAAGACAGCCGTTGCAATCAAGGCGATGATAGCCACAATTTTTATCATGGCAAACCAAAATTCGACCTCGCCAAAAACTCGAACCGCTATCAGATTGACCAAGCTAAGAAGGGCTAGAAAGACTAGCTGAATCAGCCAAGCTGGCCAGTCAGGAAACCAGTACTGCACATACTGGGCAACAGCCGTAATCTCAGCCATTCCGATAAAAATCAGAGAAATCCAGTAGGACCAGCCGGAAAAATACCCCCAGCCAGTTCCCAAATATTTGGTAATAAAGTTGATAAAGGTATGCTGGTCAGGGTCGTAGTAAAGCATTTCCCCAATCGCCCGCATCATCAGATACATGAAAAGGCCCGTCAGCATATAAATCAAGATAATGGATGGTCCCGTCAGGCTAATCGAACGCCCCGCCCCCAAGAAAAGACCCGTGCCGATGGTTCCAGCAATGGCTATAATCTGAACATGTCGATTTTGTAAACCACGTTCCATCCCATTCTTTTCTGTTTTCTCGTTATTTTTCAACTCATTTTCACTCATTCAATCATTTCCTTTCACAAATCGCTTTATTGTATCACAATTCAGACAATTCTGCTAGATTTTTTCATTTTATCTAAACATTTACTCTAGAAAATTTATGTAAAAAGCCAGACTCATAGTTCGTAGAATCATTTATAACAGACAGGATAAAAACATTGCATACTGTTCTTATGAAGGGACTCTATCTAGCTCTAACTCCCTTACTTGTCTAGGATAAACATCCCTATCATCCACACTTGTCGATAATCGGCAAACAAATCGCTGGCTTGGAAATTCCGTTCTCCCGTATCCTTATCATACAAACAAAAATCATCATCTAGATCTTCCGATTTTACAGCCTCAACGATGTCTTTTAAGAAATAGGTTTGGTTTTTCTTCATTGGTCAAAAGTCCCTTTCCATTCATAAGCCGGATAAGCTCCTAGGCACAGACAGCCCAAGCTTTCTGCGACCTTTTTGGAGGCTTCATTGTGCGCATCCCATAGAGGAAAGAGTGAGCGTTTTTGAGCTTCTAAAATCATCTGGGCACCCAAGATTTTGGCCAAGCCCTGTCTTTGGTAGACTGGCTTGGTAGCAATTTCAATCTCAAGGGCGCCATGATAGACCAATCCTGTCGATATGCCAGCGATGATTTCCTCTCCTGAATAGAGTAAAAAACCAAAGCCACCCGTCGCTTGAAAATGGTCAAAATCGGAAAAATCACCCTGCAAATCCTGAGACCATGCTTCCCCAGCCAAACGCTCATAACTCTCCGTATCAATCGAGCAAAGGTAGTAGTTTGCAGGTAGCCTGCTCTGCCATTTCTCCAAAGCCTCTGTGTCAAAGGAAGCCCTGTCCGCAAAAGCATAGCGAGTGAACTGCTGCAGCTCACTCTGACTATCAAAAAATTCTCGCCAGCTGAAATCCTCAGAGATGACAATCTTATCAGCCAGACCATACTGGCTACTATAATCCTGCCAAAAATCCGGATCTGCCTGACCAGCAGGAAAGATGAAATTTCCTAGTTGGTAAAGACAAGATGTCTCAGGCGCGTTCATAAAGAACTGCCCTAGACCAGCATCCAAACCGTAAAGTACCATATTTTTGGTCCAGGATTGGAAAAGATTCTTAGCTTTTTCATTGTTCGCATTCTTCATTTACTTACTTCAAACTCCAGCCACCATCGATTTTGATAATCTCGCCCTGCATAGCAGCTGCCTTACCACTGGCTAGAAAGAGGCTGATGTCTGCCACTTCCTGAGGATCCAGCCAGCGCTTGATCGGCGTTTCCTCAGCAACCCAGTCTGCCAGCCCGCCTGGCTCAAAATCTGCAGCAGTCATAGCTGTCTTGACTGCGCCTGGCGCTAGGCCAAAGACTTGGATATTTTGATCCGCATAGTCTAAGGCTATCTGTTTGGTCAGGCCAGCCAGAGCATGCTTAGAGGCTGTATAGGCTACACCGCCGCCACCAGCCAGAAAGCTAGCAATCGAGCACATATTAATGATGATACCAGACTTTTTCTCCAGCATTTTCTGCAGGTAAAAGCGAGTGATTTTCATTGTCGCGGTCAGATTAAGGCCAAAAATCTGCTCCCAGTCCTCGTCACTTGTCTCGTGCAGGGGGCAATAATCGTCCAAAATTCCAGCTGTATTGCAGAGAATGTCCACCTCGGGCAAGCTGGTGAAGAGCGGTGTCAAATCCCCTGTCAAATCCAACTTGATAAAACGCAGCTCATTGAGAAAGCCGGGATTTTCATCCTTGTCCACACCATAAACCCGGTAGCCATTTTCCAAAAAGGTCAGAGCCTGAGCTCGACCGATGCCAGAGCTAGCTCCCGTCACCAGTACCGTCTTAGTCATCTACTTCCACCCAATCTGTAGCGAGCACATCACAAGGAGTTGGACTCCACATGGAGAAGCCCTCTCCCTCACCTGAAACATTGATGAGGAAATACGGTGTCACTTCAAGAGCCACTCCATTCTGCTCAATCGTGTCAAAGAGCTGGACATAGTTTTCCGCTCCACCCCAGCCTGTCCTCACATATTTTTTCTTGGCCTTAAGGCCAGGTAAAATTTCTTCAAATGTCATGGTTTTCTCCTTTTGTTTATCGATATCCATTTACAAATTTACTGTTAGCAGTCATAGGTAAGTTAAAGCTTCTTCTCCATCTCTACAAAGAGGTGAATATCGCCATTGCTTTCCTGCGGAATGCGTCTCACCACTTCAAAGCCCATGTTGAGATACAGCTGCTGGGCTCGATGATTGAAGTCAGCCACGGATAGCCTTATGACTTGGGGCGCAAAATTTTCCATGATAAAGTCCAGAATTTCCTGCAGAAATGAAGCGCCCTGACTCTTTCCGCAGTGCTCCGGCTTCATCCCCAAACCAAGCTCCAAAGCTCGTTCTCCTTTTTGCTCCAAACAGAAAAATCCATAGAGCTTCCCCTCTCGCAGGACTTGATAATAACAGTCCCCACGCGCTTCTGAGGAGACCATTTCTTCATAATCCTCTAGGTCATTTTTCATATCATAAAAGTCATAGGGCGCCTCGTAATGCCAGTCCTTAGCAATTTCCAAAGCATGCTGCTGGGTTAATTGTTCAATCATCGTCTAGTCCTCTTTTCTCTAAAATTTCCAATAAAATCGTTTCTGATCTGCTTTTTCACTGCAGCCGAGGTTGCGATAAAATTCATGGGCTGATGAGCGGGAAATGCCTGAATTAATCCGAATCCCTGTGTAGCCTGCGGCTTTTGCCTCTTCACGCAAGGCTTGCATCAGCGCTCTGCCATGTCCCTGGCCTTGAAAATCCTGAGCGACGGCCAAAGCCAAGAGATTGAGCAAGGACGGGAAATAGAGACAGTCGTAGCTAGCTGCATGAGCGTAACCTATGACCTTTCCGTCTTCTTCAGCGACCAAAATCAAATGCTGGTCATTCTCTAGCAGCCTCTTCAGTTGAGCCTCCGTCGCTTCCCTATCGAAATCATAGCCCAAGCACTCAGCATTGAGCCGCTGAATGGCTGCGGCGTCTCTTAGTTTTACTTTACGAATCATCTGTCACCTCGTTCTATTCTTTATTATAGCAGAAAGAGAGTGGGACGGAAATCGGTAATTCGTTAGAATTCGATTTCGTCGTCCCACCTCCGCACAGTTGAGTAGGGCTGTAAAAGCTGATGAAATCAGCGTAATAGAACCCACTCAACCACTGCGTCTTGCTCAACAATCCAAAGACAATTGAGGAGGCTAGGACTTTTGTCCCAGCCTCTTTCAATAAACTATTCTCCTAACTGTTTCTTCAACCAAGACTCCGCCTCTTCTAAAGGATGGTCAGTTAGGACATCGGGCTGAATTGCCTCATTTTCATAAAGCTTATTCCCATTTCTCACTCTTGGAAAATGCAATCATGAGACCCGAACCAGCTATACCTGCTAAAAGAACAAGACAGATATTTTTCAGAGGATAGAGCCAGTCTTTATTTTCCTCATGCCATCTTGACTTCCAAAGACCAACATAATCAGCGCTCATATGTTCGGGTTGATTCAGCTGGATATTGATTACAATGGCTAGTAAGATAAGGGCAAGTAAGGCAAGCGCAATCAGCCAAACTTTCTTCTTTTTCGTTAGGTTAAAATTCTTCATCCTTTTCTCCTTCTACTTTCTGTTTAAAACAACTTTTTTACACTACTTTTCTTTCACTTCTATTTCCGAATGACGATAGCCGTAGCCAAAGTAAATCAAAATTCCCAAAAGCAGGGCGATGCCAAAGGCCAACCAAGTGTCCCAAGTGTACTGAGTCATAAAGGAAAGACAGATGACAATGGACAAAATCGGAGTTAGAGGCACCAGCGGAGTTTTAAACTCTCCTGCCTTGGGCTGCCCCTTTTCCTTGCGCAACTTCAAAATGGCAAAGGCCAGCATAATCAGATAGGCCAAAGTACAGATATTGAGGAAAGAAGCGATGCTGGCAAGAGGGAAGATACCCGCACAGATAGCTGAGGCAATCCCCACCAAGATAGTAGCATTTTGAGGTACGCGGCTAGTAGCAGTCAATTCCTTGAAAGACCGCGGTAAAAGTCCGTCACGCGCTATGCTGTAAATCATCCGAGACAAGGCATAGGTCATGGAGATACAGACCGTAATCAGGGTCAAAATAGCCACGATAGAGACATAATTAGCCGCCCAATCCAGCCCAATACTGCGAAGGGAAAAGGCTACTGCATCTGGAACATTTAGCTTAGTATAGTGGACCAAGCCTGTCAATACCAAAGTTACCAAGATATAGAGAATGGTCACGATCCCAAGGGAAAGGACAATGCCGCGCGGCACATTTTTTTGCGGTTCTTTAATCTCATCCACAGACATGGAAATCGACTCAAAGCCGAGAAAAGCAAAGAACATCAGAGAAGCTCCAGCCATAATCCCCGTCTGTCCGCCATAAATCTGACCAAAGCCGAAGGGTGCAAAGTTAGACCAATTCTCAGGTCGGAGATGGAAAAGCCCAACGAGAATAAAGAGAGCTAAGGCTGAGAATTTGAGGACGACCAAGGCTGAATTAAAGCGCAGGGCTGCTTTTGAGTTTAGAAGTACCACACCCGTCACAAAAAGAATGACCAAAATTGGCAAAATATCGACATAGGTCCCTGCTTGTGGAGCAAAAGTTCCATTTAAGGCAGTCGGTAACTGAAAACCAAAACCACCCAGTAGCCCTTTTAGGTAAGAGGCCCAACCAGAAGCCACACCTGATATAGCTGTCATAAATTCCATGATGGTCAGCCAACCAGCCATCCAGGCCGGAAATTCCCCTAAAACAGCGTAAATATAGCTGTAAGCTCCGCCATTAGCCGGGACTCGAGAGGCAAACTCTGCATAAAATAAGGCAGAGATGCTGACACATAGGGCAGAAATCACGATCGACACAATCAAAGCTGGACCAGCATAAGTCGCCGCTCCAATTCCCGTAACCGTGAAAATCCCGGTACCGACCATGGCACCGATCCCTAAAAGAATCAAATCCATCAGTTTCAGATGCCGCCGCATTCCCGTCCTGTTTTTACTGGCATCTTTTTTTCGAAAAATATTCATAGCAATCTCCCTCCAAGGCATAGATGGTTTATTATATCATAGATTGTTGGATTTACCAAAGTCTCATTTTATCTGCCCCTTTTTCATCAGGTAAAGAAAAGCAAAATAAGAAGCTGGGAAAACCCAACTTCTTACATAGAGACAATTTTACGATAACTGCGGGAAGTAATCATGAAGACAATCACATAGCTGATAAAGAAGATTGCACAGACACCCAGCGTTACAGCTAGCATGAGAACTGAGTTAAGAACACCGAGGGCAGACAAGATCAAGCTCAGCATATGATAGGCAAAGGTCAGATGGATAAAGGCAAAGGCCAGCGGCAGGAAGAAAACAATCAAGATCTGTTTCCGAATGGTTTGTCTGATTTGCTTCTCATCCAGACCGACCTTTTGTAGAATCATAAAGCGATCCCGATCCTCGTACCCTTCTGAAATCTGCTTGTAGTAGATGATGAGGATGGTCCCCAGCATAAAGACGATCGACAGAAAGATGCCGATGAAGAACATCCCACCCAGCATACCTTTGATTTCTTGCTTATCAAAAGCTGTTACCGAACCGTAGACTGCTTGGTTTTCAGGCAAGGTCTGATTAAACTGCTGCAATTTTTCTTGGTAAGCATCCCGCAGATTGCGCTGTTCTTCTGTTGACAGCTTTGTATCAAGCCAGCCATAATAATTAAGGTTTACAGCATATTTATCCGTCATTGCAGAGAATATTTGGTCAGGGTTTTTAAGAACCATGTAGATTTTCTCTGGGACGATCATGTTCATCTGATCGGGTAAATGACCAAAGATAAAGTCTTCTTTGAGTTCTTCCTTGATTTTAAAAGTCTGACCAGCCAGCTGCAAGTCTTGCTTGGGATCCAGTTTCACTCCTTGCTGGTAGAGCGCCACTTCATCATCTCCAAGATCAAGAGTTTTCCCCGTCATACTCTGATAATCCGCTTCTGAAACCGCCAGAATATAAGTTTTCGGTGTGACAAATTTTTGAGCGGCAGCGTTGATATCGAGCTGATTGCCAGCACGACTCGTCACTCCCATCGTATAGTATGGATAGACACCTTTCTTAGTGACTGGCAACTGCTGCTCATTCACAAACTCTGTCAGCACTTGGTCCATCTGCTCACCCGTGGTTCCTTTTCCTTGAATGCTAAAATCATGAGGAAACATAGCTTTTTGCATGTAGTCACCACCGGCATAGATGTTAGCACCGCCAGATAAGGTTACCAAGACCATGGTTGATAGGATAGCAATCGTTGCCAGGCCCACTGCATTTTTCTTCATGCGGAAAATCAGGTTGGAAACGGAAATCATATTATTGGGTTGGTAATAATAGGACTTCCTCTTTTTCAAAAATTGTAGAAAGACTGTAATTCCAGCATTAAAGAGTAGATAGGTGCCTAGAATCACAAAGAGCACCGCGACAAAGAATGTAAAGACTGCTGATAAAGGATTGGTCACTCCTAATGCAAGGAAGTAACCGTATGCCAAGGCTGCAAGTCCAAGTAGTGTCTGCAGGAATAAAAAGCGACTTTTCTTTTCTCCGCTATTCTTCTCTTTGACCAATTGCAGCGCATCAAGCTTTCTCAGGCGCAGACCATTGCTAATCATCAAGCAGAAAAAGACAAAAGCGTAGAAAATAGCAACCGCGATAACGACAGCAGGCTGAAAAGTTGACACCAAGACAACCTTCATCGCCATGATTTTCAGCAAAAGAGCATAGATCAGCTTGTCAAACAAGAGTCCAATCCCTAGTCCGAGGATAAGGGTGACCAGACCAAATACCAGTAATTCGATCACCACCATGACAAAGATGTGGGATTTATTGAGCCCTAGCACACTGTAAAGGCCTAACTCTTTGGAGCGATTCTTGAAAACAAAGCTATTAGCATAAAAGACGATAATGCTGGTCGTGATGCTGACAATCACCATCCCCAAAGATAGCACCATAGAAACAGCACTTGCACCGGTCATTTTTACTAAATTGGGATTAAAGGTCAGGGAGAAAAAGATGTAGGAGATGGCGATGGATAGACAGGTCGCCAGGGCGAAAGGATAATAAAGCTTACGATTTTTGATTAAATTGGAAAGCGCAAGCTTACTAGTTAATCTAAGCATGAGCTTCTACCTCACTTGCCATGACCGTCAGCGTATCAGAAATCTCTTGGAACATCTGCCGCTCGGTCTTGTCACCGCGGAAGATTTGATTGTAAAGAATTCCATCCTTGATAAAGAGCACCCGCTTGGCCCGACTGGCTGCCGAGGTCGAGTGGGTCACCATGAGAATGGTCTGGCCGCGGTCGTTGATATCGTCAAAGACATCCAAGAGGGCAGCCGAGGACTTGGAATCCAAGGCTCCTGTTGGTTCATCTGCCAGCAGAATCTCAGGCTCGGTGATAATGGCACGGGCTACTGCTACCCGTTGCTTCTGACCACCGGAAATTTCATAAGGGAACTTCTCTTGAAGTTTGTTAATCCCCAGCTCATTGCAGGTCGTGACCAGCTTTTGCATCATCTCAGTAATAGGACGCCGAGAGAGGACCAAAGGCAGGAGGATATTATCCTTGACTGACAAGGTATCCAGCAAGTTGAAATCCTGAAATACAAAGCCTAATTTCTCCCGACGGAAGCTGGAAGCCTGGCTGTTTTTAATGGTTGCCGTATCAGTTCCGTTGAGGAAAACACGGCCTTCTGTCGGCTTGTCCAGCATAGCTAGAATATTGAGCAGGGTGGATTTCCCAGAGCCTGACTCCCCCATGATGGCGACATATTCGCCTTTTTCTACTGTAAAGTGAATGTCCTTCAGCGCCTCTACTTGGCTGCCCTGAAAGCGGGTCTTATAAATCTTTTTCACGTGTTGTACGTCTAATAATGTCATACTTGAACCTCTTTTTATTTATGTGTAAAATGGCTATTTAGCTTATCTTTCAATACCTTATTAGCTAGCTCTGCTCTAAGATTAGCTGAGCTGCTGCCCCCTACTGAAAGCAAACTAAAAACGATACTATTATCATACCGAAAAGCCCCATAAGTTTCCATAAGCTAATCTTTCATTTTGGACGCTAATCTTACATTTTTGTCACTTAGCGTTCCTCAAGTTATATAAAAATCTGATGCTCATTGGAGGGAGCTGGCTGTATGATTTGCCTTGCTTTGCAAGTGTCCCTCTCTAAACTTTTAGTTCCATTTGGACAAAAAGGTGGTGGGACTGGGAAAAAAGGCCTAGCCTCTCAATTGTCTTTGGATTATCGAGCAAGACGCAGTGGTTGAGTGGGCTCTACTACGCTGATTTCATCAGCTTTTACAGCCCTACTCAACTGTGCGGAGGTGGGACGACGAAATCGAATTCTAACAAATTACCGATTTCTGTCCCACTCTCCAGCCCCTTCACTGCATCTGCTTCTTAATGACTATATTGTAGCCAGAAATAATACTGGCTTGATGCACAGCCCAGTCTGGTTTTTTCGATTTCTTCTTTGGAAATCTTCTGCGCCATTGGTGTCTTTTGTTTATGGTTGAAGAGATTTGTTTTCATAGTGGGCCTCCTTTTATTTGGATCTTATTTTGATTTGTTTTTCCTTACACCTATATGATATAAAATTCCCCGTCCCGCTACCATCGAATAACCTTTCATTTTAAGCTTTAAACTTACATTTTTGTCATCTTAAACAGAAAGTTCGCGATTGATAGTTCAGTTGCTCTATTTTCTACAAACCCCTAGAAAAACAGTAAAAGAGGCTGGGACAAAAGTCCTAGCCTCTCAATTGTCTTTGGGATTGTCGAGCAAGACGCAGTGGTTGAGTGGGCTCTACTACGCTGATTTCATCAGTCTTTTACAGCCCTACTCAACTGTGCGGAGGTGGGACGACGAAATCTAATTCTAACGAATTACCGATTTCTGTACCACTCTCTTCATTCGACAGTTTTAGTTGTCAAGATTAATCCTCTACGAGACTTAATCTTCTTTTTTCTTTAGTTTTGCTACAAGACTAGCTACTAAGCCTAACAGTCCCATTCCTGCCAGTGCTGCTACCTGCGCAGAACGGTTTCCTGTATTTGGCAAACGACCACTGTCTGTTTGACTTGCTTTTCTAGCTTCCGATTTTGTTTCTTCAGCATTTGTTTTTTCTTCCTCAGCTTTTGCTGGTGCTTGAGCAGGTCTTTCTGCTGCTGGCTGAGTCGGACTTTGATCTTTCTCAACTTCTACAATCCTAGTTTCGCCCTTACCGGTCTCTTCTGGTTTTTGAGGAGTCACATGGTGAGGTTCATGTGATGGCTGAGGAGTTTCTTTCTTCGTTCCGACGAGGACGATTCGATCTGTCGGAGCTTGTAGAACTTCTCGTAGCTTTTCTTCTCGCTTGCCATCTGGGTAAACTTCTGTAAGAACTCGTTCCTGACCATTTTTGCCTTCTTGAGCCACACGCTTTTCTCCTATTTTGAGCGTCGGATCCTCTTTTTCAACTGTTTGGAAGTTGAGCTCTTGTTCGAGGACTTCTAGATTTGGAAGTTCCTCTTGGACAGCAGCTGCAGTTTTCCCAGTCACTGGTTTTTCCTTGGTCAATTGGATGCGATATTCCTTGACCTGCTTACCATTTTCTGAAACAAGGCGCACCAAGACTGGCAAATGGTCATCTCCACTATCCACAACCGTCGAAGCTACTTGATCGCTTTCTGCTACTGTGATCTTCGGACGTTGACCTGTATAAGTCACTTGATAATTCTGACGTTCTTGAGAGAAGTCTGGCAGTTCTTTTCCATCTACTAGAATCTTAGAATTTGTACTTTCCTTAGCCAATTCACTTGGTGCCAAGAAAGTCATCTCCGTCAGAGCAACTCCATTCTTGTCATCTTTTCTTTCCATCCGCCATCTCATCGCTTTAGACTGAACAGCGTTAAAGCTTGCTGTGAGCTCCGTACCTGCCTGGATTTCCTGGTTGATGTTATATGGGACTGCCTCCCAGTTGTCAGGGTTGTTAAACGGATGATTTGGTTCGTAGGCTTGGTAGTTTGAGTAATAGACAGGAGCATCAAAATCTGGTCCAACATAGCGCTCTAAAACAAGTTTAGATGGTGCATCTGTTCCGCTATCGGCAAAGAAGCGCAGTTTAGCTTGAACGACCGTCCGCTCAACAATCCTACCTTGGTCCTTGAAGATGACACCTACTGAGACTTCTGGATTCTCTGACGGAGTGGCAGACCAATTGGTCCAACGACGACTATCATCATGATCTCCATCATTGATATAGTCCACACGGTCATGAGAACCTGGGTCAATATCATTGGTTGCTGAAGCAAAGGCTTGATTGCTATTTTCATCATAATATGGATTGTCTGATACAGACTCGCCTTGCTTATCGGTCACTCGGACAGATAGCTCGACAGGTAGGTCACTACCTAGAAGGCGACCTCGAACAGTGAATTCACCAGCTTTTGCCAGATTTTCAGCCGGAACTGGCTCCCACTCAACAGTCAGGTCTTTGACTTCATAGTCTGATGTACCAGTGAAGTAAACAGGAACTTTGTTTGGCAAGTCTAGACTTTGACCTAGGTGAAGCAAGCGAGACTGTTTCACTGCTGCTACCGGTTTGCGAGCCAGCAAGTCTTTATCATTTGTAAAGTGGAGACGGTATTCTCCGAGGATATCTCCATTCTCAGCTTTCACGACAACACGGACAGGATCTCCCTCATGGACACTTGGCACGACTGTTGCCAGACCATTATTGCTGACACTAGCAGTTACTGCTGGTACTTGCCCATCGTTAGCTGGGAGATAATAGTCAGTCAAGCTTGGGTTAAAGTTTGGCAAGTCTTGACCAGCCACTTGGATGCGGGTTTCTGCCTCTTTCGCTGCCGCCACTTGTTTGGAGAAGATTTGGACTTCTGTGATCGAGGTTCCCCACTTGTCATCCGCTCTCACCATACGAATCCGAAGGGCATAAGTATCGACTTTATCAAAGTTAAAGTGATTCATTTCCCCAGCTTTGAGTTGATCTGGTGCTTTGAGGTTGGTCACCGGTTTCCAGTTGGTAGCATCGTTGAAGACATGCTCTTCGCTTTCGACAAAGCTAGGATTTTTAGGCGCAGTCGGCACGGTCTTGCCAGCATAATACTCAATCACGTAGGATTTCGGAGCCCCAACGCCGTGATCTTCGTGGAAGGCTACGTTTAGATTGTCAACCGCCCGCTTGGTCATAATGCCAGAATCTCCAAAGAGAACGCCCACTGAAGCCTCATCTTGTCGGTTCCAGTTTGTCCAACGATTGGCTGGTTGGTCATTGTAAGAAATCACCTTATCATTAACATAAGATACTGGGTCACTTGGATTAGAGTCCGAAGCAAAGGCCAGCGGCAATTCTGAACCTGTCCATTGGTCCGAAATATTGGCTCCATTTTCGGTCTTATCAGAGACACGGACATGGAGTTTGGTTGGCAACTGAGTGCCTTCTACCTGACCAGTGACCGTGAAGACGCCTTCTTTTTGATATTGACTTGGCGAAATAGCGTCCCAAGCAACTTTTGCTGAAGAAACTTGCCCATTTGAATGGTAAGTCCGGACACTCTCTGGCAGGTGTGGTGCTTCCGCAAGTGGAGTTGTCACGCTGACTTCCTCTACTGCGACAATGCCTTCCACAGACACCTTAGCACGCGCTTCCTGCTCAATACCTTCAACTTTTCCGACCACTTCAAAAGTGTGGTAGCGATTAAGTTTTTCTTTTTCGACAGCCTGCCAAGTAACCTTATGAACTTTAGGGAAACCTTTTTCGTACTCAACCGTCACGGTTGTTGGCAGTTTTGGTTCTTGATGCAAGTCTGTTACCACATGGACTGGGCGGACTGCTTGAACCACTTTCTTCTCCGTATTGGCTTGAATCGCTAGTTCCACTTGCCCTTCAGCACCGTCATACTCTGCTTTCAGAGTCACATTTCCTGGTTTGTGCAGTTCTAAGCTTCCTTTACGAACGGCAACTTCTCCTTCACCTTTCGTAGAGAAGGCCACCTTATCTGCCTGTAAAACTGCCTGAGTGCCATCTTGATAGTGAGCCAAAACAGTTAATTGGGCAGTCTGGTCTTCTTTGAGACCGTCAGCTTGCTCAACTTGGAGACTCAAATGGTCAATTTTAGGAGCTTCTTCTAAGAATTGCACTGCATAAGTTTGCAGGGCCCCACCATCTTTTGGCTGTACATAAATATTTGCGCGCATACCGTTTGAAGCACTAGCTTGAACCACTGTCACATCCGCATTTTCAGCTGTAGCTGCCACTGAAGGGAGTTGCGCTCCATAGGCAAGGCTTTGATAATGGACTGGTTTTTGACTAGTCAGGTCCGATACTGCCTCACCACCCACAGTCACTAGTGGCGTCACAGGTCCAGCTGCTTGCCCTTCTTCAACGAGCAAGGTAGCAGAAATGGTATCGCCTGCTAGATGACCTGTCATTGGAATACGAGAACCTGCCACAGACAATTTAGCTTGATCTTCTGGCGCGATTTCCCATCTATCTACATCATAATGTTCGACACTGCCGTCAGTTAGAGCAAGAGGGATCGACTTGTCTACACTGTTCAAGTCCGTTCCAGGAGCTACTCGTTTGATGACTGGCAATTCTCTTTCAACAGCTAAAACTTCCACACGTGCTTCTACTTGACGATCGTCTGCCTCTCCTTTAACGGTTACAATGCCTGAGTGGCTAACGTCTGCTTGTGACCAAGTTACAGGGCGTTCTGCACGACTACCGTCACTGTAAACAAAAGGAACTGTCGCTGGCAAGCTTGGAGCTTGTCCCAAAACTGTACGAACGTTTGGCACTTCTGTACCCAAAACAGTCTTTTCTTTCTGCTCGTCTTTGCCAGTAAAGACCGTCACTTGGTCTGATTTTAATAAACCAGAATGGGCAGTCAGCGTGAATTTACCTGCTTGGTCTGTTGATTTGACAATGGCAACTCCTTTACCGTTAAAGGCTTTGCGGATCCAAGAACCGTCTGCTTGTTCCTTGTAACGTTCACGACTGGCTTGCTCACCATTATCTACACCGACAAGCTGGCCTTGTCCATGCAACTGGAAGCGAACAAGGTTATTAGCAGTTGGCACGACATTGCCGTCACGATCGACGATTTCATAGTAGATATAGGTCAAGTCTTTTCCATCTGCTGCGATAGCATGTTCTTCCTTGACCAAGCGTACACCTGCTGGCTGACCTGCTGTGACAATCTTGTCGCGGGCAATTTCTTTACCTTGCTCATCACGAGCTACAGCTTCCAAAGTTCCCGGCTGATAAGCCACTTTCCACTCAAGGTAGAGTTCTTGAGGATTTGCTCCTTCTTGATAGCTACGACCGTCGCTGGTTTCTTTTTTATTAAATTTCTTAACTCCCAAAGATTGGTTGTTCAAGTACAATTCGACACTAGCAGCGTTGGAGTATGCACGGACTGGTATTTTATTTTCAGCATCTGCAACATTGTCCGCTAAATCTTGATCTTCCCAGTTCCAATGAGGAAGCAGGTGAACCATCGGTTTCTTCTTAGCTGAAACCCACTGACTTTGGTAAAGGTAATAGTCATTTTTCGGAATGCCCGCCGTGTCCACTATTCCAAAGTAAGAACTTTTCACAGGCGTGTTGTTTTGGTTGTGCCAAGGAGTTGGCTCGCCGATATAGTCTGTGCCTGTCCAGATAAATTGTCCTGCATAGCCCGCATTGTCTCGGTCAAAAGTCCAAGAAGCAGTGGCCGTTTTTCCCCAACCGACACGGTCATTCCCATAGTCAGACTGCTCATAGTTGCGCCAAGATTGATTGCTTCCAACCCATTCTTGCTCTGGATGGAAATAGCTACCACGCGTACGAGTTGCCGAAGATGTTTCAGAACCATAAATCAACCAGTTTGGATGTTTGGCACGTAAGGCCTTGTAATTATCTTCTGAGTAGTTAAAGCCAACCGCATCCAGTTCATCTGCGATTTTTTCATGACCACCACTACCATCACCAAAGCGGAATTTGTCAGCTCCCATCGTGACATAGCGGGTCTTATCAACTGACTTGATGACCTTGACTAAGCGTTTAACCGTCGCTAACGAATGAGCATCGCCGTTTGCTTCACCGATTTCATTTCCGATTGACCACATAACGATGGCAGGATTATTTTTGCCTCTTTCAACCATGGTCCGCAGGTCATAGTCAGACCATTTTTCACCCTTTTTAGCTTCTGGGTGAGTCGCATCTTTTTCAAAGAAACGACCGTAGTCATAAGGCTTCTTGCCTCCATACCAAGTATCAAAAGCCTCTTCTTGGACCATCAGCCCCAGCTCTGCCGCAATCTGCAAAGTCTGTTCGCTGGCAGGATTGTGGGTCGTACGAATCGAGTTGACCCCCATTTCCTTCATTTGCTTGAGGCGACGATACTCTGCCTTATAGTTTTCTTCTGCTCCTAGAGCCCCGTGGTCATGGTGCAAGGATACTCCGTGGAATTTGACCTTCTGGCCATTGAGAGAGAAGCCTTCATTTGGAGTCCAGTTGTAATAACGATAGCCAAACAAGTCTTTCTTAGCATCGACCAATTGACCATCACGATAAATCCGTGTCACCAATTCGTACAAGGCAGGATTGTCTTTAAACACAGTCCACAATTCCGGCTTTTCTACTTCTAAGCTTGCCTGGATAGTACTGCTTTCGTGGGCTTTTATTTTTTGGCTAGCAGTACGAATAAGGTCTGTGACTGCCTCACCACCACGTCTGACAATCTGATATTCCGCTGTGATTTCATGGTCTTTATCGTCTGTATTGACAATCTTACTCGTCACATGAGTTGCAACCTTACCGTCTTGCTGCTTCTCAAGTTCTGGCGTTAAGATAGTTGTACTATTTTTCTCAACATGCACCTTATCTGTCACTTGCAAACTCACATCACGGTAGATCCCACTTCCTGAATACCAACGGCTACTTGGTTGCTTGTTGACAACGTGCACAGCGATGACATTTTCCCGACCATCTTTGTGGAGGTATTTAGTAATATCGTATGAAAATTGGTTGTAGCCATTTGGATAATGCCCGACCAGCTGGCCATTGACAAAGACCTGCGAATCCATGTAGACACCATCAAATGTGAGACGAACATTTTTATCAAGATCTTTTTCGTCTAATTTCAGAGGCTTACGATACCAAGCATCTCCACCATTGAGCTGGCCACCTTCGTTTTGTGCAGGTGATTCATGGTCAAAATCAAAGTGGATACTCCAGTCATGAGGCAGATCCAATTTTTTCCATGATGTGACATCCGTCTCAGCTTGGACAGCTTCCTTAGCATTAGCGTTTAATTTAAAGTGCCAATTCTGATTAAAATTCACTTTTCTATCTTCGATCATTTGGCTCACTTCTTCCTTCGTCGCAGATTTTATCTCAGGCTGAGCAGCTTTTTCTTGAGTAGCTTCTTGGCCATTCTCTTTTGCTCCATTTTGAGATGCTGCTGAAATGTCCTCCGCCACTTTAGAAAGCTGAGGATTTTCTTCTTTTTTCTCCTCCTGAGAATGTTCAACAGTCTCAGCTGCCTGACTTGTCACTGGTTCAGCAGTTACTTCTTCCTCAATGGGCTTTTCTGCAGCAACCAGCACCGTTGTTTCCTCGGCATAAACTGGAGTCGCTCCCGCCACACTTGCTCCAAATAAGAGGAAGCAAGTACCAATAACTATCGAGCAAACACCAATAGAAAACTTTCTTATGCTATAAACTCTCTTTCGATTCCAATGATCCTTTCCCATAGGATCATCCTTCTTTTTTTAGTAATCGCTTCTATTTTTAAGAAAGCGTTTTACTTTTTATAATCGTTTCCCTCCTATTTTATAAAACAAGATAGCTTATCTCAATAAGCCAAGAACCTTTTTTATACTTTTGAGCTTTTTTCCTAAAATTAGGAGAAAAACAAACTTTATCGAACATTCCTATAAAAAGGATGAGTCATTATCACCCATCCTTTTTCTAGAGATTTATCATATAAATAATCGCTCTTAGAGTTTAGCCAAGTATTCCTGCACAAGTTTGATGTCCGCTTCCTTGCCACCTCGGTCAATATCGCAGATATGCGGCAGCCCATATTTTTCGATAATCAAAGCTGTCGCCCCGCAGAAGGTCCGACCATGCTTAACCGAATCTCCATTATTGACAAAACCTTTAATCAGGCTTGAGTGTTTCTTGATGAAGCGTTTACTTGACCAGGGAATTTTCCCAGCACCTGCATTTCTAGTAATTAGAATGCAGGGTTCTTCCAACTTTTCCTTGATGCTTTGTGTCGGATAGCCCAGCGATTCTGCAAATCGCTTCCCAACACCCGTTACTGAATCGTAAACTACAATCATTTCCTTTACCTACTTTCTCAAAAGAAGCGCTGCCAAAAAAGCACCAAAACCTATAACAGCCACATCCGCTATCAGTTGTAAGAGAATTTCCAAATCAGGCATACTGTGAATATAGAGCAAGATACTGATCACCGTCAAGGCCAAAACCACCAACTTGATAGCTACCGCCACGCCTGGCATCGCAAGCAATCCAAGCAAGATACAAATAAGACCACCAATCAAAAAAGACTGGAAGCCCAAACTTAGACCAAAGCCAAATTCCACCCCACCATAAGCAAAGGTCAAAAGACCAATCACAACTAGGCAAAGCCCCAAAATAGTCCTTCCACTCAACAGCATTCCACCTTGTTTCATCATCATTTCCTCACTTTCTTGTTTGAATGAATAGATTTTGATATTCATTCAAATCTTTCAAAAAATATTTTTCCAATTCACTTCCACATGAGATTCTATATCACACAAATCCATCTCCTTTATTGAATGAATATTTTTATAAATTCATTCACATTATCTTCTAAGAAAAGGAAATTCTTATTTAGCAAAAATTCCCTTTAAAAAATATTTCACCAAGGTTTCGATACTCTCAAAATAGCCTGGAAAATCCTGCTCTGTCACATGCATGTCAATGTAGTAGATCAAATCGTAAGCCTTCATGATTTGGGCGACTTCCTCTTGAGAAAAGCCCTTCTCTTGCAAGCGCTGGCTGAAAGTCTGAATCAAAAACTGATGAAAGGCATTGGCCGCGCGACCAGCATCTTGATTATAGTAGTCGTGCAAGATCTGAGAAATGCCCGGCTTGCTCCACTCAGCCAAAATTTTATTAGGCGAAATCAACTCAAAGGTGACTGCAAAGAGCTGTTCAACGACTGCCTCAGGTTCACCTTGCCAATCCACGCGCTGCATGGTTTCCTCACGTATGCGGTTATTCTCAGCTACATAAACCTCTAAAAAAATAGCTTCTTTGGAGTCATAATACTTATAAAAGGAGCCAACAGCCATGCCGGCACGCTTGGTAATATCCGAAATATTCGTCTTTTTATAGCCTTTCTCAGCAAACACCTGCCTAGCCTCAGCCAATAATTCAGCTTTTTTGTCCATGACTCTCTCCTACCCTGAATGAATTTTAATTTCTGTTCATTCATATTATAACACTTTAAAAATCTTTGTCAAGAAGGGTCGAAATAGTATTTTGAACGGAAGACGGCAATTTGAGATAATAGCGCCTTTGTTAATAAAAAAACAAGCAAGTTCTCGTTAAACTTGCTTGCGTCTTGGATACATTAGTGTTTTCTACGATTTTTCAAGGCCTCGTTGATTTTCTTGGTTTTGATCATCGAATCAACGGAGATAAGGAACCAAACCAAGAGGTAAATCAAAATAAAGTTTAGCCAGAAGAACCAACCGAAAAGCATACTTCCCCAGTCATTGCAGATCATGGCCAAACAAACGATAGTTGCAGTCACTACAAAGTGGCAGAAAAGTAGGAAAGGAAATGGAAAGCGATCTGTCGCATCAAAAATATAGCTTGCTACTCCGATTAAGGCGCTGACAAGGAGGACACTGAGAATAGAGCTAGGAGTCAACGAAAATGTTTTTCCTGAGAACAGGCCTACCAGCAGAAAGACCAAACTACCCGTTCTCAGACCATCCTGCATACCGATCAGAATTTTTTTAAAGGTCATGATTTTCCTCCTAAATTCCCAAATAGTCCATAAGTAGCTTGACATAGCGGCGACTGACATCTGTTTTGAGCTGATTGGTCAGCTTGGCAGTCATATTACCCGAGAAGCTATCCGACAAGGATTCCAGATGATCAATGTTAATGACTGCATGCCGCGACACCTGAATGAAATTGCGACTATTGAGACGATTTTGAAAACGAGTCAGCGTTTCTATCGTTGTATAAACGCCCTCGGTACTGTAAATCATCAGGGTTGTCTGATTAATATCGGCCAGGATAATGTCCTCCGTCTTGAGCATGACCAGCTTATCATCTGACTTAATAGGCAGGACACCACTTGGACCAGCCTTGAAGTTTTCCAGATAGTCTAGGACGACCTTGGCCTCACCAGCCAGTTGATCCGCTCTCACGACCACCAGCGGGTCTTGGGAGGAAATCTGAGCATCTTCTTCAAATCTTGTCTGCAAACCTAAGCCTCCTACTTTCTTTACTTGAAGCTCATCCGTCTATTCAGCAGCCAATTTTGACCTAGCCAGAGGAGGGCTACTGCCGTGAGCACTACTCCAACTATATAGTATGTTTCTTGGCTTGTCAAGAGCTTTTGCCATTCGATACGGATACCTAGGAGCTTCTCAAATTCTTGCTGGAGCTGACTCTGGTCCGCAAAAACTTCAGTCAGAGACTCCTTCATCAGGACTTGTCTGAAAAGGGAAGCCATGTAGGTTGAAGGAGTCAGCTTCATGAGATTTTGGGCAAGGCTGGGCAGAGTCCCAATCGGAATATAGGTTCCCACTAGAAAACCAGAGGCCGCACCGATGACCGTTGCATATTGACCCAAGGAATTCACCGATTTGAAATAAGGAACAACTAGCGCATTGAGGAGACTAGCCAGCAAGCTATTGAGTAACATAAGGCAGGCCAGCTGGGGAAGAAGCCCCCAGTCAAAGGAAATCTTGTCCGCTAGAATAAAGTAGGTTAGCATGACAGCAAACATGAAGACTTGCATGACAAAGCCAATCACAAAGGCACTGATTAAGTAGCTAAATCGCAAGCCCCATTGCCCTAAATCTGTGATAAAGAGGTCGGCAGTCACCTTTCTTTCTCGGTCTTCCGTCTGTTGTGAAAAAGCTGATAGGGTAGTTGTCAAGGCGGTGACCGCCAGCGTTCCGCTAATCAACCAGAAATCAAGCAAGTCCGTCGCATGGCTACTGTCTGACCAAGAGCCTTTCATGTTGTTCTTTAGAAAAACCAGATATAACACAAAGGGAATAATGGCTCCAAAGAGAGAGAGGATCACCCCACTATGATTGCGGAAATAGAGTAAAAAATTTCGTTTGATCAACATTAACATTTAACGTACCTCTCTTCCTGTCAGGGCCATAAAGGCATCATCCATCGTCCCTGCTTGAAATTCAAATTGTTCAATATAAGAGCCAAGCTGGCTCAGTAAAGTCAAGGCTTCTTGGGTCGTTTCAGGATAAAAGAAAAATTCATTCTCCTTGCCTTGCTCAAATTCACAGCTAGTCGGCAAAGCAGCCTTCAAGCTCTCTGAATGCTGGGTCAAAATCCGCAAAACATTGCGGGCATAGCGCTCCTTGATCTGGTCGGCAGAGCCTTGCGCAATGACTTGACCATGGTCTACGATATAAATCTTATCCGCATCGTCTGCTTCATTGAGATAGTGGGTGGTCAGGACTACGGTCATCTTTTCCTTCTGCTGCAGTTCTTTGAGCAGCTTCCAAATGCTTTCTCTAGTCTGGATATCCAGGCCTGTCGTCGGCTCATCTAGAAAAAGCAGGTCGGGACTATTGAGCAGCGCACGTGCAATGTCTACCCGTCGCTTTTGTCCGCCAGAAAGTGTCCCGTAGCGCTGTTTGGCAAAGCTAGTCAGCCCCAGTTGCTCGATTAATTTCTCAATCTTACCAGTCGCCACCTGCTTGTACTGCTTGGCACGGATTTGCAGATTTTCAACTACTGTCAAATTGGCATCTAGCACACTATTTTGAAAGACCACCCCCAGCTTGGCTTGTTCTGCATAAGTGATTTGTCCTGATGTTGGCTGCAAAAGTCCAATCAACATCTGAATCGTTGTCGACTTGCCCGCTCCATTAGGACCCAGAATTGCTGTAAAACTACCTGCCTCAATTTCTAAATTCAGGCCGTTAACCGCTACCTTATCGCCATAAACTTTGGTTAGATTTTTCGTTTCTACTAACATGATTTTCCTCCTGTCTTAACTTCTGAGACTATGATAGCAAGTCTTTTTTGAAAAATCTCGGCTTCTTGGACAAGCGGTAAAATGAGGGAGATGAGAGGTGAAAATCCAGCCATCAAAAAATCCCCGACCAAGGGTCAGGGAAGCTTATTAGCGGGCGACAATCTTGCGGTAACTGCGGGAAGTTAGTAAGAATACTAAAATATAGGTCAGGAGGAAGACGCCGCAAGTTGCAAGTGTTGTCTGGATTAAAAGAGGAAGATTGGTCACCCCTAATAGAGCAACTATCAAGCGCAGCATATGAAAGACTGCTGCTATATGTAGAAAAGCAAAGATAAGAGGTAGGAAGAAAACAGTCAAAATCTGCTTGCGAATGGTACTTCTGGTCTGCTTTTCATCTAAACCAACTTTTTGTAAGATAATAAAACCATCACGGTCTTCATAGCCTTCAGAGATTTGCTTGTAGTAAATCACGAGAACAGCTCCTAGGAGGAAGATAACGGAGAGGAAGACACCGATGAAGAGCAAGGTTCCGGTAAGTTCCTGATAACTCTTTTCTGCGCTATGACGGTCACTGGCCATTGCGTAGCTACCATCTTGGGCCTGTTCCTGATCCAAAGTGTCTCTCAACGCCAGCTGGACTTGCTCGACAAATTTCTTACTGTCCTTAGTCTCCGAAGCAATTCCAATGTAGTAGTGATGAGCCGCATCAAGACCAACCGCTTTACTATCATTGACCACCATATAGAGGCCCTGCTCCATGGCCACATCGTTTGGATTAGGGATTTTCCCATGCGTGAAATTCGACGGTAAAATCTGCTTAATCTTCCAGTCCTTGCCATTCACTCGGAGAGGCTGGTCCTTATTTAAGGAAACATTTTTTCCATAGACAAGAGTTTCATCGTCTGCCAAGTCTATCTTTTTCCCTGTCATTTTTTCATAATCCTGACGATTGATGACCGTAATTGTGCCAGCAGACTTGGTCAAGATACTTGGATCCGAATTCAGCTCGCCTTGCATTGGAACAGTGATATCATTTCCAGCCAGTTTCATGATGAAGGATGATTGATAAAGATAGGCAGTATAGTTTGGCTTCTTCAGACCTGTTTCCTGAGCGACTTGCTGGACCTTGTCCAACAGTGCTTCCGTCTGATCGGTTGATTTCGGCAGGACGACGCTGACATTATAATCCTTCGGATGCAAGGTAGTAATATAATCCTGACCTCCAACATAGATATTGATTGTACCAACTAGAGTCACGAGGAGCATGGTGGACAAGATGGAAATGGTTGCCAAGCCTGCTGCATTTTTACGCATCCGCGAGATGAGATTGGAAACAGAAATGAAATTCTGCGTTTTATAGTAGTAGCCCTTGCGCTTTTTGAGAAATTGCAAGAGTGTAATCGAACCTGCATTAAAAAGCAGATAAGTTGCTAGGATAACCATGAGCACAGCTATAAAGAAATTGCCGATTGCAGCGACAGGTTTTGTAACGGTCAAAGCCATGTAATAAGCCACACCCATGAGCAGGAGCCCCAGCAAGGTTTGCGGCAAAAGGAAGCGTCCCTTCTTCTCGCCAGCTTTCTTTTCTTTCATTAGATTAAGAGAGCTATGGCGTAGAAGGCGTAAAGAATTGAGCAACAATATCACTGCAAAAGCGACACCCAGACTAGCTAGAGTTATCCAGACATTTTGCCATTGGAAGGTCGAGGCAAGGACTACTGGTAGACCCATCAATTTCAAAAGGACTGCGTAAAGCATCTTGTCCAAAGCTAAGCCAGACAAGACCCCCAGACCGACCGTAGCCAGATAAAAAACGCAGAGTTCAAAGAAGGTCATGACTAGCAGGTGACGTTTTTCCATCCCCAGCACGCTATAAACCCCGAGCTCCCGTGAGCGGTTCTTCATAACAAAGCTATTAGCATAAGTAATGAGAATGAGCACTGCAATCTGAATGACTCGGATGCCAAACTGCAGGGTCATGCGAGCTGCTGTACCGCCATAAGAGGTCTCCATATTGGGGCTATGAGCCAGTGAGACAAAACTATACAAAATCGCTGTTGCCAGTACCGTCGCCAAAGCAAATGGATAATACAAACTGCGATTTTTGATCAGATTTGATAAAGCCAGTTTACTCGTTAGTTTGAACATAATCGCCCACCTCACTTGCCATGACTGTCAGAGTATCGGAAATTTCTTGGAACATCTGCCGCTCGGTCTTGTTGCCGCGAAAGATTTGGTTATAAAGAATCCCGTCCTTGATAAATAGCACCCGCTTGGCCCGACTGGCAGCTGAAGTCGAGTGGGTCACCATGAGAATGGTCTGGCCGCGGTCATTGATATCGTCAAAGACATCCAAAAGAGCAGCTGAAGACTTGGAATCCAAAGCTCCTGTCGGCTCATCCGCCAGCAAAATCTCAGGCTCTGTGATGATGGCACGGGCTACTGCAACCCGTTGCTTCTGACCACCAGAAATTTCATAAGGGAACTTCTCTTGAAGTTTGTTAATCCCCAGCTCATTGCAGGTCGTCACCAGCTTTTGCATCATCTCAGTAATAGGACGACGCGAGAGCACCAAAGGCAGGAGGATATTATCCTTGACCGACAGGGTATCTAACAGATTAAAATCCTGAAATACAAAGCCTAATTTCTCTCGGCGAAAGCTGGAAGCCTGACTGTTCTTGATGGTTGCTGTGTCAGTTCCGTTGAGAAAGACGCGGCCCTCAGTCGGCTTGTCCAACATGGCTAGGATATTGAGCAGGGTGGACTTCCCAGAGCCTGATTCTCCCATGATGGCCACATATTCGCCTTTCTCCACTGTAAAGTGAATGTCCTTCAGCGCCTCTACTTGACTGCCCTGAAAACGGGTTTTATAAATCTTTTTCACGTGTTGTACATCTAATAAGGTCATCATGATCTCCTTTTCTATAATTCCATTTTAATACAGAAACAACTTTATTTCCATATTTACTAATTTTTAAATGCCAATATTTTTATCTCTGCACCAGATAAGCAATCAGTGCGATGATCCAGAGATGGGCTGGGTAAAAGATATAAAAGAAATACTTGCCCCACTTGCCATTGTAGCCTCGCTCGCCATTGTAGAGACGGAGGAAGGGTAAGACGGTAATAAAGGCCCAGTCTGAATTGTAGAGCATCATCGAAAGGGTCGCTCCCATGGTTGGGTAGATTTCAATGCTCAGACAGAAGAGTAGAAAAGTCAAGACAATGTAAGAAAGAGTTCTGAGGGCAGGCTGATTGCGGAAGATATAGCTAATCAGCATCAAAGGAATAATGGTCATGCCACCTTCTGTCAAAAAAACTCCTGCCAAACCAATTAAGACTGCTGCTCCAATCCGCAAATAGCGCTTCTCATCCATAACCTCTTCACCATTTTTGGAAAAACCAAATACAAGATTAAGTACTAGAACGCCGCAGGCTAAGCTGAGAAAGATATTATTCTCAAGATGAATTCCCTTGCTATGAAAGAGCATGGTCAGGATACTATTGCCCAGCTGCATGATAGCCGCCCAGATAAACAAGCGTGCATTGTAGGCCAAGCGATTACGCGTATGCAGAAAGCCTTCTACTGCGCTAAAAGCAAACCAAGCGGCTACACAGCGGGTCAGCAGGTGAAAAATCCCGTCCCAGCCCGTCGGCAAAAGCCCTGGAATCTTACCAATATGATCAAAAACCATTAAAAAGGCCATGAAAAGCTTGAGTTGGAATGCATTTAATCCTCTTGTTTTCATTTCATATCTCCTTGTCTTCTTTATACATCTATCTTACAAAAAAAGAAAGGCCGGTACCATAACCTAACCTTTCAATTTCACTTACCAATCTTACAAATTTGTAAGAATGCCTTATTCAAATATCATCTTCTTCTCTGAAAAGCTAATCATGACAGTTGTTCCCTTTCCGACCTGCGAAGCGATGCTGATCTGGTGCCCTAGCTCATCTGCGATTTTCTTGGACAGATAAAGCCCCAAACCAGACGACTGCTGGGTCAAACGGCCATTATAGCCCGAAAATCCTCGCTCGAAAACCCGCAACAAATCCGCATCCTGAATGCCCAGACCGCTGTCCTTGATATAAAGCGTATCCTCCTGAAAATAAATTTCAATTCCGCCTTGACTGGTGTATTTCAGACTATTCGACAGCACTTGCTCCAAAATAACGACGAACCATTTCTTATCTGTGATGATGGTTCGGTCCAGATCATGCAGACTGAGACTCAGGTCCTTTTGGATAAAGAAAATCGCATATTTCTTGACAATCTCCTTGACCAAATCTTCAACATTTTCCTTTTTCAAGACCAAATCCTCGTGGAAACTCTCCAAACGAAGGTACTGCAAGACGATATTGACATAGGACTCGATCTTAAAGAGCTCTTGCTCCAGCTGGTTCTTGACCTTCTTGTCCTCAATCTCTCCAACCAGCAAGGAACTAGCCGCAATAGGCGTCTTGATCTGATGAGCCCAGAGCGTATAATAGTCCATCAGGTCATTTAACTTCTCCCTCTCCTCAATCGCACGGTTCTTCTTATCCATTTCCAAAAGAGCCAGTTTCTCAAAAAGGAGAGCCTCTAAGGCTGTCTGAGGCCGACCTGAGGCGTAGAAGAGCTGGTTGCGGTAGTCCTTATAGGCGCTAGCTAGATCCATTCCCAAGAAAAAGCTAGCGAGGAGGAAGGCTAAGAGCAGCTGATACTCTAGTAGACTGCGCCCATCCTCGAAAATAAAGGCAAACATCCCCATAACCGAAAATATAACTAACAAGAGCGACAAAATGAAGCGACGAGAATAGAGATGGTGTCTCAAAAAGAAAAATTTATCCTGCATGTCCATTGGTCAAACCGTACCCTATCCCTTTTTTCGTCTCAATGAAATACTTCAGACCGTGCTCCTCCAGCTTCTTGCGCAAACGGGCAACATTGACAGACAAGGTATTGTCATCTATAAAGAAATCACTGTTCCAGAGCTCCTTCATCAAGTCATCACGCGCCACGATACTACCGGAATGCTCAAAGAGCACCCGCAAGATCTGAAATTCATTCTTGGTCAACGTTACAAGCTCGCCCTCATAGACCAAATCCATGGACTTAAGATTTAAAATCACGCCCTGATATTCCAAAAGGCTTTGATCCGTTCCAAACTCATACGATCGCCTCAGCAGGCCTTGAACTTTTGCCAGAAAGACATTATTATCAAAAGGCTTGGTCACATAGTCATCTGCGCCCATATTGATGGCCATGACGATATCCATGGACTGGTCGCGCGAAGATAGAAACATAATTGGCACCGTCGAAATCTTCCGAATTTCCTGGCACCAATGGTAGCCGTTAAAGAGGGGCAGACCAATATCCATCAGCACCAGCTGGGGCTCCTCCTTGACAAAGGTCGTCAAAACCTGCATGAAATCCTCAATCGCCACAACCTGATAGCCCCACTGCTCCAGCATTTTTTTGATCATTTGACGGATAACCGCATCATCCTCGACCAGTAAAATCTTGTGCATTCCATTTCCTCACTCATTTTTCTTACTGCTATTATATCAAATTCTCCCTTAAATCACAGAGACTTTTTTAGTTTGAAAATCATATTGTTTTCAGAAATTTTCAAGAAATCATTCAAGAAGTGTTGACAAAAATAGAGTAAAAAGATAAAATAACACTACATTCAGAATTGTCTGAAAATTCATTTTTTATAATAAGGAGATTATTATGCTAGAACAAACTCAGACATCTACCTGGCAGTCAAAACTGAAAGCCCTCGGTCCCGGGATCCTCATGGCCTCTGCTGCTGTTGGTGGCTCTCACATTGTTTCCTCGGCTCAAGCAGGCGCCAAGTATGGCTGGGCTTTGATGGGACTGGTCATCTTGGCCAACCTCTTCAAATATCCCTTCTTCCGCTTCGGTGCTGAGTACACCTTAGAAACTGGTCATAGCCTGGTTGAAGGCTATGCTCAAAAAGGAAAAGTCTACTTGGGCATCTTCTTCGTTTTAAATGTCTTCTCCGCCTTGGTCAATACAGCAGGGGTCGGGATTCTCTGTGCTGCTATCATCGCCAGCGCCTTTCCAAATGCCCTTGGGCTCAGTATTACTCAATGGTCGCTGATTCTCATCATCCTGATCTGGGCAATGCTACTCTTTGGTGGCTACAAGTTCCTTGATGGCCTTGCCAAATGGATCATGTCCGCTCTAACCTTTGCAACCGTTATTGCGGTCATCGTTGCCATTATCAAGCATCCTGAGTACGGAGCAGACTTCGTTGAAAAGACACCTTGGCAGATGGCTGCCTTACCTTTCATCGTTTCTCTCATGGGCTGGATGCCAGCTCCAATCGAGATTTCAGCAATCAACTCCCTCTGGACTGCTGAGAAAGGAAAATCTGTTAATATCTCTGTCACGGACGGACTTTTTGACTTTAATGTTGGTTATATTGGAACGGCCATTCTGGCCATCTTCTTCGTCGCTATGGGCGCTCTTATCCAGTATCCAACTGGTCAAGCAGTTCAGGATGCTGGGGCTGCCTACATCCAGCAATTCGTTGGGATGTACGCATCTGTCCTTGGTGATTGGACACGGATTCTGATTACTTTCATTGCCTTTCTCTGTATCTTCGGTACCGTTATTACCGTTATCGATGGCTATTCTCGTGTAAACGCTGAATCCCTACGCCTCCTTCTCAATGAAGAGAAGACTTCTCAAAAAAATCTGCATATCTGGATGACAGCTACAGCCATTATCGGTGGCATTATCATCTACTTCTTCCAAGGTAGTGTGGCCCTCATGCTTCGTTTTGCCATGATTGCTTCCTTCCTGACGACTCCATTTTTTGCCCTTCTAAACTATCTCCTCGTTACGAGCGAAAATAAACATCTGGGTAAATGGCTAAAAGGTCTTTCCATCCTTGGTTTGATCTTCCTCTTTAGCTTCGCTTTATTCTTTATCTACGCCATCCTCATCGGTAAAGCTTACTAGATCAAAAGAGCTGGAAATACTGAAGAATATCTTCAGCTTTCCGCTCTTTTCTTTTTCCCTTTCTGACAACTAGCCCCTACTTATGCTATACTGTAAGAAGATAGAATATGGAGAACGATATGGGAATAATTTTTGATTACCTAGACCAAGTAGCTTACGACAGTATCTACGACACCCCCTTTAATGAACTGGATATGCTGATGCTGACGGAGATAACTTATCTGCCTTTTGACCAGATTGTGTCTGATCAGATATCCCCTGATTGTACTTGCCGCTTGTTTGAAGCTGCTGAAAAGATGCCCCAAGATTTGTCCATGTTGGTGACTAAAAATCGTCTGAAACTTTTAGAAAAGGTAGCTAGCTCAACCCGCTTCAAAAATATCAAGCTCATGGGCTATGTCAATGATATTGACCCTGATGTCCAAAAGCAGTTTGCAGCTATGATCTTCAAAATCAAGCCCGATAGTTATGTCCTGACCTTCCGCGGAACTGATGATTCCATTATTGGCTGGAAAGAGGACTTCCACATGACTTATATGGATCAGGTACCAGCTCAAAAAACGGCGGTCAATTATCTGCGAAAAGCCATGGATGTTCTGCCTGGTCAGTTCATCCTGACTGGTCACTCAAAGGGCGGAAATCTAGCCTCCTACGCTGCTAGTCAGATCGAGCCAGAATATCAAGAGCGGATTCAGATCATTTACAGCTATGATGCCCCTGGACTGAATCACTCGGTCATCACCAGTCAAGGCTACCAAACTATTTCAGACAAGATAAAGCGCTACATTCCGCAAGGCTCTATCGTCGGAATGATGCTCGAAACACCCAAGCAGGCTCAGATTGTCAAAAGTACAGCTATCGGCGGTCTGGCCCAGCACGATACCTTCACTTGGCAGATCAGTGACCAGACTTTTGTCCTACTGGACAACCTCAATCCAGACAGCCTTCAAGTAGATAAAACTCTGAAAAACTGGGTTGATAGCGTTTCTGATGAGGAATTAAAAGACTTTTTTGACCTCTTTTTCGGTCTCATCCTAGATGCTGGTATCAGCTCCATTAATGACCTCACCAAGCTGGAAAATTTCAACAAAATCTTAGCTGTTTTTGAAAATGCTAACGCCCTCACAGACCATGAGCGGGAAATGCTGACGCGATTAGCCAAACTACTGGTAGACATGCGCTACCAGTCTTGGAAAGACGACATAAACCTGCTGAAGCCTAGCAAACTTGTCCAAGAGGTCAAGGAAAATCTATCCGAATTCACTAAGAATCTTCCTTTCACAAGCAATGATCCCGCTCAAACAGATGAACCCAATGAGCAATAAGCTATAAATACAGCACTTGGCAATTCTCTAATATAAAAGAAAAACACTCCTGTCAAAATCTAGAAAACTAGATTCAGGAGTGTTTTATTATGGCTAATAAGTGAATTCTCTAAAATTTGAAGCAAGCTGAGCTCTCAACAAAGAGAAACCAGAAATCCACTATCAAACACCATCGTACGAGAAAAACAGTTGATGCAAGTAGCATAATGACTAAGCATACTATTTTTCTTGCTTAATCATTAAATTACTGCGTTTCTTGGTCGGTTTTAACATCTAATTCTACAATATTATTGCTTGGAAAAGCTAACAAAACAAGGAGTGCAATTGAGCCTACCCAAGGAATAAAAGTGATAAAAATCAGAGCCCAGTGAAAACCAGCATCTCGTAGACGACGAATGGTTAGAGCTAAGGCAGGCAAGAAAAAGATGACTAACCAAATGATACCAAAATTAGTCAAGGAATTTACTGTTTCAATTGCCTCAATACTGTTTGGATTAGATACTACAGTTGAGTAAATTATCATGTACAAAAAAACAGCAAGAATAAAATTGGTTAGGTAAATCCACCAGTACTCAGAACGTGTAGAGCGACCAGAAAAATCCCAATAGCCTTTGACAAAATTTTTATAAGCATTAATCATAAAACAAACCTCTTTACTTTTTTATCAGTTTATCATATCTAACACATTTTTACAAGATTTTCAGAAAAAAACTTTCTTCTATAAAGAAATACCATGTACCTTAATCCACATCAACTGAGGAAAGCTACTCTAACAAATTCTTCTTTTCCCTCAGTTTAAGACAAGGACTATCACTATTTCATAATCCTGAATCATGAATTTCCAGATACTTAGGACTTTCTCCACTTCCTTTATTTTCTACCAATTTTCTTATGCTATCAAAAGAGCCCTCAGCAAAATAAGCTTGCTGGGGGCTTTACATTAGATGAAATTAACACGAATGTTATCAATTAAAATAATGGACTACAAAATTCTCTACCCAATCAAACTTCCATTTGGTACTTTCTCGTCTACAGTTAGGAGAGTCAGTTGGTCACCGTGCTCGGCTGAGAGAATCATACCTTGACTGATACGGCCCATCATTTTGCGGGGTTTGAGGTTGGCTACGATTTGGACTTTTTTACCGACCAGTTCTTGCTCGTTTGGATAGTATTTGGCAATACCAGAGAGGATTTGGCGGTCTTCGCCGTCTCCTGCATCCAAGCGGAATTGGAGCAGCTTATCAGAGCCTTCAACCTTAGAAACTTCTTTGACTTCTGCAACTCGGATTTCTACCTTATCAAAGTCGTCAAATTTGATGGCGCTACGATTAAGTTTGAGCTCGACTTCTTCTGGCTTCCATTCCTTTTCAACCGCAGGTTTGTTGCCTTCCATTTGTTCTTTGATATAGGCAATTTCTTCTTCCATATCCAGACGTGGGAAGATTGGCGTTCCTTTTTCTACAACTGTCAGACCTGCTGGGAGCTGGTCAATTGCTAGGTTTTCCAACGAAACTGCTTGAGGCAAGCCCAGTTGACTGAGAACAGCCTTGCTGGTTGTCATCATAAACGGCTCAATCAAGTGCGCCACAACACGCAGACTCGCTGCTAAGTGGCTCATAACTGCTGCCAGTTCTTTGACCATGGCTTCATCCTTAGCCAGAACCCAAGGAGCTGTTTCATCGATGTATTTATTGGTGCGGGAGATGAGCGTCCAGACTGCTTCCAGCGCGCGTGGGTAGTCAACTGCATCCATGTGTTTGTAGTAGTCAGCGATGGACTCAGCTGCTACTTGAGCCAGAGCTCCGTCAAAGTCCGTCACATTTTCTTCATAAGCTGGCACCTGACCATCAAAGTACTTGTTAATCATAGAAACCGTACGGTTGAGGAGGTTTCCTAGGTCATTGGCCAGCTCATAGTTGATACGGCCAACATAATCTTCTGGCGTGAAAGTTCCGTCTGAGCCAACTGGAAGACTGCGCATGAGGTAATAGCGCAGAGCATCCAAACCATAGCGTTCTACCAGCATTTCAGGATAGACCACATTGCCCTTAGACTTGGACATCTTGCCATCCTTCATGACAAACCAACCGTGACCAATCAAACGTTCAGGCAATTTGATATCCAACATCATCAGAAGGATTGGCCAGTAGATGGAGTGGAAACGCAGAATGTCCTTGCCCACCATGTGGAAGACTGTTCCGTTCCAGAATTTGTCAAAGTTCCCGTGCTCATCTTGACCGTAGCCAAGAGCTGTCACATAGTTGAGCAGGGCATCAAACCAAACATAGACAACGTGTTTAGGATTTGATGGGACTGGTACTCCCCATGTAAAGGTTGTACGAGAAACTGCCAAATCTTCCAAACCTGGCTCGATGAAGTTTTTCAGCATTTCATTGAGTCGACCATCAGGTGTGATAAAGTCTGGCTGAGATTTGAAAAATTCTACCAAGCGGTCTTGGTACTTGCTGAGACGCAGGAAATAAGACTCTTCTGACACCCACTCCACTTCATGTCCAGATGGCGCGATTCCGCCAGTTACTTTCCCATTTTCATCACGGAAGACTTCTGCCAGCTGGCTTTCAGTAAAGAATTCCTCATCAGATACAGAATACCAGCCTGAATATTCACCCAAATAGATATCATCTTGGGCCAAGAGTCTTTCAAAGACATCGGCTACAACCTTTTCGTGGTAGTCATCTGTCGTCCGGATAAATTTATCGTAAGAAATATCCAGCAGTTTCCAGAGTTCCTTGACCCCAACTGCCATGCCATCAACATAAGCCTGCGGACTGATACCAGCTTCTTCAGCTTTTTGCTGGATTTTTTGACCGTGCTCATCAAGACCAGTCAGATAGAAAACATCATGGCCCATGAGGCGCTTGTAGCGAGCCAGAACATCACAGGCAATGGTCGTATAGGCAGAGCCAATGTGGAGCTTGCCAGACGGGTAGTAAATAGGTGTCGTAATATAAAACGGTTGTTTTGTAGTCATTTTTTAATCCTTTCAAGGCTAATGAAACCTTTTTTGATAACACTTCATTATATCATATTTCCTAGCGATTGAAAGAGGATAACTGACATTGATTTTAGGCCTTCTTCTCTTCAAATAAATAAGGACGATAGGTTTTATTCCATAGTTTCTTTCGACAATAGTAATAGTAAATAACAGCTCTATTCATCAAATCAGTTGAGAAACAAGCTTCTTAGTTTGTTCATAATTTTTCTCTAGGGCTATAATAAAACAGCTTGATTTAGCCATCTATTTTATTCTAGCCAAAGATCGCTATTTCCCCAAAACTTGCCAATTCTTGCTAAATATAGTAGAATATATAAAAATATTTAAGGAGATTACTACATGATTGATGCATATAAAAAATTTTGGAAGGGCTATGTGGATTTCACTGGTCGCTCAACTCGCCCAGAATATTGGTGGCCCATTCTCTGCCATTTTTTAGTAATAATACTAATACTTTGTACTGCTCTTCTGATTGAGACGGTTTTGAACTCTGAGATTGGAGGATCCTTATTTTCTGGCCTGATGGTTGTCTATTACATTGCAATTCTGCTTCCCTCTCTCGCCATTAAAGTTCGACGATTGCGAGATGGTGGCTATCATTGGGCTCTTCTCTTTTTGTACTTGGTCCCACTTTTTGGCTATTTTATTCTGTTTATTTTTTATTGTCAGCCTACAAAATATGAACTCCTTAGCAATGATTCCTATAATAATACAGACTACCAAGATCAGCAATTTAGCCAAAATCCCTATCAAGAGCAGCAAAATTACCAACAAAATTTTGTAACAACTGAAAACGAGTAAAGTCCATTGAAACAAGCAAAAAGCATTCTACTTTAACAGGCCTCCCTAAAGGTTAGATTTTTGTGTCTAACTCTTTGGGAGGCCTGTTAAATTCATCTGATTTTTTATGTTTGTTAGACCATACTATTTTTCCACAGCTTCATTATAGATTCGAATCCAAGGAGCAACTTGATTCATCACATCTAAAAACTGTAATAAGTCAATATATTTTTGATCCGTATAAGGCCCAAAAGCCAGACGAATATCTTTGTTAGAACTCATTGGATTGTAATACAGATAAAGGTGATGAATTTTTACATACCTTGTTTCTTCCACCTCCTCAATCTTAATGGTCACATCAGCTAAATCAGAAAGCCTAAGAAATTGGAAATAACCATCCACCCGTATGATAGCATCCTTGTAGAGATAGAGAGATAGACTTTCATGCGCATAACGAGAGTTACTATAAATCAATTGAAAATCCTTTTCAAGCTCTGGAAAGTGAGAATAAAGTTCTTGACAGCGTCGCAAACTCTTTTCTCTATTGACTATAGCAAGGCAAGTAAAGAGACCACTCATCCCTATTAGCAAGATGATTGAAATCAGGATCATTCTTCCCCCGACTTCATCTGTCTGTGACAAAGCCAAGAGCAAAACGAAAGCCCCTAGACCACAAAAAACAGGAAAAAGTAATTCCTTATAAAATTTAAAATTTATTTTTTCTTGCACCGATTGATCCTCTCAATCCAAACCTGGCTAGTTTTCCACCTTTAGCCTAGGCCCAAGGATTATAAAAGCGTCCTTGATTGACAACGAAAAGAAGAAGGCTGAGGGCTAGTAGAAGGACAGACACCACGATTACAAGTTTGTCTAGCTTGCTGAAGGCTTGCTGGGTGTACCAGGTCCGCTTCTTGTTTTCCCCAAAGCGGCGCAGCTCCATGGCCGTTGCGATAGTATTGATTCGCTCGAGCGAGCTGAAAATCAGGGGAATGACGATTTGCAGATTGCCCTTGACCCGTTTGCTGAGGGGAGCTTTCTTGGATAATTCTTGTCCACGCGCCTCTTGAGACATCTTGATTAGGTAAAATTCCTCCTGTAAATCCGGAATATAACGCAGGGTCAGACTGACCGCATAGGCGATCTTATAAGAAAGGCCGATTTGATTCAGACTGGAAGCAAATTGACTGGGATGGGTGGTCATGAGAAAGATCACCGCTAGGGGAATCGTTGAGAAATACTTGAGCAAAAGATTCAAGAGATAAAAGAGTTCCTGAAGCGTGAGATTATAAGCACCCCATCCTGTCCAGAGCAAATTCTTGGCTCCATAAATCTCCACCCCATACTGAGGAGCAAATAGATAGACCATGAGAATATTCAGCGCCGCAAAGGTTCCCGCAAAAGCCAGAACGAAAGAAATATCTTTCAGCCGAATCTCAGACACTCGAAATAACATCAGGGAAGCCAGAGCCACAAGAAGGAGGAAACGCGTATCGTAGCTCATCATGGCTGCCACCGAAACTAGGATAAAAAAGATAAGTTTGCTGGCACCAGACAGACCATGGAGAAAAGTCTTTCCGGCATGGTAGCCAATCAATTTTTGTTGATTAAACATGACTTTCCTCCTTTTTTTGCATGTAAAATTGAGTCAGAGCTAGCGGATCCACTCCCAGCTTCTCAGCTAGGCTAAAAATCGAAGTCTCCTTTAGATTAGCCGCTGCAATCAACTCATGATTGGACAAAATCTGAGCAGGCGACTGGTCTGCTAAAATCTGGCCGTCCACCACCACGATGGCCCGATCCGAATAATCCAACATAAGCTGCATATCATGGGTAATCATGATAATCGTGTGTCCCTGCTGGTTTAGCTCATCGAGAAAGTCCATCATCTCTGTATAGTGGCGCTGATCCTGACCAGCTGTTGGCTCATCCAAAAGGATAATCTCTGGATTTAGCACCAAGATAGAAGCAATGGTCACCCGCTTCTTCTGACCAAAAGACAGGGCTGAAATCGGCCAACTGCGGAATTCATAGAGACCACAAGTTTTGAGCACAGCATGAACCCTTTCTTCAATTTCCGCCTCTGCCAAACCACGCAACCGCAGTCCCAGCGCTACTTCATCAAAGATCATTGTGGTCGAAATCATCTGATTGGGATTTTGCAGGACATAGCCAATCCGCTCCGCTCGCTCCTTGATAGAGTCTCCCTTGATATCCTGTCCCTGCCAACGATACTCCCCTTCTGTATCAATAAAACGACAGAGAGCCTTGGCTAGCGTAGACTTGCCAGCCCCATTTTTCCCAACGATGGCTATCCGCTCACCCTTGAAAACCTTCAGACTGATATCCCGCAAAATAGGTCTATCGCTCTGATAGGCAAAGGAAACATGGTCGAGTTCTAAAAGAGCTTCATGCCTACTGTCAATCTGCTCTGTTTTTTGCTCGGTCAGATTCTGTGAGAGTCCTGTAAGTTCCAGCTTGGTCAAATCAGCCAGATGAGTCGCGCTTGCCACATCAAAACCAAGCTGCCGCAAAGCTGTAATATAGAGAGGTTCTCGAATCCCATTTTCTGCTAAGAGGTCCGTCTTGAGCAAGTCATCCGGCGCACCGTTAAAAAGAATCTGACCATCATTGACGAGGACAACTCGGTCAACAGGTCGATAAAGCACATCTTCCAAGCGGTGCTCGATGATGATGGTCGTGGTTGCAGCTTCTCTATGAATCTGATCAATCAAGTCAATCGTATCTTGACCAGACTTGGGATCGAGATTGGCCAAAGGCTCATCAAACAGCAAAATTGGACTCTCATCGATCAAGACACCCGCCAGACTGACCCGCTGCTTCTGCCCGCCAGACAAGTCTTGAGGACGATGGTCCAAAAGCTGCTCTAGATCTAGCTGCTTCGCCCAACGCAGAACTTTCTCCCGCATCAAGGGCAAGGCCACCATATCATTTTCCAGAGCAAAGGCCAGATCCTCTGCTACACTGAGTCCGATAAACTGACCATCCGTGTCCTGCAAAACCGTGCTGACAAGATTTGACTTGTCATAAATACTACTATCAAAGGCTGTCTGCCCCTTAATCAAGAGTTGCCCACTGGCCTGTCCCTTGTAAATATTGGGAATAATGCCGTTTAAACACTGGCCCAAGGTTGACTTACCAGAGCCAGACGGCCCAATCAGCAGCACCTTTTCCCCTTCATAAATGGTCAGATTGATATGCTTCAAAGTCGGCTCCGACTGAGCCTGATATTGAAAACTAAAATCTTCAAATTGAATAATTGGTTTTTTCATGTTTTTCTATAAGGCCAGAGCGATCTGAATCGCCAGATTGGCCACCTTGTCTTTCTCGTCTAAGTCCGCATGATTAGCCAGATTGCGCATGTCCCAAGCCTCCTCAGACAGATGATCCGCCGCATAAAAGAACTGGCAAACTTGAATGCCACGAAAGGCCGCCAAAGCCGCTACAGCCGAGCACTCCATATCCACACAGATAGCTCCCGCCTCTTTTCTCCTGCGTAGCTTGTCCACAGTCTCTCGGAAAATGCCGTCGGTCGTCCAAACCTTGCCCAAGCTATGGGAAATCCCTCGCCGCTCAAGGAAATTTACCAGAAAATCCTGCAAGCCAACATTGACCGCTATCTCCGAACTAGCCGGCTGATAATGATAGCTAGTCCCCTCATCGCGCAAGGCTGCTGTTGGAATAATGACGGATGTTGCTTTGATATCCTCGTCCAGCACACCACAAGTCCCAAAGAGAACCAGCTTTCTCATACCAAAAGCAATCAAATCCTCCAGAATAGCCACACAAGCGGAAGCTCCAACTGGAGCGTTGAAAAGAGCTAGCTCCTGACAATCCGCAAAGACCCGATAAATAGGAATTTCAATGTTGGCCATAGATGTCGTCGTAATCAACTCATGGTCAAAATCCGCCAGCATTCGGGCAAAGGTCTCCCGAGCAAAGCAGGACACTGCCGTCTGCGGAAATCCTTCAATAGGCTCTATCAAATCCTCTGGATTAATGATGGCCTTACGGTTTTGATCAAACTCTTCAAGAATCATCGACTTATTTTTCCCTTTCTTTAGCATGAAATAGCCAGCTAGCGTCCACTGACTCTATCCTACTATTGTATCATAAAAAGGTGGTCTACTGACTATCACCAGCATATTTTCTAGCTAGCCAAGGATATAGGCAGACTCTATAGCAAGGACCGGTTCAAGCGCATTTCAAAACAAAAAAGATTGGGATAAAGCAACTGCCCCTCAAGCGCTAGATCAATATCTAGCTATCGGAGGGCATTCAATCTGAATGAGAGTTTTCACATAAAAAGATTATTCATCCATAAATGGAAGCTAAACTGGCTGAGTCCAGTCTTGGCATGAACAAAGACTACAAAACAAGCTCTTGGCAATCGAGAAATAGATGTTTGACAGTATTGCTTAAATGATGTTCTATTTCAAGTTTTCTCTTTCGCCCACAGTGTGATTTTGCGAGTTTATAAGATGCTTGGGCTTTGTTGAGAGAATAACTTGCTGATTTTATATGTCATTTCCATTCCCGACTAATGCTGGAAGGATGACGATGAAGTAATTTCCCTCTTTGAGAGAAATTCAATACTTTTGCACGGTAAATCAGAATACTTTCGTGTTCTTCTATGGTAAAATGGTGATAGCTCATGAGATTTCCTTTCGTAACTAGTTCGTTCAATTCTATTTTACTAGAAAATCTTATGAGTTTTTTATTGTGCACTTATACTGTATATTCAAGGCCAAAAAAGCAAGTCGATTGACCTGCTTCTGCTTTACTTTTCTTGCGCTAATGCTTTAAAATCTTGTCCTAGGATGGGTTTTATTCCTAGAGTTCATTAGTATCATAATATTGCTACGAAATGCTTTAATCCAAATATTATACAAACTAGTTATAGGTAAACTTAAGATTGGAAACCACCAATCTCCATTTTTTAAATGTTAATGAAACTCATCCATATTAATAACTTTACTTGCTCTAGCAATAACATCCTTATCATGAGTCACGACAATAACAATCTTTTCCTCGCTCACTAATTTCTCAACCTCATTTAGGAACAATTCAGTTGAGTTTCTGTCCAAATTTCCTGTAGGCTCATCGAATAGATAGATATCTTTTTCTTGCGATAAACTCCTCATGAGTAGAATTTTTTGCTTCTGACCTTGCGAAATATTGGTGGCTTTCCCATCAATCTGATGACTCAGAGCTACATTGAGATTCAGACCATCAAAATTATTTAATTCATAGTTTTCCTTATTAAATAAGTTAAAATTAATATTTTTTGAAACACTTCCGGGGAACACATGAAATTCAGATGAATACACGCTTAAATAATCAAAAATATTAGTCTCCTCTAAAGTAGAAAAACTTTCTATCCCATTCAGTACAATATCACCCTCTGTTGGAGAAGACAATCCCTGAATAATATTCAAAAGAGATGATTTCCCAGTTCCATTACCGCCTATAATGACGGTTAATTCACCACTATTAAACTCACAATTTAATTTATTAAATACCAACTTTTCATCCCATTTTTTATATAAATTTCGGCATGACAATTGTTCAATTTTAGATACTGGAATTGTAACAAGATTACTTTCCAGCCCTACTTCCTCTAGTCCAATAAACTCAAAGGAATATTGACTTTTTTTCAATGCTACCCAAGATGTAATTAAAGAATTCAAAATGCTGGATAAAAGTAATAGAATCAAAATACTATTTGAATACTCTGATATATGTGCGTAATCTCTAATAATATTCACAGTAACAATCAAAAATGAACCAGTTAAAGCGATAAATATCTGCGTAGAAGCTAATAGTCTATTGGTAATATGTGTACTATCTAGTTTCGTTCCCAACAGTTCATCTAGTCTTTTATCAAATTCTTTGATAAAGTCGCCAGATTTTTGGAAACTTATAATATCTTGCAAACCATAAATTGTATTTTCTACAAGAGAGCTAAAGTTAGAACTCTTAGCAATGAATTCTCGCTGATTTTTTACAACTTTACGTATCTCAAAATTAACATATAAACCAAGAATAGCTATATATAAGCATGTAACTGCGAAAATTATGATATTCACTTTTAATAACAATAACAGTAGCAAACAAAACACTAAAAGCTGCACCTTTAAGTAAAATTTTTGCATAATACCTGTTGCTGATAATAATAAATTCCAAAAATAACTACTAACGTACTCATAATTCTTAGTTAAGGAAAAATCATTTAATTGGTTCTGATAAAAAGAGGACAGAATATCATTTAAAAAATCATTCTCAATCTTTCCTTTTAATCTCGTTTCTAATATAGAGAACTGCCAATACAAATATGAAGCTAATATTATTGAAGCTAGGGTAAATAGCTGAATACTAAACTGAATGTTAAGCAGACCAGACATCGTTATTTGTAGTAAAAAAGCAATAGCAACAGGTAAACTAATTTTAGCTAATCCCAAGAAAAAGATTGCAAACTTTCTCTTCCAACCAAGTGAAGCTAGAAATCTATGATACAACTTATCTACATAGCTTATCGTAACAGCAGCTTTTCTATCTTCTGAATTAACACTCTCACTCTTTTGGGGAATTAAAACAATTCCTACACTCTGACTAAAAAGTTCTAATCTTGAAATTTTCTCAATTTCCTCATTTGCAGGATCAGAAACCGTCAATGAATTACTGTCTCCATCTAATACAACAATATAATGAGGTAAACCAGCTCTTTCTACTACCATCAAATAAGGAAATGATACGTTATTTAACAAACTAGGAGTGTCAATTTGATAAGAATCCGCATCAATACCATAGCTTTTTAATACATCTTCTATTTCAAACAAAGACAGTCCTTGGTGATTATTATTATCAAATTGTAGACTATCTAAATGTTCTAATTTTGGGAAATAGTAAGAAATGATTGTCTTTACACAAGCCATTCCACAATCCAGCAAAGTTGCTTGTTTATAGTGACTAACCATTATTTTCTCCTTTTTCAACACTTATCTTACTATAGCCATCAACTTCAATGATGCTATTCGAAGTTTGATTTGTGGTAGGAACCCTTAAATTTCTCCTGTATTGTTTGTATGTAAAGTATAAATCCCATCAAAATCTTTAGGGACTGTAATAAATACATCGCCAACAAGAGTATCTATAAATATTTTTCGAAGGTAGCATTTTTCCCTAAGGAAATAGTTACATATAACTTGTCTTTCCCTTCTGAACTCAGAGCCAAATTAAAACCATGTTGTGAAAATGGTAGATATAGACTATCTGAACTCATTTTAACGTTTTTAGATATATTATTCGCTGATTCTTCGGAAACTTTTCCTTCTATTTGAACACTTGTTTCATCTGATTCACTCTTGAGAACTTTAACATCAATTGCTTGCTTTGAGCCATAAAACTCTAACGTTTTAATACTTTTAGAAGAAAGAGCCCATGATTGTTTCACACTGATTGTCGTCTCTCCTCGTTTTAAGGTTAATAAAATTCCAGCTACTACAAACAGTAACAACAGCCCAATTACAATTCCTATTTTTTTCATCATTAGTCCTCCTACTTAAATTCTTTTTTACTAAATACAGCTAACGCAAGCACAAGTACTGCTATACTCACCACTATAGGATAGCATACGTTTGTAAGGGTAAATTGACTTACCTCAGGGGAAGCTTTCAAATTTAAAGTCATAAGTAAATAGTCTTTCACACTCTCACCAGAATTTGGAAGGACGTAAGCCAATAGGTTATCAAATAGTAAAATGTAGAGTGTATAAATCATACATGACTCATAAACCTTATCAAATATTTGAAAAATCAATAACGAGATACTGATAATAACCAAATAGTATGGTAGTTGGTGTAAAAATGTCGAAACAATCAACACCATGTCCCCTTCCAAATAAACAAGAGCTGTTAAACTATAAAAAATAGACACATATAATAAAGACAAACAAAAGGTTCCCAAAGTTTTATATAAAAACAACTTCCATCGTTGTTTTTCTTTTGTGAGCAAAATATTAATCGTACGGAAACTATAATCTTCTCCCCAGAAAAATAAATTAGTAGAGATGAAAAGCAAAGGAATAAAACCACTCACATTTGAAATCAAAACTCGAAATGCCGGATCATTTTCATTTGATGACTTAAAAAACAAGGAGAATAACAAAATTAATAATCCTATCAACAAACTAGGAAGCACTCCTCTTTTTTCCCAGTAAAATTTATACATATCTGCCTTAAGAGAATTCATGACTCTCCTCCTTTCTTAAATCATCAGATAATATTACGCAAATAGTAGTCCTCAAAGCGTTCCTTCTTAATATAAATATCCTGTATCACTAGATTTGACGCGACACTATATTGCAAAATAGGCATTAATTTTTCCTTTTCTGTAACAACCAGATAGTCATCCTGCTCAAAATGAACAATGCCCTCTTTTTCTAAAAACATTTTTAGAATCTGATTATCACTTGTCTTTAGGAAAATTTTTTCAGAAAAATCATTCGCTAGCTCTTTTGAACTCATCACATTTAGAATCTTTCCTTTTTTCATGATGATATACTTATCTGTTATAAATTCCAATTCTGACAGAATATGACTCGAGATTAAAAAAGTAACTCCTAACTGATCCCTTAAATTCAAAATCATCTTTCTTAAATCTGAAATCCCTTGAGGATCTAAACCATTCACGGGTTCATCTAAGATAATAAGCTCTGGATTATCCAAAAGCGCAATCGCAATCGATAACCTCTGCTTCATTCCAAGGGAATAGTTTTTTACTTTTCGATCCCATGACGGTTCAGGCAAGTGAACCAATTCCAACATTTTTGTGATATCTGTCTTTAAACCAAATCTTGTTTTATAATATTGCAGGTGTTGACGTCCAGTCAAGTTTGGGTAGAGGGCAGGTGATTCGATAATACTGCCGATCTTATGCTGCGAAACACTCTCGATTTCTCCCTTATCAGCTCGAATTAGTCCTAGAAGAATCCTCATTAACGTTGTCTTTCCTGCACCATTTTCACCGATAAGACCACATATTTCTCCTTGTTCAATATCAAAGGAAATATTATGGAGAACCTGTTCTTTCCCATATGTTTTATCGATATTTTTAAGACTTAAAATCACACGATTCATCGTTTCTCTCCTTTCATTATATTAAAAAGTCTCTGACAAGGAGTGAACCTTGCCAGAGATTTTTAGCTTACGTTAACTCCAGCAGAAGAATCCAATACCTACAATCATTCCAACAATACCATATGGTGAAAGTGCACAAAATTGACCTGCCACAATGTCCTTTTTATTTTTATTGCTTAGTTTTTTCATTACTTTATCCTCCTATTTAATCCCAGCAAAATATACCTCTTCCATATGAGAGACCTATAATACAAAAGCGACCTGCTACAATGTGTCTTTTGACACGTCCAGTTAGTTTTCTCATCAGAAAACCCTCCTTTTAAAAATTTTTATAATAACCAAATGAGATTCTCATCTCAATTATTTATTAACTGTTTTAAATCTTTAGACAACATTTCTTCGCTTCCTTGTTCTACATAAATTTGTTTCACTACACCATCTTTATCCACTATAAAGATAGTTGGGATAGCTTTTACATCAAAAAACTTAAAAGCTTGTAAATCTTGATCTATATAAATTGGAAAGGTGAAACCCTGATTCCTTAAAAATTTATGAGAGGTTTCAAGTGTTTCACGTTCACCATCGACTATATCCACCATAAAGAAATCAACTTTATTTTGATATTTATCATAAAGTCGCTGAATGATTGGGAGCTCTTTTTGACAATCAGGACACCAACTAGCCCAAAATACCACAACCTTTGGTCTAAACTTATAATCTGATAATTGAACCTGTGCTCCCTCATTGGAGGTTAACAATGCATTCTTGAATGTAGTATTTTTAGTTTTTGAAATATATTGTTTTATTTCCTCTTCTTTTTTTAAAAGTAGCTCTTGTTTTGTTTCTTCTTGATGATGAGATTCCTGGTTTTGATAGTAAAATCCTGCTAAAAATAAAGAAGCTATCACAAGAAGAAACATTGTCTCTACAACATATTTTTTGGGCATTATTGACTATCCTCCACTTCTGAAATTTTAAAGCTTTCAATAATAGATAATTCTTCTGGTAAGATTAAAACACGCTCTTCACCTGCATCTAAAATAGCTAAACGGAATAACTCCTTGTTTAACTCGATTCGTACCAACTTTTGCTCAGTGGTGTTATTTCGAACTATCAGACTGTGGCGAGTTTGTGTAAAAGTCTCGAGTGAGATACTAAAATCTTCCATTTCCATCTCCTATCCAGAAAACCAAAAACTAAGACTTAAGAATACTGCAAATCCAAACATTTTTCTTTCCTCCTTATCTCTTGTTCTTTATGACTAGAGTATAGCGCTTTCAAAAAGAAGAAAACATGACAAAAATGTCATGTCAGCTCTTCATTTCCTCAAAAGTTTTTAAATCTTTTTCTTTTTCTCCTAATATACGCGCTTCTAATACTGAGTCCCCAAATGCTTGAGCACAAACAATAGCTCTGTCATATAATTGGATAGCTTTTTCCTTATCCTGTTTATGAAATAAGGTACACATAGCATCTAGCATATCAATAATTGGCTTATTTTGAAAATCCTGCGATATAATCATCAATGTGTTCATTGCCTTAACATAAGGCTCAAAAGTGGAGTAAGATTTTTCCATCCATTGAACAGCTAAAGAATCAAGCACCGTTCTCTTTAACATATAGGCTGTCTCTAAGTCTGATGAATTTGTTTCTCTCATAAGTTTTTTAGAAAGCATCCAAAATAGTTCATGATTATACTCAGTCGGTCTTGCTAAACATGAAACAAAGTACAGCTTTATCAAAAGCAAATCATTCACCGAATAGTTTTTCCTTATCTTTACTTGTTCAAAATACTCATCAAGCAAAGCATCGCCAAACCCTGCATCTTCACTTACAAAGACATCAAAACTAGCTTGTAGAGCACTAACTGCAATCTGCTCATCCTCAGGTAGACTGTCATAATAGTGTTCGTAAACTCTATCAAACAACTCTTCCTTAACCTGGATCCTATCATCATCTCCATAAGTTTGAAACTTAATTAGTTTATCCTTTAATATCAAGTACCCTGAAGGTAAAATCATATGATCCATATCTACTATATGTGAAATTGGACAACCTAGTTTGTAAGCTATATACTCTACCTTGGATAAACTAGGAGAAGATTGACCTGATTCAATCCGTGCTAATTGGCGCACCGTTATCTCAGTTTCATCATCACAAAGAGCTTCACGAGTGATATGTTTCATCTCTCGCAACATTCGGATTCTTTTACCCACTTCCTTCTTTATATCCATCTTAAGATCTCCTGATAATTAATTACTGAACAATATTATATTTTTTGATATAATTTACTACTTTTTATTAAACTAAGCAATTTTTGAAATTTCATATTACAAAACTTAACTACGCTAAACTATCTTTCGCACGCTAAATAGACGTTGACCTGCTTTACTTTTCTTGTGCTAATCCTTCAAAATCTTGTCCCAAAATAGGTTGTACTTCTAATTGATTGGCATCTAATTGATTGGCATCTAATTGCTGATAGAATGCTTCTGGTAGCAAGTCTAAAAATCTTGCATAATCCAAGCGAGCGATGGCTTGGTAGTCTTCTGCTTTTGAGCCATCACCAGAAATCTTCACTAGGTCAATCTCCCAAACAAGCTCCTTGCGGGCCAGCTGCTCGGTATAAGGCACTGGTACAAAGGGCTCCTTTGGCAAAATCGTCTTGACTCCCTGGGCCAGGTGATAGATGCCGTGCACCTTACCTTGAGCATCTGGGTAAAATTTTACGCTGGCAAGGTAGGCATCAGAGCCTTGAACCTTCTTGACCAGCTCTTCAAAACATGCCAATCCATCCTCTGCTAAAAATCTCTCGAGGCATTCCTTGTTGAGATAGATAGGGGAGAAGAGCTCTTGGCAATATACTAGACGAACCGCCTTATCCACTAGATAATGCTTGACCGTTTGTCGAAAATAAGCTTCAAAGTCAAAGCCTTCTAGCCCTTCTACCGCTTGCCCCAACTTGCTAGATAGGGCCTGGAGGAGAGGCTCTACAATCTCCCAGTCCGCTCTAGTAAGGAAATCTGGAATCACCACTTGATAGCCTTTTCGACTATCTGCATAGTTGACCTTGAAGAGAAATTGCGACTGGCCTACAATCCCACACTCCATGTATTCGAGACGATTGAGGGGCTGACGGAGATAGACCACATCATAACTGTGTGACTCCGAGCCCTCCACCAAGGCTAAGATGTACTTGGCAGTCAAGACCTCCTGTTGTCCTAGAATGCTTTCTTTATTTGGGATAAAAAATGTTTTCGCCATAACCGACATCCTTTGAAATCGTTTACATACAGTATAACCTATTTTCCTGAAAGATACAGAAATAAACTTTAGATTTTTAGATAAAAAGCATAGAAAAACAGCCCCTGAAGGCTGTTTACTTTATACTGTAGCGACCTGATCTAAGCTTTCTCCAATCGCAGCCAAACGTTCTATCACTTCTGCTTGGCTCAAGCCGTTTTCAGTCACATAGCGGTTGCGAGGGTGAACACGGCATTCATGACAGCAGCCACGGAGGTACTTGTCTTCATTTTCTTCTGAAGTCAGGATGCGGCGGTTACACTCTGGATTGCCACAGTTGACATAGCGCTCGCAAGGAGTACCGTCAAACCAGTCTTTCCCAATCACAACTGGATCGACATGGTTGATATCAACCGAGATACGCTCATCAAAGACATACATCTTGCCGTCCCAAAGCTCACCTTGAACTTCTGGATCCTTGCCGTAAGTCGCAATTCCTCCGTGCAATTGACCGACATCCTTGTAGCCTTCACGTACCATCCAGCCTGAGAATTTCTCACAGCGAACGCCACCTGTACAGTAAACCACTACACGCTTGTCCATGAATTTTTCCTTGTTGTCACGGACCCATTGTGGCAACTCACGGAAGTTGCGGATGTCTGGGCGAATAGCTCCACGGAAGTGTCCTAGGTCGTACTCATAATCGTTACGTGTGTCAAGGACAACGGTATCTTCGTCAAGAAGGGCTTCTTTGAACTCTTTTGGTGACAAGTAAGCTCCTGTCGTCTCCAACGGGTTGATGTCATTATCAAAATCATTGTCTTCCAAGCCCAGGTGCACAATTTCTTTCTTGTAGCGAACAAACATTTTCTTGAAAGCTTGTTCGTTTTCTTCGTCAATCTTGAACCAAAGGTCTTCCATGCCCGGAAGGCTGTGCACATAATCCATGTATTTTTGAGTGGTTTCATAATCACCAGAAACCGTTCCGTTGATTCCTTCATCTGCTACCAAGATACGGCCTTTCAGACCGATAGATTTACAGAAGGCCAGATGATCAGCTGCAAATTTCTCAGCATTCTCAATGGGAACATATTTGTAGTAAAGTAGGACGCGAATATCTTTTGCCATAAGATTTCAACTCTCTTTTCTTTATAAAATTTTCTGAATTTTTAATTCATCAATTTATTATAACCTGATTAGAAAAACTGGGCAAAAGATTTGTTTGGAAAATAGCAGAGCAGTAATCTCTACGCAGAAAAGCAGGTTAGCCCTCTTTCTCCAATTCTTCCAAATACTTCTCAAAGCGCTTTTTCTGCCACTTGCTTAGACTCTCCAAGATAATATTAACCAGCAGCATAAAAGGAAAGTGAATGACAAAAGTAATTAAAATAACAAATAGGAACATGGGGTGAAAAACACTGTTATGATAAATAGCATGATTGAGCTGAAAATTCTGGCAGGCAATCAAAAGGGTCAGAAAGCCTGTCGCAGCCAGCACACCCCAGATAGTCAGACTGAAACTATTGTAATAATTGGCTCCCAGATACTGAGTGCGACACATGAAATAAAAACTGGTGATGAGAATCAAAAGTAAGAAGGGCTGGTAGTGAACGACTCCCCCATTCATTGCTACAGAACCCATATATAAAGCTAAACTGCCACATAGCATGAGACTGAAACTCTCCATACCAGCCTTGTTGACTAGTTGTTCTTCGCGTTCGTCTAAGATTTGACGTTTAATAAGTTTTATTTTCATTTTAAGCTCCTATACTTCTACTCCCAAAATAGGGATTAACAACATCAGAATGGCAGGAAGTCCGTTATTTATCATGTGAACTGCGATACTGACTTCCAAGCGCCGAGTTCGACAAGCCAGCAAGGTCAAAATCACAGAGGCACCACCATAAATCACAAAAGACATAATATTGGTTGGGCCATGAAAAATCGCAAAGAGCAGTCCGCCTATGATATAGCCCCAGCTTTCATAGCCTTTAAAAATTTTTAGAGGAATGATGCCACGGAAAATAATTTCTTCTGCGATAGGCGCTAAAACACCAAGCATGATGGCCAACAACATCGTATTTCCCCTTCGGAACTCCTCCATCAAAGAGGCCTGATTAGCCGTTGTCACTTCTCCATGCAGCCAACGGAGTAATACTGTCCCAAGGACAGATATGAGCACCATGCCTAAGAGGCCTAGAGCAATTCGCTTCCCGTCTCCTTTTTGAAAGATTTTTCCAGACTGGGATAAGATTCCAGCCTTCTTTGCTAACACGATAAAGACCAGCAAAACTAGGAAAATCAGCGAAAGCCCAAGACCAATGGTCCAATGTTTAGGAAATTGATAAATTATTGCTAGCTGCTGAAATAGCAGAGGAAGAACATACAAGCCCAAGGCTAAGAAAGCGCAACTACCCCAGATCAATCGTTTCCACCAAGTCATTCTTCATCCTCCAATTCCTGATCGAGCTTTGCCTGACCTTTGCCGTTTAGGTAAAGACTGATCTTGTCCATCGTCAAGCTTCCAAGCATAAACAGTATCATTGCAAGAGCCAGCTTGAGCAGATACAAAATGTTCAACATGCTAGCCAGATTTTCTCGCTGACCAAAGAAATCAATACCTATAAGGATGAGAACAAAGACAATGCCACCGCCAAAACGCTCTGCCCATTTTTCCTCTCTCACCATATCACGAACATCAATCCCTAGACTTAAGCGACGAAGCAAGGCATATAGACCTACTAGGGTAAGCAGAATACCTTCTGGAAGATAGGCCAGCAAGCTCAGATGGAGGATATAAGCTTTGAAAAATACAGAGATAGCTAAGAAGAGGAACATTCCTAGTACCAGTTCTCCCGCAACTTTGCCGTCCAATTTCTCTGTTCGTTCATCTTTTATAACAGGCTGCTTCTTCATTTTCTTTCTCACTTTCTTATTTATAAGTTGAAGATTCACTGATTCTAATTCTCATCATTTTCTAATTCTTGGTCCAATAAAACCTGTCTCTTCTGATAAAAATAATTGACCAACTGATCAAGTATGCTAGAAAAGGCAATCATCAAAGCTAAAATAAAAATAAATTGCAAGATTGGATGATGACGAAAGAATGGTCGAATAGCTGAATTTCCACTCCACATCTGAACAGCCACGATTACAATTGCTAAGATAGCCCCGTTAGCCAAACGACTTCTGAAACTTTTACGCCCAATAGATGGCTTGTAGCGTCTGATATCAAGTCCCAATTGCCAGCTACGAATTCCAGCATACATTTCCATACCCAAAATAACTAGAATTTCTGGTAAGTAGCCTTCTACTGGCTCATGCCAAAGAGTAATTTTGACAAAAATAGAAATAACGAGCAAAATAATCGCGAAAAAAGCAACTTCATTTCCTAATTTTCGCTCAAGTTGTAGAGTCCGCTCGTCTGTATAGACTTTTTGTGGTTTGTCTTTCATTTTCTTACTCACTTTCTTACTATTCTTCCCAAAACAACTGATCCAGCGTTTTATTGAGGCATTTACAAATGGCCAAGCATAGACTAAGGCTGGGATTGTACTTGCCTGCCTCAATCAGGCCTATGGTCTGACGGGTCACACCAATAGCATCAGCCAAGTCACCTTGGGTCATGTCATGCTCAACCCGTGCCATCTTGAGCTTAAGATTTTTTGCCATGGTCACCATCCTTATCGTCATTTTTTTGCCCGCCTATGGTGTAGAAAGTACAGCCGAGGGCAACATCAGCACAAGCGAGTATGATAAAGGTTTGATTCTTCCGAATCATGCCCACAACTAGTAAAATTGTGGCTGATACAAGACAAATAAGCAGTATAAGCAGATCATTCACTTTTTTATTCATATCTACGCTCCTTTCATCTTCATAAGTCCATTATACAATATATTTTAAATAATGCAATATATAAATTACATTTTGTTTTTTATTTTGTACAAAAAAAGATTGGGATTTTCCCAATCTTGTAATATCTAGTTCCATTAATCTTTCTTAAGGCTGCCTGAGCGAGTCTGAGTACGGGCATAGGCGCTTAGCAAAACAGTACCAATGACTGCTACTGTCACAGAATTCACCAGAATTGCTACAATACTTTGAGCAATAACCTTATTGACCGGCTCACCAGACACAATCACGTCACCAATCGGGCCGATTAGCCAAGCGATTGCATTTGCTCCAAACTGAATCAAGTTAAAGCGGATAATGTCCTTGACTTCAAATTTTCCTTCTTCCACTTGGAAGAATTTTCTAAAGAAGCCAACCAATAGACCGAAGACTCCGCTGCCAACAATCCAGAACCACCAAAGTCCGCCACCGCTCATAGCGTCTTTAATGGCATGGCCAATGAAGCCCATCAGGAAACCGACGATTGGTCCAAAGATGACGCTAAAAAGAGCTTGCAGAGGGTATTGGAGCTGGATGCTGGTATTGGGTACAGGAGTTGGGATATTGATCATTCCGATGACCACAAATAGGGCTGCTCCAATTCCTGTTGCGACTACGTTTCTGATTGTATTATTTTTCATTTTCTTCTTCCTTAATTTTCAATTCTCTTAATCTCAATATGCCATTGAGCACCGACACCAACATTGTAGGCCTTGGCAAAGGAACCTTGGTTGATAGCCAAGCCCACCCGATAGAGGGAATTGATGTATAAAATCGGCTGACCGATACGGACATCCGCAAAGGACTTGCCATAGGTCACTTGGTTTTGATAGACCAGCATATCATTGTTGTAGATAGTGACTTCAAAACGGTCGCCAAAGTTGGGCTCTAAGGTGCAGAACTCCTCACGCGTAATCGAAGTCCAAAGCGAGCCAAAGCGAACATCCAAAATATCAATGGCTCCACTAACCAAATTATCTGCTAGTCTTGTTTCCACAACAGGGATTTCAACAATTTCTTCGACACTCAGCTCTGGGCCAACTTCCTCAAAACTGATATGGCCGCTGGCTAGCTTGGCACCTGTGTAGGCATAGACATCTCGCCCATGGAAGGTATAAGAATGCTCGGTATTCTTGCGACGATTTTCCACTTCTGAAATCTCACGAATAGCTACGATACCGACATGCTTTTTGATAAAGGACAGAGTACCATTGTCAGGTGTCACGATATATTGATTTTTACTGGTCTTAGCAACCACGCTTTTCCGCTTGGAACCCACTCCCGGATCCACGACTGAAACAAAAGTCGTTCCCTCTGGCCAATAATCTACCGTTTGAAAGAGACGATAACTACCCTCAAAGATATTGTAAGGAGTGATATCATGGGTCAAATGATGGATTTTCAGCGTTGGTGATTCCTCCAAAGCCACTCCAATCATAGCCGACACCGCTCCATCTACCAGACCGAAGTCCGACTGCAGCACTAATATGTTGTTCATCTTATTCCTCCCAGGCCCTGAGCCTGATATTCTCCAAGTCCTCTAATCTTACCAAATTAGGCTCTTTTCGCTAGAGCTGGAGGCATAAAATTTTTTATAACCGTCTATTTCTCAAAGATATAGCATACAAGCTAGTGATTTTTTCTGGATTGAGCTTATGTCAGAACAATTACCTGAGTAAGCTAAGATAGGAAAGTCCCACCTTTCGTCTGGCTTGACTTTTTATGACTGAGAGCCAGCTTTTGCACTGCGCTTTTTTACCAGATATTGACCCAGCAGGCCACCGATTAAGGCACCTGCCACTACCATCACGATAAAACTAGCGATGGTCGGAAAATCCAACGGCAGCAAAATCCGATTGATATATTCCGCTGTCTTGCCACGCGCCACCAAGCTATCAATGTAAGCCCGACGTGCTAGCCACATCAGGATAATAGGGCCTGAATTGACAAAAGAGAAACAAACAAAGGAAAGCAGATTCCAGAATTTATTTTCATATTTGCCCAAGCCTGCAATCGTGTCCGCCAAGAGACCGAACACCAAGCCTGGCAGACCAGCAATCATAAAATGACCAGACAAGAGGAAGAAGCCTCCCATCACCACGCCCAGTAAGCTAATCGCTCCGAATTTTTTAATCTTGCTTTGCAGCAACATATAAACGCTTCCGCCAAAAACTGCAGCAAAGACTGGAGCATAGAACATATTGCCAGCATTGTCAAAAAAGTGACCTACTAATACTCCTAGTCCGACACAGAGAAAGTAGAGTAGAGCAAAGAGTCCCGTCCATTTCAACTCTTTCAGTGTTAACGATGTCATCATCGATTCCTTTCTAATTCTGAAGTCAAAACTTCATAAAACTATTGATAGCTATATCCTTGATAAGTGAAAATACGCATTTTATGGCTTGCCATCCTTCCTACAGGAGGAGATTTTAGCAAGGTTTGCAGATCTAGCATCCTTGATATGCTTGCTTCCCTCGGCACGGGTAAAATCCAGTGCTAGCAAGAAGTAATTTATTATGCTATTTTTCCATACTTATCTTTATTTATTATAGCATTATGAAAATAGAATGTAAATTAAATTTTCAGACTTTTCAAAGGATGATAGCTGACAAAAGAGGCTGGGACTTTTGTCCCAGCCTCCTCAATTGTCTTTGGATTATCAGCAAGACGAAGTGGTTGAGTGGGCTCTACTACGTTGATTTCATCAATTTTTACAGCCCTACGCAACTGTGCGGAGGTGGGACAACGAAATCGAATTCTAACGAATTACCGATTTCTGTCCCACTCTCTGTCTAGCGATGACTGATTTTTCTGGTTAAGAAATCGCCCAAAAACTGGATAAAGAAAATGAGGAGCAAGAGCAAAACAGTTGCTAAAACGGTCACGTCTTGGTTGAAACGTTGATAACCGTAAGCAATTGCTACGTTTCCAAGACCGCCTGCACCGATCGCTCCCGCCATGGCTGTTTCACCAACCAGCGAGATTAGGGTCACCGTTGTCACCCGAATCAAGTCTGGCAAACCTTCGCGCAGATAAACTCCGATGATATCCCATGTATTAGCCCCAACTGCCTGGGCCGCTTCAATCACACCGCGATCCAATTCCGATAGAACCACCTGTACTTGACGGGCAAAGAAAGGAAAGACTGCCAAAGATAGCGGTACTAAAGCCGCTGTTGGCCCAATCCCTGTACCCACAATCATCCGTGTGAAGGGATTGATTAAAGCCAGGAGGATGATAAAAGGAATCGCCCGAAAGATGGATGTGACCTTATCCAAGATGAAAAAGGCTGTTTTGTTTTCTAAAATACCACCCGGTGCTGTCAATACAAGGAAAAGTCCAGCTATCAAGCCTAAAATCCCACCAATCAGGAAGGAAATAATTGTCATATAAAGGGTCAGATAAATCGCTGTTCCCCAGCCAGCCTGACCAGCCCAGCCCATCTTATAGACATTGGGCAAAAATGTTTTAATCAAGTCTACCAATCTAAATTCCTCCCTTAAGCACCTTTAATTCTACGCCAGCAGCTTGCAAATTGCTCTGAGTTGCCGCAAGATTTTCTGCATTTCCAGATAAAATAACCACCATCTCCCCGACAGGCACATGATCTAAAATCTCAATGTTGGCATGTAAAATATTGGCCGAAACCTGATACTGCTTGTAGATATCGTTGATAATGGCTGTATCTGTCACCGTACCAGCATACTTCAAATGCGCCAAGACAGAATCCGCTGGCAGATCTTGCACAATCTTCTGTTGATTGATTTTAACCATCGCTTCAGTGATACCTGTTGCCGTTGTGATAAAGTCTTGGGTCAATTCGTTCTGTGGATTGGTAAAGATATCCAAGACCGAACCTTCCTCAATCAATTTCCCATTCTGCATAACAGCCACACGATTGGCAATATCTTTGACAATCTGCATTTCGTGCGTGATGAGTACAATCGTCAGCCCCAACTTTTGATTCAAATCCTGAAGCAAGGCCAAAATTTGCTTGGTTGTTTTAGGATCCAATGCCGAAGTCGCTTCATCTGAAATCAAGATCTTTGGGTCATTGGCCAAGGCTCTAGCAATCGCCACACGCTGCTTCTGACCGCCAGACAGTTGAGAAGGATAATTATCCGCTCGATCTTCCAGACCAACCAGTTCTAAAAGTTTGCGAACCTTGTCCTCTTTTTCAGCAGCAGACAGGGAAGAGTGCTTCAAGGCAAATGCGACATTTTCCTTAGCCGTCATCTGGGCCATCAGATTGAAATGCTGGAAAATCATGCCAATGTCCTTGCGCTTTTCCCGCAGTTGAGCCGCATTCAGCTGGACTGTCCCCTTGTCGTATAGGACTGTCCCATCCACAGTGATGCGACCACCAGATGGCTTCTGCAGGAGGTTAATAACCCGCACCAAAGTTGACTTTCCAGCACCAGAATAACCCACGATACCGTAAATATCCCCCTGATTGATGTGAATGGTCACATCTTCAACCGCCTTGATGATACGATTTTTCTGTGTAAATGTGACATCAATACGGTCTAATTTGATAATTTCATTGCTCATAACTTCTGATTAACTCCTTGATTAATTCAATATGGGTATAATAATCGGCAATCTTGACATTTTCATCGCCACCATGATCCCGACTGTTGGCATTCCCCAAGCCAAAGGCAGCCATCGGAACTTCTAAAGCCTCAAAGACTGTATGCATGGGGCCTGTTCCTGCCGAGGTCGGAAGCACCGATATGCCCTCTGGATAAAAATCCTTGGCCAGTTCAATCACATTCAGGATAGAAGGAGCACTCATATCACTACGATAGCTCATTTCTCCCAATGTATAAGTTAATTCTACCTTATCATAGCCATTTTTGTCCAGTTGCTTGCGAATCTTGTCTAAGACATCATGAGGTTCTAAGCCTGGTACCAAGCGTACTTCCATCTTGGCAGATGCATATGCTGGGAGGATGGTTTTGACTCCTTGTCCCTGATAGCCCGAACCGAAGCCTTCAATGTTAATGGCTGGCTCAAAATAGAAGCGACGGAGGAATTCCTGCCTTTCCTCTTTCAAGACTGGAAGCTGGAGGCCGTAAATTTCCTTCAACTCTTCTGGTGTCTTCAGAGCGTACTGGGCAATCAAAGCTAGCTCTCGCTCATTGGGCTCCTGTACTTGCTCATAGATACCCTCCACCAAAATCCGACCGTCAGCACTACGCAGGCTAGAGATAGCATCCATCAAGTACCAAGAAGCTGAATTAATGACACCGCCATAGCTAGAATGAATATCGACTTCCGCACTACGAACAGACATATCAAAGGTGACAATCCCCTTATTTCCACCAGAAATTTCAAGCTGGCCTAGATTATTACGCGTGCCCTGCTCCCAGACCAGCAAATCTGCTCCCCGCAAATGTTTCTTATGCTTGGCCAGATATTTATCCAAGTCTGTTGAAGCCGACTCCTCTGCTCCCTCCATCATGAAAATGATATTGACTGGCAGCGAACCGTGCTCTCGGATATACTTACGCACCGCTGTCAAACGCGCCGTAATGTGTCCCTTGTCATCATCGACTCCGCGGCCATACATAACACCGTAGTGGACAGACAGAGTAAAGGGATCGTTGGTCCAAGGCTGGTCATTATCGGCCGGCACCGTATCATAGTGGTGATAGAAAATGATAGTCTTGGCCTCAGGATTGTCCGACTGAAACTCTGCCAATACAAAGGGAGCCGTGTAACTGTCATCAATCATCACTTTAGCACCTGCGGCAGTGAAAATTTCTCCCAGATAGGTAGCTACCTCCTTGAGCCCAATTTGCTGGGCAAAGATAGACTTTTTAGAAATCAAAGTCCGTAACACCTCAAAATAGTGTTGGGCCACCTCATCATTTTCAAACTTTTTAATTTGTTCACTCTCAGTTGAGAAAGGCATGTGTAACTCCCACTAATCGCATCTGTTTAAAGATGATCTGCTATGATTCACAAAAGAACAAAGACTTGCTGTCGTGTAAGTCTGTGACTCTGCGTTTTAATATTGCTAAGTCATCTCCGCTGATAAAAACTCTAACTAATAGCAGATAAAGGGCTGGAGAAATCCATTCCCCGCCCTTTCTATCTTCAATTATTTTCTATAAAATCTTACCAAACTGGTTGATCCATACCATCTGAAGACTCTTCGATGACTTTTTTAACTTCGTCAGTATGATAAGCCTTGATGATTTTCTTGATGGCATCTGCCTTGTCAGATTTTTCCCAATCTTTCTTAGCAGCAATCAAGTTGTACCAAAGTTTAGAATTTTCATCTGTCTTTTCTTTGTAAAGAGCGTTCTTGTAGTCAATACCAGCTTCACGAACGAAGGTATTGTTGACAACTGCTGCATCTACAGAAGTAAGAGAAGCTGCTGTTTGAGAAGCATCCAATTCAGAAATTTTCAAGTTTTTCTTGTTTTCTTTGATGTTAGCAACAGTCGCAAGCTTCGTTGAATCCACGTCCAACTTGATCAAACCAGCTGCTTGAAGAAGGTTCAAAGCACGACTTTCGTTTGTTGGGTCATTTGGTACGGCAATGCTTCCGTTTTCTGGAATGTCTTTCACAGCAGTATATTTGTTTTTGCCATCTTTAGTACCAGAGTAAAGACGGATTGGTGCGATATACGTATCTGCTACAGACACCAAATCAGCATTGTTTTCTTTATTCCAGTTTTTCAGGTAGTAGTAGTGCTGGAAGGCATTGATATCCGCATCGCCGTCACGAACTGCTTGGTTAGGCTGAGAGTAGTCTGTAAATTGGGTAAACTCCAATTTAACGCCTGCTTTTTCCTCGTCAAGAATTTCCTGAACCTTGTCCCAACGTGCTTCTTCTGTATCGCTGAGGTTCATCACGCCGACTTTTACAGTGACTGTTGCACTGTCTGCTGACTTAGCGTCTTTAGATGTTGAAGATGAGCAAGCTGCCAAACCAAATGCTGCTACAGCTAAGAGTGCTGTTGCACCAAACCATTTTTTCAATTTCATGAGATAATCTCCTTATAAAATATATTTTTTCTAGTGAAAGGGTTGTAAGTTATTTCCGATTGCTTAGGGCAAGGAAAATCAGAACTTACTTGATATCCTTGGCATCTGGCAAGTAAGTGCCGCCAAAGAATTCTTTTGATAATTTTTCAAGTGTGCCATCCTCGTAGAGTTCCTTGATCCGCTTGTTCATGAAGGTTTGAAGCTCTTCTTGTCCTGAAGCAAGGATTGGATAGACATACGGTTGTTGGTCACTTGGAAGTTCAATCACTTCGACATTATCTAAACCTTGGTCTTTGATGATAGTATCTACTGTGATACGCTCAAAGATCTTGTAGTCTGAACGACCATCATTCAAATTAGCCAAGATTTGTTGGATTGTACCATCTGTGTAGTTGATGGTTGTTGGATTTGAACTGTGCTCTTCATTGTACTTTTCCAGTTGTTTGGCTGTTGAAGTACCTTGAACAACCTCAGTGGACTTGCCTCCGATATCGTCCAGCGACTTGATATTCACTCCTTTACGAACCACCAAGACGGTTGGGTTTTTAGCGTAAGGGTTGGTATAGAGGTATTTACCAGCACGGTCTTCTGAATAACTGATGTTATTGGCACCGATTTGGTAGCGGTCACTGTCCAAGCCAGAGAAAACAGAAGCCCATTTGGTCTTGTTGAAGTTGACTTCGTACTTATCTGAACCTTTGAAGATTTCACGAAGCACTTCAATTTCGTAACCAGTTAGTTTTCCATCCTTATCTTCATAAGAGAAAGGCTTAGTTGTTCCAACCGTTCCGACTTCAATCGTCTTTTTCTTTGTAGCACTATCTTTACTTGCAGAAGACGAGCAGGCTACAAGCAGCCCAACTGCAAGACTTCCTACCACAGCAGTGGCAGTGTATTTCAATATCTTTTTAATATTCATATCTCTATCTCCTCCTAAAGAGCATGTTTCTATCATACCAAAAGTCGAAAATCCTGACCATTATATATTTTTTATCAAGGTGATAGATTTTCTTTATCACTGATTCGATTATTCAAACTATTTGAAAATATCGAAATCTTGTTTTTCTATGATAACAAAAGAAGAAGAGCTTGCCTAGTTCTTATTTTCTATGAAAGACTATAGTTATTTCTTATAGTGCTTGAGGAGAAAGAGGGCGTTTTCGACATAGTAAGGCACAGAGACCTGAAAGGCTGCATCGTCAATCGTCATGCTATCATGGTGCAGGTCAGGCGCATCTGCTGCACCATTTGAGCCGATAAAAGCAAAGACACCAGGGATTCTTTCTTGATAAAAGGCAAAGTCTTCGCCAGCTGAAGATGGCTGGGCAGGCAGTAGCTCCCCGATGTTCTGGGAGTTTTCAAAAATAAGCTCGGCCAATTCTGGATCATTATAGGTCACTGGCGGAGTCTGATCCCAGATAATAGTGACCTTAGCACCGAAATTCTCCGCCGTATGCTCCACAATACGGATAAAATCCGCCTTCAAACGCTTTTGCAAATCAGGGTTAAAACAACGAATCGTGCCTTCAAAAAAGCCATTTTGCGGCAGAACATTCCAAGTCGCCCCAGCTTCAATGTGTGTCACAGACAAAACAACTGGCTCAAAGGGCGAGACAGTCCGAGAAATCAGAGCTTGGAGATTTTGAATCATGCTGGTCAGAGTCAGCACCGTATCCACTCCTAAATCTGGTCGAGCCGCATGGCTGCTGACTCCCTCAACAGTCACCTTAAACTTTTCCACACCTGCCATCATGGCTCCCGCCTTCAAGGCTATTTGCCCAGCTTTTAACTGGGGCATATTGTGAAAACCGATAATCGCAACCACATCATCCAGCAAACCCGTAGCCAGAACTTGACTGGCTCCCTGAGAGGTTTCCTCGGCTGGCTGAAAAATCAGGCGAATGGTTCCCTGTAAATCTTCTTCCATAGCCTTGAGCAACTCCGCTGCTCCCAAGAGACTGGCTTGATGAAAATCATGACCGCAGGCATGCATGACACTAGGATTTTGGCTAGCGTAAGGCAGACCTGTCTGCTCTAAAATGGGCAGGGCATCAATATCTGCCCTCAAGGCGATCACGGGCTTTCCTTGACCAATTTCGGCAATCAAGCCCGTCTCTAAGCCAGAGTCCAAAATTTTAATTCCTAAGTCTTGCAAATAGCGGCTTAGAAAGGCTGTCGTTTCATATTCTTGGCCAGACAACTCTGGATGCTGATGAAGATAGTGACGCGTTTTTACTAATTTATCATAGAATTGTTTCATAGCAGGCTCCTTCACTCTACATATCTATCCTCCAGTATAGCACAAAGCTAGACTAGGAAACAAAAATAGAGAGCAGAATGAAGCATCCGCCCTCTCATCTTGCTATTAGGATATATCGCCTTCAAAAGCTCTGACGATGGATTCATAAGAATAATCACGTTCTAGAACCCATTTACCATCTGTTTTGACAAATTTCAACTGATAATCTCGCTCTGGCGTAAGGAGAGGACGTGAGTCCATTCCAGCCATCATGTCATTGGCATAGCTCTTATCGGTAGCTTTATAGAGATCACTCAGACTTCCATATTCAGAACGATGCTTATCATAAAAATCTTGACGGTAGGTATACATAGTTTTATTTAGACTGACCGTTCTCGGTTTGATCTTGATAACGATTGAATTTGGCATGTACTGGGCTACTGTATAATCAATTTCTGAGCGTTTAGCATTACTTTTCACATAGGCATCAATGAAAGCATTGATTTCATCATCACTAAAGGGATAATCATGCAATTTACGTGTGAAATCTGCTGCAAAAGCTGCTCTATAATCTTTTTTATCTTGCTCCAAATCGCCACCTAAAACTAAATCGCCTTTGTCTTTAGAAGATTTTGTCTTTGCTTCTCCTCCCAAGAAAACAGAATTGAGGTAATCAGAAGCTAATTTCTTTGATTCGTCAACGTGATTAGGATATTTCGCAGGATCAACCTTTAGTTTGATAGCTTCTGCTTTTTCATCCGAGCTATAGGTTTTCTTCTCATAGTGAAGTTCATATTTCTTGCCATCTTCAACCTTAAAGACCAGATTACCAGAAAGAGTTTTTCCTTCCGCTAAATCTTCATAGCTCAGTGTTTTGAAGTTTTCTTTATCATCATAGACTCCGACTGGCTGGATTTTTTCGCCTTCTGAATCATAAAAAGCAATATCTGAGGAGGAAATCATGATTTTATCATTCGTTTTATTTTTAATTTCCAAAGACAAGGCCAAGTATTTTGCATCAGCTGATCCGTTGCTTGGCATAATAAACTGACCTTCTTTAATCTGGATATCAACCTGCCCATTGCTGGCTGATTTTTTGACAGTCTTCTCCTGACTTGGCTTACCAGAATGTTTTTTATTTGGACTTGGAAGCAAGGCACAGGCTGTTAAACTCAGACCTGCCACAAGCAAAGCTGTGTATTTAAATACTTTTTTCATCATTGTCTCCTTAATTTCTTAATACTGTGACTTTTCTATTTTATCATACTTGGCTAAACTGGTAAATAGCGGTTGAGATTGTCTATATATAAATGCAACATTGCAATCGCTCGAATGACCAAGCAGATCAAATCTCTACTCTATCATAATATTTCTATGGAAAGAGCCACTTGATATGCGGAGCAAGTTGGGAAATTTCTTGATGAAGTTCATTGAAGCTAGCATTTTTCACATCAGCCAAGTTCAAAGAGACAGCACTCTCCTCTTGATTTTTAGGATAGAAATATAAAGTTCGACTGTCCGGTTCTGACGTAGATCGATAGATATCGTATTCAATTTGCTCAATCTCCTGCCACAAGAAGTACTTCTCTCTTTTAGCAGATAAGCCTCTCAGCCTTATTCCCATCTCATCCATCTCTAAAATCGGTGGTTTATGATTCGAAATATAGCCTAGAACGATCATAAAAATAGCGTCTATGCCCATTACCCAATAGACTGGATTGAGCATATTGTTGCTTTCTTCAGTAATCTGCCTCCTTATTTGGTCTTCTTCGTTGATAGAAGCCCTATGAACCAGTTGATTGCTACTATTTTGACTTGTTGACTCAGGAGAGGCATCATTCATAGATACAGAAGACCTGATAAAAAAGATACCAAAGAGTAAGAGAAAGCCTATGACATAAAATCTTGCTCCATCGCGCTTGTATACTTTCATTCTATTCCTATCCTTTCCAGATACATTTCCTATATGAGAACTCCTTCCAAATGATCCAATTCATGCTGGCAGATTTGCGCTGGAAAATCCTCTAAAGTGATAGTCTTCTTCAGCCAGTTCTGATCCAGATATTCGACCGTGATTTTCTGATAGCGAATGGTTGACCGACTGCCTGTCAAGGACAGACAGCCTTCTTCCGTTTCATAAGGGCCAGACTTCTGAATGAGAACTGGATTAAACATGACCATGGGCAGCATGCCATACATAAAAATAATCACCCGCTTTTGGGAACCAATCATATTCGCAGCAAGGCCGACACAAGACTCTCTATGGGCCAACAAGGTATCCTGCAAATCCTGAGCCAAGAATAGATCATCTTTCGTGGCAGGAACTGATTTTTGCTGTAAAAAGAAGGGATCTTTCACAATTGCTTTTTGCATCTTTCACCTCAAATGGAAGAGGTTGGATTCCCTATCTCAGCCTCCTTAGTTTATTTGAACACTCTCAACGCCTTATTTACTTATTTTGCATAGCGTTCGCTAATATCTTTTGCGAGGACAAAATTTCCTAGTGTGGCTGAACCATTTCCTGCGACAGCCGGTGTGACAATGTAGTCACGCACATTTGGCACTGGCAGGTAACCATTGAGTAGGACAGTGAATTTCTCACGAACACGGTCCAACATGTGCTGCTGCGCCATCACACCACCACCAAAGACAATGACATCTGGACGGAAAGTCACTGTCGCTTGAATAGCTGCCTGCGCAATATAATAAGCCTGAATATCCCAGACAGTACTATTGAGCTCAATATTTTCACCCCGTACACCTGTCCGCGCCTCTAAGCTAGGACCAGCCGCTAAACCTTCCAAACAACCCTTGTGGAAAGGACAAACGCCATTAAAGCCTTTTTCCTCATCCATCGGGTGCTTAGCTACATAGTAGTGACCCATTTCTGGGTGGCCTGTCCCCCCGACAAATTCACCACGTTGAATAGCACCAGCGCCAATCCCCGTTCCAATCGTATAATAAACTAGATTTTCAATGCGGCCGCCAGCATTATTGCGAGCTACAACTTCACCATAGGCAGAGCTGTTGACATCTGTCGTAAAGTAAATAGGCACATTCAAAGCACGACGAAGCGCTCCCACAATGTCCACATTTGCCCAATGTGGTTTTGGAGTTGTTGTGATGTAGCCATATGTTTTTGAATTAGGATCAATATCAATAGGACCGAAAGAGCCGACTGCCAGACCAGCTAGATTGTCAAAACGAGAGAAGAACTCAATCGTTTTATCCAGTGTCTCAATCGGTGTAGTCGTAGGAAATTGTGTCTTTTCTACAACATTAAAATTTTCATCGCCCACAGCACAGATAAATTTCGTTCCACCAGCTTCTAAACTTCCGTACAATTTTGTCATTTCAAACACCTCTTGTATTCTTTGTATTCCATTATAGCATATTTCCATATTGGAAATGGCTCTATATTTTAGATTTTCCTCTGTAAATCTTAGCACTCAAGTAAAAAGAGAGTGGGACAGAAATCGGTAATTCGTTAGAATTCGATTTCGTCGTCCCACCTCCGCACAGTTGAGTAGTGCTCTAAAAGCTGATGAAACCAGCCTAGTAGAGCCCACTCAACCACTGCGTCTTGCTCGACAATCCAAAGACAATTGAGAGGCTAGGACTTTTGTCCCAGCCTCTTTCCTTTGTTGACTTTCTCTAGCTATGATTAAGCTTTCACTTCAATAATCGCATCGCCTTTGGCTACTGCACCTGTCGCAACTGGCGTTACAGAAGCGTAGTCAGGTGTATTGGTCACGATGATCATGGTTGTATCATCCAGACCAGCTGCTGCGATTTTAGCTGAATCAAAAGTTCCAATAATATCACCAGCCTTTACTTTAGAGCCTTGAGAAACTTTTTGATCAAAGCCTTCGCCATTCATAGACACTGTGTCAATACCAACGTGGATAAGGATTTCAGCACCATTAGCTGTCTTCAAACCATAGGCATGGCCTGTCGCAAAAGCGATCGTCACTTCTGCATCAGCTGGGGCGTAAACAACACCTTCAGTTGGCTTGATCGCAATCCCTTGTCCCATCGCACCACTTGCAAAGACAGGGTCATTGACATCAGCCAAAGCCACAGCCTGACCAACGATAGGAGCAACAATAGTTTCATCTTGAAGAGCTGCTGGAACATTGCCAGTTGTTTCTTCTTCGACTAATTTTTCAGTTTCAGCTTTTTCTTCAGCAGTTTCTTCGTCTTTATATCCGAACATATAAGTCAGAGCAAAACTCAAACCAGTTGTCAGAACGACCATAAAGATATATTGCATCAATTGACCATTCAGGTAAAGGAGTGTACCTGGAATAATTGTGATACCGAAACTTGTACCTGCAAGCCCCATAATAGAAGCTAACCAACCACCAACAGCACCAGCACCCAGTCCAATTACAAACGGTTTAACAAAGCGCAAGTTAACACCGAAGATAGCTGGCTCAGTAATACCCAATCCTGCAGAAAGTGCTGCTGGGAATGCAAGAGCCTTGAGTTTTTTAGATTTTGTCTTCACAGCTACAGCCAAAGTCGCACCAGCTTGAGCTGTCATAGCAGCAGTGATAATCGCATTAAATGGATCTTTCCCAGTTTGAGATACCAATTGAGATTCCAGTAAGTTGAAGATGTGATGAACACCAGTTACGACAATCAGTTGATGAACTGCACCGATAATCAAACCAGCAAGACCAAACGGAAGGCTAAGAAGGAACTCTGTACCATTCAAAACATATGACTCAACAATGTGGAAGACTGGACCAATCACAAAGAGTCCCAAAATAGACATTACAAGGAAAGTAAGGAATGGAACAAGAAGAAGGTCCAAGACATCTGGAATTTTCTTGTGTAGCCATTTTTCAAATTTCGCACCAAACAAACCTACAAAGAAGGCAGGAAGCACAGAGTTTTGGTAGCCAACTACTGGAATAAAACCAAAGAAGTAAATTGGATGAGCTTTTGTTGCTGTAACTTCGCTAGTGAATTTCAAACTTCCAAGAACATCCATATTAGCAATTTTGTCTAAAATATCCTTAGAAGGATCAACAGCAAATTTAGTAGCCTGACCAGCTACATCCCAAGCATTTGGAAGTGCTGAGTTAACCATCATTAGACCAAGAACCAAACCAATGATTGGGTTCCCGCCAAAGACTCTAAAAGCTGACCAGCAAATCAAAGCTGGGAAGAAAGCGAAGGCTGTATCAGTTAATACTACTGTATAAGTGTAGAAGTCAGTCGATTTGAAAGCATCCGCTGTGGTACCAAATAAAGATAAAACTTGATCCTGAGCAATTGCTCCGCGAACTCCCATGAAAAGACCTGTCGCAACAATAGCTGGAAGAATTGGTACAAATACGTCACCGAAAGTACGGATGGCACGTTGGAACCAGTTCCCTTGCTTAGCAGCTTCAGCTTTCATGTCATCTTTTGATGAAGTTGGTAAACCAAGTGCTACAACCTCGTCATAAATCTTATTAACCGTACCAGTACCAAAAATGATTTGATATTGACCTGAGTTAAAGAAAGCTCCCTGAACTTTTTCTAGGTTCTCGACAGTATTTTTGTCGATTTTACCTTCATCTTTAACCATCACGCGCAAGCGAGTCGCACAGTGGGCTACACTGTTGACATTCTCACGTCCGCCAAGAGCTTCGATGACCTTTTTTGCAATTTCAGTATTAGTCATTTGCAAAAATCTCCTTATAGATATTTTTAACTTTTTGAAAGCGATTTTATCACCTTTACGAATATTATTTTACCATGATTCAAAAATATGTCAAGCGTTTTGCAGAAATTTTGATTTTTCGCTGTTAAAGGTTGATTTTTAAGCAGGAAACGTTTACTATAGTAATAAGAAATAATATGATTTGGAGGACAAAAGATTGGCTTGGACGACTGAAAAACGCTACAAACGTTATGAAGACTGGACTCAGGAAGAGATGCAGCAGATCAAAGAAAACATGGCTAAATCTCCTTGGCGGGCCAGCTATCACGTGGAGCCTCAAACTGGTCTGCTCAACGACCCCAATGGCTTTTCTTACTTTGACGGCAAGTGGGTGGTGTTTTATCAAAACTTTCCTTTCGGAGCAGCTCACGGTCTCAAGTGCTGGGTTCAGATGGAAAGCGATGACTTAGTCCACTTCACCGAAACTGGTCTTCGAGTGCTGCCAGATACTGCTCTGGACAGCCACGGCGCCTACTCTGGCTCTGCCATGCAGTTTGATGACAAGCTCTTTCTCTTCTATACTGGTAATGTCCGTGATGAGAATTGGGTGCGTCACCCTTATCAAATCGGTGCCCTATTAGATAAAGCAGGCAATCTTGAAAAAATTGACAAGGTCTTGATTGAGCAGCCTGCTGAAGCGACCGACCACTTCCGCGATCCACAGATTTTCAACTACAAAGGGCAATTCTATGCCATTGTCGGCGGGCAAAATCTGGATAAGCAAGGCTATGTCAAGCTTTACAAGGCTGTTGATAACGACTATACCAACTGGGAAGTCGTCGGTGATTTAGACTTCTCCAATGACAAGACAGCCTATATGATGGAGTGTCCTAATCTAGTCTTTATCAACAACCAACCAGTTCTGCTTTATTGCCCTCAAGGTTTGTCTAAGGACATGTTGGACTATGACAACATTTATCCAAATATGTATAAAATAGGTCAATCGTTTGACACAAGCAAAGCTGCTATGATTGATCCTAGCCCTATCCAAAATCTGGACTACGGCTTCGACTGCTACGCCACCCAAGCCTTTAACGCACCTGATGGCCGTGCACTGGCTGTCAGCTGGCTAGGCTTGCCTGATGTGGAATACCCTTCTGACCGCTTCGACCATCAGGGGACCTTCTCCCTCGTCAAGGAATTGACCCTAAAAGACGGCAAGCTCTACCAATACCCAGTCCCAGCAATCAAGGACTTGCGAGTAGAGGCTCAGCCTTTCGCTGCTTTGGCAGAAAGCAAGAACAGCTACGAACTAGAGCTGAATCTCGCTGCGGACACTGAGCATGAAATCGTCCTCTTTGCAGACAAGGATGGCAAGGGCCTACGCATCAACTTTGACCTCAAGGCAGGGCAAGTGACGGTTGACCGTAGTCAGGCGGGCGAGCCATTCGCACTGGACTTTGGAAGCATTCGAAGCTGTAACATTAACAAACAAGCTACAAATGCTAGTATATTTATAGATAAATCAATTTTTGAAATTTTCATCAATAAAGGAGAGAAAGTATTTTCCGGTCGTGTCTTCCCGAGAGAAGACCAGACAGGCATTGCCATTACCAAGGGCAAGCCAACCGGTACTTACTATGAATTAGATTATGGTCGCAAAGCTAACTGATGTAGCAAAACTAGCAGGAGTCAGCCCCACAACTGTTTCCCGCGTCATCAACAGAAAAGGCTACTTGTCTGACAAAACGATTTCTAAAGTTGAAGCAGCCATGCGAGAGTTGGCCTACAAGCCCAACAATCTGGCGCGTAGCCTCCAAGGAAAATCAGCCAAGCTGATCGGACTCATTTTCCCCAATATCAGCAATGTCTTTTATGCAGAATTGATTGGCAAGCTAGAGCACGAGCTCTTTAAACAAGGCTATAAAACCATCATCTGCAATAGCGAGCATGACTCGGACAAGGAGCGTGAATACCTTGAGATGCTGGAAGCCAATCAGGTGGACGGCATCATTTCTGGTAGCCACAATCTAGGAATCGAGGACTACAATCGCGTAACCGCTCCTATCATTGCCTTTGACCGCAATCTTTCGCCAGATATCCCTGTTGTTTCCTCAGACAACTATGGCGGCGGGGTGCTGGCTGCTCAGACCTTGGTCAAGGCTGGCGCTCAAAACATCATTATGATTACTGGTAATGACAATTCCAACTCGCCGACCGGCCTGCGCCATGCTGGCTTCGCCTCTGTTCTACCAGACGCTCCTATTATCAATGTATCTAGCGACTTTTCTCCAGTCCGAAAGGAAATGGAAATCAAGCACATTTTGACCCACAAGAAGCCAGATGCTATCTTCGCATCAGATGATTTGACAGCCATTTTAGTCATGAAGGTCGCTCAGGAGTTAGGCATCCAGATTCCTGAAGATTTAAAAATCATCGGCTACGACGGCACCTACTTTGTGGAGAACTATTATCCTCAACTAGCGACTATTAAACAGCCACTGAAAGAGATTGCCAAACTTCTGGTCGATTTACTGCTACAAAAAATTGACAAGCAAGAAGTCACAACGACTGGCTACTTCCTGCCAGTGAACCTCTTGCCAGGCAAAAGTGTGTAATTTTCATTCAACCCCTACTAAATAAGAAAATGGAGTTTGGGACAAAAAGATTTCAATTTTTAAAAATCCCAATTTGTAAAATTAAGCTAGACAGAAAAAGCCATCTATGTTAGGCTCAGATAAACACCACATTTGTCTGAAAGGAACTAACATAAATGACCTATACTCATCTTACCACAAACGAGCTTGTAATGATAGAGGCTTACTATCAAGAAAACATAAAAGTTTCAGATATTGTGACTTCACTTGGCAGATCAAAACAGACAATCTACAATGTCATCAACTATCTGAAAGAGGGGCACTCTGCTTATGATTACTATAACCGATATAAAATCAATAAGAAACGCTGTGGCAGGAATAAAACCAGTCTTACGCAATCAGAAAAAGATTTCATCCAAACTCATTTAGAAAAAAATTGGAGCCTTGATGTCATTAAAGGAACTTATCCAGATAGGGTTTCTTGTTCTATGAGAACTCTCTATCGACTAGCAGACCGTGGTATTCTAAAGAAAGAGGATCTCCCTTGGAAAGGCAAAAGAAAACCAATGGTCATAGCGAAAAACGAGGAAAACAAGCATTGCGCAGAGATTTACGTGAGAGAGCAGACAGTTATCCTAATTTTAAGACGGAATTCGGTCATCTAGAAGGGGATACAATTGTGGGAGAAAAACACAAAAGTGCAGTCATTACCTTAGTAGAACGCCTCTCAAAAGCCATCATCACACTGAAAACCAATGGACGCAAAGCAAGTGATATTGAGGCCTCCATCAATCAATGGTTGTCTCAAGTTCCCAGTCATCTCTTTAAGTCGATAACGTTTGATTGTGGGAAAGAATTTTCTAATTGGAAATCTATTTCGAATGCACATGACATTGATATTTTCTTTGCGGATCCAGGATGTCCTGGTCAACGAGGTCTCAATGAACATTCTAATGGCTTATTAAGACGAAATGGATTACCGAAACAAATGGATTTTACTAATATTTCTCAAAATTATTTATCAGCTATAGCTGATAAAAGAAATATAATTCCTAGGAAATCATTGAATTATCAATCACCCTACCAAGTTTTTCTGAGTTACTTGAAAAGTCTAGCTTAATTTGACAATTTAGGAATTTTAATTATTAAGCCCTTCAAATCTATAATTAAATGCGAAAAGCGAACAAAGCAGAATTCTGATTACCAGAAAACTAGTTTTGTTCGCTTTTTATATTTGAGGTCGGACTTTTGTCCTAGCCTCTCAATTGTCTTTGGATTGTCGAGCAAGACGCAGTGGTTGAGTGGGCTCTACTACGCTGATTTCATCAGCTTTTACAACCCTACTCAACTGTGCGGAGGTGGGACGACGAAATCGAATTCTAACGAATTAGCGATTTCTGTCCCACTCTCATTTTTATCTATCATGGCTGAGAAATATGGATTGCTACAACTGCTAGAGGAGAGTATTCTCTTCTATTTTATTGCTTCTTTCTAAAAGCGAGCAAGCCAGCAAAGAAGGCAAGAAAACCACCTAAAAGTGCAAGCAGAGAAGTTTCTGTGCCAGTTTTCGGCAAGACTTTTTCTGTCGAAGCAGTCTCACTAGGACTTACTTTGTCCTGCTGTGGCTCTGCGGCAAGTGGTTTTTGACTCTCTAACGATGGAGATGTAGTTGTAGATGGAACTTGAACAAGCTTATTCGACAAGCTAGGACTAGGGCTTTGTTCTTTTTGAAGCTCCTTAACGCTGCCTTGAGACGGATTTTGCTGGATATCTTTACTTGCATCTTGAGGTTTTTCTTCTTGAGCTGGACTCGCCTTTTTAATCCGCAAAATTGTAGCTGTTAGCGGAGCTAGAGTCAAGCCATTGCTGTTTCTGGTGACACCTGCTGGATTTGAAATAGCAGAAACTCCTGCGGTATTGCCATCAGCCACAACCTCTGCACCTGCTAGATGCTTGTAGGTTTCACCAAAGTTGAAGTTTCGCTCCTTTTTATCCGCATTGACAAAGACTGCATAAATATCTCCATTCGAAGCAACCACTTGATAGCCGAGAACAAGGTCTTCTTTCTCAACACCATCCTTGCCAGGCTGGGTGATGAGAGTCACATTTTGATCCACTTCATCTTTGGAACTGCGAGTGAAGGCGTCCGTTGATTTCCGCAGACTAATCAAGCCCTTCATATAAGCACGGCTCTTGGCATTTTCAGGGAATTTCTCCGAATCAGTCGCCTTGGTCCAGTCAAAATGATTGACCGCGTCGCTTGAATCATAAGAATCATGAATGAAATACGGGTATTCAAACGGCGTGCCGTCCTCATTGGTCAACAAATGCGCTTTGTTTGGAACCTTGTCTTCGGAAACAGGATATTTATAGGCAGGATCGCGGAATTGCTTGGTCCGGCCGTATTCTTGACCAGAGTGGATAAATGGTGTCCCTTGCGAAGTCAGCATCATCAGATTTCCTAGGCGCAGGCGGCGATGAATCTCTTGATTATTGGCAGTCACTGCCGGATCTTTCTTGATCGACTGGGCAATGATATCAAAGAGGGTCAGATTATCATGAGCTGCGATGTATTGAATCACATCCCCTGGGCTATCCGCCTCAAAATTGGTTGGTTGTGCCTTGATATTCTTGAAGACATCTTCTACATTGCGTTTACCACCAGTGATAAAGGCTGGCGTTCCCTCATTTGGATAACCCGATTTCAAGGTGTTGCGAATGTCATCTGAGAAGACAGCCACCGTGTCTGTTGACTTCATCCAAGTCTGATCAGCAGGCTGGACTGCTTTATTTTCATCACCTGCATAAGTCTTCCAGCCCTCACCCAGCATAATGAGATTTGGATTGAGCTTTCTAGCTTCTTCAAAGGCTTTTTGGATGGACTCAGCATCGTGATCCCCCATCATATCAAAGCGGAAACCATCTACCTTGTACTGCTCTGTCAAGTACTTGATCGAATCCACCAAGATCCGTCTGCTCATATAGTGAGTAGTACCCAAGCGACCGCCACCAAAGCTGGTTCTCGGTGTACCATCCGCATCCATAAAGTGGTAGTAATTCGGCTCCAAATCTTCAAAGATAGAGGTCTTGGCTGTGTGATTATAGACCACGTCCATGATAACGCCCATGCCACGCTTATGAATTTCGTTGACAAGATTTTTAAATTCCTCAATGCGCTTGGCTGGATCTGTCGGCGCGCTGGAGTACATACCTGTCAGCGAGAAGTAGTTTTGCGGGTCATACCCCCAGTTGTAATTGCTGTTGCTGGAAGCGTACTTGTCCATGCGCTCAGCATTTTTCAGCTCATTGACAAAGTAATAGCTCAGAACTGGCAAGAGCTGAACGTGGGTCACTCCCAAGTCTTTCAAATAATCCAATTTCTCAATGAAAGCTGAGAAGGTCCCAAATTGAGATTTTAAATCCTTTGAAATAGCTGGATCTGAAGTGAAATCACGAACGTGCGCCTCATAAATCAAGGCATCTTCCCGCTTCTTGAAGTTTGGAATATTAGCATAGGTTAAGTCTTTCGGTCCATATTCACTTGGATCTACAAAGGCCGCCTTAGCAATCTTGTAAGCATCCCCCTTGTCCGCATCTTCACTGTTCCAAGCGGCTAAAGACTTGGCATAGGGATCCAGCACAAGGACTTTTTTGCCGCCACGGCTAATTTCATAATGATAGAAATATCCACGATAGTCAGAAAGACCTAGCCCGCTCTCAGGCGTCAAGCTGCTAGTCCATGTACCAGACTCACCCTTCTGCATAGCTATGCGCCCAAGAACCTTGTTCTGATCTTCCTTGTCATAGACCACCAAATCGACTTGGTCCGCACTTGGTGACCAGAAGGTTAAGTCCACTTGTTTGCCCGCCTGAGAAACACGCGCGCCCAAATCACCATCATACTTGTAAAGACTATCCTTCAGCTGCCAGTTCATGCTAGTTTTAAATTGGTCATTGCCATATTTGATAAGGTAAGGTGACTGAGCTTGGTTAAAATCACCGATTAACTTTGCGCTTTTATTCTTAGAATCCAGAACCACATCTTTAACAGTGACTTCTCCACCATCTTTGTTGGTAATTTTTAGGTTTTTCAGAATATCTTCTTTTTTAGCGTTTTCCAAGGTAGAGAAAGTCGCCTCAATCTCTGTCAGGCTAACATGCTGGGCTCCTGTCATGCGGATATCATTGACAAAGTAAGGGTTGGTATAAACCGTTGGATCCGCATCACGCAAGAAAATCTGGCTAGTTTTACCCAAATTTGCGAAATTATAATCCTGTTTTTGAATCTTCACATCATCTCCTGACTTGCTTTCATCTAAAAGCAGGAAACCAACCATCTTTGCAGCCTCTTTCAGAGGAACATCTACGTAGCGACCGTATTTCCCAGTCTTTTCAAAGTCCACGCCATCAGGCCAATTTTGACCTGGATGTTGCACATCTCCCCAGAGCCAGAGGGATTTCTTATCATACTGACCATCTGTACGATAATAATTGATCCGAAGCATTCCTTCTTTCAAGGGCTCGGATGTATGAGGATTGTAGTCTTTGTCAAACCAAACTTCATTCATCTGAGGACTCAGTAGCTCAACTGTCTTGTCTCCCGTAATGTTTTGACCTGCCGTATTGTTGATTAAGAGACTAACCTTGCTTCTTTTCTCTGCCATCTTGACATCAAGGTAATAGCCATAATCATCTTTTTTAGCCGTCGCAAAACTAGTCGCACCAGTCGGCCAACCTCCCTTTTGACCAGAAGGCGTTTCAACATCATCCCAAGTCCATAAACCTAAGCTATCCAGATTCTCGGATGGTAGATTTTTGAAATGGAAACGCATATGGCCATCTGCGATAGCATTCTTTGGCGATGTCTCCGACTGACTAGTTGATGCTGGCTTTTCTTTCTCGTCAGATGCAGCTGTTTCCTTTGCTTCTTTCCCAGCTGCTTCTGGAGTCGCACTAGAGTCTGCCCCCTCTGTCGGTTGGGCAGTTTGACTTACTACTGCTTCAGGCTGGGCGCTTTTCTCGATCTCTCCTTTTTGTTCGCTTTCTTTTTGCGCGGAACGATCCACTTCCTCAGCTTTTACTTCATCTGCTGGCTTAGGCAAAACTTCTGAATTAGTAACTGATACTGCTTCCGTTGCTGGGCTAGTCGTAGCCTTTGTCTCATCCGCTTTGGCTAACTGGGCACCTCCAAAGAGGAAGCCAGATGCAATAACTACAGATGCTACTCCGACTTTTAAGCGACGAATCCCAAAATAATGACGCTTTTCACTGCTCCGAGACTGTAGATGATAGTTTCTTTTCATAAATAAAAAACTCCTTTATTTTTCCTATAGAAAATACGTATGCAAACGTTTTCTGTATTTATTATACAGATTATCTATCGAAATGTAAAGGTTTTCACAGATCATTTTTTATTCCAAAGCTTTATGTATGATTTCAGATTAGTTTCATACGAAATTCACCAGCTCTCTCTTTGTTGCTTAAGATAATGAAACTAAATATTTCTTTAGACTCATCAAAAAAAAGCTTTTCTTTCATAAAGCTTTTCTTTTAAAGTTTTTTAATGTAGTTCAACCCCTGATTACTTTTTGGTGTTAGATTCACTACCGCTTTCCTTAGGTATCTCCTGCATTCAATAGCACTGTCTGTTCTTTTAGAAAGATAAGGTTTTCCCAAACTTTAAAGAAAATCAAACTAATCTACATAGAAAAATCTTCTATAAATTCGCGCAATCGTTAAAATTATGATTAAAAGTATAGCTATTATAGACAATACTATTTTCCCAAAACTTACTTCCGAACCGACTATAAAAATGTGAAAGAGAGGTGCCAATCCTACACCTATAGCAATTAGATAACTAACAAGGTTTATTGCACCAAGACCTGCAAAAAATGTTTCATTTTAAATACCCAACTTTTTAACTTTCATTTTCTAATGACTCTCTCTAAATCAATTTCATTGCTTACTTCTCGCCTTTTCAAAGAAATTTGATAGTAAATGTGCTCCACTGAGGGCTATTACTATGTCAATTGGTAAGAAATAGTAATCCCATATAAAATGAGACACAATCAATAATAGAAATAGAATACAATCAATATAACTATTCTTAAAATGTTCTGCGATTTTATGATATAGAAATACAGTAATAACTGAAATCAAAACAATCGTCATACTTATCCTCCTCTAATCTGCAAATAATCCATGTATTCACCTGCTCTAAGCTCTCCCTCTTCTTAGAATTTTTCAAGTGGCTTAAAGCTTTTAACAATACAATCTATTAGATACTTCCTGTTTCCTATTATATCAATTATTATTTAGTCCATAAAGTTTTTATGTATAAATACCATACAAAAACAGACAGAAACTTCTTCAACATTATCAATGTTTACTAGCAATTTAAACTTCCCCATATAGCCGTATTCAAATAGTTATTAAATCCAAAGATCTCCCTCAAAAACTCTCTTCTAAAGAATTGCTCTTTAGGAGATTTTCTATTATCTCTTTCTTTTCTTACTTAGACTGACTAGACCATTCCTCATCTCTAAAAGACCTCGTAAAAATCGTAAGAAACGAAAGCGATTTATCCTATAAACAGATATGAAAAGAGCGTTCGAGGTCTAGAATACCATGAATTTATAGGGAAAGTGACCAACCTAGACCTAGGTTACCATGAAGCTATAGGAAAAGTGACCAGCCGAGGCCTAGATTGCCATGAAACTATAGGAAAAGTGACCAGCCGAGACCTAGATTGCCATGAATCTATAGGAAAAGTGACCAACCGAGGCCTAGGTCGCCGTTAAGATACAGCAAGCTAGACTGGTCCAGCTTTATACCTCTATCAGGGAAACTTCCTCTGATTTTTCAGCGACTACAACTAGCAAAAAGCCAAAAAAAGAGGCTGGGACAAAGGTCCTAGCCTCTCAATTATCTTTGGATTGTCGAGCAAGACGCAGTGGTTGAGTGGGCTCTACTAGGCTGATTTCATCAGCTTTTACAACCCTACTCAACTGTGCGGAGGTGGGACGACGCAATCGAATTCTAACGAATTAGCGATTTCTGTCCCACTCTCCTATTCTTCTGTTATAAATTGACTCAAAATCCCATTGATAAACTTACTTGATTTTTCATCTGAGAATTGCTTGGAGAGTTCAATGGCTTCATTGACAGCTACTCGCTCAGGAGTATCAAACTCTGTGATTTCAAAGATGCCTAATCGCAGGATATTCTTTTCTACCAAGGTCAGACGCTCAACTGTCCAGCCTGCTTTTAAGTGCTGGGCAATTTTTTTATCCAATTCTTCCTTGGACTGGAGTACTCCCGTGACCAAGTTGAGTAGAAAGGCTGGGATATCGACCTCAGCATCTGTCTCCTCTTCGTCCTTATCGTAGGTATAGGCAAAGCGGCAAGACTCAATGGCATCACCTTCATATTCTAGACTCATCAAAGCCTGAAAAGCCCGCTGACGTAGCTCTCTTCTAGATTCTAACAAAACATCAGTCATTGAGGAAATCCTCATCAAATAGATCTTTCAAATCTGGTTTTGGTGATTTTTCTGGAACAATGCCTGCCACATGGATATTGACAGCAGACAGCTCCACTTCAGCCATATCGCTTACAGCGCTTTTGACTGCTTTTTGGATTGCAACTGCAACTGTTGGTACACTGATACCGTACTCCAGATATAGGTAAATATCTACTGTTATGTCGCCACTTTCATCCGTATGAAGCGCAACACCACGTCCAAGCGTACGCATAGAGAGACTGTCTGACATGCTTTTATTTGCAAAAGAATGAACGCCCTCCACCTTTGCCGTAGCAATGGCAATGATTTTTTCCAAAACTCGTGGCGCAATGACGATTTCGCCTAATTGTTCGTTTGCCATAAGAATTCCTTTCTATCTGAAAGATTAAGATTACGCACGAGAAACGTAAGTTCCTTCTGCTGTATTGATGACCAGTTTTTGTCCAACTTCGATGAAGTCTGGCACGTTGACAACAAGACCTGTTTCAAGAGTTGCTGGCTTACCAGAACCTGTTACAGTAGCACCCTTGATAGATGGTTGTGTTTCTGTTACCACCAATTCAACAGTTGTAGGTACTGTCACACCGATCACTTCTGATCCGTAGAATTGGATTTTCACGTCTGAGTTTTCAAGGATGTATTTCAATTCTTCTTCTACGTTGACTACTGGGATTTCGTATTGGTCATAAGTCTCAGTATTCATGAAATAAGCAGTGCCATCCATTTGGTACAAGTATTGTGCTGGTACTGTTTCGATGATCGCTTGCTCAAATTTTTCTTCTGGACGGTAGCTAGTATCAAATGTAGAACCAGTACGGACATCACGCAATTTCATACGCATGATGGTATTTCCCTTACCTGGTTTGTGGTGGCTTGCTTCCAACACGCGGATCAATTTACCATCTGCAGTTTCAAAAGTCATTCCAGCTCTCAGCTTGCTTGCTTCAATCATTTGTTTTTTACCTCTTTAATAAATAATTTACTCTTTATTCTACCATAAAGCTTGATAATTCTCAAATCACAATCAATTCTTTTGGAGCAAGGGTCAAGACCTCACAACCAGTCTCTGTGATCAGAAGGTCATCTTCGATCCGAACGCCGTATTTGCCATCCAGATAGATGCCCGGCTCATCGGTCAGGACCATGCCCGCCTTGATAGGCTCTTCTGACTTGCCAAAGTAAGGAATCTCATGGATATCCAGCCCAATCCCGTGGCCAATCCCGTGGCTGAAGTAAGGGCCGTAGCCTGCATCGTTGATAATTTGACGAGGAATCCGGTCAAAATCAATACAGCTGAGTCCAGCTTTAGCCGCTTCTATCAAGGCTTGATTGCTGCGCAGGACAATATCATAAATTTCTCGCTCTTCATCCGTCACCTGCCCCACATGAACAGTCCGCGTCATATCGCTGACATAGTGATTGTAGTAGCAACCAAAGTCCATGGTCAGGGTTTCACCATTTTGAATGACCTTGTCACTAGCCACGCCATGTGGCATAGCAGAGCGGTAGCCCGAAGCGATAATAAAGTCAAAGGAGGCTCCTGAAGCACCTAACTGGCGCATGCGGGCATCTAAAAAGTTCATGACAGCCAGCTCTGTCGTCTGACCAGGCTTAATAAAGTCCAGCACGTCTAGGAAGGCTTGATCAGAAATCTGGCAGGCCTTGCGAATGGTCGCGATTTCTTGCTCATCCTTGATCATGCGCAGATTTTCGATAAAACCTGTCATCGGCACCAACTTATGACCAGCAAACACACTTTCCAGCATCTTGAAGTAAGCATAGGAAATTTCATCATCAAAACCGATTTTTGCCAACTGATCGTCTGCAATGATTTTAGCAATTTCACCAACCGCATCCCGCGTTTCAACAATATCAAAGCCATCAACCACGCCCTTAGCAATCAAGGTATAACGAGAATCCGTCAGGAAAATCCGACGCGACTTGCTAATAAAAACTGTCGCCTCTGTCCCGCTGAAACCAGTCAGATAGTAAATATTCTTCAGATTGGTTACTAGGACAGCATCACACTCTGTCTGTTTTAAGGCTGCTTCAAATTTTTCAACTCTTGATAACATGAGGTACCTCCGTAAAATATTTCATTTGATTATCGTAAAATAAAATCCTGCCGACAAAGAGCAGTTACTCTTCGTCTTTTGTTTCTTTTTGCGCCTTTTCCACATTGCGCTGATAGGCCTGAATCTGTCGCTCCAACTCCCGTTCGATCGCTGGTTCTGGCGCATATTTCTCTTCCCAGTCATCTGGTTTTAGGATTTTATGAGTCACGGGATCAAAATGCGCTTTTCCATCTGGGAAAATTTTCCCCATATTGGCCTGATGGACAATATCAAAAATCCGCTCAGGATCGACTCCCATCAAGACAAAACTACCATAAGTAAAATACAGCATGTCAATCAGGGCATCTACTTGTCCAACTAAGGAAACCTCGGCCTCTCGCTTGCTCCGTACCTTGGCAGCAGCCTTATCTAAAGCCTCATGCATTCTAGCCATCGACTGGTCAAATTCTTCTTCTGAAGAGCTGGCAGCTCTGAGAAATTCAACTACTTCTTCCAGCTTAAAGTCAGCGCGGTGCCGTGCTTCTTCTGGTGTCCAAGCGATAGGTTCTTCCTGCGTACACTCATCCATGACTCCATGGAAGGTCTTGACCTTATTGAAGTGGTGATCGCGGGACACAAAGACTTTCTCACTGGCCAAAATACCGAAATGTTCCAGCGCCCGATGAATCCCATCCTGACTATTGCTGCTAGTCGTATGCTTGGCTACTTCCTTGACAGAGCTGGTCCCATTTCCCATGGCAATAGACAAGCCAACTCCCGACAGCATTTCCAAGTCATTGTCTGAATCTCCGAAGGCCATGACCTGATGGATATCAAAGCCATACTCTTGACCGACTAGACGAATCCCCTCCAGCTTGGACATCCCTTGATTGATAATGTCCGCTGCATAGGGGCTCGAACGAGTAAATTTCAAATGGGGAAAATCCGCTTCAATTTTTTCACTCTCAGCTGGATCCGCCAAAATCAGCACTTGATAAATAGGCTCTTGAATCAATTTCAACAGGTCTTCTTCATGCTGAGGCAAGGCCTTGCTCACAATCTTGTTAAAACCGTGGCTCACCGTCCGAGTCATGCTCCTAGGGATAAACTGGGTTGCCCACTGAGAAAAGGAACTCATACCAAAGGTCATAATTTTTGAACCTTGCATGGCCTGTTCTGTCCCCAAGGAAATCTCTTTCCGATGTTCTTTGGCATAGGCAATCAAATCACGCAGGCTCTGCTTATCAATCGGTGTGGCAGAAATAACCCTATCCTTTGAAAAAATATACTGACCATTGTAGGTGACAGCAAAGTCTAAATCCAGCTTGTCCATAAAAGGCTTGACAAAGAAGGGGCCGCGGCCTGTCGCTAAACCGACCAAAATCCCTTGTTCTTGCAAACTCTTAATGGCAGCCTCTGTCGATTTCAAGACGGTTCGACTGTCATTAATCAAGGTTCCATCTATATCAAAAAAGACGGCTTTTATTTCCATTGATTTTCTCATTCTTTCCTTTTATGATACAATAAATTATAACACAATTCACGGAGAAGCTCATCTATGAATAAGCAAATTTTAGTTTTACATACGGGTGGAACCATTTCCATGCAGGCTGATGGAAGTGGCGCTGTCAATAGCAGCCAAGACAATCCCATGAACCATGTGGCTGTTCCCTTAGATGGTATTGAGGTAACAGTCGTTGATTTCTTCAACGTTCCCAGTCCTCACATCACTCCCCAGCACATGCTCGACCTCTACCAAAAAATCAAGGCTGACGCTGACCAATACGATGGTGTGGTCATTACCCACGGAACCGATACTCTAGAGGAAACCGCCTACTTCCTTGATACTATGGACCTGCCTGACATCCCTGTCGTTTTGACCGGAGCTATGAGAAGTTCAAATGAACTCGGCAGTGACGGAGTTTATAACTACCTGACTGCTTTGCGGGTGGCCAGTGACCAGAAAGCTCGTGGCAAGGGTGTCCTAGTCGTCATGAATGATGAAGTCCATGCTGCCAAGTATGTCACCAAGACCCACACCACCAATGTCAGCACCTTTCAAACTCCGACACACGGTCCTCTAGGCCTCGTTATGAAGCAGGAAATCCTCTATTTTAAAACAGCAGAGCCCCGCGTCCGCTTTGATCTGACTAGCATTTCAGGTCTGGTGCCCATCATTCCATCCTATGCTGGCATGACAACGGAACTGCTGGATTTGCTGGATTGGCAAAAGCTAGACGGCCTCGTCATCGAAGCCTTTGGTGCTGGCAATCTGCCAAAAGAAACTGCCGAAAAATTAACAGAGATGGCAAAAGCTGGGCTCCCCATCGCTCTGGTTTCTCGCTGCTTCAACGGCATTGCTGAGCCTGTCTACGCCTATGAAGGGGGTGGTGTCAAGCTACACCAAGCCGGAATCATGTTTGTCAAAGAGCTCAATGCACCGAAAGCCCGCATAAAATTGCTGATTGCCCTCAATGTCGGCCTAAGTGGTCAAGCATTAAAAGATTATATAGAAGGATAAAATCCAAGCTTGTCTACTCGCTTGTTAGGCATTATTTCTTGATTTTCCTTGATAAATGCTGGATCCTTCGATATAAAGTTCCAAGTTCATAATTATTCTTAACCTCAAGCGAAGTTATAAATTCAAAAAAGGAGTTTGGGACAAAAGTCCAACCTCAAATATAAAAAGCGAACAAAACTAGTTTTCTGGTAATCAGAATTCTGCTTTGTTCGCTTTTCGCATTTAATTATAGATTTGAAGGCCTTAATAATTAAGATTTTTAAAAATTGAAATCTTTTTGTCCCAGACTCCTCAATTGTCTTTGGATTGTCGAGCAAGACGCAGTGGTTGAGTGGGCTCTACTACGCTGATTTCATCAGCTTTTACAGCCCTACTCAACTTTGCGGAGGTGGGACGACGAAATCGAATTCTAACGAATTACCGATTTCTGTCCCACTCTCTCTTTTTCTTGTTGTTATGAATTTGGGTCATCCAGACTGCGGCCATGAAGACCTTTCTCGCGCTGAACTTGGCGCAATTTTTCAGGCGTCACATCATTGCCATCCTCGTCAACTATCTTGATACCTTCAATGTGATGGCGAACAGAGCGACGGTAGCCTTCGATATACTCTTCACGAAGCTTGGCTTGCTCTACTTTTTCCTCAGCAGTTAAACCTTCCGTTTTTTTCTTTCTAGCCAGTTCATTAATGCGTTCAATTTTTTTAGGATCCATGATTCTACCTCTCCCTTAGCTTTTATTTCGTATTAATCTGATTAAACTGCGCAAGTTGTCCCGCCTTAGCCGTCAGAGATGCGAGGAGAGCTAGGCGGTTGTTACGCACAGCTTCATCTTCTGCCATAACCATAGTATGGTCAAAGAAAGCATCGATAACTGGACTGAGAGCAAAGAGTTGGTCCAAATTGGCAGCTAAGTCAGATGTCAGCTCTACTGCTTCAATGGCTGCAGCCAAGTCTTTTTCCTCTTGATTTTCAAAGAGTGCTGGATTGACATCTGTCTGGCCTTGGGCTTTCTCAGCTAGATTGAAGACACGAGACAAGCTCTCTACCGCTGACTTGAAGTTATCTTCCTTAGCTTTTTCTGCTAGAAGCGCAGCTGTTTCTACCAAATCGCGTACAACGAAATGAGTGCTTTGAAGAACAGCTGTCACGATATCCTTCGGAATGCTGCGGTCCATCATTTTCTCAACACGGGCACGGAAGAAGTCCAGCACGGCCTCTTGATTGTCATAGCTTAGACTATCAAACTTGAGTTCGTAAAGTCGACCAAGAAGCTGAGCCAAGTCAATGTTCCAGCCAAACTTGTCCAAGATACGCACAACACCTTGAGTCGCACGGCGCAGTGCATAAGGGTCATTGGAACCACTTGGAATCAAGCCAACTGAGAAGAAGGACAGAATGGTATCCAGCTTATCAGCCAGCGCCAAGACGGCTCCGACCTTGGTGCCAGGCAATTCGCCATCGGCTGAAGTCGGCATATAGTGCTCCCGAATGGCAGCCGCCACCGCAGCATTCTCACCAGCCAGAAGAGCATACTTCTCACCCATGATGCCTTGCAACTCATCAAACTCACCGACCATGCCAGTCAGCAAGTCAAACTTATAAATAGCCGCTGCACGAGCCAAGTCAGCTGTCTCAGCAGCATCCAATCCTGCTTCTTGCGCCAAGAGAGCCGCAATCTTGCCCGTCCGCTCCATGTGCTCTGCTAGAGAGCCTATCTTTTCGTGGAAGGTCACATTGCTCAGCTTTTCAACCAAGTCAGCAATAGCCAGCTTTTGGTCTTCCCGCCAGAAGAATTCCCCATCTTCCAGACGAGCCACCAAGACCTTCTCATTTCCTTTGATGACATTTTCTAGATGCTCTGCATTTCCGTTGCGGACAGAGATGAAGTGCGGCAAAAGTTTGCCTTTAGCATCGCGCACAACAAAGTAACGCTGGTGCTCTTTCATGGAAGTTACCAAGACTTCTTCTGGCACCTCTAAGTATTTGGCATCAAAATTACCTAAGAAAGCAGTTGGATATTCGACAAGATTCAACACTTCATTGAGCAAGTCTTCGTCAATCTCGATAGAAACCCCGTGCTTCTGCTCTAACGCTCGAATCTGCTCGACAATCATATTTTCCCGCTCAAGAGGACTGGCAATGACAAACTGAGCCCGTAGGTCATCTTCATAAGAATCTGCTGAAGCAATCTCCGTTTCTTGACCCAGGAAGCGGTGTCCTCGGCTAGTACGACCGCTCTTTATATCCAAGAAATCCAAGTCAAAGGCCTGCTCATCTAAGAGTACAGTCAAGGTGTGGACTGGGCGGATATATTCAAAGGTGTTGTTGGCCCAGTGCATGCTGACAGGGAAGGTCAGAGCTTGCAGAACTTCCGTCACTGCTGGGATGATTTCCTCAACCGGGCGACCGACCTCTTCCTTGGTCACATAGACGTATTCCTCTCCCTTGATTTCACGGAAAGTAATGTCCTCAACCGTCAAGCCCTTACCACGGACAAAACCTTCTGCAGCCTTGGTAAAGTTCCCATCTTCGTCCAGAGCGATTTTCTTAGAAGGGCCTTTGAAATCTTCGGTCAAATCGGACTGCTTGTCCGCCAAGCCAACCACGCGCACCGCCAAACGACGAGGCGTTGAGAACATTTCAATTTTCTCAAAAGTCAGACGATGGTCTGTCAGGAAGGCTCCCATCTTGTCGCGCAGCTGCTTCATGCTCGGTGTCACGACATAGGCTGGCATTTCTTCCAAACCTAGTTCAACTAATAAATTTTTTACCATGATTATTCTCCCTCCTCTGCCAAGAGTTTCTCACGAGTCTCTGCATCCAAAAGCGGATATCCTAGACGCTTGCGCTCAGCCACAAAGGTCTTGGCCACGACACGCGCTAAATTCCGAATACGGGCAATATAACCAGCCCGCTCTGTCACAGATACAGCGCCACGCGCATCCAAGAGGTTAAAAGTATGCGAGCACTTGAGAACATAGTCATAGGCTGGGTGCACCAGATGCTCGTCCAGACAGCGCTTGGCTTCCGCTTCAAACTTCTCAAAATTCCCCAGGAGCAAGTCTTGATCGCTGACCTCAAAGCTGTACTTGGAATGTTCATACTCAGGATGCGTGAAAATTTCACCGTACTTGACGCCATCAGCCCACTCAATGTCGTAGACAGAGTCCACTTCTTGGATATATGAAGCCAGACGCTCCAGACCATAAGTCACCTCAGCGGTCACCGGTTGAGTTGGCAGACCTCCGACCTGCTGGAAGTATGTGAACTGAGTGATTTCCATCCCATCCAGCCAGACTTCCCAGCCCAATCCAGCCGAGCCAGTTGACGGGTTTTCCCAGTTATCCTCAACAAAGCGAATATCGTGCTCCAGCGGATCGATGCCCAAGAGCTCCAAAGACTGCAAGTAAAGTTCTTGGATATTGCTTGGAGATGGCTTCATGACCACCTGAAATTGATGGTGTTGATAAAGACGGTTAGGATTTTCCCCATAACGGCCATCTGCCGGCCGACGAGACGGCTCGACATAAGCAGCATTCCAAGGCTCTGGCCCAATAGCCCGCAGGAAGGTATAGGGACTCATCGTTCCCGCCCCCTTCTCATTATCATAAGCCTGCATGAGCATACAGCCCTGGTCATTCCAGAACTGCTGTAAAGTCAAAATTATTTCTTGAAACGTTAACTTCTTAGACATTTTTTACTCCTTTAATTTCTTGAGATCCTTGCGAAGCGTTCAAAAGGGAACGATTATTTCCCTTTTGAAAAGCTAGTACATCGCTTAGACAAACCTCCCATAGCGGTTGTCGTTAGTCAATCGAACCCTTAGGTTCGCAATTGACTTTGGCGAGGTGAAATGTAAGTTTCTTAGACATTTGTTACTCCTTTTTTTGTTTCATTTCCAGCACTAGGTCTGTCCTCTGTTCTATTTGAACAAACAAAAGAACCACATCCGACAGTCCTAGGCTATTGTGACCTAGGGGCGTCAAAACGCGGTTCCACCCTAATTTATTACTTCATTACCTTTAAAAATATTAACCGAAAGCGCCATCTGCACTGCTTCCCTATCTGGCTCCCACCAACCCAGACTCGCTAAAAAGTAGACAATGAGAATTCTTTCTAAAAACGATTATAGCAGAAAATAGATAATTTGTAAAATACTTCTTGGGCTTCAGCTATAAATTCTTCCTATATAAATTCACTTTCTAATCAATTTATCAGATAAGCATTTTCATAGAAATTTTCAACAACTTTCATATATTAACCTAGTTACATTGATGATCTAATCTTCATATAATTATTTAGTGAGAAGAAAAGATAAAAAAAGACTGATATAACGGCGTTTTTCACTAGAAATAGAATTTGAAAATAATTGTCGCTTCGATTCAGGTACTTGCATTTTTCATGAAAACGTTTTATAATAATAGTTAGCCTTAAAGTTTTCTTAAACTTAAGTCAAACATTTTATAAGGAGGAAAAACAATAATGAGTATTGGAATCATTATTGCCAGCCACGGTGAATTTGCTGCCGGCATTCATCAGTCAGGTTCTATGATTTTTGGTGAGCAAGAAAAAGTTCAAGTTGTAACTTTCATGCCAAACGAAGGTCCTGATGATCTGTATGCAAAATTCAATGACGCTGTGGCTTCGTTTGATGCGAACGATGAGGTATTGGTCTTGGCTGACCTTTGGAGCGGGTCTCCATTTAACCAAGCTAGCCGTGTCATGGGTGAAAATCCAGACCGTAAGTTCGCTATTATTACAGGTTTGAACCTGCCTATGCTAATTCAAGCCTACACAGAGCGCATGATGGATGCAAACGCTGGCGTAGATGCTGTCGTTGCAAACATTATCAAGGAAGCTAAGGAAGGCGTAAAAGCACTTCCAGAAGAGCTAAATCCAGTCCTAGAAAGCGCTGCTCCTGCTGCTGCACCAGTTGCTCAAGCAGCTATCCCAGAAGGAACTGTTATCGGAGATGGCAAGCTCAAAATCAACCTTGCTCGTATCGATACTCGTTTGTTGCACGGACAAGTTGCGACAGCTTGGACTCCAGATTCAAAAGCAGACCGTATCATCGTTGCTTCTGACTCAGTAGCTAAAGACGAACTTCGTAAAGAGCTCATCAAACAAGCTGCACCTGGTAATGTTAAAGCAAACGTTGTTCCAATTGATAAATTGATTGCTGTTTCAAAAGATCCACGCTTTGGTAATACGCACGCTCTTATTTTATTTGAAACTCCACAAGATGCCCTACGCGCTATCGAAGGCGGTGTGCCAATCAAGACTCTCAACGTCGGCTCAATGGCTCACTCAACTGGTAAGACAATGGTCAACAACGTTCTGTCAATGGACAAGGATGACGTAGCTACTTACGAAAAATTGCGTGATCTCGGAGTTGAATTCGACGTACGTAAAGTACCAAATGACTCTAAGAAAGATTTGTTTGACTTAATTAACAAAGCCAACGTTCAATAATCTTAAACGTTTCGCTCTCATATTATTATGAAAGGATTTAAAACATGTCTATTATTTCTATGGTTTTAGTAGTCTTTGTTGCCTTCCTAGCTGGTCTTGAAGGTATCTTGGACCAATTCCAATTCCACCAACCATTGGTTGCATGTACCTTGATCGGTCTTGTAACTGGTAACTTAACTGCTGGTGTTGTCCTTGGCGGATCTCTTCAAATGATCGCTCTTGGTTGGGCTAACATCGGTGCTGCCGTTGCTCCTGACGCTGCCTTGGCTTCAGTTGCTGCTGCTATCATCATGGTTCAAGGTGGAGACTTCACTGACAAAGGTATCACAGTTGCAACTACAATCGCGATTCCTCTTGCCGTAGCTGGTCTCTTCCTGACTATGATCGTGCGTACTGCCTCTGTTGTCTTAGTTCACACTGCAGACTCTGCTGCTAAAAAAGGCGACTTTGCTAGCGTTGAACGCGCGCACTTTGTAGCTCTCCTTCTTCAAGGACTTCGTATCGCTATCCCTGCAGCCCTTCTTCTTGCTATCCCTGCAGAAACAGTGCAAAAATTGCTTGCTATGATGCCTGATTGGTTGGCAGGCGGTATGGCTGTCGGTGGGGGAATGGTTGTTGCCGTTGGTTACGCTATGGTTATCAACATGATGGCAACTCGCGAAGTATGGCCATTCTTTGCTATCGGTTTTGCTCTTGCGGCTGTTAGCGAATTGACTTTGATTGCCCTTGGTGCTATCGGTGTAGCGATCGCCCTTATCTACCTCAACCTTTCTAAGAAAGGTGGAAACGGTGGTGGCGGTTCTGCTACATCTAACGACCCAATCGGCGATATCCTAGAAGACTACTAAGAAAGGAGCTGCTATATCATGACTGAAAAAATTCAATTATCTAAATCAGACCGTCAAAAAGTTTGGTGGCGTTCTACTTTCTTGCAAGGTTCTTGGAACTACGAACGTATGCAAAACTTGGGTTGGGCTTATTCTTTAATTCCAGCTCTCAAGAAACTTTACACTAAAAAAGAAGATCAAGCTGCTGCTCTTGAGCGTCACTTGGAATTCTTCAATACTCACCCATACGTTGCTGCTCCAATCATCGGTGTAACACTTGCCCTTGAAGAAGAAAAAGCAAACGGTGCAGAAATTGACGATGCAGCTATCCAAGGGGTTAAAATCGGTATGATGGGACCTTTGGCTGGTATCGGTGACCCAGTCTTCTGGTTTACAGTTCGTCCGATCCTTGGAGCGCTCGGTGCTTCTCTTGCTATATCAGGAAATATCATCGGTCCACTTCTCTTCTTCGTTCTTTGGAATGCAATCCGTATGGCCTTCTTGTGGTACACTCAAGAATTGGGTTACAAGGCTGGTTCTGAAATCACTAAAGACATGTCTGGTGGTATCCTCCAAGACATCACTAAAGGGGCTTCAATCCTTGGTATGTTTATCTTAGCTGTTTTGGTAGCACGCTGGGTAAACGTTAGCTTCGCGCTTCAATTGCCATCTACAAAACTCTCTGAGGGAGCTTACATCAACTTCCCTAAAGGTGAGGTAACTGGCGAGCAACTTCAAAAAATCTTAGGTGATGTTGCAGGCGGATTGAGCTTGACTCCTGAAAAAGCAAATACCCTTCAAGGACAAATTAACTCTTTGATTCCAGGTTTGATGGGACTTCTCCTTACCTTCCTCTGCATGTGGTTGCTTAAGAAGAAAGCCTCTCCAATCTTAATCATCATCGGACTTTTCTTTGTTGGTATCGTTGCCCGCCTTATTGGTTTGATGTAAGCAAAAAGAAGGTTTCAGCCTTCTTTTTATTATGGTATAATAGCTATATCATTTAAAAGGGAGATGTTCTATGGCACAATCGCAAAATAAATCGATTGAATTTCAAACGACAGGAGTTTCCTATCTGGGTTTAGGTGGCAAGGTTGGGAAGTTTTTGGTCGGTGATGTCGCACTGGAATTCTACGCTGACGCCAATGTAGAAGACTATATCCAGCTACCTTGGTCCAGCATCCAGCAAATCGGTGCCAATGTCTCTGGGAAAAATATCAGTCGCCATTTCGAAGTTTTTACAGACAAGGGCAAGTTTCTCTTTGCATCTAAGGACACTGGAAAGATTCTCAAAATTGCACGGCAACATATCGGGAATGAAAAGGTTGTTAAATTGCCTACCTTGATCCAAACAATTGGCCAATTCTTTAAAAATCTATTTGCAAAAAAATAGAAAATCCTGTATAATCTAGGAAACGGATAAGTAAGACTATCGCTTCTTTCAGAAAGTCTGCGGGTGCTGCGAGCAGATAGGAGCCTAGTGTGAAATTCTACCGTTGCAATACAACTACATACATAATCAAGTGCACACCTGTGAAGTTGGATGGAACCGCGGCCTAGCCGCTCCAACAGTTTCCTCGGTGTGCTTTTATTTTTGGAGGTCTTATGTTAGATTTAAAACGTATTCGGACAGACTTTGATACTGTCGCAGAGAAATTAGCTACCCGTGGCGTAGCAGCTGATGTGCTCAATCAAATGAAGGAAATTGATGAGCAGCGACGTGATTTGCTGGTGAAAGTAGAAAATCTCAAAGCAGAACGCAACACTGTTTCTGCAGAGATTGCCCAAGCCAAGCGCAATAAAGAAAATGCGGATGACAAGATTGCAGCCATGCAAAAACTATCTGCCCAAGTCAAGGACTTGGATGCCACTTTGACTGAATTGGATGCCAAACTGACTGAGTTCACCACAACCCTGCCAAACATTCCGCACGATAGCGTGCCAGTCGGGGCAGACGAGGATGATAATGTAGAAGTCCGCCGCTGGGGTGCACCTCGCCAATTTGACTTTGAAGCTAAGGCTCACTGGGATTTGGGCGAAGATTTGGATATCTTAGACTGGGAGCGTGGTGCAAAAGTTACGGGTGCTCGTTTCCTCTTCTATAAGGGCTTGGGAGCTCGTTTGGAGCGTGCTATCTACAACTTTATGCTGGATGAGCATGGCAAAGAAGGCTATACAGAGGTCATCACTCCCTATATGGTCAACCATGACTCTATGTTTGGTACCGGGCAATATCCTAAGTTCAAAGAAGATACGTTTGAGCTGAGCGACACTAACTTCGTGCTCATTCCGACTGCTGAAGTTCCACTGACCAACTACTATCGAGATGAAATTATAGATGGCAAGGAATTGCCAATCTACTTCACAGCTATGAGCCCATCTTTCCGCTCTGAAGCTGGTTCTGCTGGTCGTGACACACGTGGTCTGATCCGCCTGCACCAATTCCACAAGGTTGAAATGGTGAAATTTTCCAAGCCAGAAGAATCTTATGAGGAGCTGGAAAAGATGACTGCCAATGCAGAAAACATCCTACAAAAGCTCAATCTGCCTTACCGTGTTGTTGCCCTTTCTACTGGCGACATGGGCTTCTCAGCTGCTAAAACCTATGACTTGGAAGTCTGGATTCCAGCGCAAAATACCTACCGTGAAATCTCTAGCTGCTCTAATACAGAAGATTTCCAAGCTCGTCGAGCTCAAATCCGTTACCGTGACGAAGAAGATGGCAAGGTCAAACTCCTTCATACTCTCAACGGTTCTGGACTGGCTGTCGGACGCACAGTGGCAGCTATCTTAGAAAATTACCAAAATGAAGATGGTTCTGTGACCATTCCTGAAGTCCTGCGTCCCTACATGGGCGGTTTGGAAGTCATCGCACCAAAATAAGCAATGAAAGGTCCGAAACAAATCGGACCTTTTCTTATTCTAGTTGAGGAGAAATCCAACAGTTCAAAAAAATAAACGAAATATAGGATTTTCTACTTTAAAAGAGAGTGGGACAGAAATCGGTCATTCGTTAGAATTCGATTTCGTCGTCCCACCTCCGCACAGTTGAGTAGGGCTGTGAAAGCTGATGAAATCAGCGTAGTAGAGCCCACTCAACCACTGCGTCTTGCTCGACAATCCAAAAGACAATTGAGAGGCTAGGACTTTTGTCCCAGCCTTCTTTTTCTTTTACTTAACGTGACTTGCTAACTCTTCTTGAGCTTTTTTATTTGACTCTTCTTTTTCTTTTTCCCATTTTTTCAAAGCTTTTTGATAATCAGCCACTGTCAGAACCTCATCTTGAAGTTCCATGCCCTTAAATACATAGCTATCACCCTTGATACCTACATAAGAGTAGGCTTTGGTAAATGGTACGACTTTTTGAACGGTTGGTGAACCACCCGCAGAAATAGATGGGATAACAATAGAGCTATCTGTTAACCAAGCCTGAGCCGCTGCATACTTCGTATAACGAGCATTCGTATCTTGCTTTTCTACATCTGCTTTGTCCAAAAGTGCCTTGTAGTCAGTTAAACCAACCTTGGAAGCAACATCTTGGTTTTGGCCTTTTGTCAGACCAATATTGTCCAAGATATCCCCTGTTTCTGGGTTAAAGATATTCAGATAAGTTACTGGGTCTTGATAGTCCGCTGACCAACCAGACATATTGAGGTCATAATCCTTTTGGGCAGCTGTTTCTGCGAAGTAAGTAGAGTTATCAAAATCGTCTGATGACATTTGATGCACGTCAATCACAACGTTTTCTTGGCCTAGAGCTGCCTCAACAGATTGTTTGAAGGAATTGGTCCGCTGCACCATGATTTTATCAGTTTGGTCAACTGGTACATCTAGATGAATTGGGAATTCAACTCCCTGTGCTTGCAAAGCTTCTTTTGCTTTAGCAAATTCTGCCTTGGCCTTTTCTGGGTTGTAAATGCTGTCTTGGGCATCAGCTAATTTGACACCTTGCCATTCATCCCCATAAGAAGCCAGTTGTGATTCAACAACATCCGAGAAGTCCTTGCCATCTACTTGCACAAAACTAGGAGGTACAAGCGAGCTTCTGATGATCTTGGTTGCTCCTTCATTACCATTCATCTGGGCACCAAAGGATTTACGGTCAAAAGCAAAGTTAATTGCCTGACGGAAGTCTTTATTTTGAATCGCTTCTTTGCTGGCAGCCTTTTGGGCATCTGTCTTAGAAGTGTGGCTATAAGCCTGACGATTCAAGTTAAAGGCATAGAAATAGCTAGTTGAATTTTGTGGAGTAAAGATGATGTTGTCTTTGTATTTCTTTTCTACTGATGCGTAGTTTGAGCTAGTCGGATAGAGACGAGCTTGTGTGTAAGCACCATCAGTAAAGTTACGGATCAATGACTCTTGGTCAGAACCATCGTAGTAAGTCAGCTTGACATCTTCGATCTTCACATTGTCCTTGTCCCAATAGTTTTGGTTTTTAGAGTATTCGATAACAGACTTAGAAGTAAATGACTTTAATACATATGGACCATTGTAGAGGATGCCGGAAGGTTTCACGGTACCAAAATCTTTGCCTTCTTTCTTTAGAAATTCTTCGTTAATTGGGAAGAGAATGCCCATCGTTGTCTTAGAATTCCAATAGCTTTCTGGCTGATTCAGGGTGTATTGGACTGTATAGTCGTCGATTGCCTTGACACCGACAGTAGAGAAATCATTGCTTTCCCCTTTGATATAAGCATCTAATCCCTTGATAGAGTTTTGCACGATTGGTAATGCTTCTGATTTTTCATCTGCAGCGTGCTTGAGTCCTGTTACAAAGTCTTGTGCCTTGACAGCAGCGTACTCTTCACCTTCTGCTGTGTACCATTTAGCGTCCTTACGCAACTTATAAGTATAAGTCAGGCCGTCTTTAGACACAGTCCAGTCTTCAGCCAATGAAAGGATAAGATTCCCATATTGATCATTTTCTAAAAGACCGTCGACCAAATTGGCAATGACATCAGAAGTGGAGGCGCGATTGGAGTTTACATAATCCAATGTATCTGGATCTGTATTATAGACATAAGAATATGTCTTTGCCGAGCTAGTGCTTGACTTGCCACAAGCTGCTAAAAATAGCGCTGATGCTGCAACCAAACCAGTAATAGCCAACCATTTAGATTTTTTCATAAGCAAATCTCCTTCTTTAGATTATGTATTATTATACATCATTTCCAGACAAAAACAAGTCTTATTTAAGAAAATTTTAAATTTCTATGCATTTTTCTTATTTTTATTGAAACAAAGTATAGGAAAATTTCTATGCATTTTCATATATTTTCATAAACATGCAAAAAAATCTTATAAATAGAAGTCTGTTAAATATTTTACAAGGAATCTTGAATAGGTTTGGCAAAAATATCGGCTTTTTTATGTTACAATATACTTACTACTAATCTAGGGGAAAGAAATGAAAAAACTTTTTGTATTCCTACTGCTATTTTTTGGTCTGATTGCCAAGCCTGTTCTGGCAGATGACTATGAAATTGCCGCTAAAAGCGCCATTGCTGTCGATGCAAACTCAGGGAAAATCCTCTATGAAAAGGAGGCTACAAGCCCACTAGAAGTCGGTGCTATTACTAACATTTTGACTGCTTATCTGGTTTACGAGGCCATTGCCGAAGGCAAACTGAGCTTAGAAACTGAAGTTGATATTTCTGATTATGCTTATCATCTGACAGTAAATCCCTCAATTGCAAATCTTCCTCTGGAAGCTCGACGCTACAAGGTAAAGGACTTGCTGAATGCCTCTCTTTTGGCCAGTGCCAACAGCGCCACCATCGCTCTGGCAGAACAAGTTGGTGGAAGTGAGGAAAATTTTGTCAAAATGATGAAAGCAAAACTCAAGGAATGGAATATTTCTGATGCAACCATTGTAAATGCTACTGGTACCGATATTCGTTTATTAGATGGTTCGCTCGAACCTAGCAGTGCTGAGGAAGAGACTACAGAGAATTCTAAAAGCAAGAAAAAACAAGAAACTATCAATAAGTTCAGTGCTTATGATATAGCTGTGATTGCTTCGCATCTGATCAATGACTACCCAGAAGTCCTTGCCACCACTTCCAAACCTCACGTTAATTTTGCTGGAATCCATCTGGAAAATCCCAACTTAATGCTGGAAGGTTTTCCTAGTTTTCGCTCAGGGGTTAAGGGCTTAAAAACAGGTGGTTCTGAGCAGAGTGGCTTATCTTTTGTAGGTGTGACAAGCGAAAAAGGAATGCGATTGATTACAGTTGTATTGGGAGTAGACCAAGAAGAGGATGACCCTACTACCCGCTTTAGCGTTACATCTAGCCTAATGACCTACGTTACACAAAATTTCTCTCCGACAGTCCTAGTCAAAAAAGGGGAAAGATACAACAAGTCCCAAGTAGCTATTAGAGACAGTCGAGATGATAAAGTCGCTGCAGTTGCCAGTGAGGACTTGGTAATCTTAGAACGGATAGCCAATCAGGCTGAACATAAAGTCACCTTTACTCCAAGCTCGAAGGAGCTGCAGGCGCCCTTGAAAAAAGGTAGTGTAGTAGGCACCCTCTCTTATACAGATTCTGAGCCAATCGGCCAGGGCTACATCGAAAACAAGAAAACTTCTGTTTCTATGGTCACAGAAAAAAACATTGAAAAAGCGATTATTTTTAAAGTCTGGTGGAACGACTTTGTCCGCTTCGTCAATGAGAAGTTATAAAAGAAATACCGCGAATCAATTGATTCGCGGTATTTCTATAGTTTGTAAACGTTTAACGTAATCAAAAAAAGTTCTTTGAGGGTTAACTAGCAATCGAGTATTCCACTACTGTTTAACAGGTCCTCTGAATCTTTTAAACACTTTTGCTTAAGCAAAGATTTATTCACAATTAAAAAGAGGCCAAGGCCTCTTTTTATCCAACAGATCCTTCCATTTCATAGCTAATCAAGCGGTTCAGCTCAACAGCGTATTCCATTGGCAGTTCCTTGGTGAAAGGCTCGACAAAGCCCATGACAATCATTTCAGTCGCTTCGGATTCCGACAAGCCACGACTCATGAGATAGTAGAGCTGCTCTTCAGAAATTTTAGAAACTTTAGCTTCATGCTCCAAAGCCACCTGCGAGTTGTGGATTTCATTAAATGGAATGGTGTCTGAGGCAGACAAATCGTCCATGATAATGGTATCACACTCGATATGGCTGACAGATTTCTTAGAATTGCGAGCAAAGGTCACTTGGCCACGGTAGTCTACCTTACCTCCGCCCTTGGCAATGGACTTAGACACAATAGACGAGCTAGTGTGTGGCGCATTGTGAATCATCTTAGCCCCTGTATCCTGGTGTTGGCCAGCATTGGCAAAGGCGATAGAAAGCATAGTTCCACGCGCCCCAGGTCCGTCCAGATAAACAGATGGGTACTTCATGGTTGTTTTGGCACCCAAGTTCCCATCAATCCACTCAACAGTCGCATCTTTCATAGCCCGTGCCCGTTTGGTTACCAAGTTATAGACATTATCAGACCAGTTTTGAATGGTCGTATAACGCATATAAGCTCCATCCAAGGCAAAGATTTCGACAATAGCCGCATGCAAGCTGTTGCTTGAATAAGTTGGCGCTGTACATCCTTCTACGTAGTGGACGCTTGCTCCTTCATCGACGATAATCAAAGTCCGCTCAAACTGACCTGTGTTTTCATTGTTGATACGGAAGTAGGTTTGGAGCGGAATGTCTACCTTAACGCCTTTTGGTACATAGATAAAGGTTCCACCTGACCATACTGCCGAGTTGAGGGCGGCCAACTTGTTATCTGTCGGCGGTACCAACTTAGCAAAATACTGCTTAAACAAGTCTGGATATTCCTTGAGGGCCGAGTCTGTATCTGTGAAGACAATTCCTAGCTTTTGGAACTCTTCCTTCATATTGTGGTAGACCACTTCTGACTCATACTGGGCAGCTGCACCAGCAAGGTAAGCTCGCTCTGCTTCTGGAATCCCGATCCGTTCAAAGGTTTCCTTGATCTTCTCAGGTACTTCATCCCAGCTTCTAGCTGGCTTATCAGAGGCCTTTTGGTAATAAATCAAGTCATCGAAGTCAATCTCAGACAAGTCTGGTCCCCAAGTCTGCATAGGCATTTTCTTGAAGGCCTCGTAGGATTTGAGGCGAAAATCTAGCATCCATTCTGGTTCATCCTTGGCAGCTGACAGCTCACGGATGACCGCTTCATTCAGCCCTTTCCCTGTTGAGAGAATAGGTTCAACATCGTCATGGAAACCAAACTTGTACTCACCGAGATCAATCGGTTTTGGTTCTACTCTTTCTTCTGACATAATTTCCTTTCACATTCTTACTTTTTATCTTCTTCAATCGCTCGCTTGAGGGCATTCCAACCCAAGGTCGCACACTTAATCCGCTGTGGGAATTTGGCAACACCTGCTAAGAAAGCGGCGTCTCCCAGTTCTTTCTGGCGGCTGTCTTCCTGTCCCTGAATCATCTGAGAGAAGACTTCTGCTAACTCCAGCGCCTGCTCTTTTGTCTTTCCAAGCACCGCATCCGTCATCATGCTGGCCGAAGCCGTTGAGATGGTACAGCCGGAATTCACAAAGGCAATATCCTCAATCTGATTTTCAGCATTAAACTTCACAGACAGGCTGATAACATCGCCACAGGTCGGATTATTAAGGACTACCTGTTCCACATCTTCCAGCTTCCCATGATGATGGGGGTGAGCCGAATGGTCGGTCACAACCGCCTTGTAAAGACTGTCTAACTTAGAAAGCGCCATTGAAAAACTCCTTTGTCTTTTCTAAAGCATCTACCAGCTTGTCACAATCCGCATAGTTATTGTAGATGTAAAAGCTGGCCCGCACAGTCGCTGGTACCTGCAGATAGCTGAGCAGGGGCTGGGCACAATGGTGACCCGCCCGAACAGCTACTCCTTCGTAGTCCAGAGCCGTCGCGACATCATGCGGATGAAGACCATCCAGATTAAAGGCAATCACGCCTGAGCGCTGGGCCAAGTCCTGAGAACCATAAATGGTCAAGCCTTCTACTGCCTTCAACTTAGGAAATACATAGGCAATCAGGTCCTGTTCATGCTGAGCAATGGCATCCATACCCAAGTCTTCCAAATATTCAATGGCTGCTGCAAGACCGATTGCTCCTGCCATATTCGGCGTTCCGGCCTCAAACTTCCAAGGAAGCTCCTTCCATGTCGCCTCCTGCTCATAGACAAAATCAATCATTTCGCCGCCAAACTCGACTGGTGACATCTGCTCTAGCAGTTCTTCCTTACCATAGAGGACCCCGATACCAGTCGGGCCTGCCATCTTATGCCCAGAAAAGGCGAAGAAGTCCACATCCAAATCCTGTACATCAATCTTCATGTGCGGAATGGATTGAGCTCCATCCACCACCAAAAGCGCTCCTTGCTGACGAACCAACTGGGCAATTTCCTTGATGGGATTGATGATACCGAGAACATTAGAAGCATGAGCCAGAGAGACAAACTTGGTCCTCTCATTGAGCTTGGCACGGAAATCCTCCATATCCAGAGCACCATCTTTGAGATAGACATAGACCAACTTGGCTCCAGTCTTCCTACAAGCTTCCTGCCAAGGAATGACATTGGAATGATGCTCCATGATAGAAATCATCACTTCGTCACCAGGCTGCAACCTTTCAGCCGCAAATTGAGCCACCCAATTGAGACTCGTCGTGGTCCCTCGTGTAAAGAGGACTTCTTTGCTAGAAGCTGCATTGATAAAAGGACGAACTCTTTCTCTGGCTGCTTCATAGGCTGCTGTCGCTCGCTCGGCTAGTGTATGCACACCACGGTGGACGTTGGCATTGTCTCTAAGATAGTAGTTCTCGATAGCCGCCAGCACCTGCTTGGGTTTCTGGGTTGTCGCCGCATTGTCCAAATAAACCAAAGGTTCATCATTGACAATTTGGCCCAAAATGGGAAAATCTTGCTTGATTGCTTCTGCATTAAATCCAGACATGAAGACTCCTATCTACTTATACGGGACAAGGCCCAGCTTTTTATCTTTTTGCGAGAATAATATCGATATTTTCAATCATTTCATCACGGACTTCCTTGACAGGGATTTCCACAATCACTGAACCTAAGAAGCCGCGCACGACCAAGCGCTCAGCTGTCGCCTTATCAAGACCCCGACTCATGAGGTAGTACATATCTTCTGGATCCACCTGGCCGATAGAAGCCGCGTGACCAGCCGTCACATCGTTCTCATCAATCAAGAGGATGGGATTAGCATCTGAGCGCGCTTGGTCAGACAGCATGAGAACTCGGCTTTCCTGCTGGGCATCTGCTCCCTTAGCCCCCTTGATAATATGACCGATACCATTGAAAGTCAAGGTCCCTTTTTCCAGAATAACCCCGTGCTGCAGGATATTTCCGATAGAGTTGCAGCCATAGTTGGTTACGCGGGTGTCAATTCCCTGAACTTGCTTGCCGCTAGAGAGAGCCACCACTTTCATATCCGCATGGCTGCCGTTTCCATAGAGGTCACTATCAAAGTCAGCCACGACATTGCCTTCGTTCATAACGCCGATGGCCCAGTCAATCATAGCATCATTATCCAGCTTGCCACGGCGGCTGATATAGGCTGTGACATTTTCGCCTAGGCGGTCAATGGCTGAAAACTTAATCTGAGCTCCAGCTTGGGCAATGACTTCGACGGTGATATTAGCTGTTGTCGGAACAGTCCCTTGGCCATAAGTCTCCAAGCGTTCCAAGTAGTTAACCTTGGAGTGCTTGCCCGCGATAATCAAAATATGCTTGTTAAAAGGAACATCGCTTTCGCTGTCCTGATAAAAAATTCCTTCAATTGGCTGGTCAATCTCAACATTGTCCGGCACATAAAGCACCGCACCGCTGTTGAAATAAGCCGTGTGATAAGCTGCCAATTTGTCCTCGTCATACTTAACCGCGGACATGAAATACTGCTCCACCAGCACTGGAATTTCTTCCAAAGCAGAGTGGAAATCAGTGAAGACCACACCTTGCTCGGCCAAATCTGCTGGCAGCTGCTCAAGGACCGTTTGAGTTCCCATTTGGATAAACTTGAGATTGTCTCCGAGAGCCGTGAAATCTGGCACACTGGTCAAAGGCTCGCTGTCGCTAATACGGCCGTCACCCAGATTCCAGCGGTGAAATTTGACCCGCTCAATGACTGGCAAGTCCAGTTGATCAATTTGGTCAAAAGCCTGCTGACGGAGATCAGCCAACCATACTGGTTCTGCGTGAAGCTGTGAAAATTCGTGAATCAATTCTTTTGTCATGTCATTCTCCTATCTTTTATCAAAGTCAAAAGAATGTTTGACTAAACTTCTTCAGTATAGTTGAAGCCCAACTCTTCAGCCAATTTGGCATAGCCTTCTTTTTCCAAGCGAACTGCCAATTCTGGACCGCCAGAAAGAACAACTTTCCCCTCCATCATGACATGAACTACGTCTGGAGTGATATAGTTGAGCAGACGTTGGTAGTGGGTGATGATCATAGCACCAAATCCCTCTCCACGCATAGCATTGACCCCTTTAGACACGACCTTGAGAGCGTCGATATCCAGACCTGAGTCAATCTCATCCAAAAGCGCAAAAGTTGGCTCTAACATAAGCAACTGCAAGATTTCATTACGTTTTTTCTCACCACCTGAGAAGCCTTCATTGAGGTAGCGCTCAGCCATTTCTTCCTTCATGTTGAGCAATTCCATCTTTTCATCTAGTTTCGTGATGAAGTCACGGACAGAGATCTTTTCATCGTCTTCCTTGCCAGCATTCATGGCCGCACGGAGAAACTCTGCATTAGTAATGCCAGGAATTTCACTAGGATACTGCATTGCAAGAAAGAGTCCCATACGAGCCCGTTCATCCACTTCTAGCTCCAAGATATTAACCCCATCAAAAAGCACCTCTCCTTGAGTTACTTCGTAGTTAGGATTACCCATAATGGCTGCAGACAAGGTAGATTTCCCTGTTCCATTTGGACCCATGATGGCTGCAATCTCTCCCGTTTTCAGAGTAAGATTTACCCCTTTGAGAATTTTTTTCCCTTCAATTTCAACATGAAGGTCTTTGATTTCCAATACAGACATGATTATTTTCCTTTCCTTTTTGGCAATTTATGCTTTCTTTAGTATATCAAAAAAAGCCCAAAAGGCTTTTATTTTGTTTAGAACTATTCTTGTTTGTGGCTCTTTTGATGCTTTTTCTGTCGAACTTCTTCTCGATAAGAAGAGTTCCCGATAAAACGTAAAATATTGAGCAAGGGCGTCCTTTGTGGACCCAGGACACCTATTAGTTCTACCAAGAGTTCTACTCCCAGCAGAAGACCAATTACGAGGAGGAGTCCTCCGATGCGGCTCGATACATTTAGCAGGAGGGAAATCATCGAGAAAATCATCGAAATGCCATAGATAACCAGAACTGTTCCCCGATGTGTCAGCCCCAAGGACAAGAGCCTATGGTGAAGGTGATGACGGTCAGGCTGGTAAAATTTCTGACCTGACAAAGTCCGACGAACGATTGCTAAAAAAGTATCGGTAATTGGCACACCCAAGATAATCATAGGTGTGACAATCGCTACTGCCGTTGCATTCTTCAAGCCTTGCAGAGACAGGACCGAAATCATAAAACCGATGAAAAGAGCGCCCGTATCCCCGCCATATATGATGGCTGGATGATAATTGTAAGGAAAGAAGCCAGCAATGGAGGCCACTAAAACCAAGATGGTCAGGGTCAGGAATAAATTATGACCCGGCAAGAAAAAGTAGGAAACAATGCCCATGGTCAGCAAGGAAATAATGGAGACTCCGCTGACAAGGCCATCCAAACCGTCCATGAGATTGACCGCATTGGTAATGGAGACAATCCAGAGAATAGTCAAAATGAAAGATAGCCATGGTGGGAAAAAGAGATGGGGACCTCCAAAAGGAATCTTAAAATCATCCAAGCGGAAATCCGTCAGCCACCAAATTAAACAGGCAGCCAGCACAATTCCCCCTAGCTTCAGCAGAGGACTTAATTCTTTAATATCGTCGATAAGACCCGTCAAGGCTACAATCAAGCCTCCTAGCACTACTGGCCAAATATAATCAAAATAAGTTTGTTCAAAGAAAGTGACGCTAACAATCTGCGGCATGAAGACCAAAGTCGCCACGGTAAAAGCCGTCACAACCGCTAGTCCGCCTGCACTCGGCATGGGCTTTTTATTGATTCGTCGAGCATTAGGATAGTCGACTGCATCCATTTTAAAAGCCAAGAGCCGAACTAGGGGAGTCAGCAAAACTCCGACAAAAAACGTCGCTAGCAACACCAAAATGAACTTTAAGGGAAAAGCAATCATACGCATTCAACCTTTTGCAATTGTTGGATGGCTTCTGTCACCAAAAGCAGACGTCCGTGTTCTTGCAGGACAGCACGAGTAATATCTGTATCCTCAGCAAATTCCCGCATTTTAGCCAGTAACCAAGCTGGATAGAGCTCCGGTTGCTCTTCCAAATCTACCAAAATAGTCAGGTAGTAGGCAGAGTCATATTTATAGAGTTCTGACAGGTCTATCGGATAGTCAACCGTTTTGGCGAAAGAAACTACGCTGCGCAGGTCAGTAAAAGATAGAATATAATAGACATACCGGTCTAGATTCTCTTCTTCCTTCTCTTCTGAAGAATCTGCAGAATCCTCCTGATCAGCCTCTGCTTCCTCTAAAGATTTAACCGCCTCGAGATCATCCTTACTCTTTTCAAAGATATTTTTTTCCAAAGTCTTTAAAAATTCATCTGGAGACATCTGGCTGAGCTCATCCAGATCTGGTAGATTGCCCAAATCTTCAAAATTCAAATTCTTATCAATCTTGGATCTTGTTACAAAGACATCCAGCTTGTCTGGCTTAGGCGTCACCCGAAAGCTCAGCATCCCACTATCTAAGAAACTTTCCGGCATTTCCAGCTCATCCAAGATTGTATAGAAAAATTCTTCTGTTTTTTCTTGGGGAACTAGGAAATCTGCAATTTCCATGCCGTGTTCTTCTAAATCTTCCAATTGGATGGTGATTTTAATCGTCGAATCATTAATCTGTTTCACTTCCATCTCATCAACCTCATACTTTCATAGTTTTCTATTATACTAAATTCTAAACTTATTTCAAAAAATAACGAGTCAAATAAGAAAAGAGAGTGGGACAGAAATCGGTAATTCGTTAGAATTCGATTTCGTCGTCCCACCTCCGCACAGTTGAGTAGGGCTATAAAAGCTGATGAAGTCAGCGTAGTAGAGCCCACTCAACCACTGCGTCTTGCTCGACAATCCAAAGACAATTGAGAGGCTAGGACTTTTGTCCCAGCCTCTTGATTAGCCAATAATAACCTTGATCAGACCGTAAACCAACAACAGAGCTCCGAGGCCGATCCGATATTTACCAAAGATTGTAAAGTCATGGTTCTTGACATAGTCTGTCAGGAAGCGAATCACATAAAGACTGACCCCGAAAGCCACTCCCATAGCTACCAATAAAAGGAATAATTGGTCGAAGCCTAAAGAATTGCCCTTGATGATAAATTTCAGGATTTTTAGCCCACTTGCGCCAAACATGATTGGAATCCCCAAGTAGAAAGTAAACTCTGTCACAACAGATCGACTGACACCATTCAAGAGACCACCGACAATGGTCGCACCTGAACGGCTGGTTCCCGGAAAGAGGGACAAGACTTGGAAAAGACCAATATAAAGAGCTGTTTGATAAGGAAGTCTACTCAATTCTGTAACAGTCGGTTCCACCTGCTCACGTTTTTCCAAATAGATAAAGGCAACCCCGTAGATAATCAGCATGATTGCAACGGATACCAGATTATAAAAATGCGCTTCAAACCAATCGTCTAGGAAAAGGCCGATGATTGCAGCTGGCAAAGCAGCAACGACTACCTTGGCCCAGAGCTGCCATGTCAGCTGAATCTGACGAGCTGTTTTTCCTGGTTTAAAAGGATTAAGCTTATCAAAATAAATCACCACGACTGCTAAGATAGCTCCCAGCTGAATGACAACATTAAACATTTCCATAAAGGCTGGATTTTCATTTTTATACTTAATAAAATCTTGAATCAGAATCAAGTGGCCGGTACTCGAAATCGGTAGCCACTCGGTAATCCCCTCAACGATCCCATAAATAATAGACTTTAAAATTTCAACAATAAACATATCTAACTCCTAAAACAACTTTAACGTTTATTATACCACATTTCGGAGGAGAGGAAAAGCTTTCTCAAGGGCTTTAGCAAGGTTTTTATCAAAAGGCTCCGCCCCCACCGCCTCCACCGCCACCAGAGAAGCCACCTCCTGCTCCGCCTCCCGATGAAACAGAAAAATGACTGGCCGTCGAGGCAATGTGTCCATAATTTGAAAAACTATGGGAACTTGCGTAGAAAATAGGATGAAGATTGTATTGTAGATAAGTATTCATAGACGCATTTTCTAGGGAAATCTGACGCAGCTTCATGACCCGACTAACCCGATCTGCATAGCCAAATAGGGTAGCATAGACCAAAAGCCGGTTCCACAGGACAATGCCCTCCACCTCGGTATCGTATAGGCGAGCGATGTAGCGTAGCATATTCGCAAAGCTATTCCAGAGATAGAAATCATGGGCTCCCTCATCGCTCAGGACACCATCTCGCTGATATAACTGCAAGGCTCTGCCCAGCAGAACGGTCAACACCGAAGCGACAACTGCAAGCGGAAGATAGGACCAAATAAAACCGTCTAGCTTGATCAAATAGACAAAAAATGTCAATAAAGACAAGACGAAAGCAAGGAAACTTGCCATTAGAGCCAACCACAAGAGAAGCTTTTCTCCTCGTTTTAAAGGACGATAGTGATCCAGCAAGTTTAGCTCCCGAATCTCCCTTAGCACTTGTTCAGACAAGATGTTTAAATTAGTTGAAAAGCGATTCTTAATCCGATTTCCAATTTGGCGAATTCGTGCCTCATCTGCTGATTTTTTATTTTTATAAAGGTCTTCTGAAATTTGGTAAGACTCAAACAAGTCTGTGACAGCTGCTTGTTTATGGTCGCCAAATGCCATCTGTAGGAATTTCCGTTCAAAATCTGACAAACCTTTTTTAGAAATTGGTTTCAGGATTGGCTTGTCTGCAGTTCCTAAAAGCTCGATATAGCCTCGATCCATCAAATCCAGCAAGGTTGCCTGCACCAGATTTTCAAATTTTAAATGCGCCCGTCCGCCACTGGTCGGATCGACTTCTCTCATATCCACAGCAAAGATATTAGCCGCTACAATGAGGGGGGCTAGATCTTGCGGAGCTTCATAAAGACGAGCGTCTTTAGGAAAAGCTTGGCTAGGGCGAATCTTCATCCGAAAGAACAGATAAAATATCCCCGAAAGTATCAGCAAGAACAAGGCCAAAGGAGGCAGATAAACTTCTCCCAAGCGATGATAAAACTGGCTCTTGGCTACAATCTCTTCCTCAACGGCTTGAAAAGTCTTTAGATAGTCGGTCGCTCTCGGATCCTCTGCTGCCTGATGCAAGGCCTGTCGATGCCAATATCCATGCAGTTCGACCTTCTTCCTGCTAGGCAAATGAGATAGCTGAATCTGATAAACACCACGATTTTCATCTATAGTGGCCGATTGGCCAAAATAACCTGTATGGACATACATGTCCGTTAAGGTCCAAGTTCCCAGACCCCAAACCTTAATCGTCACATTTTGCAGCTCCTCTTCCCAATCACTGATCGGTGTCCATTTGAGCTCTGCTATATCTTTATGGAGGAACAGAAGATTGGTCAAGTTCCATGTGACTGTTACTTTGACCGTGTCTCCCTCTTTACCTGCATTGTAAATCTTGACTTCGTAGCCATCTCCCAAATCTGTAACTCGTGGCTCAAAGTCATATTTTACGACTCCATTGGTTTTCACGGAGACTTTTGGATCTGAATCAATAGCAAAGCCTTCTGGCATCTTTCCTGCCGATCCTAAAGAGACCATCTGGCCATTGTAATCATCATCAAAATGATAGGTCACCTCTTCTGTATAGGTGGCTGTATTATCGGCGTGGATCTCCAAATCTCCATTATAAGACTGGATTTGATAGTCTAAAGCTGACACTGTCCCAGCAAAAAATAAACTCAAAAAAAGAATAAAAATCCCTGACAAGTACCTTTTCATAAACCAAAGTCCTTTTCTAAATCTTTATCCTATTATAGCATTTTTCTCAAGTAAGGGCTTACCAGGATTGAAAAGTCGAATATTTTTCGGTAGAATAGAAAAAACCATTTTAGAAAGACTCGGAGAGAATATGAAAAAATTCATTTTAACCTTATTTACAGCCCTCCTCGTCTGTCTGGGAACCCTTACCGTGGCTCAGGCGGATGATTATCTCAGAATTGGGATGGAAGCGGCCTATGCCCCTTTCAACTGGACCCAAGATGATGATTCAAATGGCGCTGTCAAAATCGAAGGAACAAATCAGTATGCCAATGGCTACGATGTCCAAGTTGCCAAGAAGATTGCTCAGGAAATGGGCAAGGAACCGCTGGTTGTAAAGACTTCTTGGAATGGACTGATCCCAGCCTTGACCTCTGGTAAAATCGATATGATTATCGCTGGTATGAGCCCAACAGCCGAACGGAAAAAAGAAATCGCCTTTTCTAGCAGTTACTACACCAGTGAGCCTGTTATGCTGGTTCGAAAAGACGGCAACTACTCCAATGCCAAGACCCTCAAGGACTTTAAAGATGCTAAAATCACCTCCCAGCAAGGTGTCTATCTTTACAATCTGATTTCTCAACTGCCGGGTGCTAAGCAAGAAACGGCCATGGGAGATTTCGCCCAAATGCGTCAAGCTCTAGAATCTGGTGTTATTGACGGTTACATTTCTGAACGGCCCGAAGCTCTGACAGCTGAAGCTGCCAACTCTAAGTTCAAAATGATTCAATTCAAAGAGGGCTTTGAAGTTGGCGAAGAAGATGCCTCCATCGCCGTCGGCATGCGTAAAGACGACAGTCGAATCGAGCAAGCGAATGCAGCTATCGCTAAACTTTCAGCGGATGAACAAACGCAACTGATGGATCAGATGATTAAAAATCAGCCGGTGGACACTGATACTGACGATGCTGAAGACACATTCTTCAATAAAGTTCTTAAGATTTGGAAGGAAAATTGGCCACAATTTTTACGCGGAGCTGGTTTGACCTTGCTTATTTCCATTACAGGGACGATCGCTGGTCTCCTCATCGGTTTGCTGATTGGGGTCTATCGGACAGCGCCCATTTCAAAAAATAAGGCTTTAGCCTTCCTACAAAAACTATTCGGTTGGTTCCTCAATGTTTATATTGAAATCTTCCGTGGTACACCTATGATTGTACAATCCATGGTTATCTACTATGGAACAGCTCAGGCTTTTGGCATCTCGATTGACCGGACGGCTGCAGCCATCTTCATCGTTTCTATCAATACTGGTGCTTACATGAGTGAAATTGTCCGCGGTGGTATCTTTGCCGTTGACAAGGGACAATTTGAAGCAGCTACTGCGCTCGGAATGACCCACGGTCAAACCATGCGCAAGGTCGTCCTGCCACAGGTGGTCCGCAACATTTTGCCTGCAACTGGTAATGAATTTGTCATCAATATCAAGGATACTTCTGTCCTCAATGTCATCTCCGTGGTAGAGCTCTACTTCTCAGGAAATACCATTGCAACTCAGACCTATCAGTATTTCCAAACCTTCACCATTATCGCAGTCATTTACTTCGTCTTGACCTTTACTATCACTCGAATCCTACGTTTCATCGAGCGGAAGTTTGACACAGATCATTACACAACAGGTGCCAACCAAATGCAGACGGGAGAATTGAAACAATGACCGAAACAATTTTAGAAATTAAAAATCTCAAAAAATCTTATGGAGAGAATCAAGTCTTGAAAGACATTTCTCTGACTGTCCACAAGGGCGAAGTTATCTCCATTATCGGAAGTTCAGGTAGCGGGAAATCAACCTTTCTCCGCTCCATCAACCTCCTCGAAACACCTACTGCTGGCGAAATTCTCTATCGCGGGAAAAATGTCTTGGATGAGAATTACGACCTGACTCATTACCGCGAAAAATTAGGTATGGTATTCCAAAGTTTCAATCTTTTTGAAAATCTCAATGTCCTCGAAAACACCATCGTTGCTCAGACAACCGTACTCAAAAGAGAACGTGCTGAGGCAGAAAAGATTGCCAAAGAAAATCTGGAAAAGGTGGGAATGGGAGAGCTCTACTGGCAGGCCAAGCCTAAACAGCTTTCAGGTGGACAAAAACAGCGGGTTGCCATTGCGCGTGCGCTTTCCATGAATCCTGACGCTATCCTTTTCGATGAACCAACTTCAGCTCTTGACCCAGAAATGGTCGGTGAAGTCCTGAAAATTATGAAGGATTTGGCCAAAGAAGGCCTGACCATGATTGTCGTGACCCACGAAATGGAATTTGCCCGCGATGTTTCCAGCCGCGTTATCTTTATGGATAAGGGCGTCATCGCAGAAGAAGGCACTCCTCAAGAATTCTTTACCAATCCTAAAGAAGAACGAACCAAGGAATTTCTACATCGCTTCTTAAAATAAACAATCAATCAAACAAACAAGACGGAAAAAGATACATCCGCCTTGTTTTTTTATTCGCAAAATAAAAAAGCGGGTTTCCCCACTTTTTGAAGATTAGTCTTCAAACTTTTCATGATTTTTGTCGTAGAAATCAATCAAGCCAAGAGCTGTTTCAAAAGAAATATTCTTTACTTTTGCACGTCCTTGAGCAAGAGCAATAATTGACATTTCACGCGCGTTTGTTTCTTTACTAATACGGTAACCTGTAATTTTTTTGTCACGAACCCATCCAACGACTGACTCTACTTTTTCAAAATTTGATTTAGCCATTTCTTACTCCTCTCTAACTTATTTAGAATACTAATATAATGGTTTTTATACAGTTTGTCAACTTAGAAAAACCAAAACAAACAAATTAAATAATTCTGAATATTCTATATTTATTTTGCTTTGAGAGCTGAAAGGATTTGCGTGCGGATACTCTCCACTCCATCAGGGTTTGCTGGAAGGAAAATCGTATTATTTCCTTCTTTATCCGCAAAATTATTCAAAGTATCTAGATATTGGTTGGTCAATAGAATGGACATGATTTGCTCTTCTGTCAGTTCAACATTGGCCCCTTTAAGTTCTTGGATGGAGTCAGCTAAACCATCTACGATCGCCTTCCGTTGCTCTGCAATACCGACCCCGTGAAGGCGGTCTTTCTCAGCCTCAGCCTCTGCTGCAGTAACGATTTTGATCTTATCTGCTTCTGCCAATTCCTGAGCTGCTACGCGCTTGCGTTGAGCGGCGTTGATTTCGTTCATAGACTGCTTGACTTCTGCATCTGGCTCAACCTTGGTAATCAAGGTTTTGACAATGATGTAGCCATAAGTGGACATTTCTTCAGCCACCTGCTTTTGAACTTCTAGGGCAATCTCATCTTTCTTTTCAAAGAGCTCGTCCAAGGTCAGTTTAGGAACAGAGGAACGCAGAGCATCTTCGATATAAGACTTGATCTGCGCTTCTGGTCGCATGAGTTTATAGTAAGCATCCGTGACATTGTGTTCATTTACACGATACTGGGTCGCAACATTCATGGTCACAAAGACATTATCCTGAGTCTTGGTCTCGACAATAATCTCGCTCTGCAGCAAACGCAACTGGACACGAGCAGCAATTTTGTCAATTCCCAAAGGCAAACGCACATTCATCCCACTTGTACTGGTCTTGTGGTAGCGGCCGAAACGCTCAATGATGGCAACAGACTGCTGGCGCACGACATAGAGCGAGCTAAATGCCGCTAAAATACAAAGAATGATAAAAAAGAGAAAGAAGAAAAAGAAGAAATTAAAAAACATAAGATCATCTCCTTGATTTAATATATTATATTCTAGCACAGTCCTCAATCACTTGCAATTAAAAAGCGGACTTTTGCTAAAATATTTTTAGGATCAGACTAGCATGTTGTAAAGTGTTTCATTTCCATTCAGATTGATAAAGGATGGGTCAAACTGCTCAATTCGATTGATCAGACCTGCATAATCATGTTTATTGGACAAGGCAATTCCAATCAAGACTGGACCTGTCCCTTTGCTGGCCCGCTTGATGTATTCAAATCGAGTGATGTCATCATTTGGCCCTAAAATATCATTTACAAATTCACGTAAGGCACCAGGCCGCTGCGGGAAATTTACTACAAAATAATGCTTGATGCCATCATAGATAAGGGCACGCTCTTCCATTTCCGGCATGCGGTTAATGTCATTATTTCCTCCCGAAATAATACAGCAGACAGTTTTTCCTTTGATGTATTCTCGCAATACTTCTAGGGCTGCCACGCTAGCTGCACCAGCAGGCTCTGCGATGATTCCTTGTTTAGAATAGAGATCAATCAAGGTTTCTGAAATCAAACCTTCATCAACCCCGATAAGTGTTTCTACATTCTTCTTCGTCGCTTCATAAGTAGAGGCCCCTACCTTTTGGACTGCGATACCATCCGCAAATTTATCAATTTCTTTGAGCTTGACAGGGCCGCCTGCTTCGAAAGCCGCCCTCATACTGCGGGCGCCATTAGCCTCTACCCCAATCACTTCAATTTGTGGCTGACTTTCCTTGATGTAAGTGGATACTCCTGCGATGAGACCGCCGCCTCCTACTGGTACCAAAACCAAGTCTAAATCGATGGACTCCCGAGCTGTATCTTCTAGGATTTCATAAGCAACCGTTCCCTGACCTGCTTGAACATGAGCATCATCAAAAGGATCGATGAAAGTCCGATTTTCCATCCGTGTGAATTCCATAGCCGCCCGAGCAGAAGCATCAAAAGTATCTCCTACTAGCTTGATGGTCACAAAGTCGCCACCAAAGAAACGAACCTGCCCAATTTTTTGCTGAGGAGTTGTGATGGGCATAAAAATGGTCGCTGGAATTTTCATCTCATTACAAGTGTAAGCGACCCCTTGAGCATGATTGCCCGCAGAAGCACAGACAACCCCACGTTCACGTTCTTCCTCGCTCAACTGAGAAATGGCATAGTAGGCACCACGGATTTTGAAGGAGCGGACACGTTGGGCATTTTCCTTTTTGAGATAAATCTTTGCCCCGTACTTTTCTGACAAGTAATGATCATAATCAAGCGGTGTATTGACAACAACATCTTTTAATACCTTATGAGCACGGACAATATCTTTTGCTGTTAACATTCCTTTTCCTTTCCAAATGAGGTAAACAAACTCAACTGGTATCCCAGCTGAGTTTTTCACACAATCTTAGTTGTAGATCTTGAAAGCATCATCGTCGTTTTTACCAACGAATGGCATTGCTTTACGCAATTCTGCACCGACTTTTTCAATCTCCAGATTAGCCGCTTGCTCACGGTAAGCAGTCAATTTCGGACGACCAGCCTTGTAGTCGTTTACGAAGTCGTTTGCGAATTTACCATTTTGGATGTCAGTAAGAACAGCCTTCATGTTTTCTTTGACTTGCTCTGTAATCACGCGCGGACCAGATACATAATCACCATATTCAGCTGTATTTGAGATAGATTGGCGCATCTTCTTGAAGCCACCTTCGTAAATCAAGTCAACGATCAATTTCATTTCGTGCAGCACTTCGAAGTAAGCCAATTCTGGAGCATAGCCTGCTTCTGTCAAGACTTCAAAACCTGCTTCGATAAGGGCAGTCAAACCACCACAAAGTACAGCCTGTTCACCAAACAAATCTTCTTCAGTTTCTTCTTTATAAGTTGTTTCAAGCAAACCAACACGAGCTGCACCAACACCTTTACACCAGTCCATAGCGATATCTTTGGCATTGCCAGTCGCATCCTGATATACCGCGTAAAGAGCTGGAACACCGAAGCCTTCTTCAAAAGTACGGCGAACCAAGTGACCAGGACCTTTTGGTGCACACATGAAGACATCTACATCTGCAGGAACTTTGATAAATTCAAAATGGATATTGAAACCATGAGCAAAGCCAACTGCGTTACCAGCTTCCAAGTTCGGAGCGATTTCTGTTTCGTACAATTCTTGCTGGATTTCATCTGGAGCCAAGATCATGATAACATCAGCCAATTTAGCAGCTTCTGCTACTGTGTATGTAGCAAAGCCATCTTCTTTAGCCTTGTCAAATGACTTACCAGGACGAACACCGATAATCACATCGTGGCCTGTATCACGCAAGTTTTGCGCATGGGCATGCCCTTGTGAGCCATAACCGATAACGGCGATCTTTTTACCGTCAAGTGCTGCTACTTTTACATCTTTTTCGTATTCCATTTGTACTGCCATAATATTTACTCTCTTTTCTATTTTTATTGCCTCTTAGGCGGTTTTAACAAATTTAAGTAGGGTTTTATACTCACTGAAAATCAAAGCTCAAACTAGGAAGCTAGCTGTAGGTCGCTCGAAGCACTGCTTTGAGGCTGTCAATAAGACTGACGGAGTCAGTAACATTTACCTACGGCAAGGCGAAGCTGACGTGGTTTGAAGAGATTTTCGAAGAGTATTAATCACGGGTAAAGCCAGTTGCCCCAGTCCGTGCGATATTGCGAATGCCGTAAGGACGGATGACTCGTAAGAGCGCTTCGCTCTTTTCTGCATCGCCCGTCATCTGGATAGTGATCGAGTTTGGTGCCACATCGACTACCGTTGCACGGAAAGGCTGGATAATGGCCAAGATTTCTGCACGCTTAGCAACTGGTGCCGATACCTTGATCAAAATAACTTCTCGCTCTAGGTGAGGATGATCTGTAATATCTCGCACCCGAATCACATCAATTTGGCGATTAAGCTGCTTGATAATCTGCTCCACTTCATTGAGGGAATTTACATCAATGATAATGGTGATCCGAGAAACATTTTCATCCTCGGTCGCACCTACAGAGATACTTTCGATATTGACCTGACGTCTGGAAAGCACACCAGTGAAGCGGTTCAGAACACCCGAACGATTTTGGAGTTTAGCTGTCAACATTCTACGCATGGAACTTCACCCCCAACATCTCATGATTGCTCTTGCCAGCTGGCACCATTGGAAGCACATGCTCCTTGCGAGAAATATCTACCTCGATAAACATCGGTATATCTTCCTTTAGGACTTCCAAATCTTGAGCAATGGTCTCGGGATTATCAAATTTATAGGATTTGACACCATAAGCCTGAGCCATTAGCTGAAAATCTGGTAAACTGTCAAAGACTGACTCGGAGGTCCGACCATCATAGAAGGCTTCCTGCCACTGACGAACCATCCCCAACGAATGATTGTTGAGCATGATGACCTTAATCGGAACCTTATAGATATTTAAAATAGCCATTTCCTGATTGGTCATCTGATAGCCCCCATCCCCAACAAACAAGACAACTTCCTTGTCTGGATTAGCAATCTTAGCTCCAATCGCTGCTGGAACACCAAAGCCCATGGTTCCGAGACCACCTGATGTGACCAGCTGACGCTCATTGCGATAAGGATAGTACTGGGCTGCCCACATTTGGTGCTGGCCGACATCCGTAACGACAATGGCATCACCATCTGTCAACTCTCCAATACGCTCAATGACTGGCTGAGGCTGGACAACTCGTTCCTTCCTATCGTAAGAACGAACTCGGTTCTTATCCTCTGTCACCTTGGCAATCCATTTTTCAGTGTTGTTTCGGACAGTCTCTTCAGCCAGCAGCATCTCCAAGGCTTGCTTTGCATCTCCTACGACAGGAATGTCCACTGCGATAATCTTGCCAATCTCTGCTGGGTCAATATCGATATGGACCACCTTAGCATTCTTAGCAAAGGTCTTGGGATTCCCCGTCAAACGGTCATCGAAACGAGATCCGATATTGATCATCAAGTCCGCCTCGGTCATGGCAATATTGGCCGCGAAAGTCCCGTGCATTCCTCCCATTCCAAGGAAGAGGGGATGATCCGTCGCAATCGTTCCCTGCCCCAAAAGAGTGGTAACGACTGGAATCTGATAACGTTCAGCAAAAGTCTGTAGAAGCTCAGAAGCACCTGCGTAAGCAACACCACCACCAGATAAAATAACTGGCTTTTTAGACTTGCTCAACTGGCTGAGAATCTTCTTGATTTGCAGTTCATTCGGCTGAATGGTCGGCTGATAGCTTGGTAGATTCACATCCGAAGGATAAACAAAATCAACTTCCTTGGCTGAAATATCCCTAGGCAAATCAATGACCACTGGGCCAGGACGGCCAGTCGTTGCAATGTGAACTGCCTCTGTCACAATCCGAGGAATATCCGCCGTATCCCGCACTTGATAGTTATACTTGGTGATCGGCATGGTCATCCCGACCATATCTGCTTCCTGAAAGGCATCCTTACCGATACCCGGAGTCGCTACCTGCCCAGTGAAGACCAAAAGGGGAACACTGTCACTCATGGCGTCCGCAATACCAGTAATGGCATTGGTCGCTCCCGGACCACTGGTGACAACGGCTACACCGATTTTACCAGTTGATTTAGCGTAACCTTCTGCTTCATGAACACACCCCTGCTCATGGCGACCAAGAATATGGCGGATACCTTTAAAGCTATAAATAGCATCATAGAGGGGCAAGACTGCACCACCAGGATAGCCAAAAATGGTATCAACACCAAGACTTTTCAAGGTTTCCAAGACCAGCTGTGAGCCAGACATGGGAGTTTCTAATTGGATTCTTTCCATAATTCCCCTTTCATTTATTTACAATTTTCTAAAAATTCAAAAAGCTTTCTACTATGATAACATTTTTGAAAAAAATTGCAAGTATTGCGGATCTTTTTTTACATTTCAGGAAAAAAAGATAAGAAAATCTCGCTAAATCCGAATTTAACGAGAAATGTTTCTTATATCCATCCTTGATCTTGCGCAATCCGAACCGCTTCTGTGCGATTGTCGGCTGCCAGTTTGGTCAGGATGGCTGACATATAATTGCGAATAGTCCCATTTGATAAATAGAGCTTTTCCGCAATTTCTTTATTGGAGAGACCAGTTGCTGCTGCCTCTAAGACTAGAAGCTCCTGATGGGAGAGGGGATTTTTATGGGCCATCAGTACTTCCATAAGTTCAGGTGAGTATTCTTTTTGACCAGCCAAGACAGTGTGGATGGTCTTCATCAGCTCAGCAATACTACGCTCCTTAAGTACATAGGCATCAACATCCGCCTTGACAGCTCGCTCAAAATAGCCTGGCCGCTTAAAAGTCGTCACAATGATGACCTTGACAGCTGGTTGATGTTCCTTCATCCATTCTAGGACGTCCAGTCCCGTCTGATAGGGCATTTCCACATCCAAGATGGCCACATCGACTGGATTAGTCTTGAGTAGCTCCATGGATTCACGTCCATCTGCCGCTTGATGAACTACTTCAACATCTGGCTGCAACTGCAAGAGCTGACAAAGAGCATCCCGCAGCATACTCTGGTCTTCTGCTAATAATACCTTCATCTCTCATCTCCTTTAACCCTATACGGCAATCGCACGCGAATAATGGTCGGCTTCTGGCTACTGATGACCTCCACTCTACCGTCAAGCCCCTCCAAGCGCTCTCGAACTGAATGAAGCTCTCGGCCAGTGACTCGCTTAAAGCCTCGACCATCATCTTCAACATCCAAGATCAAATCTTGATCCTGACTATGCAAATCAATCTTGGACTTCTTGGCCTCCGCATGCTTGATAATATTGGTTGCTAATTCCAACAAAATCATACTAATGGTAAACTGCATCTCCGTAGGAATACTGGCGACATTGAGCTGATTATGAAGCTCTAAGTCAATATCACTCATTTCCAGCATAGTTCGGATTGTATTTAATTCTTCATCTAGCGTCCGCGTCTTGAGATTGTCTACAATCCGTCGAACATCAGCCATGGCCTGCTTACTGATCCGTCGCACTTCCTCCATCTCTTTCTCCGCCTGCTCGTAGGCCTCCATTTGTAGGAATTGCTGGGCCAGCTCCGTCTTGACGCTGAGCATGGCAAAGGTATGACCCAAACTATCATGTAAATCCCGTCCGATTCGATTGCGCTCATTTTCTGCTAGGAAAAGATTGAGCTGGGCATTCTGCTTGCTTTTTTCTTCCTTTAGCTGTTCAGCGACTTGGATACGGTGCAGACCCAGGGTCAAGAAATCCGAAAAGAGAAAGGTCGTCGAGAAAAAGATTAGATAACCGATACTAAATTGCTGCTGCACATACACCCCGACCAGAAGAGCCGGTTGAACAGCTAAGAAACTCCAAAAGCGCCAAGATTTAAGGGAAATCTCATTGTAATGATAAACAAGAAGGTTGGACAAATAGAAAATATACCAAACGAAGCCCACATTCAGCCAAATGGTAGTGTAAAAAATGTAAGCAAGCATGCCCCACCAGGACAGAGCCTGGTAGAAAGGCTTTTTCTCCGTGAGGATGGTGTAATAGGCCCCTATAAACAATGCTGTCCAAAGCAAAGTCAAAAGCGGGTATTCACCACTGATGACACCCGCTACCGGAAAGATGATAAAGACCAGAGAAATATGAAACATGTGATGTATGTTTTTGAACTTTTCCCACATATAATTATTTAACCTCAATCCGTTTTTTGAGCTGAAGGACTAAAATACTAAAGAAAATGGTGTAGGCTAGGACGATTAGCATGGCAGAGACATTCCAGTCATGGTGTTCCAAATAGGAAGAGACCACCTGCATGAGCTGATAGCTCGGCGTTAGCTTGCCGATGGATTGCAACCAGTCTGGAAACATGGTCAGAGGAAACCAAAGACCACCCAAGACCGCTAAAGCCATATAAACGATATTGCCTACGACCGACATGAGCTGGGCACTGGGCAGGAGGCTGATCAAGACGCCCATGGCGATAAAGACCAGACTACCGATCAAAAGAATCAGTGCAATCATTAGCCAGTCCATCATGGGCTCATTGACTCCACGAACGAAATGTCCGACAGAGAAGACGACGATGATGGAAAGCAGAAAGGTTAGTAAAGTACTAAAAAGCTTTGATATATAATATTCTACCATAGAAACTGGCGAATGCTGAATCAATTTTTGCCAGTTATTGGTCTTGTCCGACTGCAAGGTGCTGGGAATGCTAAAAAAGGCACTAGACATAATACTAAAAAGTGTCATAGAAAAGAGATAGGTTTGGAGCAAAAGCGCCGGTACATCAGAACCTGACATCATTCCTGAAAAGATCAGATAGAAAACGCTGGGTAGCCCGATAGAGAGCAGGTAGTAGGCCGCCTGCCGCTTCATCAAAATCAGCTCCATTTTCATTAAACTTGCCATATTTTTCATGATGCTGCTCCTTTACTCTTGTGTCGTCTCAAAAATACTATCCATCAGGGTTCGATTGCGGACTTCGATTTCTTCAATCGTACAGCCATGCTCCTGCAGAATTTGCCAGACTTGACTGGCATCCTTGGTCGCAAAAGATAGAGCCTTTTGCTTGATTTCAATCTCTTTCACACCAGCTATCTTTTCCACGATTTCTTTATAAGAAAGTGGCAGGGTGAAGTGTTTTTCCTGCTCTTCCTTGCGCATGGCATAAGGCGTGGTGTCGCGGATTAGTTCTCCCTTATGAAGCACCAAAATCCTGTCAGCCGTATGCTCCACTTCTTCAATGTAGTGAGAAGAATAAACAATGGTCACACCCTGTTTCTTGAGCTGATCCACAATTTCCCAGAAATGCTGACGGGTCGAAGTATCCATAGCCGAAGTCGGTTCATCCAAGAAGAGAATCTTTGGACGGCCAATCAAGGCTAAGATAAAGGAGAAGAGACGTTTTTGACCACCAGAGAGCTTGGAAGCCAGCTGGTTTTTTTGCTTGTCAGAAAAGCCCAACAAGGCATCGATTTCCTCTTCAGACAGGCTATTAGGATAAATAGAACGAAAGAAAGCGAGGAGTTCCTTGACTTTCAAATCCCCCACCACTGTATTTTCCTGAGGTAAAACAGCAACCATCTCTTTCAAGCGATTGTCCGTTGGCTTTAGCCCCTGAACCAGCGCTTGACCAGAAGTCAAGAATTTATCGCCTAAGAGACAGTCCATTAGAGTTGTTTTGCCTGCTCCGTTGGGGCCAATCAGAGCCACACAATCCCCTTCTTCAATGTCAAAGGAAATGTGACGCAAGATTTCCTTCCCCCGAATACTTTTAGATAACTTTTTCACTTCAATCAATTTCATGATCTGCCTCCTTAATAAAATCATAGATGAACGGCCAGATGACAAAGACAGCTAGAATCAACCCCCAGATACCTAGATAGAATTGCTGGAGTAGAAATTCCAACAAGAGACCTGTCGCCATCTGCAGAATCCATAAAGCAGCTGAAAATCCAATGAATAAGATGGATAGAGATTTTTTCATTTCTTCTCTCCCCTCTTGCCTAACTTGGTCGCTTCCTTTAGGACATAACTAGCCATTCCCAAGCTAGCAAAAATCTCCCAAGGAAAGCGGTAAAGACTTGCTCCGCTCATTCTCGCCAACTGATAAAACATCATCCCAACATGACTCAAGACTGCTACCTTTATCAACCATATTTTCATGTAACTACTCCCTATTTCTTCATTTCTTACTTGTATTATAAAACTTCCTGTATTTTCCGACTAGATGATTTTGTCACTGCCTGATATGACAAATGTCATGGTTTCGAGACAGCAAAAAAAGACGAGATGACTCGCCTTTTAAACATTCTTATTCTTCTTTCAAGCCACCCAATTTCATCCCTAGGATAAACATTGAAGGAGAAGCGTCTTTTATGTCATTAAGCCCCAAGTCTTTAAAGAAAGATAGGCTTGCTGCTTTCGCTACATCCATTTTCTCAAAATCCAGATCAACTATGGCCTGTAATTTCTTATCAGCTGTTACGGAGTATTCAATCGTCACTCCTTCCATATTCTTAGCTTCCACATAGTTTGGTTCTGATTCCATTCCTTCTCGAATGATAGCGGTCATTTCCTCTGGGCTCATAGTAGCTGCAGCTCCACTCGCTTCTTCTGGCAAATTACTCAACAGCTCCATTCGAAGTTTCAAGAGTTTGTCTCCTCGATAGGTCACCGTATCACGATGATGGATGCCTTTGAGGTCTCCGACCAAGGTTTTGGAGACAATAGCTGTACTTTCAGAAGAAGCACTCGTAGAGGAGTCACTTGAGCTTGAGCTCGAGCTAGAACTTGTTTTAGCAACTTTTGATTCAGCTGGAACTTTCGGACGATGCTTGCCATATTTTGGAAATACGCAACCTGTCAATAATACAGAAGCAGAAATAACAAGAATAAATAACTTTTTCATAGTACACCTTTTCTTTTTATTTTTTCCAGTATACCATAATACCATTATCTTGTCTAAATCTTACATATAAAAAAATACAAAGAGGCTGGGGCAAAAAGTCCTAGCCTCTCAATTGTCTTTGGATTGTCGAGCAAGACGCAGTGGTTGAGTGGGCTCTACTACGCTGATTTCATCAGCTTTTTACAGCCCTACTCAACTGTGCGGAGGTAGGACGACGAAATCGAATTCTAACGAATTACCGATTTCTGTCCCACTCCCAAATAAATTATTCTACACTGAAAATATATGGATAAACTGGCTGATTTCCTTGGTGGATCTCAACTTCTAGATCTTCATATTCTTCCATCAGATCTTGAGCCAAGCCATTTGCCAATTCCTCGTCACCATCTTCACCGATATAGATGGAAACAATTTCACTGTCCTCATCCAACATCTTCGCAAAGGTTGCCTTCAGAGTTGTCAACATATCTGGATTTGACACAAGGATTTTGCCATCAACCATACCCAAGTTATCATTTTCATGGATTTCGAGGCCATCAATGGTCGTATCACGAACCGCTGTCGTAACACTACCACTAATCACATCGCTCAAAGCCGCTGTCATTCGCTCATGGTTCTCTTCGATAGTTTTTCCACTATCAAAGGCCAAAAGACTTGTCAAACCTTGAGGAAGCGTACGTGTCTCAATGACAGTCGTCGGTTGCTCAAGCACTTCTGCCGCAGATTGAGCCGCCATGAAGATATTTTTATTGTTAGGTAGGAAAATGATATTGCGCGCATTCACCTGGTCAACAGCCTTGATAAAGTCCTCTGTAGAAGGGTTCATAGTCTGACCACCAGAAATAATATAGTCCACACCCTGAGCCTTGAAGATTTCAGCAAGGCCATCACCAGCTACTACGGCGATAATAGCGTATTCTTTTTCTTCAGCTGGCTTGATAGCTTTTTCTTCCTTCTCAAGCTGGGCTTCGTGCTGGTTGCGCATGTTGTCCACTTTTACCTTGACAAGGCTACCATACTTCAGTCCCTCTTGCATGACCAGACCTGGATCTTCTGTATGAACGTGCACTTTCACGATTTCATCATCATTAACTACCAGCAAGGAATCACCAAGCTCATTCAAATAATTACGGAATTCATCATAGTCAAAGTCCTTGACATAGGTTGGTCCTTGCTTCAAAGCCACCATGATTTCTGTACAATAACCAAAAGTGATGTCTTCTGTCGCCACATGGCCCGCTACAGATTTGTGGTGTTCAGCATTGATCATCTCAGTCATCGTAGCTGGAGTCGCTTGGAAATCTTCTGATGCGATATATTCGCCAGTCAGGGCAGAAAGGAAGCCTTCATAGATAAAGACCAAACCTTGACCACCAGAGTCCACAACACCAACTTCCTTGAGGACTGGTAACATATCTGGCGTTTTAGCAAGGGCAGCCTTTGCTCCTTCAAGAGCCGCTTTCATAACTTCGACAGCATCATTTGTCGCTTCAGCTTTCTTTTTAGCACCGATGGCCGCACCACGAGAAACGGTCAAAATTGTTCCCTCAACTGGCTTCATAACAGCCTTATAGGCTACTTCTACACCAGACTGGAAGGCAAGAGCCAAAGCTTGTCCGTCAAGCTCATCTTTTCCTTTTACGCTTTGTGAAAAACCACGGAAGAGCTGAGACGTGATAACACCAGAGTTCCCACGCGCACCCATCAAGAGTCCCTTGGCAAAGATAGCGGCCACTTCACCAACTGTTGAAGCTGACTTATCAGCTACTTCTTTGGCACCATTTTCAATGGTCATGCCCATATTGGTTCCTGTGTCACCATCTGGAACTGGGAAAACATTTAAAGAATTGACATATTCAGCCTGTTTATTTAAACGAGTTGATGCCGCCTGCACCATTTCTTGAAATAAACTAGTAGTAATATTTGACACGATTATTCTCCTACAACTTTAATATTTTGGATATAGACATTCACTGTATGGGCAGTGATCCCAAGTTGATTTTCCAAACTAAACTTAACGCGTTCTTGGATATTTTTGGAAACTTCACTGATTTTAATGCCGTAGCTCAAAACGGTATAAACATCAACTGCAATACCACCATCCTCAGACGTTTTTACTACCACACCCTTGGCATAGTTTTCTTTACCCAAAAGAGCTTGAAAGTTATCTTTAATTGCATTTTTGCTGGCCATTCCAACCACACCAAAAATTTCGGTTGCTGCGCCGCCGACGATGGTTGCAATGACATCATCAGTCAGTTCAATTTGACCATCTTTTGTATTGATTTTTACAGTCATCATTTGTACCTCAAAAGTATTTTATAGTTTATTTTACCATATTTTAGACAGGGTGTAAAAGAGGAAGGATAGAAATAAACTGTCTAGTCTGAAAATTCAACAACAAAAAAGGGAAGGAATAAATCTTTCCAATCCCTTTCATGTATTAAACGCGTTCAACTTTACCTGACTTAAGCGCGCGAGCTGAAGCCCAAACTTTTTTAGGTTTTCCGTCGATCAAAACAGTAACTTTTTGAAGATTTGGTTTAACAGCGCGTTTTGTTTGGTTCATCGCGTGAGAGCGGTTGTTTCCAGATACAGTCTTACGACCTGTAAAGTAACATACTTTAGCCATTAGTGTGTTTCCTCCTATTAGATCTAATATTACGGATGTGCTAGCACCACATACCGTACTATATTATCAAAAAACTTGACGTTTGGCAAGTACATTTTCCCAAACTTTACAATTTCTAATCAATAATCCGTTTTCTTAAATGTAAACAATCTTCAAAGATCCAAAGGCAACATTACCGCGCACATATAAAGTCTTGTCTTTCTCATTGACATTATGCGGATTGACCACTGTACCGAAAGCATTGTCCACATTTAGCTCTACTTGCCAGTTACTTGGAATGTAAAGCGTCGCACTACTGAAGGCTACTTCCACATCAAAACTAGCAGAATCGCCTAAAATTCTGGCATTATCAAAATATACAGTTGCACTACCAAAAACACATTCTACTTTATCATGGACGAAATTCTCCGAATTGATATAGCGAGTGCCGCTGCCAAAAGAAATCTCTCCTTCTGTTGTAGACAAACCCTTTCTAGACAAATAACGAACACCCCAGATCCTTCTTGGCTTGAAAATCATGTTAAGCCCAATGCAGGCCAAAACACCACCCATTACCAAGGTGCCTGTGGAGATAGCCAAGAAGTGATAGACAGAATTAGCAATTATCAGAGCAATAATCGTCATGATCAGAGCAGCCCCAAAATCTCGCTCCAAGAAATTTTCCAAGGCAAAATACGCAAACATGCCGACCAAAAGCAGGGGCCAGATATTAAAATTGAAGACAGGAATACCGAAATTTCCTTGAAGCAAAACCCAGCCCGCTAAGACCAAAAATCCGATACCTAGAATTGTTTTTTTCATGATGATTACCTCACTTCACTTAACTTTTCTTTTAGTAGTTGATAATAATGCCTTGAAACATGCACTTTCTTATGTGTTTCAGAAAACTGGACGGAACTGGTACCCGAGAAAGACTTTTCTAGAGAATAGATCGCCCTAGCATTAGCAATGGTTGACTTGGAAATTCTGCAAAAATAGCGGGGCAGTAATTCCTCTAGCTCATAGAGTTTCAACTTGACTTCATAGGCATCATTGCGCGCGTGGGCAAAGATTTTGGCTCCATCGGTCTCGAAAAAGAGGATCTCCGCCAAGTCCACAAAATACTCACTATTTTCCTTATAAAAGAGAATAGCTGGAGCAGTCGCTTCATTCAAAGCATCTTGAATCTTCTGAATCCTCTCATCAATCCGCGATACTCGAATCACCAATTCTGTATCAGCCAAACGATCGTCTAGCTCAATCCGAACCTTCATAAGCACTCCTCCCCTCTTTCTATCTTCATTATAACAATTTCTTGAAAAGAAACAAGGGACTTTCAGTAAGTGGTCAATATGGGCTGGTAAGTGGTTGAATTTGAATTATGACAGTGAATTGATTTCTTTTCATGCGTAAGATAAAAAGAGAGCCAACACTCTCTTTTTACATATTTTTATATCTTTTCCCATACACGATGCCTTGCGAGTTCAGACTTTTTACAATATCTTGTTCAGGGTTATCATGTTTATACCAAATACCCTCAGATATATATTTACTCAGTTCTTCTACATCATATAGTTCAAACCAGAAATGTCCTTCATCATTTAATTCCTGCTTATATGTTTTTTGAAAGTCTTTCGGAATATACTTCTTGTACTCTTTGTCCCAATTAGGTTTAGAAGACTCATCCCCACATTGACCACAATCCCTTACCTTAGCCAAAAAAGCTTTCTTGGCTCCCTTAGCTAAAATGACAGCTTCAGAAACATCGTGTCCTATTAAAGACTTTTTAGTAATAACTTCTGAATGATGCAAATACAAAAGTTTATTACCATTAGATTTTGCATACTCTAAATATGCTTGAAAAACTTCCTCAGGACCTTTCCCTGAAGAACATGAATTCGCTAACGGAAGAAATATTGTTTCACCCATTTTTTTATCCTTCTTTCTTTTTCTTAATCTCAACTAATCTAAGACTTGTTAAGTTCATTTCTGCTACTTATGGCAAACTTGATTCTATTCTAATCCTATAAGCGAGTTGTTTTTAACAATATAAGAAAAAATAGATATCCCTAAAAATTAACTCTACCAAAATATAACAGGAGTTCCCATTATTATATTTTTTATATCAAAGGCTACGAGGCATAATACCGAAAAGGTATTAAAAAGAAATTCTATTCCTATATTGTTGAAGAACTATCATTGATATGATTGATCATTTTACCCTTGAATAAGCAAAAAAACAGAAAAGTATGCTTGAATAATTCAACAAAAATTCTTTTAAACTAAGGCTCTATTAGTAGAAAATTTGATGCCGATTGCAGGGATCGAACCTGTGACCTACGCGTTACGAGTGCGTTGCTCTACCAACTGAGCTAAATCGGCCTCTACCTGTCTCTTATTCTAGCACTCTGAATGATTTTGTCAAGCTTTATTGACAGTTTCGAAACTCGAATGAAGTGAAATATTCTACTTAGGAATATACAGCTTCCATATTTAAAACAAGTTCCAGAAAACTGTATTTTTCGAGATAAAGCTATTGATGTAGCTGCTGAATTGTTTTATAATAGCTTGAATTCAAAAAAGTGAGGGATCTTATGAAATTCTATTCATATGACTATGTACTGAGTCAGATTAGCCAGCAGAATTGGGTGATGGTGATTATATCCGCCTGCTTGGTTTTGGTGACGGGATTTTTCGCCTTTAAGGCCTATAAAGATAAACGAGGAAGTAAGTTCCGTGAGTTGTCCATTATTTCTATTTTGACCCTAGTAGCCTTCGTTCTGATTAGCATTACTAATTTCCAAAACAATCAGTCAAATGACAATCAATTCCGTAGCTCCTTGCATTTTATTGAAGTTGTCTCAAAAGAATTAGGCGTTGAGAAGGAAGAAGTCTATGTCAATACTTCAGCTACGACAGATGGCGCAATTATCAAGGTTGGCAAACAATTCTACCGTGCTATTAGCGGAACCGACCAAGATAGCTATTTATTAGAAAAATGGAACTGTACAAATCAGACGTTGAACTTGTGGAGGTTGAAAAATAATGAGCTTTTTTATTACAATTGCAATTAAGTTAGCTTTGGGACTTGTTTCCCTCGTTTTTGTCATCAATGTGACAGGTAAGGGAAATTTAGCACCAAGCTCTGCGACAGACCAAGTACAAAACTTTGTTCTCGGTGGCATTATCGGCGGGGTCATTTACAACAGCTCCATTACTATCCTTCAATATGCAGTCATCCTAATCATCTGGACCATTCTGATTTTGCTCTTAAAATGGCTGAACACCAATGTTTCCTATATCAAACATCTGATTGATGGGAAGCCAACCATTATCATCAAAAACGGAAAACTAGATCCTGAAGCCTGCCGTTCAAAAGGGCTATCCGCATCAGACGTCGCTTTGAAATTACGCTCCCAAGGAGTCTTCCAATTGAAAGAAGTCAAAAGAGCCGTTATCGAGCAAAATGGTCAATTGATTATCGTAAGAATTGGCGATGAAAATCCAAAATATCCAATCATTACCGATGGGGTTGTCCAACTTGAAATTTTAGAAACTATCGGCAAGTCAGAAGAATGGTTGATGACCGAACTCCAAAAAGAAGGCTTTGAAAATGTCTCCGATATCTTCATTGCAGAGTATGACAAGGGCGAAATTAATGTGGTGACCTATTAAAAATTAGTTGTCATTTCGTAGCAGTTATTTGCTTTTTATTACTAAAGAGTCTATACTTATATCTATTATCTCACTTGAATGAGTATCAAACCGCATCCAACTTAGATAATACATTTAATAAAGGGAGGAAATTTCCATGTCAATCGAAGAAAAATTCAACCAAGCTAAAGGTTCTCTCAAAGAAGGATTGGGCAAACTTACTGGCGATACAAAAACTCAAGCAGAAGGAACTGCTGAAAAACTAGCTTCAAAAGCGAAAGAAGTTGCTGAAGACGCAAAGGGCGCTGTTGAAGGTGCTATCACAGGCGTTAAAAACATTATCAAAAAAGACGAAGAATAATCATCGTCTATCGTTCTTATAAAAAACACTCTTATCCTATGCTTTTAGCAGAACTAGGGATGAGGGTGTTTTTCTATATTGCTAAGGCATTGACTTTTCAGGAGAGATCAGAAGCATCCCATGAATGTCAAACTGAGACTTTTTCTACGATCCTTTTATAAACTGAGATACATAGGAGCCACGTTAACAAAACAAGCTGGAGTTTCACTACAGCCTGTTTCTGGAGCCTTAACTCATAGTGATAAACAGGTAACAAAAGCATATGTAATTACAGCTGATATCGCTAATCAAACAATTCGTGAAAATTGCTTTTATAAATCTCAAAAAATGACTCAAAGAAATTTCCGGGAAACTCTTGACTTTTTAGATCCAGAGAAAATCCTTGAATGTCCGCAAAGATTAATAACTCCATCGATCCTGTCAGTAAACTAGGAATGATGATGTTATAGATTTGTTATCTCAAACATCTCTGTATGCACCCACCCATTATTCATTTGTAAGTCATTTTCTATGATCCTACTAAAGGTGAAACCATTTTTTAAAAGCACTCTCTTAGAGGCCAGATTATCCGTTGCCGTTCCTGTAACAATTCTATTTAAACCATAAGTATGAAATGCCTTGTCTAAAACGAGTTTAACCGCTTCGCTGGCATAACCTAAATTAGTATATTTTTCTCCAATCCTATATCCAAGTTCTGCTGTTTTTCTGTCACTCTCTAAAACACTTAAATTGATTCTTCCGACCATCATGCCTTGCGAATCTCTAATAAGATGCATGTAGACATCATGATTTTCTTGTTCCCTTAACAATTCCCTTGTAATTTCTTTAAAACCTTCTGAATCAAAATAGTTAGCTGGTCTGGGAGGTAAATTCCGCTCAAAATACTCCCGATTTTCTTTTTCAAAAGCATAGACATCTAGACTATTTTCTTCAGACAGCAACTCTAAACCTATTCAGTTCATCGCCCTCAATCCTTGTCTGCTTCATTTTCTTTTACGAGATCTTTTTGCGAATCCTTTTCAGAGAGTTTTTGATCGATATACTTGTCAATGGTTTCATAAAATTCCTTGGTCGCTTCACTATCTAATTTTGTCGAATTATGGACTTGATTGACTTTCAATTGAACAGATTGAATACCGTAAGAGGCTTGTTTTTGGTGAATTATTTCTAATTCTTCTTCTGAAATCGGGTCACCAACAATTGTCAAGACCAATTCATTGTCCCTTGACTTGTAGACTTGATTAATGACCGTATAATTGGCAAACTCTTTTCCTACAAACTGTTTGACACCTTCTTTTCGCGCTTGTTCTATAGTCAGAGTAACTGCCGAATAACCGGCTGGAACAACCAATAATACAATCAAAGATATCAAACCAATTTTCATTTTAATGCTTAGCTCTTTGAATGAAGTTAAGGGAGATTTTCTCATTAAAATTTTTGCTCCTATAATGTTGGCTAGCATTATAAAGACACAGTTAATCAAGAAAAGATAGAGAGCACCAAATAAAAATCGTACATTTCCATTAGCTAAACCATAGCCGGCAGTGCAGATAGGTGGCATCAGAGCTGTAGCAATGGCTACTCCTGGCACAATATTGTTTGCTTCTTTTTTCCTTGAACCGATCACACCAGCAATCCCACCGGCAATAGCAATTAGGACATCCCAAATCGTTGGAGAAGTTCGTGCAATCAACTCGCTACTTGCATAAGATAAGGGAGTAATCCAGAAATACAGAGTCGATACAAGTAAACTGACAAATACTTGAGTAAGTAAAACCCCTAGAGCTTGCTTAACTAAACGAGTGTCAAAAATAGCTAAACCTAATCCTAGTCCAACAATCGGTGTCATGAGAGGTGAAATTAACATGGCCCCTATAATAACAGCTGTTGAATTCATATTTAGTCCGATAGAGGCAATAAAAATTGCACACATCAAAATCGCTATATCTCTCGATCGAACATGAAGGTCATCGTATAATTTCTCACGGTATTCCCGTGTTGAATAATTGGCAGTCATTTGTCCTCTCCTCTTTCCTTATTTAAATCGGTATAATAATTAATAATAACAGCTGATAAACAGCCAAAAAATATGAGCCCATAAATCGTCAAGAAGACACTGGTAATCCTTCCAATCAAGGTCACAGCTAGGAGATCCCCGTAGCCGACAGTCGTCGAAGTCACAAAAGCATACCAAAGACCGTCTCCGTAATTTGTGATAGCAGGTTCAACTAGGAAAAGCACGCCTCCTGACCCAAAAACAAAGGTCACAAAACTCAGAGCAAACCGAGTAAAACCCGTAACCTGTATAATATGCCATAACATTTTTAAACGTCTCATTTGTTCTCCTTATTCATACTAGCTCCTGACCGAGCCGTTTTTTCCAATAATCAAAGTGAAGATAGGACATGATCTCCATCAGAGAAAGATAGACAAACTGATAGATCTGATTTAAGCTGATTATCAACTGATATTGTTTGAAAAATGACTGGAAGAAAGACCAGATATGACTGTCTTGAATCAGTCCCTTCTTAACATCAGACAGGATATTAGCTAAAGCTCCCAAGGACTGAAACGGTAAATCCTTGACATTTATATAGATCCGGTCCACCACATCATTCAGACTGGTATCTTGGATGGCATGAAATTCTCCAAAGAGAACTCCTGCCGCTCCAAGAGTAGAAACAAATTCCACCAAATAATTTCTGAGGAAATTTTCTCAACCTTTTCCCATAATGTGTTTAGTGCCATCCATAACGATCCCAACCAGAAAAAGGAAAGAAAACAAGCAAAGAAATTTTGCCGTAAATCCCAAAAAGCTTCAAGACTTGGTGTTGTTGGTTTTTCTAACTCTAAAATCAAGATGGTCATAATAATTGCTAGAACAGCATCTGTCAATACAATTAATCTGTCTTTCTTCATCGGATTGCATCCCCTTTCTTTTTTGTAACATTCTATCTTATCGCATAATATTGGATATTCTTTCATAATCCGACTACAAACAAAAATAAACCAAAAAGTCTGTCCCTATTATGCTATATTTAACTCTAGAAGTATTCATCCATCTAATTAATAAATATATCATATTTCACAATAAATGAATACTATCAAAGATTCATCCCCTTTCACTTCATCATTTAGTGTTGCTTAGATTTATCAAAAACAACCAAATTTGTATTAATTTCAAGTATCACCTAGTTACAAAAATTTGGGGTGAACAGAAAAAGCATCCCGTATTTTTGATACGAAATGCTTTCAATAAGTTTAAATAAGTTTTAACGTTTACTAAATTGTGATGCTTTACGAGCTTTTTTCAAGCCTGGTTTCTTACGTTCTACCATACGAGCATCACGAGTAAGAAGGCCTGCGCGTTTCAATGAATCGCGGAAGTCTGGGTCTACTTGAAGAAGGGCACGAGCGATACCGTGACGGATAGCGCCTGATTGACCAGCGTAGCCACCACCATTAACGTTTACGAAAACGTCGTATTGACCAACAGTTGAAGTAACTGCGAATGGTTGGTTGATAACCAAACGAAGGTCAGCGTGTGGGATGTACTCTTCAACATCTTTTTTGTTTACAGTGATTTTACCAGTTCCTGGAACAAGGCGAACGCGTGCAACAGCGTTTTTACGACGTCCAGTACCTGCATATTGTGCTTGTGACATACTTTATTGTTCCTTTCCTTAGATAAGTCCTGAAATATCAAGAACTTCTGGTTGTTGTGCAGCGTGAGTGTGCTCAGCGCCTACAAATACTTTCAACTTCATACCTTGAGCACGGCCAAGAGTATTGTGTGGAAGCATACCTTTAACTGATTTTTCGATCAAACGAACAGCGTTCTTAGAGCGAAGTTCACCAGCAGTGATAGACTTCAAACCACCTGGGTACATTGAGTGAGTGTAGTAAACTTTATCAGTTGCTTTTTTACCAGTCAATTTAACTTTTTCAGCGTTGATAACGATTACGAAGTCACCTGTATCAGTGTGTGGTGTGAATGTTGGTTTGTTTTTTCCACGAAGTACGCTTGCTACAACTGCAGAAAGGCGTCCAAGAGGTACATCAGTAGCGTCTACTACATACCATTTGCGTTCAACTTCACCTGGCTTAGCCATGTATGTTGTTTTGTTCATGATTTCTCCTATATGAATATCGTTTTTGTTTACAGGGCGGATGTTCCGGTCCGCGGGTTATTTGAAAGGTTCCGGGGCCTTACAAATGGGGTAAACAATACCGCCTACTATCATACCAAATTTTCTAACCAAAAGTCAATATATTTGATGCAATTATTTATAAAATAACGATTTCATTTCTATTTAGTCTGAAAGTTCACTGCCAATGCTAAAGAGTCCTAGGGTACCTGGACCAGTATGCGTCGAAATAACCGGACCAAGAGGCAGGATGAGAACTTCTGTGATTTGTCCAGAAGCTAAAAGCTGCTCTTTGACAGTTTCAGCAACTTCTTTTTCACCTGCATAGGCGACTACCACCCGCGGATCAGAAATCGTCTCTAAGGTCATCCGAACCACCTCAGCCTGCGCCTTCTTCTTGCCTCGCACCTTAGCGACCGAATCCAGACTTCCGTCAGCTGTGACTGCGATGATGGGCTTGATATTGACCAAGCTTCCCATAAGAGCCGCTGCCTTGGAAATACGGCCACCCCGCATAAGATGGTTGAGGTCATCTACTAAGAAATAAGTCTTTACTCTAGGAACCAGACTTTGAATCAAGTCTGCCGTCTGCTCTAGGCTCTGACCTGCCGCTCTAGCTTCTACAGCCTTCATAACCAAGAGCCCTTCACCCATCGAAGCTGCCTTGGTATCAAGGATTGTGATGATTGCCTCAGGATAATCCTCTAAGACCATCTCCCGCGCCATAACTGCACTTTGGTAGGTACCAGACAGGGCGGAAGCAAAAGCCACATAGAGAACTGCTGTGCCCTCCTGAGCATACTGGCGGAAAACATCTTCAAATTGGCCGACATTGATCTGGCTGGTAGTTGGCTTGCTGCCAGACTCCATCTTGGCTAAAAGCTGCTCACTGGTCAGCTTATCCGGTCCGACAGTCTCGTAGGTTTGGCCATCCAGCTGAATGGTTAAGCCCAGAACCTGCACATCATGTTCTTGAGTCCAGCTTTCTGGCAGGTCTGCCGTCGAATCCGTTAAAATTTTAAAGGTCATCTTTTTTCTCCATCATCTTTTAGTTGCCACAGAGAAGACTTCTCCATGGACATCAGCGGGTTATTCGTGGTGGTTTGACTGCCACTATATCGGGACTAGCTATTGGAAATTACTTACTTTTTAGAAAAGCTATTTCGCTCGATCAGTCTAGAACAGGACTGACACCTTGAAAACCTTTCAAATCAAAAATATATTGGAAATATTCATCTTGTGAATTGTTTAAAATCAAGTTTGCTTTGCCATTCAGCAATTCAATACAGGTCCATTCCCCATCTAAACACTCAACATCATATTTTTTATCTTCTAAAAATAAATTTGTTAATTGTCCTTCTGGATATATATTTTGAAAAGAAACCATCCCAGAGTTGTCACTTCGGTAAGCAAGGACAGGAACTTCCACTTTTTGGTTTCCCATATAAAAGGAACTCATACATCTCTTTTCAGCAAGGTACTCATATTTTCCTTTTACATAATTCACAATCTCTTTATTTAAAATTGTAGAAAAATTTAGAATGCTAATGAAATCCGCCTTATCAGTGGATAAGGTTTCTACCTCAACCAGATATTTCAAGGATCCATTTACCTGACTTCCTTGACCGTATAAATCCGTGCAATTCAAGGAATATTGGGTCAATAAGTCCTCTAAGGGATACTGGTCTGCTTCCTCAGTGATTTCAAAGCAAAAGCAATAATTATCTTCTCTTTTATTATGGTAGATAGCATAAATAATCGGCTCAAACTTTTCTGTTTAGTATTTTTCTAACGTATAACTCCCAAGTACTTGCATTAGCCCACCCGATTTCTAAAAACTTCATACATGAGAATGGCAGCTGCGACGCTAGCATTGAGGCTTTGGACATGGCCATTCATAGGAATGGTCAGCATTTCGTCCACCTGCTTCTTGATGTTGCTGGAAATCCCCTTGCCTTCGTTGCCGATGATGAGGGCCAACTTTCCTGCCGTATTCCACTTATGAACAGGTGTCCCCTGCATATCCGTCCCAAAAATCCAGAAGCCAGCTTCCTTGAGCTTGTCCAGAGTCTGGCTGAGATTGGTCACACGGGCAATAGGAATGTGCTCGATAGCGCCCGTAGAGGTCTTGGCCACAACTGGTGTCACGCCGACTGCTCGGTGCTTGGGAATGAGCACTCCCGTGACATTGGTAGCGTCAGCCGTCCGTAAGATAGAGCCTAGATTATGCGGGTCTGTCAAGCCATCCAAAATCAACAGCAGAGGATTCTCTTCCTGCTCCGCTTTTTTCAAAACATCCGCCAAATCTGCATAGGCAAACTCCGATACCCGCAAGACAAAGCCTTGGTGAACGGCTCCATCCGTCATCTCCTGCAAGGTTTTCTTGGGTGTCCAAGAGATGGAGACCTTCTTTTCTGCTGCCAGATCTTTCAGTTTGCTCACGTTTTTGCCACGCAAGTCGTCCTGAATGTAAAGTTTATTTCCCGTATTGGCCATCAAGGCCTCGGTCACAGCATGCACGCCGTAAACAATATCATTTTTTTCCATACTAACAGTATATCACAAGCTCCCCCAAAAAATCTGTCTAAAAGCTAAATATCTCTCTATGACAGCCTAGCATTTCTCAGTAAGCAGCTAAAAACTGCTTTTCGTTATCCTATTTGTTTTTGAAAACATTCCTTATTTGAGACTTAGAAACCAGCTAGCCTAGCCAGTTCTGCTAGCTGGTTTCCAAACAGAAAGAAATCCCCCCTCGTCAGACACTTACTTTTGGCCAACGGCTATCTCAAGCATCATTTACCTTAAAAACTAAAGGAAAGTGACCGGCCGAGGCCTAGATTGCTATGAATCTATAGGAAAAGCGACCAGCCAAGGCCTAAGTTGCCAAGAAACTATAGGAAAAGTAACCAGCCGAGGTCTAGATTGCCATGATTCTATAGGGAAAGTGACTGGCCGAGGCCTAGATTGCTATGAATCTATAGGAAAAGTGGCCAGCCGAGGCCTAGGTTGCCATGAATCTATAGTAAAAGTGACCAGCCGAGGCCTAGGCTAAACTCACTTTCTCTAAGCAGTCACACCAAGAGATTAAAGTTCTTATCCTAGAGGCAAATAACTAAACACGAGACAAGAAGAGTTTGGGACAAAAAGAATTTCAATTTTTAAAAATCTTAATTATTAAGCCCTTCAAATCTATAATTAAATGCGAAAAGCGAACAAAGCAGAATTCTGATTACCAGAAAACTAGTCTTGTTCGCTTTTTATATTTGAGGTCGGACTTTTGTCCCACTCTCTTTCTCTCTAATTCAGCAACTAGCAATTAACATCAGCAAGTTGTCTGATTTAGTTATTCTTAAGTGCTTCTTTGATTTCACCAACTGTTGCAGCAACACTTTTATCTTGGAAAGATTTTAATTCTTTATTGCCATTCTCATCGGTTGTCTCTACTGGATTACTGTAATCATCTGTAGAGCTAGTTGTAAAACCACCTGATTTGTCTGCAATAATCAGTTTACTGTCTGATAAACCTGAAAAGTAGTCATTAATCTCTTTTTCAGATTTACCTTTTAGTAAATTCTTATAAATTGAAATCGTCTGATTTTCGTTTGTTTTGCCGATTGTTGTTTCTGCAATAACTGGTTTCAGCAAAGTATATGAAGCAATTCCTAATGCTACGACTGATAAAGTTAACAGTATCTTTTTCTTAGCCATTTTTTGACCTACTTTCTTATTCCAAATTCCATATCCTACACAGTCCTCTAGCCTAACATAGAGTTTGTTAAGAATATATAAGAAAATGATAGAACATAATTTACGACTTGAAATTTTTTATATTTCTTTGCATTCCTCCTTACTAAATTATATAATGTAGTCAGAATCATGTAGTATTGTTTTAACTATTTTCAAGTTTTTTTGGAGATTATGATATGAGATATGATTTTGGAAAAGTTTATAAAGAAATTAGAAAGTCTAAAAACCTCACTCAGTCAGATGTGTGTGGCAATGTACTATCTCCCACAACACTCTCTAAGATAGAGAATGGACTTGTCGTTCCAAAGTATGAGAACATGGCTTTTTTACTTCAACAAATTAATATGAGCTTTGATGAATTTGATTATATTTGTAATCTTTACCAACCTAGCGAGCATATCGAACTCTTCAATGAAATCAGCAATATTCATTCAATTAGTGGAGTAAGAGAACTTGAAGCTATTCATAAAAAATGTGAATCTTATCTAAAAACTCATTGTGATATCTCTATCCAAAAATTGCACCAATCTTTGACCGTTGTACTTCAAATTAGAAAGAATGGAATTTTAAACATAGATAAAGTGACACAAGATATCGTTGATATTCTATGGAACGATTTGAAATATCATGATACATGGTACGCATCAGATTTCAACATTTTAAACTCCATTCTTTTTGTCCTTCCTGCTGAGACCATTATAGATACAACTCAATTAATTCTTCACAGACTAGAAAAATACTCTGATTTTCAAAATATCCTTCCTATAAAGCTAGCCATCCTATCAAATTTGTCCACCTTTTATTTTTATTATAAACACTATCCCATGTGTAGTCATATTTGTTCGATCGTTGTTAAAACAGCAAAATTACTTAAACGGTATGATGCAATTGCATTTCATTCGGCTAGAATCGGAATTTGTGATGCTGATGAAGAGCTAATACAAAAGAATCTTGAAATATTACGTTTACTTGAGGAAGATGAGTTATTAAAAATTATTGAAAATGAAATAGCTGCATTTCATGCTACTAAAGCATTAAACGAAATGGGTATGCCATGGATGTTGTGATATGAGCTCTATAATTTCTACAGAGATTAACTTCCTGTAGGAATTGTAGAGCTTATTTTAATCTAAAGATTAGCTTTCCCATTTTAAACTACCCCTCCAACATCAAAAAAAGAGAGAACAAATCGTTCTCTCCTGTGCTTGCATTTGTCATCCACTAGGGTTGACTAGAAGCTATTATTTTACTTTAGCAGTGCTTGTGATAACTTCAACTGCTTTTTTAACAGCGATATCATGTTTAAGCATTTCTTCTGAAAGCAATTGGCGAACGCGGTCTGCTTCCATGTTGTAGTCTGTTGCCAATGAAGTGATTTCAGCTTCAACTTCTTCAGCGCTAGCTTCAAAGCCTTCTGCTTTCGCAACTGCTTCTACAACAAGGTTGGTCTTAGTGCGTGCTGCAGCATCTGCTTCATATTGTTTGTGAAGGTCTTCTTGAGTTGTACCAGTGATTTGGAAGTACATATCAGGAGAGATACCTTGACGTTGCATGTTGCCGAGGAATTCGTTCACAGCGCGATGAACTTCTTCGTGAATCATTTCTTCTGGAAGGTCAACGATTTCTGCATTTTCTACTGCAAGATCAATCGCTGCTGCTTCAACTGCATCGTTGTAAGCTGCTTCTTTCGCTTCTGCTAATTCTTTACGGTATTTTTCTTTCAATTCAGCAAGAGTTTCAACTTCTTCGTCGATGTCTTTTGCAAGTTCATCATCAAGAGCTGGAACTTCTTTTTCTTTTACTTCATGGATTGTTGTAACGAATTTTGCTTCTTTACCAGCAAGATCAGCTGCTTGGTAGTCTTCTGGGAAGGTTACAACAACGTCTACTGTTTCACCAGCTGAGTGACCAACCAATTGGTCTTCGAAGCCTGGGATGAATTGACCTGAACCGAGTCCAAGTGAGAAGTTATCGCCTTTTCCGCCGTCAAATTCAACACCGTCAACAGAACCAACAAAGTCGATGACAACTGTATCTCCTTCAGCTGCTGCTCCATCTTTCAGAACCAATTCAGCCAAGTTGTTGCGTTCACGCTCAATGCGCTCGTCAACTTCAGCATCAGTCACTTCCTTAGAAACTTCTACAGATACTTCAAGGTCTTTGTAAGCACCCAATTTCACTTCAGGTTTTGTCACAACATCAGCAGTGATGACCCAGTCTTGGCCTTTTTCCATTGAAGTCACATCAATTTTTGGTTGTGCAACCACTTCAAGACCAGCTTCTTTCACAGCTGCTTCATAAGCTGCTGGAAGCAAGGCATTCAAGACATCTTGATAAAGTGATTCTTCACCAAAACGTTGGTTGAAGACTGGACGAGGAATATGACCTTTACGGAAACCTGGTACAGCAATATTTTTCTTAACTGCATTAAAAGCACGATCCAAAGCAGGTTTGATTTGGTCTTGACCGATAGTAAAAGTCAACACTCCACGATTTGTTTCTTTGTTTTCAAATGATACAGACATTCTGTCAGTTCTCCTTCAAATTTTTTACATACAATCCATTATAACATAAGTAGCAGTTTTTTCAAGCGACACCTTTTATTTTTCGCCTTTTTCCCCTTTCATAAGCCAAAATCCAAGCCACTTTTTGCTCTTTTTTGACCATTTGCCCAACTCTTAGCAGACAATATTTTCCTATAACTGTCAATTTACTTTCTTTGCTAGCACGAGAAGCGACAAGCAAAGTCTACCATTTGGGAAAAGAGAGTGGGACAAAAATCGGTAATTCGTTAGAATTCGATTTCGTCGTCCCACCTCCGCACAGTTGAGTAGGGCTGTAAAAGCTGATGAAATCAGCCTAGTATAGCCCACTCAACCACTGCGTCTTGCTCGACAATCCAAAGACAATTGAGAGGCTAGGACTTTTGTCCCAGCCTCTTTCTACTATCCTACTAGGATTTTCGAATCCTATCTTCGATATAAGACGCTCTAGCTCCGCCAATCAACTTGGGACGACTGGCAAGGGCAGTAACGTGAGCCTGTCCCAAACTGCGCAGTTGAGGGCGAATAGGAACCTGAACATGCTTGACATGCATTCCGATGGATGTATCTCCCACATCCAAGCCAGCATGGGCTGTGATGAACTCAACCTCCACAGGATCTTCCATATAATCAAAAGCTGCTAGCTGGCTACTCCCGCCTGCATGGAGGCTGGGCAGGACATTGACAATTTCTAGGTCTTTCTTTTCTGCCAATTCTCGCTCTACGACCAAGGCGCGGTTGAGGTGCTCGCAGCCTTGAACGGCCAAGTAAATTCCCCGTGCTTGCAGAATATCTAGCAAGGTCTTGACAATGACTTGACCGACTTCCCTGCTGGAATGCTGGCCAATCTGTCCCCCCATGACTTCACTAGAAGATAGACCTAGGACAAAAATATTTCCCTTAACCAAACCCGCCTTGTCCAAGACATCTGTAGCGATCTGTCTGGTCTCCTTTTCAAGCTTCTCTAAATCCATCTTTGACCTCACTTACTCTGGCTGAAGGGCTCTTTTCAAGACAAGGGGAAAAGCTCTGTAAAGGGCATAGCCGACCACCAAGCCAAAAATATTTTGCATGACATTGCCCCAAATCGCTGCGATAGCTGCACCCGGTCCACTCAAGATACTACCAAAGAGGGCATAGCCGCCTACCATGGCAAGTCCAGCCAAGAGCAAGCCGATATAACGCTGCTTGCCAGTGAAGCCGGCAAAGTAGCCTTGAAGACCATGGCAGATGAGGCTAAAGACCATCCACTGAGGATAGCCGGCCACTAGGTCAATCAAGAGACCGGACAGACCACCAACCAAAGCTCCTTCCTTACGACCAAAATAAAATGCGGTAAAGTAAATCCCAGCATCTAGCAAGGTCAGAAAGCCAGTTGGCGTAGGGATTTTGAAAAAGTTTCCTAAAACAATGGATAGGGCTGTAATGACAGCCAGCAAAGCGATTTTTCGTGTCTGATTATTTTTCATATTGAATAACTCCATACTGATCTGAGCGCTGGATAGCGCGGTAAACAAAATCTTTTGAATAGTTGACGGCTTCAAGAGGGGATTGACCTGCCAAAAGCTGACTAGCTATGCTCGAAGCAAAGGTACAGCCTGCTCCTGTATTATTATTTGGCAAAACAGGGCTTTCTAGCAACTGAAAGTCTTTGCCATCGTAAAATAAATCTATAGCCTGATCTTGGCTAAAACGATTTCCTCCCTTGATCACGACATTTTGAGCTCTCAGTTCATGGAGAGCCACAGCCGCAGCCTTGAGGTCATCCAAAGTCTTAATCTCCGACTGGGTCAGGATCTCTGCTTCTGGTAGATTGGGCGTGATAATGGTCGTATAAGGGAAAAATTTGATCAATTCATCTCGGAGGGCCGAAACTTCCACATCGTGGGTTTCCTTACAGACTAGGACAGGGTCTAGCACGACTGGTATGCCCGCTTGCTTTTTGACGAACTCCAGAACCTGATCTGCAATGGCAACCGTCGGTAACAAGCCCAACTTTATAGCCGAAAAAGGCACATCTTTGAGCGAAGAGAGTTGCTGCGCAAAGACCTGCTCGTCGGTCGGAAGAACTTCAAATCCCTTGTCTGTCATAGCGGTTAAGCAAGTCACCGCTACAAAGCCATGCAGGCCATGGACCGTATAAGTAGCTAGATCCGCGTGGAGACCACCACCACTAAAAATATCATTGCCAGAGAGGGCTAAAATCAGCTTATTCTTCATAGTTAATCTCCTTTAGGTAAAGACCATTAGGCGCTGCGGTTGGGCCAGCTAGCTGCCGATCTTTTTCTTCTAAAATCCGTTCGATTTGGTTGACTGGCATCCGCTTATTTCCAATCTTGAGCAGGGTTCCCACCATGTTGCGGATTTGCTTATAGAGAAAGCCATTGCCAGAAAACGTAAAGACTAGAAAATTGCGTTGCTCATCAAAAGTCAGACTAGCCTTTGTAATCGTGCGAACCTTATTTTCCACACTGGTACCCGAGGCTGTAAAACCTGTAAAATCATGCGTTCCCTCCAAGGCTTTAATAGCCTGCTCCATCAGAGGAATCTCCAAAGGATAGGGATAGTGGGTCGCATAGTGGCGCATCATTGGATTTTTTGGCCGACCAATATCCACCAGAAACTCATAGGTCTTGCTGTGCGGCTTGTAACGGGCATGAAAATCTTCCGTCACTTCCTCCACAGAAATGACATCAATATCTTCTGGTGTCTGGGTATCCAAGGCAAAACGCAGCTTTTCTTCATCCCTAGCTGACGGGAGGTCAAAGTGAATGACCTGCCCAAGCGCATGAACGCCGCTGTCGGTTCGACCAGCTCCGTGGATGACAATGGGCTGGCCTTTGTTGATACGAGTTAAGGTTTTTTCAATCTCTTCCTGAACGCTCCGAGCATGAGGCTGGCGCTGAAAGCCAGCAAAGTCATGTCCGTCGTAGGAAATAAGGGCTTTATAACGAGTCATGCCATTATTCTAACAGGAAAAAAAGCCTGTCGCAAGAGAGAAAGATAGGAACTGTCTGGGTACAGAAAGTGTTGACAGAAAGCTCTAAATCAAGTAAACTAAAAAACGCAAGGAGGTTACTATGGCAAAGGATATTTCTTATAGGCAAGGGCAGGAGCACTTTCGCTATCGGGCTGCTGCACTCATCATTGAGGAGGAAGCCCTCTGTGTCATATCTTCTCCTAGCGAGGACTATTTCTATTCAGTGGGAGGGGCAGTCAGATTTGGAGAAACCTCCAAAGAAGCTGTTCAGCGAGAAGTTTTCGAAGAAACTGGACAAACGTATGAGATTGAAAAGCTAGCTTTTATCCATGAAAATTTATTTTCCAACTCAACCGGCATCCTCAAAGGGCTAGACTGTCATGAGATTTGCTTCTATTATCTGATGAAGTCTCACGGTAAGCAATTTGACTATCAACATAAGCAAGAACAAGTCTATTGGATTCCCCTGACAGACTTGGAGAACTACAGAATTTTCCCAAAGGAAATCACACACATCCTCAAGCACCTCCAGACAGGCATCCAGCATATCATTAGTAAAAAAGAGAGTGGGACAGAAATCGGTAATTCGTTAGAATTCGATTTCGTCGTCCCACCTCCGCACAGTTGAGTAGGGCTGTAAAAGCTGATGAAATCAGCGTAGTAGAGCCCACTCAACCACTGCGTCGTGCTCGACAATCCAAAAGACAATTAAGAGGCTAGGACTTTTGTCCCAGTCCTTTTTATTCTCCCAGCATCACCTGCTTGATGGTCAGTTGATCTATCTTCCTGCTGGATACATAGATGAAACTTTCATAGACTAAGGTAAAGATCAACAAAGTCATCAGGCAGACTCCAAAATCAAAATCATACTCAACTTTCTGAGCTATTGATTTTTCCATCAATCTAAGTAAAAGCTGCATAATCCCATACTGATAGCCCGTTCCTAAAACAAAGCCCAAAAAGGCAAGAAAGCGGTAGGGAGCAAATAAACTCTTATGACAATCATTTTTGCTATAACCAAAAACCTTCATAATAGCCAGTGTTTCCTGATTTTCCTGCAGGAGCACTCCCAGCGACAGATAGAGGATTGCTACTGACAGGACAGTACCGATTGACATCATCATTATCTGAATAGTTTCATCTGTCAATTCCTTCATGCCAAATGATAGTTGAATCATAGCTGAAAAGCACATCGAACCGAAAATGACAAAGAATATTAATAATTTTCTAGACCAGAGCAGGCTGGCAGAAAGGTCTTTTAAAAAGGGGCTGTCTTTCCTTATTTGCTTTACTGTTTTCCTTTTTGGTGACTTTCGACTAGGGCTGACCCGCTTGAGCAAGTCTAAAGCAGGCAAGCGTAGACAATAACTAGCGTAGAGAACGGCTAAAGCAGCAAAGGCAAGAGTCGGCAAGACAACGAGAAACAAGAAGAGGGACCAATGTTGCCTAATGGTAATTTCAGGCAAAACTCCGCTTTGATTACGCAACTGATAAAAATGCGGCATCATGGCAAAAGAAGAGAAATAGCCAGTGCCTGTTCCCAAACCAATTGGAAGACTAAAAAGCCAAAACTTTCGAGCAATTTCCCAGTTTTTATAGCCCAGAGCTTTTAAAACTCCTAATTCTGGCTTATGCTGGTCAATAAATTGCCGAATGTAAAAGAAGAGAAGGAGTATCGATGTTAGGGATAAAACAGCTCCGCTAATGGATGCAATCAACCAAGAAATCGCAACTTGAGCATCGTAAGCAGCTCGAATCTCAGGCAACCAATTTGTTTGATCTAGTAAACGGATATCCAGATAAAAATTTAAGAAGAGATTGGTCACAAAGACCGCACAAAAGCTGATAATTGATACAACGACTAATCTATACAAATCTTTTATTGAAAACATAGCTTACCATCCAATCTCATAGGCCGTCTTGGGCTGACTATTTGTCTCTAAGCTTTGAATCTGACCGCTATTGATATGGACAATGGTCTTAGCCATCTGAGCAATATTTGCATTGTGGGTCACCATGACCAGCGTAAATCCTAGCTCCTCTTGAAGACTTGAAATATAGGCTAGAATCTGACGACCTGTTGCTTCGTCCAAGGCTCCAGTCGGCTCGTCCAAAAAGAGGACACGTGGTCTTTTAGCTAGGGCTCGTGCAATAGCCACCCGCTGCTGCTCACCGCCTGACAGTTGACTTGGATAATGCTGAAGTTTATCACCTAAACCTAAAGCCTCCAAAATACGGACATAATCTTGATTGCCTGCTAGATTAGCACCCATTTTGACATTTTGCTCCACTGTAAGATTTGGAAGTAAGAAATACTGCTGAAAAATAAAGGCAATCTTCGCTCGACGAAAAGCCGTCAATTGAGCTTCTGTCAGCTGGGATAGATCTTCCTCATCGTAATAAACATGACCACTGTCTGGTTTTTCTAGGCCTGATAAAACGTTGAGCAAGGTTGACTTTCCAGATCCAGAAGCTCCCAAAATGACCAAGTAATCTTGGTCAGCAATCTCCAAGTCGATTCCTTTTAAAACTTCTCTTCCACTGTAGGACTTACGAATTCCCTTTAATCTAATCATTCTTGCTTTCCTTTCATTTCCTTTAGGAGGGCAGTAAATACTTGCGTCAAACGTTCTGTCACTTCCTCCTGACTAAAAGAATAAATACCCGATGCTATCATGCTAGCCAGACCATGAGAATAGATAAACAAATGCTGATACACGAACTCTGCACTTTCTATGTGCATGGGATAATCCTCCACAATCGACTCTAATATCTGCTGATAACTATGGTCTTTCTGAGGTAAAAAGTCCTTGAAAGACTCAATGGGGTGCTTGTGAGGATTTAGATAGAGAATTTTAAAAAGCTGAGGCTCCTGACTAGCAAAAAGGATATAAGCCATACCAACTGCTCTGAAAGGCTTGGCCCGCTCCAAAGCCGAACGAATATATTGGACTAGGACAAACTCAGCTGCCCGAACAACCGAATGACTTAAATCCTCCATATTTTCAAACTGACCGAAAATAACCTTAGGACTAGACTGCAAACGTTCAGCCAGAGAACGAGCAGTCAAACCAGCTAAGCCGGCTTCTCTGACAATCCCTAGAGCTGCTTGAATAATCTCATCACGAGTAAATTTATTTTTAGGTGGCATAGAAACTCCTTTTGAGAACAACTGTTGCGCAACAATTGTTTCTTTAACTATAATATCACACAAAACATCAAAAAACAAGTAAAAAAGAAGCCTCTCGGCTTCGATTTTTTATATGATAAATCGCCAAATAAAACGGGATCCTCATTTAGTCAACAAGAGGGTAACAAACAAACTCTTTTCCTCTATCTTTTAGGAATCCGTACAAATCATGGCACAACCATGGTTTTTTCATATTTGCGAGATAAGAACTTCAAGCAAAACTTATCGGTTATTCTCAACTTAATCTCTTCTTAAGAATTCATCCAAGTAATAGTCAAAGTAGGTCTTGCTTCCTGTGATGACAACCGCACGACCTTCAACACCATAACGCATTTTCTTGGCCTGAGCATCGGTTAAGGTTGTTTCAGCTTCCACTTTAAAGAAGTTTCCTTTTTCCGTCTTTGTTGCATTGCTATCAATGTTCGAAATTTTAGATTTGAGAACAAACTCTTTATTATTTTCGTCCATTGCAGTGAAACGTAGAGTTTCACCTTTTTTCAGACTAGCAACATCTTTTGAGGTCACATAAGTGGTGATAATCACCTTTTTTTCCTTGGTCAAAACAGGATACAACTGAGCGAGCAACTTCCCTTCGGGAACCAAATTCGCTCCTGCTGTTTCAGGATTTAGGTGGAGAATACCATCTTCAGTTGCTGTGATCATGCCCTTTTGAGTAATACCACCTTGCACCTTGAGATTGTTTTCAACTTCTAAAATCTTTTGATTCAAGGCCGTCAACTCTTGGCCAACTTTAGTCAATTGTTGAGCTTTCAAGGATTCAAGCTGGCTATCCAAACTTCCAGAATAGGCTTGCTGAGCACCGGAACCTGCATACTGCACCCGATAACCCGAAAGAGCTGATTCAAACTGCGAAATCTGATTGTCAATCTGCGACAGAACTTGACTCTTTAGCTGACCTTGACTATCAGCAACGGCTTGCGCCTCATAAGCCTGATAAATGCTATAACCAGCATTGGTCGAAGGGACACTTGTCCCATTTTGGATGGCGTTTCTAAGCGTTTGATAATCCGCCAATTTAGCATTGGTTTCATTGATCAAATTTCCCAGCTCTGCCTGTGAATTGCTAGCCGCTGAATTTTGAGAAGCAATGGTCGAATTCTGTTGTTCGGTGTTGCTACGGATGCTAGCAGCTTGACTCTTATAGTCATTAAAGGCCTGCTCATAACCGAAGCGATCCTCTCCTGAAAACTGGCTAGTCCCCGTCTTCAGACTTTCTTGTAGCAATTCCAACTGCCGTTTTTGCTCCTTCAAGCTTTCCACTTGAGAGGAGAAGGTTTCTTTCTGAGTATTTTCGCTATCAGACTTATACTGAACTAAAAGATCCCCTTTTTTAACAACCTTGTTTTCCTTTAAGTTATTAGTAACAATAGCATTGTTACTAGTTGATTGGATGCTGGCCAAAATTTTGCTAGGCTCAATAGAGGCACCTGAAGTAATGGTGATTTCTTTTTTAGCAAATAGAGAGAATAAAACTACAAAAAGCAATAAGAAGAAAGTCGGTAAAATCACGTGCACAGAAAAGCTAGAATATCTACGATTATAAAATTCGGCACTCTCTAAGTAATGTTCTTTCATCTTCTTTCTCCTTTCTAACTATTTACCAGATGAGCATAGAAGCCATCTTGAGCAACCAGCTCCTCATGCGTTCCTTGCTCTACGATTTCGCCCTTGTCCAGGACGACCACTTTTTCAGATCGCTCTGCAATGGTCAGTCGATGGGCAATGAATATAATGGTCTTGTCCAACTCTAAAAGGTTGTCAATAATCTTTTTCTCTGTCAAGATATCAAGGTTGCTGGTCGCCTCATCGAGAATCAAAACAGGAGCATCGGTCAAAAGAGCCCGAGCTAAGGCCAAACGCTGACGCTGACCACCTGAAATCCCTGAACCATCTGATGTCAATTCTGTTTGATAATTCAAAGGCATCCGTTCAATGTCTTCACGAATCTCGGCAATTTCCAGCGCTCGAATGATCTCTTTCTGAGTCGTTCCAGGCTTGGCACCTAGGAGAACATTCTCCAAGATGGTACCATTAAAAACATAAGGCTGTTGTGGCAAGTAATTGATATGACGCCGCAAGACATGTTTGTCAATCTGATTGAGGTTGATATTATTAACCAGAATCTCTCCCTCGTTCGGATCATAGAAATTCACAATCATCTTAGCAAGGGTCGTCTTTCCAGAACCAGAAATTCCGACAAAGGCCACCTTACTGCCTCTTTCAATGGTCAAGTTAATATCTGACAGGACATTTCGTCCATAGCCATACTTATAGCTAACATTCCGCAACTCAATATTGCCCTTGGTCATACTCAAATCACGAATCGCTTTTTTATCCATAAACTCAGAATCAACCAAATAAACCTCATTCAAACGATTATTGGCAACTTGCGCTGTTTGGAGTTTGGTCTGTAAATTGATAATGTTTTCCAGCGGATTCGTGAAATAAACCAGCAAAGTGTTATAAGTAATCAGCTGCCCCAAGGTCATTTTATTGTCCATAACCAAGAGGGCTCCCATCCAAAGGATTGCAACATTCAGCAAGAGCTGAGCTGTCTTCTTCAAACCAATTTGGATATTCTCCATCCGACTATAAGCAAATGATTTCTTCAAATAATCCACAAATTCTCTATCAATCTTTTGATAGCGGAAATCCTCACTGGTCAAGGATTTGATCGTCTCAATCCCATTGATATCCTCGATAATGGAAGAAGACAGAATGGCATTGGATTCCATGGTGTCACGATTCATTTTTTCAAATGGTTTCATGAAGGCAAAAATCACGACAATATAGATCGGCAGCGAGAGCAAGCTGATAAAGAATAAATAGAAGTTTTGCGAGAACAAAACAACTGCCATGACGACAACGATGGAGACATCCAAGAAGATGGAGAGAATGGTACTAGCCAAGGCGTCGATGATACTATTGGCATCATTGAAGCGCGATACGATTTCCCCTGTCCTTCTCGTAGCGAAAAAGGACATAGGTAGATGAAAGACATGCTTGATATAGGATAAAATCACATCAATCGAAAGTCGTTGTCCCAAAATGAGAAGCAAATAATTCTGGGCATAGGATAGGATCTGTTGCAGAATATAGACGACTATTAGACCCAAAGAAATAATCCCTAAGGTATTCCTCATCTGATTGGGTACATAGGTATCAATAATCCCCTGCATATAGTAAGAGCCCACGATATTGATGATCGTAACCAGCATCGTTGCGATAACGATATTAGCAATCAAGCCTTTTTGCTTTATTAAAATTGGAACAAAAGACCAGAGACCATTTTTCTTTTCCTTGTGCGGTCTATATTCCGGTGCGGGGGCAATGAAAATAGAAACACCTGTCCACTCTTGCGCAAACTGTTCCTTAGAAAGCTTGGTCATCTTAACAGCTGGATCAGGGTCAGCAATATGAACCGAATGTTTATCATGCCCAGTCACAACGTAGTAATGAAGCATCTTCTTGTCTTTGATGACATGAGCGATAAAAGGATAGATAACCCCTTTCATGTCAAATAAAGACATATCCGCTTTCAAGGCTCGTGTCTCAAAGCCTAACTCTTCCGAAACTTTCACTAGCCCAAAAGCAGTTGTTCCCCTCAAGGTCGTTTTGGCCATTTCACGCAAACTGGCCAAAGAATAATAGGAACCATAATAACCATAAATCATGGCGAGCGCTGCTACACCACAATCTCTAGCGTCAACTTGAGCTCTATAATGACGCTTTGTAAATCTCATACAATCTCCTTTATTCACAAAAGTGTAAATTTATTTTTATGAAGGATAATCCTACACAAAAAACTCCTAATAATGAACTTACTTTTTCAACAGTAGTTGCTTGCCAACTCGATGCTTATCAGTTCTCTCCAACAAAAAACGAACACAAAATTAGGGAGGGAAAATTTTCATAGCAAGCAAAAAAGTAGGTATTTATATCATACACTAATGTGGCGTATTTTTCCAATGGTATCAGTCGTTTTACTCTATATAAGCACAAAATTACTTAAAAAACAGACATAAAGTAACTTTTACACTAAAAAGCCTCTTGTCCAAATCAAGACGAACAAGAGGCTTTATGTCGAAACAAAAAATATTAGTTAAAAACGTCTGGGCTTGCAGCACCACCGTTGTTAGCACCGCCACCATTGCTAGAACCACCAGATCTTGAACCAATTCTACCTCTGATGCGACCATATGCACGAATAGCAACGCCACGTACAGCACGACCAACTTCACGACCGATATCAAATACGGCACGTACAAGGTCACCGCCGACCCATCCACCTTCTACTTCAACCAATTCAGCTTCAGTAAGAGGCATAAATTTTTGATCTAATGATTTAAAATCTTTGTTCATAAAATTCACCTTCTTCTATTTTAAATATTAAATTAGTTGAAAAGTCCTACTAAGAAACCTGAAACCAATGAGCCACCCAAAATAGCCAATGATACTGTGAAAATATCAACAGGGATGCCGTAGAATGACCATCCACCGTCGATCATCATCATTTCTTCTTCAGTCAACGCAACAAATTGGTTGTCCATCATAGCAAAGTTTTCCATATGTGTTCTCCTTTTTTACAAGGTTTCTTTAACCTTGTTAATATATTGTTTGTGGCCAGTTTTATTCAAACATCGCTTCAACACCTATATTATACAACAACCCTAACGGGTTCAACATGACATTTATGTCATGTTTAGGAGAAAAATATGTAATTTTTTATAATATTTGAAATATCCTCTTTTTCCCATTTTCCCTAGTTTCATTTTGTGGTACAATAGGGCCTATGGAAAGTATTACTTTAAGTCCTAACCGAGAAGAAATTCAGGCTTTTGTCCAGAAATATCGAGACAAGATTGTGCCCAGTAAAAATCAGTATATCCAATATCTACTGAAATTGAACCAGGCAACTGTCAGCATCTATACTTCTGGCAAGGTTCTTTTCCAAGGAGAAAAAGCTGGTCACTATGCTGCTTTTTTCGGCCATCAAGCCGAGGAAACAAGCAAGACCTCTCAGAACATTTCCCTTATCGGTACTGATGAGGTCGGAAATGGCTCTTACTTTGGTGGTTTAGCAGTTGTTGCTTCCTTTGTCAGTCCAGAACAGCACGCTTTCTTGCGCAAGTTAGGTGTAGGCGATTCGAAGACCTTGACCGACCTTAAGATTCGGCAGTTGGCACCGATTTTGAAAAAGGAAATCCAACATCAAGCCCTGCTCTTGTCCCCAGAAAAATATAACGAAGTGATTGCCTCTGGTTACAATGCTGTATCTGTCAAGGTGGCTCTTCACAATCAAGCCATTTATCTGCTATTACAAAAAGGTCTGACAGCAGAAAAAATTGTCATCGATGCCTTTACCAGCCAGCAGAATTATGATAAATACCTGCAAAATGAAAAGAATCATTTCCCAAATCCTGTTACCCTCATCGAAAAGGCTGAAGGGAAGTTTCTAGCTGTCGCTGTTAGCTCCATTATCGCTCGCGATCTCTTTTTGGAAAATCTGGAAAAGCTAAGTCAAGAGCTTGGCTATACCCTTCCGAGCGGGGCTGGCAGCAAGAGCGATCAAGTTGCTTGCCAGATCCTCCAAGCCTATGGAATGGCTGGCCTCCAGCATACCGCTAAACTTCATTTTAAAAATACAGAAAAAGCTAAAAAGCTCTTAGAAAGGTAGACTATGAAAAACAAACGCTTTGACTTCCGTGCCTTCCTCAAGGAGTGGGGAGTCTTTACCCTGATTGTCTCCGTCATCTTACTCACTCGCTGGCTGCTCTGGGCACCTGTCAAGGTAGACGGCCACTCTATGGATCCAACCTTAGCCAATGGTGAGTATTTGATGATTTTGAAACACCAGTCTATTGATCGTTTTGATATTGTTGTAGCCTCCGAAAAGGATGACGATGGTAAAAAGAAAGAAGTCGTCAAACGGGTGATTGGCCTTCCGGGTGATACCATTCAGTACGAAAACGACACCCTCTATATCAATGGTAAGAAAACTGATGAACCTTATTTAGCAGACTACATCAAGAAATTCCAAAAGGACAAGCTACAATCTACCTATGTGGGCAAGGATTATACGGACAACGGTACTTTCTTCCGTAAGCTCGCTTCTCAAGCCCAGGCCTTTACAGTGGACAAGGAAGGTAGCCCAGTCTTTACCATCAAGCTCCTAGATGACGAATACCTGCTTTTAGGCGACGATCGCATCGTGTCCAAGGATAGTCGTCAGGTCGGTGCCTTTAAATCCAGTCAGATTCAAGGCGAAGCTAAATTCCGATTGTGGCCGCTGCTACCATTTAAGACTTACTAATACTTAAGAGTATAACCCCTTCAAACTCAGTTGATTGCTCAGCTGGGTTTGCTTTTTAAAAACAGATACATAAACAATGACAGAATTTTATTTTTCAGGCACTATTGAGCGCATCATTTTTGAGAATCCCAGCAACTTCTTTCGAATTCTCCTCTTGGATATCCAAGACACGGATTGTGAAGATTTTGATGATTTTGAGATTATCGTTACCGGCACTATGGCCGATGTTATCGAAGGTGAAGATTATACATTTTGGGGCAATCTAGTTCAGCATCCCAAGTACGGACAGCAGCTCAAAATTTCCCGCTATGAGCGCGCAAAACCAACTAGCAAGGGGCTGGTTAAATATTTTTCCAGTGACCACTTTAAAGGTATCGGCGTCAAAACAGCCCAAAAAATCGTGGATCTTTATGGGGAGGAAACCATTGACAAGATTTTAGCTGAACCAGAAAAACTCAAAGAAATCACTGGCCTTTCCGCTAAAAATCGAGAAGCCTTTGTTGCCAAACTGCAACTCAACTATGGAACAGAGTTGGTCTTAGCCAAACTGGCAGCCTATGGCATTCCTAACAAACTAGCCTTTCAAATCCAAGAAACTTACAAGGAAGAAACGCTGGAAGTTGTCGAGCACTATCCCTACCAACTAGTTGAAGACATCCAAGGCATCGGCTTTAAGATCGCCGATCAGTTGGCCCAGCAGTTGGGCATTGAGAGTGATGCCCCTGAGCGTTTTCGGGCTGGCTTGATTCACACCCTTCTGACCCAGTCCATGGAAACTGGCGACACCTATTTGGAGGCCAGAGACCTATTGGCTCATACTATTGAGCTTTTGGAAAGTTCGCGTCAAGTAGAACTAGATCCCAGTCTGGTAGCCAATGAATTGGCTCACCTGATTGAGGAAGACAAGGTCCAGAATGTCGAAACAAAAATTTTTGAGAACAGTCTCTTCTTTGCCGAAGAAGGCATCCGCAGTAATCTGGTCCGCCTCTTGGAAAAAGGCCATCAGGATCGATTCGAAGAAGAGAAAATCCTCGGTGCCATCAGCCAAGCTGAAGATGAACTAGGCATCCACTATGATGGTATTCAGAAACAGGCTATTTTCGACGCTATCACACAAAAAGTCTTTATCCTGACGGGTGGACCAGGAACAGGCAAAACAACCGTCATCAATGGTATCATTGCCGTCTACAGCCAGCTTCGAGGCTTGGATTTGAAAAAGAAGGCCGATTTGCCCATTCTTCTAGCTGCTCCAACTGGTCGGGCTGCTCGCCGTATGAATGAGCTGACTGGACTGCCCAGTGCTACGATTCACCGGCATCTCGGTATGACTGGAGATGATGACAGCAGTCATCTGGATGATTATCTAGATGCTGACTTTATCATCGTGGACGAATTTTCTATGGTGGATACTTGGCTAGCCAACCAGCTCCTCAGCAACATCTCCTCCAACACCAAATTGCTCTTGGTCGGAGATGCAGAGCAGTTGCCCTCTGTCAGTCCCGGTCAGGTATTAGCTGACCTACTGCAAATACCGAGCATCCCCCAAACCAAGCTGGAAAAAATTTACCGTCAGAGTCAAGATTCGACCATTGTCACTCTGGCTAGTCAGATCCAAAAAGGACTGCTGCCAGCAGATTTTACTGAGAAAAAAGCAGATCGCTCTTATTTTGAAGCTCGAAATGAACACATCTCACCCATGATCGAACGAATTACCAGCGCAGCTATTCGCAGCGGCATCCCAGCTCAGGATGTGCAAGTGCTGGCTCCCATGTACCGCGGACAGGCCGGCATTGACCAGATTAACAGCCTCATGCAAAATCTCATCAATCCTGTGGAAAAAGATCAGCTAACCTTTGAGGCACCTGACTGCCAATATCGACAGGGAGATCGGGTCATCCATCTCGTCAATGATGCTGAATGCAATGTCTTTAACGGTGACTTGGGCTATATCACCGACCTGCTGCCAGCTAAGTACACCGAATCCAAGCAGGACGAACTGACCATCAACTTTGACGGCAACGAGATTAGCTATCAGCGCAGCGAATGGTACAAAATCCGCCTAGCCTATGCCATGAGCATCCACAAGTCTCAAGGCAGCGAGTTTCCCGTGGTCATCCTTCCCATTACCCGAAGCAGCCACCGCATGCTCCAGCGCAATCTGGTCTACACAGCCATTACCCGAGCCAAGAGCAAACTGATCCTACTTGGGGAAAGGTCAGCCTTTGACTACGCCGTAAAAAATACCGGTACAGCTCGCAAAACCTATCTGATTCAACGTTTTGGAGATGTTGGAAATCCCCAAGAAATTATCCACACTCCTGTTGATAACGCCGAACCACCTGTTGAAAACTATATCTTAACTGAGGAAAATTTCCTAACAATCGATCCTTTAATCGGATTGACTGAGGAAGATATCCACAGTATATTTGGCAATGTCAACCAAATAGAAACAGATGCCTAGATCTACCTTTTGAGCTGTCACAGAAGCTTACTAGGAAAACCTCGCAAGGTTGTTCTTTGGTCAGATTCGACCAAGGGTGCTTTATCAACTATTTCCTATAAAACTAGAGTCTGGGACAAATTGTCTAAGACTCTTTTCTGTCTTATTTAAACCCCGTCACTGTCAGTCCTAACAAACGGACGCCTCGCTGATGCTCTTCCAGACTGTCGTAGATTTCATGGCCGACCCGCTCAATTACTTCGACCTCACTCGTTTCTTGCTCCAAGGTTCTCCTCTTGGTTAGGGTTGAAAAGTCAGCATAGCGGATTTTGAGAACAACTGTCTTACCAGCTTTTTGGTGTTTCTCTAAGCTGAGAGTCACCTTAGCCGCCAAGCGGGACAGCTCTTTCTTGATGTCCTCCTCACCATAGAGCAGTTTGGCATAGGTCCGCTCCTTACCGATAGACTTACGGATACGATTGGACTTGACCGGGCTATTGCTGATGCCGCGCGCTTTTCGGTAAAGATCAAAGCCAAAGCGACCGAACCTATCAATCAAGGTCATTTCCGGTATCTTGAGCAAATCCGCGCCAGTATAGACCCCCATATCATGCAGTTTCTCGACACTCTTCTTGCCAACTCCATGAAACTTAGCAATATCCATGGACGCTAGAAAGGCCTCTGCCTCCTCGGGCAGAATGACAGTCAGACCGTGCGGCTTCTCATAATCACTAGCAATCTTGGCCAGAAACTTATTATAAGAAACGCCTGCAGAAGCCGTCAGCTGCAGTTCATTCCAGATATCATGCTGGATCAGCTTGGCTATCTTGACCGCAGATTTAAGCCCTAGCTTATTTTCTGTCACGTCCAGATAGGCCTCGTCGATACTCATAGGCTCAATTTTATCCGTATAGCGCTTAAAAATCTCTCGGATCTGCAAGCCAACCGCCTGATATTTTTCGTAATTCCCCGAGATAAAAATTCCCTGCGGGCAGCGCTCATAGGCTTCCTTGGAGCTCATAGCCGAATGAACTCCAAACTTTCTAGCTTCGTAATTACAGGTCGAAACCACGCCACGTCCACCCGTCTGACGCGGATCACTACCGATAATAACTGGCTTCCCCTTAAGCTTTGGATTGTCCCGCTCTTCGATCGAAGCAAAAAAAGCATCCATATCAATATGAATGATCTTTCGCGATGTATCATTGATTAGCGGAAAAATTAGCATGGCGTCTCCTATAGGTAGAATAGCTCTTTAAGAAATTTTATCATTTTTAAAGCAAGTTTCAAAGGATTTTTATCCAAAAGTAAGACCAGAGAAAGCAAGAAACTTTCAATCCTAGGTAAGTATGATCAAAATAAAATGGAAAACAAATATCCTGCAACTAGGTTTGTCAAAATCTTCCTACTATTTTCATTTACATTTTCAAAATTATAAGACAGTTTATGCCAAAACAACGAACTGTATTATAAAAGAAAGCCCCTTTTAGCGATAAAATTCGTTTGTGAAACCGATTACCTTGTGATATACTTTAATTATAAATGTAACAGTTTATGTTGCTAGAATAAAGAGGAAAATCTAATGGTTGTTAAAACAGTTGTTGAAGCTCAAGATATTTTCGACAAAGCTTGGGAAGGTTTCCAAGGTGAAGACTGGAAAGAAAAAGCAAGCGTTTCTCGCTTCGTTCAAGCTAACTACACACCTTATGACGGAGATGAAAGCTTCTTGGCAGGTCCTACTGAACGCTCACTCCACATCAAGAAAATCGTAGAAGAAACAAAAGCTCACTACGAAGAAACTCGTTTCCCAATGGACACTCGTCCAACATCTATTGCTGGTATCGACGCTGGTTACATTGACAAGGACAACGAACTGATTTACGGTATCCAAAATGACGAACTCTTCAAATTGAACTTCATGCCAAAAGGTGGTATCCGTATGGCTGAAACTACTTTGAAAGAAAATGGATACGAACCAGATCCTGCTGTTCATGAAATCTTTACTAAATATGTTACAACAGTAAATGACGGTATTTTCCGTGCTTACACTTCTAACATCCGCCGTGCTCGTCACGCCCACACTGTAACTGGTCTTCCAGATGCTTACTCACGTGGACGTATCATCGGTGTTTACGCACGTCTTGCTCTCTATGGAGCTGACTACCTCATGGCTGAAAAAGTTCGCGACTGGAACGGTTTGACTGATATTGATGAAGAAACAATCCGTCTGCGCGAAGAAATCAACTTGCAATACCAAGCACTCGGTGAAGTTGTAAAACTTGGTGACCTTTACGGAGTTGATGTTCGCCGTCCTGCCTTTGACGTTAAAGAAGCTATCCAATGGACTAACATCGCCTTCATGGCTGTCTGCCGTGTTATCAACGGTGCTGCTACTTCTCTTGGACGTGTGCCTATCGTTCTTGACATCTACGCAGAACGTGACTTGGCTCGCGGTACTTACACTGAATCAGAAATCCAAGAATTTGTCGATGATTTCGTTATGAAACTTCGTACAGTGAAATTTGCTCGTACAAAATCTTACGACCAACTTTACTCTGGTGACCCAACCTTCATCACTACTTCTATGGCAGGTATGGGTAACGACGGTCGTCACCGTGTTACTAAGATGGACTACCGTTTCTTGAACACACTTGACAACATCGGTAACTCTCCAGAGCCAAACTTGACGGTTCTTTGGACTGACAAATTGCCATATTCATTCCGTCGCTACTGTATGCACATGAGCCACAAACACTCTTCTATCCAATACGAAGGTGTAACAACAATGGCTAAAGACGGATATGGTGAAATGAGCTGTATCTCATGTTGTGTGTCTCCACTTGACCCAGAAAACGAAGAACAACGCCACAACATCCAGTACTTCGGTGCTCGTGTAAACGTTTTGAAAGCTCTTCTTACTGGTTTGAACGGTGGTTACGATGATGTACATAAAGACTACAAAGTATTTGACATCGATCCTATCCGTGATGAAGTTCTTGAATTTGAATCAGTTAAAGCGAACTTCGAAAAATCACTTGACTGGTTGACTGACACCTACGTAGATGCTTTGAACATCATCCACTACATGACTGACAAGTACAACTACGAAGCTGTTCAAATGGCCTTCTTGCCAACTAAACAACGTGCTAACATGGGATTCGGTATCTGTGGATTTGCTAACACTGTTGATACATTGTCAGCTATCAAATACGCAACTGTTAAACCACTCCGTGATGAAAATGGCTACATCTACGATTACGAAACAATCGGTGACTTCCCTCGTTGGGGTGAAGATGACCCACGTTCAAACGAATTGGCAGAATGGTTGATCGAAGCTTACACTACACGTCTACGTAGCCACAAACTTTACAAAGACGCTGAAGCAACTGTATCACTTTTGACAATCACATCTAACGTTGCATACTCTAAACAAACTGGTAACTCACCAGTCCACAAAGGTGTATACCTCAACGAAGATGGTTCAGTGAACTTATCTAAACTTGAATTCTTCTCACCAGGTGCTAACCCATCTAACAAAGCTAAAGGTGGATGGTTGCAAAACTTGAACTCACTTGCTAGCCTTGACTTTGGTTACGCGGCTGACGGTATCTCGTTGACAACTCAAGTTTCTCCACGTGCTCTTGGTAAGACTCGTGATGAACAAGTGGATAACTTGGTAACAATCCTTGATGGTTACTTCGAAAACGGTGGACAACACGTTAACTTGAACGTTATGGACTTGCAAGATGTTTACGACAAGATCATGTCTGGTGAAGACGTTATCGTTCGTATCTCAGGTTACTGTGTAAACACTAAATATCTCACTCCAGAGCAAAAGACTGAATTAACACAACGTGTCTTCCACGAAGTCCTTTCAATGGATGATGCACTTAGCTAAACCTCTTTCCTAATTGTAAAACCAGCTGAAAATCAGCTGGTTTTATTTTGATTTATAGAGATAGCTTGGGGCATTTGTGTTATAATAGAGTTATTGTGAAACGAAAAAGGGGATGCAATGGCTGAGAAAATGTCTACAGATGAAAAAAATCTTAATCTGGCCGTCGATGTTATCATGCTAGCTGGGACTTTGCTACTACAAAGTGGTTCAGAGATTTATCGGGTCGAAGACACCATGATCCGGATCGCCCATTCGCAGGGCATCATGGACTGCAATGCCTTGGCCATGCCAGTTGCCGTATTCTTTTCCATTGAAAATACCAATATTTCTCGAATGAAACGAAATATCCATACGAACTATAATATCGAGAAAGTCTGTGATGTCAATCAGGTTTCTCGGCAATTAGTCAGTGGAGCAATCAATTTGGAAGAAGCGCTTGAACAACTAAAGGAACTTAAAATAAAAAAGCTTCCTTATAGCGAAAAAGAGCTGATTACAGCTGCTACGCTCAGTGCGCCCTTCTTTTCAATCATGTTCGGTGGAAATTTTTACGATGCTCTTGGGGCTGGTATAGCAACCCTATTTGGCTTTTCTTTCTCCCTTTATGTCGATAAATATATTCGGATTCCTTTCGTATCAGCCTTTGCTGGGGCTTTCGTCTTCGGATTATTGGCTCAGATTTGGGCTCGCTACTCAGGCTTCGATTCAACAGCAGACTTGATTATCGCAGGAGCTGTCATGCCCTTCGTCCCAGGAATCGCCCTGACCAACTCTGTGCGTGACATCATGACCAGCCATATCAATTCTGGGATGAGCAAGCTCTTTGAATCGCTCCTCATTACCCTTGCTCTTGGTGCAGGTACCTCTGTCGCCCTCCTTATTATGAAATAAGCCTATGACAATCTTGACTTTCTTACTGCAAGCCCTTGCCAGCCTACTGGCCATCATCACTTTTCTAATCGTTCTAAATGTCCAGCGGAGTATGCTGATTCCCGGCGGAGTCTTAGGAATGTCCACTTGGCTACTCTATCTCCTACTCAAGGGACCGACCAATGTCATCATAGCAACCTTTGTGGCTGCTATCATTGGTTCCTGTGCCAGCCAAATCCTCAGCATCATCTACAGAACGCCAGCTGTCGTCTTTATTTTGGCTATTCTAGCGCCTCTAGTACCTGGATATATTTCTTACCGGACAACTGCCTTCTTTGTGACAGGTGATTACAGTCATGCTATGGTCAATGCTACCTTGGTCGTCATCCTAGCCTTGGTCATCTCTATCGGGATGGCTAGCGGGACTGTCGTCTTAAAGATCTACAGCTACCTTAAGAAACATCCTCTTCACTATAAAAAATGAGGCTGGGACAAAAGTCCTAGCCTCTCAATTGTCTTTGGATTGTCGAGCAAGACGCAGTGGTTGAGTGGGCTCTATTACGCTGATTCCATCAGCTTTTAAAGCCCTACTCAACTGTGCGGAGGTGGGACGACGAAATCGAATTCTAACGAATTACCGATTTCTGTCCCACTCTCATTTTTCTTTACGCATTTTGGTTAGAATTTCCTTAGCTTTTGCCTGATTGAATTGCTTCTCTTTGAGAAGTTCTGCAACAACAGCAGCAATCTCATCTTCCTGAGCACCTGCCAATAAAGCTAGAGATTTAGCTTGGAGTTTCATGTGGCCAGCCTGAATTCCCGTGGTCACCAGTGCTCTCAAGGCCGCAAAATTTTGCGCTAAGCCGACAGAGACGACAATCGAAGCTAATTCTTTGGCTGTCGGTTGCCCTAATAAATCAAAACTGGCGACAACCATTGGATTAAGCCCAATGGAGCCTCCCTTGGCCGCAACAGGCATGGGTAGAGTCAACTGGCCATAGAGCTTTTCTTCTTCTAGATCGACCTCCCACTGACTCAAACCTTGGTAGGCGCCATCGTGAGCAGCATAGGCATGAGCTCCTGCTTCAATGGCCCGCCAATCATTTCCTGTCGCCAAAAGAACTGCATCAATTCCGTTAAAAATCCCTTTATTATGCGTGCTGGCCCGATAAGGATCCTGCTTTGCAAACTGACTGGCTAGAACGATTCTTTGGGCAGTGCGTTCAGCTTCTGCCTTGTCTCGACTGAGTGAGTGGAAATCAATTTCACAAGAAGCTGTTACGAGCGCCTCAGTCGCATAGTTAGATAAGATGGCCATCAGGCTCTGCCCACCTGTTATCTCCTCTAACCGTTCTTTTAGGGCTTCTAGCATCGTATTAAGGATATTGGCGCCCATGGCTTCCTGGGTATCCACGACAAGGTAGACGACTAGAAAATCTGTCTCTCCCTCCAGGAAATCCGTTCGCAATTCACGCGCCCCACCACCTCGCTTGACGATGGAAGGATGGGCTTGATTCGCCAATTTTAATAAAGCTGACTTTTCATTTTGAATCTGCTCTAGAGCTTTAGCTACATCAGGTACATCATAGAGCGCGACCTGTCCAATCATCTGGCGATTATGAATCTTGGTCTTGAAACCACCGCTGCGCTTGATGATTTTTGCTGCAAAACTAGCAGCAGCAACGACAGAAGGCTCCTCTGTTACAAAGGGTACCTGATAAACCTGCTCATCTATGAGAAAGTCCGGTGCAATCGAATAAGGCAAAGCCAGAATAGAAAGCACATTTTCACTCATTTGATTGGCTGTCTCCAACGGCAGATAGTATTGATTAGCAAGATTCTGCCAATTCTCATCCTGGAGTAGCTCATGGGCTTTTAGAAACTCTAGCCGCTCTGCAGGTGTCTTTTTAGAAAATCCAGTCCAATTTATTTTCATGATGGTTTCTCAACTTTGATATACTTGCGCTGGTGTTGGTCTATTTGAACCAAGGCGTAAACTTGGTCATCATAGCCAGAAAAGACAGCTGAGCCGTTTTCATCCAGCTGGGCTTCTGCAAAGAAAAGCTCTTCATAGGTGGCAACTGTCAGTTCCTGACGTTGATTCAATTGCTCCAAGCGATGAGTCGTCAGTTGTTTTTCATAACCTTCTACCAGATTAGCACTGAAAATCTCAGCGACAGCACCGCTACCATAACTAAAGAGAGCAATCTTGTCACCAGCCTTGAGATTTTCAGAGTTTTCTAAAAGGGACAAGAGCCCCAAAAAGAGCGAGCCTGTGTAGATGTTTCCAACCTTTTGGCTATAAAGAATAGACTTATCAAAGTTTTCTTGCAGTTTTCTCTGCTCTTCCTGAGACAAGCTCTGATCCATAATTTTATTTAAACCTTTGAGTGCCAATTTAGGATAAGGAAGATGGAAACAGACCGCTGCAAAGTCGGCTAGAGCTAAGCCATGACGCTTTTGATATTCCTTCCAAGTTGTCTCAAGGCAATCCAAATACTGCTGGGTTGAGTAGACACCATTGACATAAGGAGTCGTAGAATAATTTGGTCGCCAGAAATCCATAATATCACGAGTCTGGGCCACATTGTCATCGTTGAACTCCAGGATTCGTGGATTTTGACTGATCAGCATAGCGATTGCGCCTGCACCTTGAGTCGGCTCGCCTGGCGCCTCTATCCCGTATTTTGCAATATCACTAGCGATGACCAAGACCTTGCTTTCTGGATATTGTTTGATATGTAGCTTGGCATAGTCTAGAGCAGCAGTTCCAGCGTAGCAGGCTTCCTTCATTTCAAAGCTACGAGCAAAGGGCTGGATCCCCAAAAGACCGTGAATAAAGACCGAAGCCGCCTTACTTTGGTCGATGCTAGACTCCGTTGCGACAATGACCATATCAATGACCTGCTTATCCTCTACGGTCAAGATTTGTTCAGCTGCTGTCGCGCCCAGAGTGACAATATCCTCAGTTAAAGGAGCAATGCTGATCTCCTTCATCAATAATCCCTTGCTGAGCTTGTTGGGATCAATGCCCCGCTCCTCAGCCAGATGATCTAATTTTAAAACATAATTGCTGGTCGCAAAACCGATTTGATCGATTCCGATTTTCATCATAAAGACCTCATTCAATTCATTTGATAGCTAATAGTATTCAGACACTATTTTACCATAATTAAGGCTAAAACTCTTTTAAAAACCATTTTTAATCCCAAATCCGACTTGAGACGGAGAAAGCTCATCATCAAAAAATAAGAGAAACCCAATTTTTCCAATTCAGTTTCCCTCATCAATCTATTCCAAATTTTGAGCTAGCAAGTTTATGGATTTAAGGATAAGCCTCCCTCCATAAACTCCTTGCAATATACCTTGTTTTCTTTGTAAACAGGCTGAAGCGAGTCCTACTTCCGTTTCCTTGCAATCAAGTGAATCGGTGTTCCTTCAAAGACAAAGGCCTTGCGGATTTGATTTTCCAAGAAACGCAGGTATGAGAAGTGCATAAGCTCTTCTTCGTTGACAAAGATGACAAAGGTCGGCGGTTTGGTCGCAACCTGAGTCGCATAAAAAATCTTGAGACGTTTGCCCTTGTCAGTCGGTGTCGGATTAATGGCGATAGCATCCATGATGACATCATTAAGCACCGCTGATGGAATACGGGTATTCTGACTCTGACTGATTTGCTTAATCATAGCCGGCAGCTTATGGAGACGCTGCTTGGTCAAGGCAGAAACAAAGATAATCGGCGCATAAGACAAGTACTGGAACTGGTCGCGAATATCTTCTTCCCAGTCTTTCATGGTATGGTTGTCTTTTTCCAGCGTATCCCACTTATTTACGACGATGATCATTCCTTTTCCTGCTTCATGGGCGAAGCCAGCGATTCGCTTGTCGTACTCACGAATTCCTTCTTCAGCATTCAGCACCATCAGAACGACATCTGAGCGATCGATTGCCCGCATAGCCCGCATAACAGAGTATTTCTCTGTATTTTCATAGACCTTGCCTGACTTGCGTATACCAGCCGTGTCGATCATGGTAAATTCCTGACCTTCACTGTCCGTAAAGACCGTATCAATAGCATCGCGTGTTGTACCAGCCACTGGACTGGCAATGACCCGATCCTCACCCAAGATGGCATTGATCAAGCTAGACTTACCGACATTAGGACGGCCAATCAGACTAAACTTAATCATATCAGGATTTTCAACTACTTCCTCGTGAGGAAGATTTTCGACGATAGCATCCAGAACATCCCCTGTGCCGATCCCGTGGACAGAAGATACTGGGAATGGATCGCCCAAGCCCAGTGCATAGAAATCATAGATTTCATTGCGGATCTCGGGATTATCCACCTTATTGACTGCTAAAATAATCGGTTTGTGAGTCTTATAAAGCATGCGAGCCACATACTCGTCCGCATCAGTGATGCCTTCCTTGCCAGACACAACAAAAACGATGACATCAGCCTCGTCCATAGCAATCTCAGCTTGGTGTTTGATTTGCTCCATAAAAGGCGCATCAACATCGTCAATTCCGCCCGTATCAATGATACTGAACTTACGATTCAGCCAATCTGCCGTCGCATAGATTCGGTCACGGGTAACCCCTTCCACGTCTTCGACAATGGAAATCCGCTCTCCCGCAATCCGATTAAAAAGCGTTGATTTGCCGACATTAGGACGGCCGACAATGGCAATAGTTGGTAAAGCCATGTTTTCCCTCTTTCATTCTTTGGGACAGAGCAGAGCTCCGCCTTAATTTTCTAATTTCTTTTCTTTGAACAGTTGGTCAATCGCTTGATTCGGCTCCTGACCAAATTGAGCTGCCAAACGCTGGCTCCAAGTATCCTGTGCTCGCTCACCAGCATACTCAGCCTGCACACGGTCATAGGCCTCGATAACTGAGCTTCCCTGCTCACAGTATTCTGCCTCAAAGACCACCGCTTCATAGGGCAGGCGTGGCTTGACAGCATGGTTTTGATTTGGTTTTCCTAAAGCCATACCAAAAACTGGATAAGTATAGTCTGGCAGATTAAATAGCTGGGCAATTTTTGAAGCTTCGTAGCGAACTAAACCAATAATAACGCCGCCATAACCCAGACTTTCAGCTGCCAAGAGGGTATTTTGCCCTGCCAAAGCAGCATCTACCGAGCTAATGAGGATATTTTCAGTTCCCTCCGGATAAAAATCTTCTGTATGTAGCGCAGCTCCCTTTTTAGCTCGATTGAGGTCTCCTACAAAGAGCAAAAAGACTGATGCCTGAAGAATTGCTTTCTGCGGAACTAAGTCAAAAAGAGCCTCTTTTTTCTCCTGGCTGCGCACCACGATGATAGAGTAGGACTGGAAGTTTTTCCAACTGGAAGCAGCACGTCCAGCATCGATAATAGCACGTAATTCCTTATCCGAAATCTGCTCCTCCGTAAAACGGCGAACAGACGTATGAGCTTTCATCAACTTAATTGTTTCATTCATCGGCGATTCTCTCCTTCTAGGTGTACTTCTTGAGCTAAAAACTTAATCCGCTCCATAACCCGCTTAGCCTGCCAAGTCTCATCGCCATTCTTAGAGTTGGCAAAGTGACGTTCCAAATCTGCAAAACTAAAGTTAGAAGTGAAGAAAGTCGGCAGATTTTCCTGCATACGGTGCTGGAGGATAACCTGCAAAATCTCATCCCGCATCCATGGACTAGACTGCTCAGCACCGATATCGTCCAAAATCAGCACTTGAGCTGTCTTGACCTGGTCAATTTTGTCCTTGACCAAGCCAGAACTGATCGCATTTTTAACATCCAAAACAAAGCTCGGATAGTGGAGAAGAGTCGTTGAGACACTGCGCTTTTCTGACAAATCATGCGCCAGAGCAGCCATCATGTAGCTCTTACCCACGCCGAAATCTCCGTAGAGATAAACAGCCTTTTGATAATGCGGAAAGTCCGCAACAAAACTGGTCAAGAACTCGAAAGCTTTGTAGCGACCGACATCGTCTAAATCCACTTTGGCCAAACTAGCCTCTTTTAAACTGGCTGGCAGATTGATAAGGTTGAGACGGCTTCTAATCGTTTCCTGTCTCTCCTGCTCAATCAACTCAGGCGTTTCCTCATAGGCAACATCCGCATAGCCTTCATTTTTCACCAAAATCGGCTTATAACCCTTGGCAATATAGTTCTGATCTTCTAGCAGGAAGCGATCGCGTTCTGTAATGTATTGATTGAACTTAGAAATGCTCCGCTGAATTTCGGTTGGAGACAGTTGTTCTCGACTGATAAAGGCAGCGATATCTGGATCTGCTAAAATCTGCTGGACTAATTTTTGATAATCAAATTGCTTCACCTTATTCATATGAGGCATCGCCTGTCCTATTTTTTCCATTTAATCGCCTCCCTCTTCCAGTCTTGCTAAAAGTCTTCTTTTTTGTTCCTCTAGTTCCGCTTGTTTTTCTAAGCTAGTTTCATTTTTGTAATCTGGCTGACTCCAATTCGGCACATTGCTTTTAGCAGAAGCTGGGCTGACTTGCGCAGGACGACTATTCGTCTGCTGGTTGCGCTCGCGGATTTTCAGGACCGCCTCTTCAGCCGAGGTCACCTTTTGATAAGAAAAGTCATTGGCCACCTTGAGGGCATACTTCTCATTGAGATTGGCCGAATCCACCTTATTAAAAGTCAAGAGCAGGATGATATTGATAACTTCATCCAAAAGTCCCATCTCTGCCAAATCCTGAATCAGCTTCCGTTCACTACGCGTAATGGCCGCTTGGCGGGTTTTCTTGATTTCGGCCAAAAAGAGCAAGGGCTGCTTGCTTTTGGCCTCACGAATAATAGACTGCTCTTGCGGAGAAAAGTCTCCCGAAACTGGCTTTTGCTGAATTTTTTGCTGCATCCTTTTCGTTGAAATCACATGCGACACAGCCGTATCACGCGCTAAGACATAAGTCTCATACCAAGTCCATTTCTTCTGCTCCGCAATGGCAAACAAGTCCAAGAGGTCCGTTTTTTCATCTGCAAAACGCAAGCCATCCTGGGCCATTCTCTGTTTAAAATGCGTCAAATCAAAATCATTTTGGCGACTAGTTCTCGTCGGACTGACGTCATCCATGCCATAAATCTGGCTAAAAGAAGGACTGATCTTTTGCCCAGCTGGATTTTCCGGTCGTAGCTTATCTACCGCCGCCTGACCAATCTTTTTCTCCAAAAGACTACTGTACACATGATGAGCAAAGAAGTCCTCAGCAGACAAGGTTGGATAGAGTCGGATGGAAAACCCCGTCTCAGTCTGGAAAAGCTCTAGCAACCCAATAGCTGATAGGCGCTCCAAACTTCTCTCCAACACTTCCATACCAAAATCAAGATGATTTAAAATATGACTGAAAAGTCGCTGCTGAGCTCCATTATCCCAAAAAGAAACCAGATAAAGATAAAGTGCCACTGCATCCTTACCCACAATGGGTAGATAATAACGGGCCAGCCCGCTCATATCTTGACTGACCTGGTTATTAGACAAGAAAGAAAAATGATCATTTGGTTTCATAAGCCATTATTTTTCCTTTTTCTTCTTAGAACCCTTGGTAATCTGCTTCAAAAGGCTTTCCAGCTCGCCAACATCTTTGAAACTCCGATAAACACTGGCAAAACGGACATAGGTAATTTCATCCAGTTCGGCCAGCTCATCCATAACCAGAGAGCCAATATATTCGCTAGCAATCTCATTTTCACTCTGACTGCGGAGCTTTTGCTCAATCCGATTGACCAATTCTTCAATCTCATCACTTGATACCGGACGCTTCTGGGCGGAGCGGATGATTCCGTTAAAGATCTTATCCCGAGAAAATTGCTCACGCGTTCCATCTTTTTTGACAACGACTAGGGTTCTTTCTTCCACGCGCTCATAAGTTGTAAAACGATGCTGGCATTCCTCGCATTCACGGCGACGACGGATTGTATTTCCATCTTCTGCCTGCCGGCTGTCAACCACACTTGATTTGCTTCCGCCACATTTGGGACAACGCATGTCATTTCCTCCTAGAATCTTAATACTTCATTATACCATGTTTTGACCAATAACAAAAGACGAGAGATTTCTCGCCCATAAAAAAACTAAAGCTGACAAAGCAGCTTTAGCAAGGTAATCTTCTTTCAAAAATCCAGCAACTAAAAACTCAGCCCTTTTTGTCAAAATACTTTTTGGTCTCAGCAATAATAACAGGAGATAAGACCAAAAGAGCAATCAGATTTGGCAAGGCCATCAAGGCATTGACAATATCGGCAATAACCCAAACTGCTTCTAACTCGATAAAGCCTCCTAAGAGCACCATAGCGACAAAGATGATTCGGTACAAGCGAATATATTTGACACCAAACAGGAACTCAAAACAACGCTCACCGTAGTAGTTCCAGCCTAAAATCGTGGTAAAGGCGAAAAGAACCAGAAAAATAGTGAGAAGAACAGGACCGAAACTAGAGAATACTGTAGAAAATGCCGCTTGTGTCAATCTAACGCCGTTCAAATCACTATTCCAAACGCCAGTGACTAAGATTGTCAGACCAGTTAAGCTACAAATAATGAGGGTATCAATAAAGGTTCCCGTCATCGAAATCAAGCCTTGCTCGACAGGTTCCTTAGTCTTAGCTGCCGCTGCCGCAATAGGAGCTGATCCTAGGCCCGATTCATTTGAAAAGACGCCACGAGCTACCCCATTTTGAATGGCCATCCGCATGCTTGCACCAGCAAAGCCGCCCACCGCTGCTGTTTGACTAAAGGCAGAAGTGAAGACCAGCTGCAAAGTTGCCCCAAGCCGATCAAAGTTAAGAAGCAAAATGGTTATGGTTCCCAAGATATAAATAGCTGCCATAAAAGGCACAACCTTGGTCGACACTCGCGCAATGGACTGAATGCCGCTGAAAATAACCAAAGCCACCAAAATAGCCAAGATAAAGGCTGTCATAGCTGAAGGTAGCTGAATAGTATTATGCATGGCTTCTGTGATGGAGTTGACCTGCGTAAAGGTTCCAATACCTAAAAGAGCTACCAAGACACCCGCAACAGCAAAGAAGATGGCTAGCGGACGCCATTTTTCTCCCATTCCCAACAGAATATAGTGCATGGGGCCACCAGCAACTGCTCCGTGGGCATCCTTGGAACGATACTTAATCGCTAATAAACCTTCGGCATACTTGGTTGCCATTCCAAAGAAAGCAGCTAACCACATCCAAAACAAGGCACCCGGTCCACCAACTTTTATGGCCGTCGCAACACCGATAATATTCCCCGTTCCAACCGTGGCTGCCAATGCTGTACAAAGAGCAGCAAAGCTTGACACGTCTCCATGGTGATCCTCTCCGGATACAAAAATTAAGCGAAAGGCTCGAGAAAGACGCGAAATCTGTAGCAACCTCAGACGAAGAGTCAGATAAATTCCCGTTCCAACCAATAAAATCAAAAGGGGAGGCCCCCAGACCAAAGAATCAATTTGATTCAGCAACTTCAACATAAGTCTTATGCTCCTTTTCCACACCGAGAAAAAGAAAAGTACATGTTTACACATGTACTCTGGATGCTTGAGAATGACCGACTTCTGTCCTTCCCTTGCTCTGTCCTTTTACCTGAGAGTTTGAGCGGTTCTAAACCGCCTTGCCCCTTCGGTGCCAATCATGGTCTCTCCAGAGTTCCGTCCATTTCACAGTCATAAGGTTCAAACGCTTATTTCTGAAAAACTTCATTCGGTGTTTATTCTAAATTTTCTATTATTTTAAAATAATATTCGGTTTTTGTCAATATTTTATGAAAAACTTTGAATATTGTATTGACCCCAAAAGGTCAGACAGATAATTTATTCAAAGGTGAGATGATAGTAACTCATAGAATCTCCTTGGTTACCTGTTGATGTGGTTATTTATGATTTACACTAATTGAAGTTCTGTAAGTTTTTTGCACTATGTTTTACAATTTTTCATTCCTTAAAATATTGACAACATTCTTCCAAGAGTTAGTCAAGAAAAATTTTAGAAAGTTCTGCTAGTTCAGCACTGGTTTCTTGCTTGACTTGTAGTCAATGAAAAAGAATGGGTCGTTCTACAAAGCCCTTCTCACCCCTCAAAGACTAGGCATAAGGCTGCAATTCTGGATTGATTGGTGTGTTTGCTAGATTATTGGCATAATTGCAGAGGGTTGCAAGACTAACACCCAGAACTACATCCAGAGCATTTTCATGCGTATAGCCGGCTTCTAGGAAGTCTGCCAAAGCCTCATCTCCGACTCGTCCCTTGGTATTGATGACAGCAATGGTAAATTTGGCAAGTGTATCTAGCTTCGGATCTGTATCTATCGGCGTACGATTGCGTAGAGCCTCCAAAAGATCATCATTCATTTGAATCTGCTTGATTGAAAAAGCTGTGTGACCCGCCACACAGAAGGCGCAGCCGTTGGTAACTGCAGCTGTAATCTGCACTACTTCCCGCTCAGTCGGTGTCAGGCTGTTGCGGCGATTGATAGCTCCAACTGTCCGATAAGTTTCCAAGGCCGTTGGTGCATTGGCCAAAAGACCGATAAGATTGGGAATGTAACCACCGTTATCTTTTTGAACAGTTTCCAGGACCTCTTTTACCTCGGCAGGTGCGGACTCAATTGTGTGGATAGTAAATTCTGACATATGAAACCTCATTTCTTTTGATTAGCAACTATCTTAACATAGGTCTGACAGCTTGTATAATATATATTTTATATGACCTCTATAAAGAGAATATATTGCCACATGTCAAACTAAAATATATTACCACCTTAACTGTCTCCATACCTCTCTCAAGCAAGAAAAAGAAGCCCTAAGGCTTCTGACTAATATTTTCTAAAACGTTGATAGCGATCTTCCAAAAGTTGCTCGAGAGAAAGTTTAGAAAGTTCCGCTAATTCGGTACTGATTTCTTGCTTGACTGTAGCTAAGAGCTCATTTTTATTAAAGCCACGTTCGGGGATAACCTTATCAACGACACCCATCTGCAAAAGCTCATGCGAGGTGATTTTCATCATCTCAGCCGCCTCCATTGCTCGGCTGCCATCCTTCCATAAAATGGAAGCAAAGCCTTCCGGACTGAGAATGGCATACATAGAGTTTTCCAGCATCCAGACCCTGTCAGCCACTGCTAAGGCCAGCGCCCCACCAGAGCCACCCTCACCAATGATAATGGCAATAATGGGCACTTTCAGATCACTCATTTCCATGAGATTACGGGCAATGGCTTCTCCCTGTCCGCGCTCCTCAGCACCGACGCCAGGATAGGCACCAGCTGTATTGATAAAAGTCACGACTGGACGGCCGAATTTCTCAGCCTGCTTCATGAGACGTAGGGCCTTGCGATAGCCTTCCGGATGGGGCTGACCAAAGTTCCGTCGCAAATTATCCTGCAAATTGCGACCTTTTTGAATACCGACCACTGTGACTGGCTGACCATTTAAGGTTCCGATACCGCCAATGACAGCACCATCATCACGGAAACCACGATCTCCGTGCAACTCCACAAAATCATCAAAAATGCCTTGGGCAAAATCCAGAGCCGTCAAACGGGACTGATCACGCGCTGCTTTGATAATCTGACTGATTTTTGTCATTGGTCACCTCCATGAAAGCTCAAGAGAGTAGCAATCCGATCTCGCAATTCACCACGTTTGACAATCGCATCAACAAAGCCATGCTCCAGCAAGAACTCTGCCTTTTGAAAGTCATCTGGCAATTTTTCCCTTACAGTAGACTCAATAACCCGACGGCCAGCAAAGCCTACCAAGGCCTGCGCTTCTGCCAAGATAATATCACCTTCCATAGCAAAAGAGGCTGTGACACCACCTGTTGTCGGATCTGTCAAAACGGTTAGGTAAAAAAGACCAGCCTTTGAATGACGTTGTACAGCAGCAGACGTTTTGGCCATTTGCATCAGGCTCATGATGCCCTCCTGCATGCGGGCACCGCCAGAAGCCGTAAACAGAACGACTGGCAATTTATGCTCTGTCGCATACTCAAAGAGACGGGTAATCTTTTCACCGACAACCGTTCCCATGGAAGCCATGATAAAGTTGGAATCCATGATCCCAAGGGCTGTTTTTTGTCCCTTGATACTAGCTATCCCCGTCAAAACGGCCTCATCTAGGCCAGTCTTTGCCCGTGTCTCCGCCAGTTTTTCTCGATAATTTGGAAAACGCAAGGGATCTGTCGTCTCAATACCAGTGAACAATTCCTCAAAGCTTCCTTGATCCACCGTCAAGCTCAGGCGCTCAAAAGCTGAAATCCGAAAAGTATAGCCACAGCTTGGACAGACACGTTCTGCCCCCAAATCTTTTTGATAAATGGTATGCTTACAACCTGGGCACTTAGAAAAAAGCTCATCTGGAACTTCTGGTTTTGGCTGAGGCAAGGCACGAGAGGAACGATTAGGATTGATCCGAATATATTTATCCTTTTTTGAAAACAAAGGCATTGCTTACTCCTTCATTAAATTTTAGAGTGATTCTGCTTCTTTCAAACAAAATCACTCCTTGTCATCTATTTTTTCTCTTGATAAGCCGGAAGGAACTGCTCCATGAGAAAGGCTGTATCATAATCACCAGCAATCACATTAGGATCTGAAATCAAATCCAACTGGAAACTGCTATTGGTCACAACACCGTCAATTTCTAGCTCATAGAGAGCCCGTTGCATCTTCATCAGGGCATCAAAGCGATTTTCCCCATGAACGATGATTTTGGCAATCATGCTGTCATAGTAAGGGGGAATAGTGTAGCCAGGATAGACGGCTGAATCCACGCGCAGTCCTACTCCACCACTTGGCAGATAAAGATTGGAAATCTTGCCTGGGCTCGGTGCAAAGTTAAAGGCTGGATTTTCAGCGTTGATCCGACATTCAATCGCATGACCGCGAATTTCAACATCTTCTTGACTGAAGGATAGCTCTTGACCATCCGCAATCTTAATCTGCTCTTTAACAATATCCACACCGGTAACAAACTCAGTCACTGGATGCTCAACCTGCACGCGAGTATTCATCTCCATAAAGTAGAATTCGCCCTTGGCTTCATCCAGCAGAAACTCAATCGTTCCGGCATTTTCATAGCCGACTGACTCAGCAGCCCGAACAGCTGCTTCCCCAATCTGCTGACGCAGGGTTTTCCCAATTGCCACAGACGGACTTTCTTCCAGCACCTTCTGATTATTCCGCTGCAAAGAGCAGTCCCGCTCGCCCAAGTGGACCACATGCCCCTGCTGATCTGCCAAAATCTGCACTTCAATATGGCGCGCTGGATAGATGACTCGCTCCATATACATGGCACCATTCCCAAAGGCCGCTTTGGCTTCACTAGAAGCAGACTCAAAGGCTGCCACTAAATCCTCAGCCTTTTCAACCTTACGAATGCCTTTACCGCCGCCACCAGCAGAAGCTTTGAGCATGACTGGATAGCCTATCTTTTCGGCGACTTCCAAGGCTTCTTCAGAGGTATGAACCTCACCATCAGAACCTGGGATGACTGGCACTTTGGCCTTAATCATCTGAGCCCGAGCATTAATCTTGTCCCCCATCAGGTCCATAACAGCACCTGAAGGTCCAATAAACTTAATGCCGACTTCTTCGCACATAGTCGCAAATTTGGAGTTTTCGCTCAAAAAACCAAAACCAGGATGAATGGCTTCTGCACCTGTCAGAACAGCCGCAGATAGGACCGCGTTCATATTCAGATAAGAATCCGTAGACTTGGCTGGACCGATACAGACCGCCTCATCAGCCAGTAAGGTATGGAGTGCTTCTTTGTCAGCCGTTGAATAGACGGCGACCGTATCGATTCCCAGCTCGCGAGCTGCACGAATAATTCTGACCGCAATTTCCCCACGGTTAGCAATTAAAATTTTACGAAACATGGTGAAATCTCCTCTTTCTTATTGACCAATCGCAAAGGTCAAGGTTCCGCTGGCTGCAAGTTTTCCGTCAACTTCGGCCTTGGCCTCTACCACTGCAATGGTGCCGCGGCGCTTGACAAACTTAGCTGTCATAATCAATTGATCACCTGGTACAACTTGCTTTTTGAACTTAACCTTGTCCATTCCTGCATAGAAGACCAGTTTGCCCTTATTTTCTTCTTTAGATAATTCCAGCACACCAGCCGTTTGAGCCAGAGCTTCCATGATTAAGACACCTGGCATAACTGGATACTGGGGAAAATGTCCATTAAAGAAAGGCTCGTTGATTGTCACATTTTTCAAAGCAACAATCTCATCTTCACTGACTTCCAAAACACGGTCCACCAAGAGCATGGGATAACGGTGCGGAAGTGCTTCTTTTATTGCATTGATATCAATCATTTGATGCGTACCAGCCCTTTCCCAAACTCAACCATTTCTTCATTCTGAACCAGAATTTCTGTAACCAGACCATCTTTAGGTGCTGGCACTTCATTCATGACCTTCATGGCTTCAATGATCATCAGAGTTTGACCTTTTTTAACTCGGTCTCCCACATTGACAAAAGCTGGTTTATCTGGTCCTGCGGCCAAGTAGGCCACGCCGACCAATGGACTTTCCACGACATCGCCTTCAGCAGCAGGGGTTGGAGCCTCTGGAGCCTCTGGAGCCACTTCAGGCGCTGCAGTTGGAGCTGCTTGGGGAGCTAGCTCAAACACAGGTGCGCTTGTTGGCTGCACAGGAGCTACGATTGGAGCTGCACTGACTGCTGGAGCTGTTGCAACTGCGGCTTGCCCTTCATTCTTGCTGAAAGTCAGCTCATCACTTTGATTTTTATAAGAAAATTCACGCAGACTTGATTGGTCAAACTGAGCCATCAAGTCTTTAATTTCATTGATATTCATCTAGTCCTCCCAACGCTTGAATGCCAGAACAGCATTGTGGCCGCCGAAGCCAAATGTATTGGAAATCGCATAAGGAATCTCTTGCTCCTTGCCTTCCCCAAATACAACATTTGCTTCAATATAATCTGATACTTCTCTTGTACCAGCTGTTTTTGGTACAAAACTGTGGCGCATCGCTTCAATAGTCGCAATCGCTTCAACTGCACCAGCTGCACCCAGCAGGTGACCAGTGAATGATTTGGTGGATGAAACAGGGACATCCTTACCAAAAACAGCTACAATGGCACCACTTTCACCTTTTTCATTAGCAGGAGTTGAAGTTCCGTGAGCATTGATGTAAGCTACATCTGACGGGCTAATTTCCGCTTCCTCAAGGGCCAATTTCATGGCTTTAATTGCACCCTGACCTTCTGGATGTGGAGAAGTCATATGGTAAGCATCACAAGTATTACCGTAGCCAACCACTTCAGCCAAGATAGTCGCTCCACGTTTTTCAGCATGCTCCAGACTTTCAAGAACCAGCATACCAGAGCCTTCTCCCATGACAAAGCCATTACGGTCTTTATCAAATGGAATGGAAGCGCGGGTAGGATCTTCTGTAGTTGATAGGGCTGTCAAAGCTTGGAACCCAGCAATGGCAAAAGGAGTGATAGAAGCTTCTGACCCACCAACTAACATGACATCTTGGAAACCAAACTTGATAGAGCGGAAGGCATCCCCAATAGCATCATTGGAAGAGGCACAAGCTGTATTGATTGATTTACAGATACCATTTGCACCAAAGCGCATAGCAACATTCCCCGCTGCCATATTTGGCAAGGCTTTTGGCAAGGTCATTGGTTTGACACGTTTTGGACCTTTTTCATGCAAACGAATGACTTGATCTTCGATTTCCTTGATACCACCGATACCAGAAGCAACGATGACACCAAAACGATCTTTATTGATTGCTTCTACATCAAGATTAGCATTTGTTACCGCTTCTTGAGCTGCATACAAGGAATACAAGGAATAATTGTCAAAACGATTAGTATCTTTCTTGATAAAGTATTTATCAAAAGGAAAGTCTTGAACCTCTGCCGCATTATGAACAGCAAAATCGCTGTGATCAAACTTGGTAATGGGACCAATTCCAATCTTACCTTCTTTTAAACTATTCCAAAATTCTTCTGGTGTGTTTCCGATGGGAGAGGTTAATCCATAACCTGTTACAACAACTCGATTTAGTTTCATAGTAAACTCCTTTATGATAATTGGTGAACTGTCAAATCCAAATGCATCGCACTTACTGCATGGTCAGCCCGCCATCAATCGCGATGACCTGACCAGTAAGATATTCCTGTCCTGCCAAGAACAAAGCGACATCAGCCACTTCTTCGGTATTGCCGAACCGTTTCATTGGGATTTGAGCCAGAGAAGCTTCTTTGATTTTTTCAGAAAGCCCGTCTGTCATATCTGATTCGATAAAGCCTGGGGCAATCACATTGACACGGATATTGCGCCCAGCTACCTCACGAGCAACCGACTTAGAAAATCCAATCAAGCCAGCTTTAGAGGCTGCATAGTTGGCCTGACCGACATTACCAGTCAAACCGACAACACTTGATAGGTTGATAATTGCTCCCTGACGAGCCTTGGTCATTGGTTTCAAGACAGCTTGCGTCATATTGAAGGCTCCAGTCAGATTGACCTTCAGCACTTGCTCGAAGTCTTCCTCTGTCATCTTGAGCATAATCTTATCGCGGGTAATTCCAGCATTGTTGACCAAGATGTCTACAGAACCCAAAGCCGCAATCGCCTCCTCAACCATTCGCTTGGCATCAGTACCATCAGACACATCACCTGAAATAGCCACGACCTTGATCGGATAACCAGCAAACTCAGCTAAAACGTCATCTGAAATTTGACCGCGACCGTTCAAGACAATATTGGCACCTGCACTTGCAAACTTATGTGCAATGGCTAAACCGATCCCACGGCTAGAGCCAGTAATAAAAACATTTTTATTCTTTAATTCCATTGATATTCCCCATTATTTTTCCAGTAGGGCTGTCAAAGTCTCTACACTTTCAACAGAATGAACAACTGCCGATTTATCAATTTTCTTCATAAAGCCAGACAGGACTTTCCCTGGGCCAATCTCGATAAATTCTGTCACACCAGCTTCCTGCATTTTAGCGATACTGTCATAGAAACGAACTGGTTCCATGACCTGACGGGCCAGTAATTCCTTAATTCTGCTAGCTTCCATAATATCCGCTTCTGTATTGCCTACTAGCGGAAGCTGAAATTCAGTAAATTCCGTTTCAGCCAAGACCTGAGCTAATTTCTCACTAGCTGGTTTCAAGAGTGCCGTATGGAAAGGACCAGAAACATTCAGCGGAATCAAGCGTTTCACACCTGCTTCCTTGAGGAGTTCTACCGCTTTATCCACCGCTGCCACATCTCCCCCAATGACGACTTGACCTGGAGTATTGTAATTGGCAGGAGAGACCACTCCTAGCTGACTAGCCTTCTGGCAAGCTTCTTCAATAAGACCTACGTCCGCATTTAGCACCGCAACCATCTTTCCAGAACCAGCAGGAGCTGCTTCTTCCATGAAAGCTCCGCGTTTAGCGACTAGAGCTACCGCTGTTTTGAAGTCCAGCGCGCCAGCAGCTACCAAGGCAGAGTATTCGCCCAGAGAAAGACCAGCTACCATATCAGGACGGATTCCTTTTTCAGCCAGCAGGCGATAAATAGCAAAAGAAGTTGTCAAAATTGCTGGCTGAGTATAGCGAGTTTGGTTGAGTTTCTCCTCATCTTGGTCAATCAGCGCCCGAACATCATATCCCAGAACCTGACTCGCTTCCTCAAAGGTCGCCTTGACCACATCATACTGCTCATAGAAGTCACGAGCCATCCCCAGATACTGGGCTCCCTGACCGGCAAAGAGAAAGGCTGTTTTAGTCATTTCTAGTAACTCCTGCCCAACGTTTTGCTTCTTGCTGAATCTTTTCAGCAGCGCCATAATAGATATCCTTGAGGATTTCTTCGACTGTTTCTTCCTTGCTGACCAAGCCGGCAATCTGACCGGACATGACAGAACCATTTTCCACATCGCCACGGACAACTGCATTGGCCAAGGCACCAGCACCCAGATTTTCAAAAACAGTCAAGTCTGGAGTTTCTTGCTTGAAGGCTTCTTTTTCAGCTTTTTCGAAATCGCGAGTCAGCTTATTCTTGATAGCACGAACCGCATGGCCGAAATGCTGAGCAGAGATTGTCGTATCAATATCACGAGCCTTCAAGATCATATCTTTATAATTTTGGTGGGCATTGGATTCCTTAGCCACGACGAAGCGTGTTCCGACCTGAACAGCCTCTGCCCCCAGCATAAATCCAGCTGCAGCACCAGAGCCATCCGCAATACCACCAGCTGCAATAACTGGAATGCTGACTGCTTCTACGACCTGACGAACCAAAGTCATGGTCGTTAACTTACCGATGTGACCACCGGCTTCCATCCCTTCAGCAATGACGGCATCCGCTCCGATTTTTTCCATCCGTTTAGCCAGAGCTACACTTGGTACAACAGGAATCACAGTAATACCTGCCTCGTGGAAACGAGCCATGTACTTACTTGGATTGCCGGCACCAGTCGTCACCACTTTTACACCCTCTTCAATGACGAGGTCCACGATGTCATCTACAAAAGGCGACAAAAGCATGATATTGACACCGAAAGGACGATCGGTCAAAGACTTAATCTTGTCAATATTGGCTTTCACCACTTCCTTAGGCGCATTTCCGCCACCAATGATCCCAAGACCACCAGCCTTTGAAACCGCACCAGCCAAGTCACCATCTGCAACCCAAGCCATACCACCTTGGAAAATAGGATATTTAATATCTAATAATTCTGTAATTCGTGTTTGCATAATACCTTCCTCATAATCATTGCTTAAGTAATAGCTTGAGCCCAAACCTCTAGATAGCAACCTTTTTACTTTGAAATTCAAACTATTACCTAAACAAGAGAGAATATCTTGCGATACTCTCAAATCTTTATTATTTTGTTTTTTCTTCTACGTAGGCAACCAAGTCACCAACTGTTTTCAAGCCTTCTTCAGTTTCGATTTGGATGTCAAATGCATCTTCGATTTCTGAAATTACTTGGAACAAATCCAATGAATCTGCTTCAAGATCATCGAAAGTTGACTCAAGTGTAACTTCTGATGGCTCTTTACCAAGTTCCTCAACGATAATTTCTTGTACTTTTTCAAATACTGCCATGGATAGACTCCTTTAAAAAATATATATTTTTATCTATGTGTTTCCACATGATTAACTAAATTGTAACAATAAGCGTGCCCCATGTCAAACCTCCACCGAAACCTGACAACAAAACTGTCTGGTCTCCGTTCAGCTTAATCAAGTCCTGTTGAACACACTCAGATAATAAAATCGGGATACTGGCTGCACTAGTATTGCCATATTCCATCATATTGGCAGGCAGTTTTTCCCTAGAAACTCCAAGTTTCTTAGCCATTTTATCTAAAATTCGGATATTGGCCTGATGCAAGAGCAGATAGTCAACCTCCTCCACTGAAAACGGACTCTCTTCAATGGTGTTTTTGATAGAACTAGCTACATCGCGAATAGCAAAGTCAAAGATTGCGCGACCTTCCATTTTCAAATAGCGATCATCAGCTTGCTTTTCCGAAAAAGGAGAGGACAAACCAAGTCCACCACAAGTCAAGCTCTGACCTCTCAAACCATCAGTAAACTGACTTTCAGCCCAAAAATACTGCTTTTCTGTCGCTTCAAGCAAGACTCCTCCAGCCCCATCACCAAATAAGACTGACGTCGCCCGATCCGACCAATCAACAACCTTCGACAGCGTTTCACTACCGATAATCAAGCCTCTTTGATAACGACCCGAAGAAATGAACTTTTCCCCAGTTGAAAGGGCAAAGATGAAGCCACTGCAAGCCGCCGTCAAGTCAAAAGCAAAAGCCTGGCTAGCTCCAATATTGGCCTGCACTCTAGCTGCAGTCGATGGCATCAGAGAATCTGGAGTCACCGTCGCAACGATGATAAAATCAAGTTGGTCAGCAGATAGTTGCGCCTTTTCAAGCAATTGCTCAGCAACCCTTGTAGCCAAGTCACTGGTTGACTCAGTTCGAGATAGGTGACGCTGTTTGATACCCGTGCGGCTGGAAATCCATTCATCACTTGTATCCATAATCCTGGCCAGATCATCATTTGTGACAACCTGCTTTGGAGCATAATGAGCTACTTGAGTAATTCTTGCATAGTTCATCATTTTAGCTCCTCTAAAAAATTATACAAGTTTTGCAAACCCTTTTGCATCACTTTTTGTTCCTCTGATGACATTCCTTCCACGACCTGCATGACCATGCGATTGTGAAAACGTTTATGAAGGCGATACAAGAGCCTCCCTTTCTTAGTCAAGCTCAGATGAACCACGCGACGGTCAATGGACGAACGGCGACGCTCGATATAGCCCTTACGCTCCAAGTTGTTCAAGCTGGTTGTAACGGTCCCCAAAGTGACCAGTAATTCCCTTGAAATGTCACTTGGAGTCGCATTAGGCGTGGTACCAATAACATCAATAGTGTGCATTTCTTTAATCGAGACATCTTTAAATTGACTGCCTCGGAGGCTAGACTCTTCAATAACCAAAACATTATTAAAAATAGATGTTAAATAATCATTGACTAATTGATAATTCAAACCAACACCTCCTTCATAAATACTTTGACAATCAAATTTTATCAGATCTCAAAATATTTTGCAAGTTTTTTTTGAAAATTTATTTGATTTTCAAACAATTTTCTTGGCCAGCAAACTCCTTACTTACCTGTAAATTGAGGACGCCGCTTCTCAGTATAAGCTTGAACTCCTTCTTTGAAGTCCTCAGTGAAAGCCAGAGATTTCTGAACAGCCAATTCCAGCTCTGCATACTCTTTCCAACCGCTGAAGAGACTCTTCCAGACCATTTCTTTCATGGCTCTGTAAGAATTCAGCGAGCCACGTTTTAGCTTCTTCAGTAGCTGTTCTGTTGTTTTTTCCAATTTTTCTGCTTCACAGACTTTATAGAGCAAGCCATAATCCAGGGCCTTCTCTGCGGTCAGAGCCTCTCCAGTCATAACCAAATGGGTTGCCCGAGTCACACCAATTGCCCGAGTCAGTAAATACAATCCACCAGCATCTGGCGCTAGCCCCACTCCCACAAAAGCTTGGATGAAACGAGATTTCTCTGTCGCAATACAGAAATCGGCAGCCACAACCATATTGGCAGCAGCGCCTGCAACAGGTCCGTCCACACTCATGATCACTGGCTTAGGTAGCCGTTTCATGGCAAAGGAAATATCATTGACCAACTCTGCAATTTTTACCAAGGATTGAATATCGTCAGCACTGACAGCTCTTTGCATCTCAGCTAGGTCGCCACCGACAGAAAAGACCTTCCCATTGGCATTGATCACTAAAAACTTCACTACCTCATCATTTGCGGCCAGCTCAATCGCTTCTAAAATCTCCTCACACATCGGAATATTGAAACCATTGGAAACTTCAGGACGATTGAAAGTAATGGTCGCCACTTCATCAACTACTTTATAAAGAATACCATTAAAAGTCATTCTAACTCCATTCTCGACTGGATATATGCAGCCGTTTTGTTTTATTCTTAAATAATTTGATATTCAAATTATATTCATTCTAGCACAAAAGTTTTAAGAAAGAAAACAAAAACTGGGAAATTTGATTTTATATTCGTTTTTTGCTTATTTTTTGAAAAGAAGCTTGGATGAAAAAGCGCTTCTGATAGATTTGCAAAATTTTCAGAATTTTGTTATAATTTCCTAAATTATGTTTAGGAGTCTCCATGAAAGTTGTTAAATTCGGTGGAAGTTCACTCGCTTCTGCTTCACAGTTAGAAAAAGTCTTACATATCGTAAAATCTGACGCTGAGCGTCGCTTCGTTGTCGTTTCTGCACCAGGAAAAAGAGACGACCAAGATACAAAGGTCACTGATGCTTTGATCAAGTATTATCGCCAGTATATCGCAGGGAATGATGTCTCCAAGGAGCAAAATTGGATCATCAACCGCTACGCAGACATGGTCGCTGAGCTGGGCCTGAAATCTACAATTATTGAGAAAATCTCTAAGAGCATCATCTCCCTGGCTACCCTGCCCATTGAAAACAACGAATTTCTTTACGACGCCTTCCTAGCAGCAGGTGAAAACAACAATGCCAAGCTAATCGCAGCTTACTTTAATCACAATGGCATTCCAGCCCGCTACGTCCATCCTAGAGAAGCTGGACTAGTAGTTTCAAGCGAACCTGGAAATGCCCGTATCCTTCCTTCAAGCTATGATAAGTTGGAGGAACTGAACCATTCCGATGAAGTCCTTGTCATCCCTGGCTTCTTTGGTGTCACTCAATATGGACAGATCTGTACCTTTTCTCGTGGTGGCTCAGATATTACTGGGGCGATTATTGCAGCTGGTGTCAAGGCTGATGTCTATGAAAACTTCACTGATGTGGACGGCATCTTTGCTGCTCACCCTGGGATTATTCACAAACCACGCTCCATTGCTGAGCTTACTTATCGCGAAATGCGGGAATTAGCCTATGCAGGCTTTACGGTTCTTCATGACGAAGCCCTGCTGCCAGCCTATCGCGGAAAAATTCCACTCGTCATCAAAAATACCAACAATCCAGAACACCCTGGTACGCGCATCGTCCACAAACATAGCGAGGATCATCCCCCTGTTGTTGGAATCGCTGGTGATTCTGGCTTTGTAAGTATTAACATGTCCAAGTACCTCATGAACCGAGAAGTTGGATTCGGTCGCAAGGCGCTACAGATTTTAGAAGATTTGAACATTGGTTGGGAACATATGCCGACAGGAATTGATGATCTTTCTATCATCCTTCGTGAACGCGAATTGACTCCAATCAAGGAAGAAGAGATTCTGCGCCAACTTGTGCAAAAAGCGGAAGTAGACTTCGCAGAAATTGAGCACGATCTTTCTATTATCATGATTGTCGGCGAAAAAATGAAGAGTCATATCGGGGTGACTGCTACTGCGACTAAGGCTCTTTCTGACAATAAAATCAATATCCAAATGATGTCACAAGGTTCAAGTGAAGTTTCCATCATGTTTGTTGTCAATAAAAACCAAGAAAAGGCTGCCATTCGTGCCCTTTATAAAGCTTTCTTTGGCAGCTCAGAAAACGATGAATAAACTGAACAAGCAAACAACAAAGACCTAGCTCTGGATAGAGCTAGGTCTTTCCTTATGCTTTTTTATAATAATCCTTTTTTCTTTTCCAAGATTAGGTCTTTGACAGATATCAACAGGACAGCCAATAAAATCATGCCCATACCTACGAAATCGAGTAGATAAAAGCGTTCATTCATAATGATAAAGGCAAAGAAGACCGCTGAAATTGGCTCAATCGAGGCTAGGAGGCTAGATTTGACAGGACCGACCAAGCTTGTTCCCTTCAAAAAGACAGTGTAAGCAAAGATTGTTCCGATGACAATGATGCCGACCAAGGCCAGAAGAATATCCAAACGGAATTGCCACTGATGTTGGAAAATACCGCTGAAAGGAAGGAGCAAGATACCTGCAATGGTCATGCCAATCCCGATAACCAACATGCTGCCCCACTTTTTAATGAGTCCAATCGGCAAAAGAATATAAAGTGCATAAGTAAATGCTGAGAAAACACCTAAAAATAAACCTTTTGGCGTCATCGAGAGCTGATTGACCTGACCGTGGGTCGCAATCAGAAAGGTTCCTCCGATAGCTAAAATCATGGAGCAGACCTGAGCCACAGTCGGAGCCACTCTATCTTTGACACAAGTGTAAGCCAAGACTCCCACCGGACAGAGATATTGTAAAACCGTTGCTGTTCCTGCATTTGTCTCATGAATAGCCGCCAGATAGGCGTATTGATTGATGAACAAGCCTAAAATTGCAAAAATTAAAATGTGTAGTAGAGAATTCTTATCTTTCCAAATCTTTTTAAAGGATTCTTTATTTGTGGCATAAGCCAACATCATCAAGACTAAACCCGCTAGCAACAAGCGCACATTGGTCAAGCTCATCGCCGAAAAACCGTTCTCCATCAGATATTGACCACTTGTTCCCGATAAGCCCCAGGCAATCCCCGCAGCCAAGGTATAGATAGTTCCCCTTAAAACTTTTGACATCCCCAACCTCTTTCTTTTAGCTTTGATCATTATAACATAAACCATAAAAAGAGAGTGGGACAGAAATCGGTAATTCGTTAGAATTCGATTTCGTCGTCCCACCTCCGCACAGTTGAGTAGGGCTATAAAAGCTGATGAAATCAGCCTAGTAGAGCCCACTCAACCACTGTGTCTTGCTCGACAATCCAAAGACAATTGAGAGGATAGGACTTTTGTCCCAGCCTCTTTATGATTCAACATAGCTAAAAGACGACTAAGCCTCTATCTCAAGAAGTAAATAAGGCAAGCCTAAGATCAAGCCAATAACTCCTAGCATAGCTCGCATTCCAGAAGCTGTAACAAGTACCTTCTGACCATCTTTTACCTGAATCTTATGCGATTTCATAAAACTTTGTCCAACCTGTAGTTCAACACTGTCTCCCTCAAAAGTCAGCGTTTTACCTTCATCATTCGCAAGTTTATCCACAAGTTCGCCATTTAGATAGACTGCAACATTTTGAACTACTCCAACCATACCCGTAGAACGCGTAATTGTAAATTTTGACATCAAAAGCTCCTTTATTTCAATCCAGCCCATCAACCAAAACTTTTATGTTTATTCTGCAATTCTAGCAGAGTAGAAAGGAAGAAGGAACATTAAAACAATATAAAGAATCAAGAGAATCGCACGAAGCAATCCACCAAATAGAAAAGCAACTACTAAAGTTCCCAAACAAATAGAAAAATTAGTAAAATTTGTTTCAACCAACAAGGTTTGCCCTGCTTTAACTGTCACTGGCTTGGTTCTCATAGGAGCAGCTCCTACACGAACAACAGCTTCTTCTCCCTCAATAGGAAAGACAGCCTCGTCACCATTCTGGATTGTACCAACCTTTTGACCATTGATTAAAATTGGAAAATTCCCAATAATCCCTACAAAACCTGTTCCACGTTTTACTTTAATTTCTGACATAAGGACTCCTTTTTTTTACCTATTTTACCATAAGTTCCATTCAAATAAAAGGTAAAAACCAGCCTCACGACTGGTTTTCCACTTATTTCTAAAGTTTTTCCAACTCTTCATTGAGCAATTTTTGTGCTACTTGTGGGTTGGCTTGACCCTTGGTAGCCTTCATCAATTGACCGATCAAGGACTTGGCCGCATTCTTGTTGCCGCCCTTATAGTCATTGATGGCTTTTTCATTATCCGCAAAGACTTGCTGGATAATAGGAAGAAGTTGGGCAGGGTCTGAGATTTGAATCAGGCCTGCTTTTTGTACATATTCCTTGGCAGAACCACCATTTTTAGCTAGATGAATAAAGACCTTCTTAGCAATCTTAGAAGAAATCGTTCCATCTGCAATCAGAGCAATCATTTCAGTCAGGTTCTCAGGTGTCAGCTCAATCTCAGTGATGGTCTTGCCTTCTGCATTGAGGTATTGAGCCACTTCTCCTTGGAGCCAGTTAGAGACAGCCTTAGCGTCACCACCTGCGGCAACAGCTGCTTCAAAGAAGTCTGACACAGCCTTCGTCGCTGTCAGCTGCTTGGCATCGTAATCAGACAGACCATAATCGCCCACATACTTAGCACGTCGTTCTTTTGGAAAGGCTGGCAGACTGCTACGCACTTGCTCAATCCAAGCATCCTCAATCTCAAAGATTGGCAGATCAGGCTCTGGGAAGTAACGGTAATCCGCTGAACCTTCCTTCACCCGCATGAGCAGGGTTTCGCCAGTCGCTTCGTCATAACGACGGGTTTCCTGACGGATTTGACCACCGCTGCGTAGGATTTCTGCTTGGCGTTTTTCCTCAAATGCTAGACCCTTGCGGACAAAGTTGAAGGAGTTGAGGTTTTTCAGCTCAGTCTTGGTACCAAATTCTTCCTGACCGTAAGGACGAATGGAAATATTGGCGTCAACACGCATGGAGCCCTCTTCCATCTTGACATCCGAAATGCCCGTGTACTGGATGATTTCCTTGAGAGCAGTCAGATAGGCATAAGCTTCTTCTGGACTGCGCATATCTGCTTCCGATACAATCTCAATCAGCGGCACCCCTTGGCGGTTGAGGTCCACATAAGAGTAGCCATCGCTGCCGTGGGTATTCTTTCCGGCATCTTCTTCCAAGTGGGCCCGCTCGATACGGATTTTCTTGGTCGTGCCATCTTCTAGCTCAATCTCAATCCAGCCATTGTAGCCAATCGGCTCATCAAACTGAGAAATTTGATAGGCTTTTGGATTGTCCGGATAGAAGTAGTTCTTGCGGTCAAAGTGCATCTTCTGGTGAATATCCATGTTCAAGGCCAGAGCAGCCTTGATACCATAGTCAATGACCCCCTTGTTCATAACAGGCAGAACACCTGGGAAGGACCAGTCAATGATATTGGTATTGGCATTTGGATCTTCACCAAAGTGAGCTGGAGCCGGTGAGAAAATTTTTGAATTGGTCTTCAATTCAACATGGACTTCCAGTCCGATAACTGTTTCAAAGTTCATTATTTTTCACCTCCAAAGATAACTGGCTGCTGTTTGTGGTAGTCAGTCGTCGCTTCAAATGCTGCGGCTGCCTGATAGATGGTCTCTTCATCAAAGTGGTTACCGATCAGCTGCAGGCCAACAGGAAGACCATCTGCAAAGCCAGCTGGGATTGAAATGCCTGGTAGGCCAGCCAGATTGACTGGAATGGTCAAAAGGTCAGCCAGATACATAGCCACTGGATCTTGGTTTTGACTGCCCAAGTCATAAGCTACTGTTGGTGCCGTTGGACCTAAGATCAAATCATATTTTTCAAAAACCTTAGCAAAATCCTGCATAATCAAGGTCCGAACCTGACCAGCTTTCTTGAAGTAGGCATCATAGTAACCAGATGACAGGCTAAAAGTACCCAGCATGATGCGGCGTTTCACCTCTTCACCAAAGCCTTCACTGCGAGATTTGACATAGACATCTTCTAGATTTTCAATGCCTTCTGCGCGGTAGCCATAGCGAATACCGTCAAAACGTTGCAGGTTAGAACTAGCTTCAGAGGAAGCAATAATATAGTAGACTGCTACTCCATACTTACTGTGGGGCAAGCTGACTTCTTCAACGATAGCACCTAGGCTTTCTAAGTGCTTCGCCGCTGCCAGAATCGTTTCCTTGACCTTGCTGTCAATTCCCTCACCCATGTATTCCTTAGGTAGGGCAATCTTCATCCCCTTGATGTCTTGGCCAATCTTGCTGGTAAAGTCTGGCACTGCATCTTGTGATGATGTAGAATCCTTAGGATCATTACCAGCAATAACATTTAGAAGCTGAGCATTTTCCTTAACTGTCTGAGAGAAAGGCCCAATCTGGTCTAAAGAAGAACCAAAGGCAATGAGACCGAAACGGGAAACCCGTCCGTAGGTTGGCTTGAGGCCAACTACACCGTTAAAGGAAGCTGGCTGGCGAATAGAACCACCCGTATCTGAACCCAGTGACAAGCGAACCTGACCAGAGGCAACCGCTGTCGCTGAACCACCAGATGAGCCACCAGGAACCTTGCTGCTGTCCCAAGCATTCTTAGTCGTTTTAAAGTAAGAGTTTTCGCTGGATCCACCCATGGCAAACTCGTCCATGTTGGTCTTCCCGACGATAATCATATCCTTACCATAGAGCTTCTCTACGCTGGTCGCATCGAAAATTGGCTTGTAGTTGTAGAGCATTTTAGATGCAGCTGTTGTCAAAATTCCCTTGGTTGAGATATTGTCCTTAACCGCCAGCGGAATTCCACTCATAAGATTATCGGCATCAATGCCCTTGGCATCCAGAGCCGCTGCCTGAGCCAATGCTTCCTCTTCACTGATAGTGATGAAACTGTCCACGGCAGCTTCACGTTCTTTGATGTCTGCCAAAGTCGCCTGAGTTAACTCTACTGCAGAAATTTCTTTCTTGACCAGCAAATCATGCAGCTCTTCAATGGTCTTGTGATTAAAAGTCATTAGGCATCTCCTCCGTCATCTAGGATGGCAGGCACTTTGATGTAGCCCCGCTCTTTTTCAGGTACATTTTGGAAAAGCTCTTCCCGGTTCCAGCCTGGCTGAGCCACATCTTCTCGCATATAGTTGATGTTGGCTGCCACATTGGAAGTGAAAGGCACTCCCTCCGTATCCACTTCATTGAGCAATTCGACCATGTCGACAATTTTAGACAAGGTTGTCGCAAACTCAGCTGTCTCTTCTGGTGAAAAAGCCAATTTTGACAGTTTTGCAACGTGACTTACTTCTTCTTGAGTAATCTTCATCTCTGATTCCTTTCGTAAGATAGGCGAGCATGAATACCGACCAAAAACAATAAATCTAAGAAAAAACTTTGTTTTCGAGGTTGAGCTCGCATTGTGTTGCTAAGATAGGGACGCTAAGCACTCGTAGCTGCGACCTCTTTCTTTGGCTTCTTCCTGATTTCTTCAGGAATTCGCATCATTTCATTTTACCATATTTCAGGCTAATTCTTCAATTCCAAATACAGTTCTTTGAGCTGTCTTTGGTCCACCAAACTCGGACTTTCCAGCATAGGGTCAAAGCCAGTACCATTTTTCGGAAAAGCGATGACTTGGCGGATATTTTCTTCCCCAGCCAAAATCATAACCAAGCGATCTAAGCCTAGAGCCAAGCCGCCGTGCGGTGGGAAGCCGTACTCTAAGGCTTCTAGGAAGAAACCAAAGTCCCGCTCGTAGTCTTCTCGGCTCATACCCAACAGCTCAAACATAGCTTCCTGAGCCTTCCGATCATGAATCCGCAGACTACCTCCGCCAATCTCATAGCCGTTCAAGACGATGTCGTAAGCGTGGCTGCGGAATTGATCTGGCGCCTGACCTTCTTCAAAAATGCCCTGTGTGAAAGGATGGTGCATGGCTTGATAGCGGTTTTGGTCTTCATTCCACTCTAGTAACGGCCAATCCACAACCCAGAGAAAATGAAGCAGACTCGGATCAATCAAATCCAAAGCTTTTGCCACTTCTATCCGCAGATGCCCCAAAGCTTCCTGAGCACGACGCTTCTTGGCCATGACTAGCAGGATGAGGTCTCCATCCTTGGCCTCAAAACGTGCTAGTAAATCCTGGCTCTCAGCCTCAAAGGTGCTAGCCAAATCCCCAACCAATTGATCATTTTCAACCTTAAGGCTGGCAAAACGACTGCAACCAAATTCCTTCATTTCTTGATAAAAATGACTGAGCTGTTTCTTGCTAAAAGCACTAGCCGCATCTGGCACACAGATTCCCATCATTTCCTCTTGGCTATCCAAGGCTTTCTTGATGAGAAGAGAGCCATTTTCTTGGCACAAATCCGTCAAATTCTTTAGTTCCAAACCAAAGCGCGTATCTGGCTTGTCAGAGCCGAAGCGGCTCATAGCCTCTTCATAGCTGATAGTTGGAAAAGCTTCCGTCAGCTCTAAACCATGAGTTTTCTTGACAACAGCCTTGAGCATGGCTTCAACCAGAGCTCGGATTTCTTCCTCGCTGGCAAAACTCAGCTCTAAATCTACCTGGGTAAACTCTGGCTGACGGTCTCCCCGCAAGTCTTCGTCACGGAAGCAACGAACAATCTGATAATAGCGTTCGAGGCCAGCTCCCATCAGCAACTGCTTGAGCATCTGAGGGCTCTGCGGCAGCGCGTAGAATTGATTTTTAAAGATCCGACTAGGCACCAAGAAGTCTCTAGCGCCTTCAGGAGTTGACTTAGTCAGATAAGGCGTCTCCACTTCCAAAAAGTCCAAACCGTTTAAATATTCCCGAATAGTTGATGTGACCTGGTGACGCAGTTTGAGGTTATGTGTCATCTTCTCACGCCGCAAGTCCAGATAGCGATATTTCTGGCGCAGGTCTTCTCCTGTATGGGCATGCTGGTCCAGCTCAAAAGGCAGAACCTTGCTGCTAGCAATGACTTCAATCTTTTCAGCTCGAAGCTCCACCTGACCAGACTTGATGGTCTTGTTGACAAAGCGCTCTTCCCGCTGAACGACTTGCCCCGTCACTGCAATGACATCCTCTTTGCCAATTTCTTCTAGCCTAGCAAAATCTTCAATATCACCGCCAACGAAGACCTGAAGCAAGCCCTCGCGGTCCCGCAATTCAATAAAGGCTAGCTTACCGTGATTGCGGATATTAGCCACCCAGCCAGTTGCGGTCATGGTCTGTCCGACCTGCTCTAAACCGTAGTTTCCGATAAAAATTTCTTTCATATTCTTTCCCTCTCAAATCCATTTGCAAGCCGCCCTGTCCTTGAGCATATTAGCAACTCTCTTCCAGTATCTCCACTTTTCCTTTTGCAAAATAAAAAGCTTCCGTCTCTGAAACAGACGAAAGCCGTGGTACCACTGTTATTCGCCGCCCTAAAAGGCAGCCTCTACGCTCGTAACGTGAGCGACGTTTATGCTTGATCACACAAAAGATTACGAAGCATGTTCTTCGGTTTTTGCTTTCTTGGTGCTGCTCTCAGCTATCAGCACTCTCTGTGCAAGTCAGCAAGCCTACTTTGCTTCTCTTTTACTCTTAAATTGTATTTATTATAGTCGAACCTAAGACATTTTGCAAGTGATTTAGGGCAAATTTGTGATTTTCCTCTGACAAAGAAGCCACAGCTGGCTCTACCACTTGGATTTGATACCCCAGATTATAGGCATCAATTGCTGTATGCAAGACGCAAATATCCGTCAAGACCCCAGTCAAAATGACCGTATCTACCTTTCTTTCCCGCAGGCGAATATCTAAATCCGTGCCAGAAAAAGCAGAATAATGGCGCTTATCCATCCAAAAGACCCGAGAGTCCGCTTGGTGCTTCTCATAGAAATCCGCCAAGGGTCCATAAAGATTGCGACCGCTCGTTCCCTTGATATTGTGGGGCGGAAAAAGCTTGCTTTCTGGGTGAAAGGCATCATTTTCATCGTGGGCATCAATAGTAAAGAAGATATAGTCACCTCGATCAAATGCCGCCTCGGTTACTTGAGCGATAGCTTCAGAAATCGCCTGAGCGGGCGCTCCTGCTGTTAATTTTCCCTCATCTGCAACAAAATCAACTGTATAATCAATGGAAATCAGTGCTTTAGCCATTAGTAGTCCCTCTTTTTAATTTCCTCAAAAACATCTGGAATCAGGACTTTCAGATAAGTCCCTTTCATTCCCAGCGAGCGGCTTTCAATAATTCCCGCACTTTCCAGCTTACGCAAAGCATTGACAATAACTGAGCGGGTAATCCCGATGCGGTCGGCAATGACAGAAGCCGTCAGTTGCCCTTCATTGCCATTGAGCTCTCCCAGAATAGCTGAAACAGCTCTTAGCTCTGAGTAAGACAGAGTATTGACCGCCATAGTCACAGCTGTCCGGCGGCGGATGTTCTTCTCATCTTCTTCCCGCTGGAAGTTAAGCAGCTGAATACCGACCACTGTGCTGGCAATCTCGACCAAAATCAAATCGTCATCCAAAAATTCTTTATCATTGCGCCAGATAATCAATGAGCCCAAGCGAATCCCTGAAACATGAATCGGCGCGATAGTGGTCAGGCCATCTGGAAAGTCATCCTTAGTTTCCACAGGAAAAATGGTCAAATCATGCGTGACAGGCAGATTGGCCTCTGTCTCATAGACCATGTTCGCTTCTTGGACGTATCCTTTAGGGAAAGTCTTGTCTTGGAAAAAGGCTTCTACACGATCATTATTTGTCTTGTAGCGCATAAAGTAGCCCAAAAGACGGCCCTTGCTGTTGATGATGCAGGCATTACAGTGAATAATGTCAGCAAGCTGGCGAGTAATCGCATTGTAAGGAAGTTCCTCTTGAAGCTGCTCTTCTGAACGTTTCAAGATAGAAGTAATTTTCCTTGTTTTTTCTAATAGGTTTGCCATACATTTACCTCGTATTTAGTCTCCTTGATTGTACCACAATGACCCGAAATTTTCAATAATTATCTGAAAATTGTGTATTGAAAAAAAATTCGCTACAATTTAAAGAAAGTCCGAGCTTAGCAATAGAAAATGACAGGAAAAATCACCTCGCTCAAAAGAAAAACCATTTAAAACAATTCTACAAAAATCATTTTAAACGGTTTATGATTCAACATTTAGACTTATCTGCGGTATTGGCGCAGGAAGCGCGTCATTTTTTCTTGGATCTGAGCTAGCTCATCCACCCGTGGCAGATAGACAATCCGGAAATGATCTGGTTCTTGCCAGTTAAAGCCTCGGCCATGGACAAGAAGGACTTTTTCCTGCTTGAGGAAATCCAAGACAAACTGCTCATCATCATCGATACGGTACATTTCTCGATCAATTTTCGGGAAGATGTAAAGACCCGCCTTAGGTTTGACTGCAGACAAACCTGGAATATCTTGAATGGCATTGTAAATGAAGTTTCTTTGTTCATAGATACGACCGCCTGGCAAAAGCAATTCATCCACCGACTGGTGACCTCCAAGCGATGTTTGCACAACCTGCTGGGCCAAGACGTTGGAGCACAAGCGCATATTGGAGAGCATATTTAGCCCTTCGATATAGCCCTTAACATGCTTCTTAGGACCAGATAGCACCATCCAACCAACCCGGAAACCTGCGATTCGGTGGGACTTGGAAAGACCATTCATGCTGACACAGAAGAGGTCAGGAGCCAGACTAGCAACCGGCGTATGGACATGCCCATCCATGACCATGCGGTCGTAGATTTCGTCCGCGAAGATAATGAGATTATTTTGGCGCGCAATTTCCACAATTTCTAACAAAAGGTCGTCAGGATACAGTGCCCCTGTTGGATTGTTAGGATTGATGATAACGATAGCCTTGGTATTAGAGGTGATTTTTGACTTGATGTCGTCAATATCTGGATACCATTCTGCCTGCTCATCACAGACATAGTGAACAGCATTCCCACCAGCCAGACTGACTGCCGCCGTCCAGAGCGGGTAATCTGGCATCGGCACCAGCACCTCGTCCCCGTCATCAAGTAAGCCCTGCATGGACATGACAATTAGCTCGCTGACTCCATTTCCCAGATAAATATCATCGATATCCACACTTGGAAACTTCTTGAGCTGGCAATACTGCATAATCGCCTTACGGGCTGAGAAAATCCCCTTAGAATCAGAGTAGCCCTCACTATCACGCGCATTCATAATCAAATCATGAATGACCTCGTCTGGAGCGGTAAAACCAAACTCAGCTGGATTTCCTGTGTTCAGGCGGAGAATTTTTTCTCCATTAGCTCGCATCCGCATCGCTTCTTCCAAAACTGGTCCACGAATATCATAGGCTACATGCTCCAATTTACTGGACTTATTAAATTCTTTCATCCTATTTTCCTCAATTCATCTGAATGATTTTATTATACCACCAGAAAAAAAGATTGACAATTAGGAAGAATCTAGGAAAGCTCCTTTCAACTAAAATAAGGCTTCTAATTTAGGAAAATACACTTATCCATCAAAATAATTTCACTTGATTTCTGAATTTCATTTGCAGCTTTACTTTTTTTCTGAAAAGGTTTACAATATAGGTGAAGACATAAGGACTCGAATCTAAGATTCGACAAAAGATGGAGGTAGCTTTATGACTCAACAAAAATATGAAAATATCATGGTCGCTGTTGACGGCTCTCGCGAAGCAGAACTCGCTTTTGAGAAAGGTGTCAATGTGGCGCTGAGAAATGCTTCTCGCCTGACGATTGCTCATGTAATTGATACACGGGCTCTTCAAAGCGTTTCAACCTTCGACGCTGAGGTCTACGAAGATCTCCAAGAAGAAGCACAAAAGTTGATGACAGAGTACAAGGAAAAGGCGCAAAAAGCAGGGATTAAATACGTTGATATCGTCATTGAATTGGGCAATCCCAAAACCCTCCTTGCGACTGACATCCCTGACGAACACAAGGTCGACTTGATTATGGTCGGGGCTACTGGTCTCAACGCCTTTGAACGCCTCCTAGTCGGATCATCATCCGAATATATCCTCCGCCACGCGAAAGTGGACTTACTAGTCGTTCGTGACAAAGAAAAAACATTCTAAAAATATCTAGTAGGCAGCTGCGATAGCTGTTCCCTACTTCCCTCATAACTGTAAATTAAAATCCCTCATTAGGCTAGCCTCGTGAGGGATTTGTGTTTTAAAACGATAACAATATTATTTCAGCTTGCCTTTCAAGTACTGGCCGGTATAGCTGGCTGAATTAGCAGCGACTTCTTCCGGTGTCCCCGTGGCAATGATGGTTCCACCACCGACACCGCCTTCTGGTCCTAGGTCGATGATATGATCAGCTGTCTTGATAACGTCCAAATTGTGCTCAATGACGAGGACTGTATTGCCATCGTCCACGAAGCGAGCTAAAACCTTGAGCAAACGCGCAATGTCCTCTGTATGAAGCCCTGTCGTCGGCTCATCCAAGATATAGAAGGACTTACCAGTCGAGCGCTTGTGAAGCTCGCTAGCCAGCTTCATCCGCTGGGCTTCACCACCTGACAAGGTCGTGGCTGGCTGCCCTAGAGTCACATAGCCTAGTCCCACATCCTTGATGGTCTGGAGTTTGCGGGCAATCTTGGGAATATGCTGGAAGAATTCCACGGCATCATTGACCGTCATATCCAGTACCTGAGCGATATTCTTCTCCTTGTAGTGAACTTCCAGAGTCTCGCTATTATAGCGGGTGCCGTGGCAGACCTCACAGGCCACATAGACGTCAGGCAGGAAGTGCATCTCAATCTTGATAATCCCATCACCCGAGCAGGCCTCACAGCGACCGCCCTTGACATTAAAGCTGAAACGGCCTTTCTTGTAGCCGCGAATCTTGGCTTCATTGGTCTTGGCAAACAGATCGCGAATGTCGTCAAAGACTCCAGTATAAGTAGCCGGATTAGAGCGCGGTGTCCGGCCAATTGGACTTTGGTCAATATCAATCAAGCGGTCCACATGCTCAATGCCGCTGATTTTCTTGAACTTACCTGGTTTAGCAGAATTGCGGTTGAGTTTTTGTGCAATGGCCTTTTTAAGGATAGAGTTGACTAGCGTTGACTTACCAGACCCAGAAACTCCTGTCACAGCAATGAATTTACCCAAGGGGAATCTAGCCGTGATATTCTGCAGATTATTTTCCTGAGCACCTGTCACTTCGATAAAGCGTCCATTGCCTACACGGCGTTCCAATGGTACTGGGATCTCGCGCTTGCCTGACAGGTATTGGCCTGTGATAGACTTCTTACTCTTAGCTACTTGCGCAGGAGTACCGGCTGCGACGATTTCACCGCCGAAAACACCGGCTCCTGGTCCCACATCAATCAGCCAATCAGCCTCCCGCATGGTGTCCTCATCGTGCTCAACTACGATGAGGGTATTGCCTAGGTCACGCATCTTCTTGAGGCTGGCAATTAGACGGTCATTATCACGCTGGTGCAAGCCAATAGAGGGCTCGTCCAGGATATAGAGGACGCCACTTAGATTGGAACCAATCTGGGTCGCCAAACGAATCCGCTGGCTCTCTCCTCCTGATAAAGTCCCAGCCGAGCGAGACAAGGTCAGGTAATTGAGGCCAACGTTATTAAGGAAGGTCAGCCGGTCATGAATTTCCTTGAGAATCGGCCGCGCAATAGTAGCTTCATTATCAGTCAGACTCAACTTCTCCAACTGTTCCAAGTGATCTGCAATGGACAGATCTGAAATCTCACCGATATGCAGGCCATCTTCGCCGCCAACCTTGACCGACAAGGCCTGAGGACTGAGTCGATAACCATGACAAGCTGCACAGGTCAGCTCGTTCATATAAGTCCGCATCTGCGTTCGAGTAAAATCACTATTAGTTTCATGGTAGCGGCGGTTGATATTGGTGACAACCCCCTCAAAAGGAATGTCAATATCGCGCACGCCACCAAATTCATTTTCATAGTGGAAATGGAACTCCTGCCCATCTGAGCCAAAGAAAATCAATTGCTTCTCTTCCTCAGTCAGCTCCTCAAAAGGCTTGTCCATATCAATGCCAAAGGCTGCCATGGCCTGCTCCAGCATCTGAGGGTAGTAGTTGGAAGAGATGGGATTCCAAGGCGCTAGCGCTCCTTCGCGCAAGGTCTTGCCAGCTTCTGGCACAACCACATCTAGATCCACCTCCAGCTTAACCCCCAGACCATCACAGTCTGGACAGGAGCCAAAAGGTGCATTGAAAGAGAAGAGGCGTGGCTCTAGCTCTGGCACCGTAAAGCCGCAGACTGGACAGGCATAGTGCTCAGAAAAGAGCAGTTCTTGACCGTCCATGGTGTCAATCACCACATAACCCTCAGCAATCCGCAGAGCAGCTTCGACCGAGTCAAAAAGACGGCTGCGCACCCCTTCCTTGATGACAATTCTGTCTACCACGACCTCAATATCATGCTGCTTGCTCTTGGATAGCTCTGGCACTTCCGTTACATCGTAGACATCCCCATCCACGCGCACCCGGACATAACCATCTTTCTGAATCTTGTCAAAAACGGTCTTATGCTGGCCTTTTTTCTTGCGAATGACTGGCGCTAAAATCTGCAATCGCTGACGCTCTGGCAATTCCAAGACTTTGTCAACAATCTGCTCGACAGACGAAGCCTTGATAGCTCCGTGGCCGTTGATACAGTAGGGCGTTCCGACACGAGCATAGAGCAGGCGCAGGTAGTCATTGATTTCGGTAGCTGTTCCCACTGTTGAGCGAGGATTTTTACTGGTCGTCTTCTGGTCTATGGAAATAGCTGGGCTGAGACCATCAATCGAGTCCACATCCGGCTTTTCCATATTGCCCAAAAACTGCCGAGCATAGGCCGATAGACTCTCCACATAGCGGCGCTGCCCTTCTGCATAAAGGGTGTCAAAAGCCAGACTGGACTTGCCCGAACCGGACAGACCCGTCACCACGACCAGCTTGTCCCGCGGAATTTCTACATCAATATTTTTTAAGTTATGAGCTCGCGCTCCATGAATCACAATTTTATCTTGCATCTAGTCCACACTTTACCTTTAAACTTCCTCTATTATAGCAAATTTTTCTGCAAACTTTTGCCCAAAAAACTGGAATTTGTAGTATAATAAGACGGTGCTTAAAAATGATTCTAGGAGGAGATATGAAACAAGTATTTTTATCAACAACAACCGAATTCAAGGAAATTGATACACTTGAATCGGGAACTTGGATCAATATGGTCAATCCTTCCCAGAATGAATCTTTAGAAATCGCAAATGCTTTTGGCATTGATATTGCTGACTTACGAGCACCACTCGATGCCGAGGAAATGTCTCGGGTTACCATCGAAGATGACTACACCTTGATTATCGTGGATGTGCCCATCACAGAGGAACGGAATAACCAGACTTACTATGTCACCATCCCGCTTGGTATTATCATCACGGAAGATGCCATCATCACGACCTGCTTGGAAAAATTGCCCCTGCTCGATATTTTCATCAATCGACAACTGCGCAACTTTTACACTTTCATGCGATCACGTTTTATCTTTCAGATTCTCTACCGCAATGCCGAGCTCTATCTGACGGCCCTGCGTTCCATTGACCGTAAGAGCGAGCAGATTGAGAGCCAATTGCACCAGTCGACTCGAAATGAAGAACTGATTGAGCTCATGGAGTTGGAAAAAACCATCGTCTATTTCAAGGCTTCCCTCAAAACCAACGAGCGCGTGATCAAAAAATTGACCAGTGCCACCAGCAATATCAAAAAATATCTGGAAGATGAGGACTTGCTGGAAGACACCCTGATTGAGACCCAGCAGGCCATTGAGATGGCTGATATTTATGGAAACATCCTCCACAGCATGACAGATACTTTTGCGTCCATCATTTCCAACAACCAGAACAATGTCATGAAGACACTGGCCTTAGTAACCGTTGTTATGTCCATCCCGACCATGCTCTTCTCAGCCTATGGGATGAACTTCAAAGATAATGAACTACCTCTAAATGGTGAGCCCCATGCCTTCTGGATTATCATGTTTATCGCCTTTGCTCTGAGCGGCTCTCTAACCCTCTACCTCTTCCATAAAAATTATTCTAACCACCAGAAAGGACCACCATGTCACAAGTATTATTAGACAAACTAACCAAGAAAAATAAGGAATTTCTCCACATTGCTACTCATCAACTCCTCAAAGATGGCAAATCCGATGAAGAAGTGAAAGCAATCTTAGAAGAAATCATTCCAAACATTTTAGAAAACCAAGCCAAGGGTATCCCTGCCCGTGCTCTCTATGGGGCACCAACTTACTGGGCATCTTCTCTCACTGCTAAGGAGCGCTATGATGCCGAGCATCCTAAGCAAAATGATGATCCAAAATGGATGATGCTGGATTCCGTCCTCTTCATTTTCGGTTTCTTCACCGTTCTGACTTCCATCGTCAATTTAGCATCTTCTAAACCCTCTGTTTACGGCATGACGACACTTGTCTTTGGTAGTATTGTCGGCGGTCTCGCTTTCTACGCCCTCTATCATTTCGTTTACCGTTTCTACGGACCAGACACTGACCGTAGCCAACGACCACATCTACTCAAATCTATCCTTATCATGCTAGTAGCCATTGCTCTTTGGACCCTTTCAATCGTTGGTTCTAGCTTACTACCCGACTCTCTCAACCCGCATTTATCAAACATCATTGTTGCCATCATCGGAGGGATCACCCTAGCACTTCGTTTCTACCTCAAGAAACGCTTCAATATCAAGAGTGCAACCATGGGGCCAGCCAAATATTAAACAGCATAGAAAAGAGGTTATAAACCTCTTTTATTTTACTCTTTTTGAAAAGTATAACACCAACTCATCGTTATTCTCGCACGAAGCATAGGGGGTGAGTGGCTGATTTTGAAACCAAACTCCTGATCCATCTGGAATATAACCGCGACCTACATACAGTCGTTGTGCTGGACCATAGCCTTTATGCAGCCCAACACCCAAACTGATCACATCTGAATAATTCTGAGCCACTTGCTCTGCTTTGTTCAATAAAGCCGTGCCAATTCCTCGCTTTTGGAAACTTTCAAAAACATTAAAATCAGTTAACTCAGGATAAAGGCCAGCAAAGGGGCCATGCTTTGCCAATGGAATAACTGTAATGTAACCAGCCAAAGATTCCCTAATAACCGCCACCAAAACTTGGCGCTCACCCGCCTCTTGCTCCAGAAAGTAGTTTTTTAAAATCTCTCTCCGGCCAGGCCAGCCTTGCTGGATAAAAGCATTCGATAAGCCTTCAATATCCTCAAAAAACATCTTCCTGATGGCTAGTGCTTCTGTCATGGCAATCCTCCCATATCTTGATCGTTTCTTCTATTATAGCACTGTCCCTTTCTATCATCAAGATAGCAAAAATCCCTGCTAGAAGCAGGGACTCTCATTAGTCTTCATTTACGAAAGGCATCAAAGCCATTACGCGAGCGCGTTTGATAGCTGTTGTTACTTTACGTTGGTTTTTAGCTGAAGTTCCTGTTACACGACGAGGAAGGATTTTCCCACGTTCTGAAACGAAACGGCTAAGAAGCTCAGTATCTTTGTAATCAACATATTCAATCTTGTTTGCTGCGATGTAATCAACTTTTTTACGGCGTTTGAATCCGCCACGACGTTGTTGAGCCATGTTATTCTCCTTTATATTATAGTTCTAGTTTTGTCCATTATTAGAATGGTAAATCATCGTCTGAAATGTCCATTGGATTTGAATTGCCAAATGGGCTTTCATCACGAGAAAAATTCGGTACTTGGTTGAATGAGTCAGCACTTCCATAGCTTGGTGCAGAATTTCCACCGAAGCCACCGCCACCAAAGCCAGCTGAAGCCTGCCCTTCACGGCTTGCACGACTTTCCAGAAGCTGGAAGTTGTCTGCAACGACTTCTGTGACATAGACACGCTGGCCTTGCTGATTGTCGTAGTTACGAGTCTGAATGCGACCAGTAATTCCGATTAGAGCGCCTTTTTTGGCCCAATTAGCAAGATTTTCTGCCTGCTGACGCCAGATAACAACATTGATAAAGTCCGCTTCACGCTCACCACTTTGATTTTTAAAGTTGCGATTAACAGCTAGAGTAAAGGTTGCGACCGCTTGGTTCTGCGGTGTATAGCGAAGTTCAGCATCACGGGTCATACGTCCCACAAGTACAACGTTATTAATCATAATTTACCTTCTTAAGCGTCAAGTTTGACGATCATGTGACGAAGAATGTCAGCGTTGATTTTTGAAAGACGGTCAAACTCTTTAAGAGCTGCATCGTTGTTTGCTTCAACGTTAACGATGTGGTAAAGTCCTTCACGGAAATCTTGGATTTCGTATGCAAGACGACGTTTTTCCCAGTCTTTTGATTCAACAACAGTTGCACCGTTGTCAGTCAAGATAGAGTCAAAGCGTGCTACCAAAGCGTTTTTAGCTTCTTCTTCAATGTTTGGACGAATAATATAAAGAATTTCGTATTTAGCCATTGATATGTTCCTCCTTTTGGTCTAATGACCCCAAGTCGCTGCAAGGGGTAAGTGAGGTTCACTCACAAATAATAATTATACTAGATTTCCTTGCAAATAGCAAGAATAAATTTCGCTTTTCTTTGAATGATCTGCCAAAGCATTTCATCAGCTAGATAAAGCATAGCATCCAGTGATTATTGCACCTGTTCAGCTCCTTCTTTTAAGCGGCCATAGAGCAGATAGGGAACGGATCTTAATTCTTGAAGGTTACGGCAGGACAAGGCGCACATCAATAGACCTAACTCTTCTTTCCAGCCGTTTACGATAGCAATGACCTCTTCGACTGGATGTTTTACAACCAAGTCTAACATAGTCCGAGATAGACCAACTGCCTTTGCACCCAGAACCAAGGCTTTAACCATGTCTAGAGGATGGCGAATGCCTCCACTAGCCAGCAGCTCCACCTTGTCCACCCAGTCCTGTGCTGCCAGCAAGGCTTGGCCTGTGGTCTGCCCCCAACCGTTGAGATAGTCTCGCTGACCGCTCCGCCGATTTTCAATATAGGCAAAACTCGTTCCACCACGACCAGAAATATCAAAGGTTGAAATACCTAATGCCTGAGCCTCCTCAATCGTCTTCCGATCCATACCAAAGCCCACTTCTTTGAGGACAAGGGGAACTGGAAAATCTTTTCCATAGGCTTCCAGATGCTGCTTCCAAGCTCTGAAAGTCCGCTCTCCCTCAGGCATTAGCAATTCTTGCATGACATTGACATGTAGCTGGAGAAACAAAGGTTTCAAATCCGACACCGTCTGCAAGCCTGCTGCTACTGGTTTATCAAGACCGATATTGCTGGCCAAGAGTAGGCTAGACTTATCCTTTGCCACAGCATAAGAATCATCATCTGGATTTTTCAGAGCGGCACTGTAAGAACCTGTCACAAAGAGGATGCCACAGGCCTCTGCCACCTTAGCTAGTTTTTCATTGATTTCTCGCCCTTTTGGACTTCCACCTGTCATAGCATTGATATAAAAGGGAAAATCCCAATCACGACCAGCGAAATGAGTTGATAAATCAATCTCGGCCAAATCATAGGCTGGCAAAGAGCAATGAATCAATTCTATATCATCAAAGCTATTGTAGCCAAGCGGCTGTTCTAGGGCGTAGTTGATATGATCATCTTTACGACTTTGGCTCATGAGCACCCATCCTTTCTTGGTAGAGTAATTCCAGACCAGCTTCTTGCCAGCGTTGGATCAAGGTTTGGCTATCTTCGGTAGCAAAAGACAGGGCGAAGCCACAGTCTCCACCACCAGCTCCACTGCTTTTAGCGACACAATCCAAGCCCTGACTCGCCTCTCTTAAGGCCTGTAATTTCTCCGTGTAAATCAGCGAACTGAGCCTATCTAAAAGCTGGCTGGCAGTCGATATGCTATCTTTTACAGCTGTCTTATCAGCAGACTCAAGGGCTTCTTTCAAGCAATCCACCTGAAGCTGGGTCTGATTCAGGAAATCTTCGTTCAAGCCCGACTTAACCTGCTTGACAAGGTCACTAGAAATAGCTGGTTCTCTCGTCCAGCCAACCAGAAAATCACAGGCCAAAGCCGGCTGGATGGGCTTGATTTCATAGTCCCAATCTTGCTCCAAAATCTCTAATAGACTTGTGTCAGCCAATCGCTGGCGGATTGCCATCCGGTCAAAAGAACGATAATAAACCAGTTGCTCATAAGCAATACAAGCCAGATCTCCCATGGAGCCATTATCCCCCCGCTTGAGAAGCACTACTGCAGCTAGTTTAAAGAGGAGGTCAGAGCTTAGTTTCAGCTGATAAAAGGCAGCCATAGCCTTGATCGTCAAGACAACCACGCTGCCACTAGAGCCCAGCCCAAACTTACGACCGTCTTTCCCCATTTTTCCCCTGATCGTCAGAGCAAAGGGGTGCAATGGGCGTTGCAGCAAGCTAAGATAGTCATGCATCAGCTGGATGGTCTCCTGAATCAAGGCATAGTCCGCATCTGGTGCTAGACTGGCTTTGTGGCTAAAGAGATCCGAATCCAGCTCATAGCTGTCCGCCACCTCAATCTCTGCCCGCATATAGATGGGAATATTCTTAATCAAAGCCGCATGACCAGGACTCAGAACAGCGTATTCTCCCGCTAGATAAAGCTTTCCGCAGGTCTGGACTTGCATCTTAGTTTTCATCAGGCAATTCCTTGGTTTTGGAGACAATCAAACGGTACTGATTCTCAAAGAGGGGCACCAAGTCTTCCAAGTCCTCTTCAAGACAGAGAACCTTGACATTAGGACCAGCGTCCATGGTGAAATAGCAACGATGCCCCTGGCTTCGGAGCTGGCGAACAAAGTCCATCGCAGCATAGCTTTCCTCTGTCAGATAAGTAAATGGAGGCGTAGCTGTCTCTGTCGTTGCATGCATCCGCAAGGCATTCTCCTCGGTCAACTGCCCAACTTTCTCAAAATCATTATCCTTTAGGTAGGCCATCATATCCTGATAATCCTGAGCTGACTGGTCAATCCAAGCTTGAAAATTTTTGGAAGTTTCAGCACAAACTTGCATACCGAGTCGACTAGAAATCGGCTTTTTCTCATCATGAAGCACCAACATAATCATGGCTAGCTTCAGGTCGGTTTGCGCAGGATAAATTGCTCCGCTATCCTTGTCCCATGCTGCCAAAGGACCAAAAAAGGAGCGGGCTGACGAACCTGAAGCAAACTTGGCCAACTGGGCCAGCTCCTCGGTACTGTAATGAGTTCCAAAATAAGCATCACAAGCCTTGACCAGAGCAGATAAGCCGCTGGAACTAGAGGATAAACCTGCCGCTGTAGGCATATTGTTACTGGTGTCAATCCGAACCCAATCATTTGGCTCCGTCCGAAAACGATCAATAATTCGACTGACTTTGGCATGCTCTTCTGGGCTTTGCAGTTGCCCGTCGATATAAAATTCATCGCCAGCAGCCTCAGCCGCAAGCGGACTTAACTGGGTTTGGGTGTACATGTTTTCTAAAGTCAAGGAAATACTGCTGGTAGCAGGAATCATCCGCTCGGCATCCGCCTTGCCCCAATACTTGACAATAGCAATATTGGCGTAAGACTTGACACTTACAGACTTTCTATCCATATATTGCTGGCTCCTTTCTCTCTCAAAAGACGGGCTAGATCTTCCGCCTCTTTCTTTTCTTTTATTAGCACAATTACACAGCCACCTAGGCCGCCGCCGCTCATTTTAGCTCCGAGAGCTCCATTTTCAAGCGCCTGCTCGACCAAGTCATCAGATAGCTGGCAGGAAACTCCCAACTGGGCCAGTTTGCCGTGCGCCTTGGTCATGGCCTGTCCCATCGTCAGCAAATCCTTGAGTTGGATCGCCTTTTCAACGATTTTTGTCAGATTTCCCAACTCCTGTAAAAGGGGCAGAGCCTCCTGACCCAAGCTTTCTACCTTTTTGATGGCTTCCCGCGTATGTCCGTGAATACCCGTATCCGCAATCAGCAGATAAGCGCCCAAATCTAGCTCAATTTCTGAAAATCCGACATTACGGATAAACTTGATAGCTACATCACTAAGGCAGGTCTTGGCATCTAGACCGCTAGGATTCATATGGGCAATCATCTCTGCCCGATTGGCCAGAATTTCCAGTGTCTCATGATCCAAGGCTTCTTCGAAGTAGTCAAAAACCGCACGAATGGCTGCAATGCTGACAGCAGCAGACGAACCCATGCCCCGTTTTTCTGGCACCATAGAATCCACTTGACAACGAATCTGAGCGCCTTGCTTCCCTAAGTGCTCCAGACAGGCAAATACAGCCATGGACAAGGTATCTTGCTCGTAGAGAGTCCAAGGCTTCTCAGAAGGGAATACCTGACAAGTCACTTCGATATTGTTGAGAGGCAAAGCCAAGGCTGGATAGCCATAGACCACCGAATGCTCCCCCATCAGAATAATCTTGCTATGTGCCCTGCCGACACCCTTCTCTTTCGTCATACTTTCTCTCTATTTCTTCCTTCTATCTTCTATATTTTAATATACTTTTGGAAAAAAAGCGATTTTTTCCTGTTTTGATCGGCCAAGGCAAGTCGAACAGTCAAAAACTCCAAGCAAGTGCCGGAGTTCTATCCTATTTCATCATCAGTGACTGGCCTTTAGCTTCGGTAGGGCGGCCACTACCACTCTTTCCTGATTAAATCCATCAGTTCATTGCGGTCTAAAATCCATTGGGCACGTTCATCCTTCTCATAGGTGCGATTGGACAGAAAGATTGCAGCTTTCTGCTCCGCCCGATTGTACATGATAAAAGTACCCGTATAGCCAGTATGATCCAGCCATTTCCCCTCCAAATTCCAAGCCAGACTGCGTGTCTTGCCCGGCTCTGAAGCAAAGTTTTGGCTCAATTTCTCTGCAAATTCATCCTGCAAATAATGCTCTAAAAAGATCTGCAAATCCTCAAGCGTTGAAAAAAGCCCGGCACTCCCAGCATGCTGGCCTAAGACACGCGCTTTGGGATCATGAACCACACCCGCTTTAACACCACGAACAGTCGGAACCGCAGAAGCTACTGGTCCAAAGCTAGTTTTCCGCATCGCCCATGGCTGAAAAATCTTTTCTGCAAATAACCTGTCCAAATCCTCCCCATAGATCTCCTCCAGCATAAAGCCCAGCAGGAGAAAGTTGACATCTGTATAATGGAAGGTTTTATCATCCCGCACTGTCAAGCTATTGAGAGCCGCCTTTAATTCTTGAGCATTGAGCTTGTCCCGATTGGGAATAAAGGGATCGAGCCCAGAAGTATGGGTCAAAAGCTGGCGCAGGGTCACCCGATCATCATGAAAGGCAGGATAATATCGCCGCAAAGGCGCATCTATATCCAAGTCACCACTCTGAAACAGAAATGCCACCAAGGTCCCTACTCCGACAACCTTGCTGACACTGGCTAGATCATAAACCAGACCTGCTCGCGTTACTGATTGATTGGCTGGGTCTGCCAAGCCCAGATAGAAACTCTGCCAGTGCCCATCTCGATAAAGAGACAAACTAGCCCCAGGATAAAGCCCCGCAGCAAGCTGCTGATCTATCTTTTCTAAAATCCGCTGGGTCATAGTTGCTCAAACCATAGTTCAATATTACTTTGATCTTGGCTGACCAAGAATTTTTTAGATTTAGGGACAAAAAACTCCTGTGTCGCAAAAATCGATGACAGTTGTTCCACATCAAAGTCCGCCACCAAACATTTGAGCATGGCCAAATCCCAAGTTTTCGTATTATCAGCTGTCAAATCTTCTCCTTGGGCTTCCTGTACATCTAGGAAATCCAAGACATTGCTTACTGGCTGATAGAAGTCCTTGACAGCCTGCAAATCTGGAGCACGAAGCTCGATCTTTTCCACTTCAAATTGACTCAAGCCGATAAAATCGTCCTGCACTTCAAATGCAGGAGTTTCTTGGACTGGTTGCAGACAAGTCAACTTCTCTTCCGCATGGAGCAAGATACGATCACCTTCTGGGGAAATCGCTTCAAAAGCATATCCTTTCTCCCCACGATACAAATTGTCAATTTGGATTCCTCGAGCCAGCAAAGCCTCAATTTCTGCCACTTTTGCCACCTTGATTACTAAGCGAGCCAATTTCTTTGCTCCTTTAACTCGACGAGAGCGCATGCTTGGAGATTCTTCTAAAACCAATCTTTCTGTTCTGGTTTGATCGCCCAAAGACAACTGGGCTCCTTCTTCTAATAGGGATTTCATCCCCAGCGTTTTAACATAGAAATCTTGATTTAGGTTCCGATTATTTACTTTTATTACTGGAACGATTCTTGCCACATGATTTACACTCATAACTTCCTCCGAACCATTTTATTGTAATAGATTTTCATATTTTTTACAAGAAATTATGCGCAATCCAACAATTTTCAGAACATTTCCACTATCCTAATTAAACAAGTCAAAAAGTATAAAATATATGGTAATTCCCCACTACTCAAAGGTTGACAAAAAAGAGGCTGGGACAAAAGTCCTAGCCTCTCAATTGTCTTTGGATTATCGAGCAAGACGCAGTGGTTGAGTGGGCTCTATTACGCTGATTTCATCAGCTTTTACAGCCCTACTCAACTGTGCGGAGGTGGGACAACGAAATCGAATTCTAACGAATTCCCCATTTCTGTCCCACTCTCTTCGATAGATATTATCCGTAAATTGCTTTAAACAAAGCTACTGCTGTGATACCTGCAAGAATTGGTGCCACAACTGGTACCCAAGAATACCACCATTTTGAATCACCCTTGTGTTCACCAAGGATTGATTTTGGCAAGATAAAGTGCAGGATACGAGGTCCAAGGTCACGGGCTGGGTTAAGACCTGGTCCAGTAGGGCCTCCAACTGAAGTTACCAAGGCCATAACAAGGAAACCAAGCGCCAAGTGAGCAACAGCAGATGATCCATTTGTTGCTTGTGCAAATGTATTATGAATCAGACTTTGAACATCCGATTCTGCTACTTTTTGACCAGCTTGAGCTGCTTGAAGAGCTTGTTGTTGTACATTCTTCTCGATAAGAACCTTCAATTCCGCACCGAAGTGAAGTTTAGTCATGCCCATCGCTGCAAAGAAAAGAACAAATGAACCAACAAACTCATTGATAAAGCCATTGATTGTTGCTGCTTTACGAGATTCAGCTGTTCCGTGATCTAGGCTTGAAATGGTTGAGAAAGTACCCAAGATATTGTTTGGATTTTCTGTTTTCAAGTAGTAAGGGCGGTGTGTCGCTACGACCAAAGCCTGTCCGAAGATAGCACCCAAAACTTGAGCAATAATATAAGGAGCTACCTGAGCCCATGGGAAGTAACCGCTAATTGCAAGCCCTAAAGTAAAAGCAGGGTTGATGTGGTTACCTGAGGTATTTCCAAACATCAGAGCTGGAATCATAACCCCCATACCGTAACCAACGGCAATGACTAACCAGCCACTTTGATGACCTTTAGTTCCTTTTAATTCAACATTGGCAACAGCACCATTCCCCAAAATAATAAGGATAGCTGTCCCTAAAAATTCCGTGGCATATTTAATAGCCCAACTGAAATCCATCTAATTTCTCCTTTAAAATTTTTTAGACAATCTATATTTTATCAAGTATAATGGATAATGTAAAGGTCATTTTAAACAAAAATAAGAAAAAGAGGGAAAAATATGCGCTTCAATCAGTATAGTTATCGCAAGACAAATCCAGACACCATGCGCCAAGAATTAGCCGACTTGGGCTTTGTTTATGAGCCGCACCTTTCTGATAAAGACAATCTCCAAAGCTTTCTACGACGCTGTTTCTTTCTCTATCAGGATACCGACTACTTGCTTCGAGCTTGGGCCGCTGATAGCGAAACTGACTTGTTGACCTTCTTCGAGTCAGACCGCGAACTAACAGCTGAGGTCTTCTATATGACTGCCTTTCAGCTCTTGGACTTTGTCCCTTTTGTTGATTTCACCGATCTTGAGAAATTCCGAACAGAAAGCGACTTCCCTATTGTCTACGGCAATCTGCTAGAAAACCTCTACCAGTTGCTCAACACTCGAACAAAGAATGGCAATTTGCTTGTTGATAAGCTGGTCAGCGAGGGATTGATTCCCGAGGAAAATACCCACCACTACTTCAACGGTAAGAGCTTGGCAACCTTTTCCAGCCATGATGCCATCCGTGAGGTGGTTTATGTTGAAAGCCGAGTTGATACTGATGGAGATGGCCTGCCAGATCTGGTCAAAGTTAGCATTATCCGTCCTCGTTACCAAGGGCAAATCCCTGCTGTCATGACCGCTTCTCCTTATCATCAGGGAACCAACGATCCGGCCAGCGACAAGGCTCTCCATGATATGAATGTGGACTTAGTAAAAAAAGAGCCACATCACATCACTGTACAAGATCCTGAGCTTAAATTGCTCCAACTGGATTCGACAACTCCTGCCCAAGAAGTCTCTGAAGCCGAGGAAAAATTAGGTCATATCGGCACCTACACCCTCAATGACTACTTGCTGCCCCGCGGCTTTGCTAATCTCTACGTGTCTGGCGTAGGAACTAAAGATTCTCAGGGCCTAATGACCAGCGGCGACTATCAGCAGATCGAGGCCTACAAGAATGTCATCGACTGGCTCAACGGCCGCTGCCGAGCCTTCACTGACCACACGCGCCAGCGGGAAATCAAGGCCACTTGGTCAAACGGCAAAGTCGCAACGACCGGCATTTCTTATCTGGGCACCATGTCCAACGGATTGGCAACGACTGGTGTAGATGGTTTGGAAGTCATTATCGCCGAAGCTGGGATTTCTTCTTGGTACAACTACTACCGCGAAAACGGTCTCGTCACTAGTCCCGGAGGTTACCCAGGAGAGGATTTTGAATCCCTGACTGAACTGACCTACTCCCGCAACCTGAGGGCTGGTGACTACCTGCGTCATAATGATGCTTATCAGCAGAGCCTAGAGCAACAGCGCAAAGACCTAGACCGGCAAACCGGAGATTACAATCAATTTTGGCATGACCGCAACTACCTGCTCCATACAGATAAGGTCAAAGCCGAAGTCGTCTTCACCCATGGCTCTCAAGACTGGAACGTTAAGCCTCTCCATGTCTATAATATGTTCCGAGCTCTGCCATCTCACATCAAAAAACACCTCTTCCTCCACAATGGAGCCCATGTTTACATGAACAACTGGCAGTCCATTGACTTCCGCGAAGCCATGAATGCCCTTCTCAGCAAGAAACTACTGGGCCATGCTTCAGACTTTGAACTACCGCCAGTCATCTGGCAGGACAACAGCCAAGCCCAAAACTGGCTGACTCTGGAGGACTTTGGTGGTCAGAAGAACTACGCTCATTTCCAACTAGGTAAAGGCACTCAAAAGATTCAAAATCAGTATTCAGAAGAAGACTACAATCGTTTTGCCAAAAACTACCAAAGCTTTAAAAACGAACTCTTTGACGGCAAGGGCAACCAGATTACTCTGGATTGGACTTTGGAAGAAGACCTCTTCCTCAACGGAGCCACCCAGCTCAAACTGCGCCTTAAATCCAGCACGGACAAGGGCCTGATTTCCGCCCAGCTACTGGACTTTGGACCAGCCAAACGTCTCACTCCAATTCCGACACCGCTTGAGCCTAGAGTCATGGACAATGGTCGCTACTATATGCTGGATAATCTACTTGAGCTGCCTTTTACTGAAACACCACACCGTGTCATCACCGAAGGCTTCCTCAACCTGCAAAATCGGACAGACTTGCTGACGGTCGAAGAAGTTGCCCCTGACCAATGGATGGAATGTAGCTTTGAGCTGCAACCAACTATCTACAAGATGAAAAAAGGCGACCAACTCCGCCTCGTCCTCTACACCACTGACTTCGAACACACCGTCCGTGATAAGACTGATTATCAGTTGACAATTGACCTAGAACAATCTAGTCTAGACTTGCCGACCATGACATCACTTTAATAAAACCTAAAAGACGCTGAAATTCAGCGCCTTTTTCTCTTATTTTAGATTGAAATATTTCTCCGCATATTTTTTATAATCTGGCTTTTCCTTGCGATGCATAGCAAAGAGCATACTACCTGTAAGATAGTCATCGTCTGAATCAGGAATTAGCATAATAGCAACATTTTTATCTTTCTCAGGAAAGACGATAGAAAATTTTTTGCCATTATCTTTCCGAGTCAGGCCATAATAACTCACCCCATTTTTAAAACCAATAGCATTTTGAGTATACTTATACTCTTCTTCGTTGACAATGATGGTCTTGTCTTTTATTTCAATTGTAGTTTGCTCACCTCTAACATCCTGAACATTCCATTTCCCCTGAATTTTAGGGCTGCCACTACAGCCGATTAAGATGAAGAGGGATGAGAGAACTACCAACAGCAAGCCTTTTATCTTCTTATTTTTCAAGTTGTCTTCTCCTTGGTATATAGATTCATGACCATTCTACTATAAATGCTAAATCTTTGTCAAACCTTCTAAAAATGTTCTTCTTGCCACTTTTCCAAAAAATGATATAATTGAAGAGTGAAGATTACCAAGGGGATCAGCCCTTGCGAGAGAAAGGAAAGAAAATCTTATGATGAATATGCAAAACATGATGAAGCAAGCCCAAAAACTTAAAAAAGAGATGGACATTGCTCAAGCAGAATTAGCCGCAACTGAATTTGTTGGAAAATCTAGCCAAGATTTAGTTGTAGCAACTCTTACTGGTGATAAAAAGGTTGTCAAAATTGACTTTCAGCCTGCTATCGTAGACCCAGAAGATATGGAAACTCTATCTGATTTGACTAGCCAAGCTATCAATGCTGCTATCGATCAAATCAACGAAGTAGCTAAACAAAAACTCAGCGCTTTCCAAAGTGGACTTTCTTTCTAATTCTGTTAAGTCCTTATAAAATTCAACTCCCAAAAAGATGGTTCATTCATCCTTTCGGGAGTTTTTTTGCGCAAAAAATTGGAGAAAAAGTCTCAGCATTTTCTCCAATATAAATCTTCTTAATGTCTAAAATGTCTCACTCCCGTGAAGATCATGGTCAAGCCATATTTGTCTGCTGCTTCAATGGATTCTTGGTCACGAACGGAGCCACCTGGCTGGATGATGGCTTTGATTCCTGCTTTGGCGATTTCTTCCACATTATCCGCAAATGGGAAGAAGGCATCGGAAGCGAGCACAGCGCCGTCAAGGCGGTCTTTGGCTTGTTCAATGGCAATGCGAACAGAAGCCACACGGTTGGTTTGACCTGGACCTACCCCAAGTATCATGTGGTCGTTGGTTACGATGATTCCGTTTGATTTGACGTACTTGATAGCCTTCCAAGCGAACTCAAGAGCAGTCGCTTCTGTCTCGGTTGGCTGGCGTTTGGTCACCACTTGCCAGTCAGCTGGGCTTTCTTTGACCACGTCTTGGTTTTGCACGAGAAGTCCACCTACTACACCTGTGTATTCTGCTTCCACTTCGCTAGCGTCTTGGGCATCAAATGGCAATTCTAGGATACGCAAGTTTTTCTTTTTATTGGTCAAAATGGCTAGCGCCTCATCCGTATAGCTTGGAGCGATGATGATTTCAAGGAAAACTCCGTGCATCTTCTCAGCAGTCGCAGCGTCCACTTCACGGTTAAGAACGACAATTCCACCGAAGATAGACACCGGATCAGACTCATAAGCGTAGTCCCAAGCAGTCTCGATGTCATCAGCCTGACCGATACCGCACGGATTCATGTGTTTGAGAGCTACAACGGTCGGACGGTCTTTGAAGTCACGGATGATACGGATAGCGGCATCAGCGTCACGGATATTGTTGAAGGATAATTCCTTACCGTTGAGCTGTTTTGCTGATGCAATGGAGTAATCTGTCGGCAAGGCTTTTTGGTAGAAATCCGCATCCTGCTGAGGATTTTCCCCGTAGCGCATAGCTTGTTTGAGGTCATAGGTCAAGGTCAGTTTTTCAGGCTTGCTTTCTCCCACTTGAGCTGTGAAATACTCTGCAATCAAGGCATCATAGGCCGCTGTGTGACGGAAAACCTTGGCTGCCAAACGTTGACGCGTTTCGTAACTTGTTTCGCCATTTGCTGCCAATTCGTCAAGCACCACTTCATAGTCAGCAGGATCTACTACAACTGTCACGCTGGCATGGTTCTTCGCTGCTGATCGAAGCATAGATGGCCCACCGATATCGATGTTTTCCACCGCGTCAGCGTAAGTCACGTCTGGTTTGAGAATCGTTTCCTTGAAAGGATAAAGATTGACAACTACAAGGTCGATGAGCTCGATCTTATTGTCCTTAGCTGCTTCTAGGTGACTATCCAAGTCACGACGAGCTAGGAGCCCACCGTGGATATTTGGATGAAGGGTCTTGACACGGCCGTCCATCATTTCTGGGAAACCAGTCACATCATCGATCGCAATGGTCTCCACCCCAGCATTATCAAGGGCAACCTTGGTCCCACCTGTCGAGATAATCTTCCAACCGAGTTTTTTAAGTTCTTGGGCAAATTCAACAATGCCCGCTTTGTCTGAGACGCTGATTAAGGCGCGTTTAGTCATGTTATTTCCTTTCATTGTATCAAGAGGTGCTTTCACATCATTTAAACCAAAGACTGGCGATTATAGTCTGTAAGCTGATTCCCAAGTTCTTTTAACAGTTTTCTGACCTCCAGCTTACTTGTCTCACTTTCATAAATACTTCGCAGTTCGGCGTCTGTTGCACCAATTAAGGTTACAAATTCCACTTTTCCATGCGGAGTATCTAGAGGCTTAGCTAGATTATCACGAGCAGTCAGAAAGCCTGTCAAATTAGATTTCTGTTGGGCATCAATTCCTACCGTTTGCTTGGTATAGATGTATTCTTCTGGCAAAACCACTTTACCCGTTTTAAAAATATATCTTGCCACATACTGTAGCAAACCACAGCCATTATTAATTTCTTCTTCGTCATTATCTGATTTCTTTAACTTAAACGTTAATTCAATCCCATAACCACTGTATTCAGGGTCTTTGCTTTCTTTGGTATATAATTCTGACAAGCCATAACTCACAAAATGCCAAAAATCTCTTGCATCATAAACACTGATGCCATCAAGCGGGTCTGGACCGCCTAGCATATACTTGATAACTGTTCCATAATGAAGAGGACTGGGCTGATCAGGGTATAAACGAATAAATTCTGCATCAATCGCTTCCCATCCTGGAGCGCTATCATCTGTATTTTCAACTTTAATAACAATCTTGTCTTCATCTTTCGTTGACTTCTCTTCATCAGAAGATTTCTTCTTAAAAAAATCAAACAACCCCATAAATTTCTCCTTAGCAGATGACTTTTAATCCTTGCCACAAAATCAGCTATGATTTCCTTCTTATTTTCGTGCAACTCCAAAGCTCTCCAGCACCTCTGGATACAACTTGTACTCCGCTTCATGAATACGAGCTTCAAAGCTTTCAATGGTATCATCAGCTAATCGTGGCACACGGACTTGTTGGATAATCTTCCCAGTATCGACACCTGAATCCACCCAGTGAATGGTCACACCAGACTGCTCAACACCTGCATTCCAAGCATCTTCAATCCCATGAGCTCCTGGAAACTCTGGCAAATAGGCTGGATGAATGTTAATGATACGACCCTCGTAAGCAGCGAGCAAAGTCGGACCAACAATTTTCATGTAGCCTGCTAGACAAATCAAGTCAATCTGGTGTTCTTGCAATAGTTCGACAAGGGCTGCTTCGTAGTCTGCCTTGCTCTCAAACTCCTTGAGTTCAAAAGCATAGGACAGGACACCAAGCTTGTCTGCACGCTCGAGCACATAGGTATCACGATGGTCTGAAAAGACAAACTCCACCGGAAATTCTTCGGCAATCACCTGAAAATTTGAGCCATTACCAGAGGCAAAAACCGCTATTTTTTTCATTTGATAATGACACTTTCGTTTTCTTTCTTGACGATGCGACCAATTTCATAGACTGGTTCATCCAACAATTCCTTAACGCGATCTACATTTTCAGGTCTAACTGCCAACATGAGTCCTACGCCCATATTGAAGATTTCAAACATTTCTTCATGCTTGATCTGACCGTATTTTTCAAGGGCTTTGAAAATTGGAAGGACTGGAACCTTGCTTTCCTCAATCTCAGCAGCCAAGTCAGCCGCAAACATGCGAGGGACATTCTCGATAAATCCACCACCAGTGATGTGGGCAATGCCGTTGACCAACTCTTCCTTGATGAGTGGCAAGACAGCCTTGACATAGATACGAGTCGGCTCAAGAAGAACGTCCTTGAGTTGCTTGCCTTCCAATTCTGGCAAAACTTCCTCACCCGTATAGTCAGCAAAGACACGACGGACGAGTGAGTAACCATTTGAGTGAATCCCACTTGAAGCAAGTCCGAGAAGAACATCACCTTCTGCCACTTTTGAACCATCGATGATTTGAGATTTTTCAGCCACGCCGACCGCAAAACCAGCCAAGTCATAGTCATCTGCGCCATACATACCTGGCATTTCAGCAGTTTCACCACCGATGAGGGCTGCGCCTGCCTGCACACAACCTTCTGCTACACCAGCGACGACTTGTTCTAGCTTAGCTGGTTCATTCTTCCCTGTCGCCACATAGTCGAGGAAATAGAGGGGCTCCGCACCTGCAGCGATGATATCGTTGACACACATAGCCACACAGTCCTGCCCAATCGTGTCATGCTTGTCGTACTTGATAGCCAACATGAGCTTGGTTCCGACACCGTCAGTCCCTGAGATCAAGACAGGCTCTTTGACACCTGTCTTTGAAAGGTCAAACATGCCACCAAAGCCACCAAGAGCTCCCATGACACCTGCACGCTCCGTACGAGCCACGTGCTTTTTGATCCGTTCAACAACTTCATAACCCGCTTCAACATCCACACCCGATTGAGCGTATGCATTTTTATTTGTCATTTGTTTATTCCTTTCCTTTAATGGAAAATCATCATCCGCCTATTTGTAAAAACTGGTCTTGTCCCCCAAGCTTCTACGATATTCTTCTTCGTAATCATAGAGGGGAGTTGGGTAGTCACCGTCAAAATAAGCGACACAGAGACCACCATTTGGTGCATCTGTTTCAATCCCGATAGAGTTAATCAAGCCATCAATCGAAAGATAGGTCAGGCTATCCGCACCAATGATTTGGCAAGTTTCTTCAACTGTATGATTGGCTGCAATCAGCTCCTGACGCGTCTGGATATCAATTCCGTAGAAACATGGATAAGCTAGCGCAGGACTTCCAATAGCAACGTGAACCTCCGTCGCCCCTGCTTCTTTCAAAAGCTGAACGATACGGCGAGAGGTTGTCCCACGAACAATGGAATCATCCACCATAACCACACGTTTGCCTTTGACAACGCCTGAAACGGCAGATAGCTTCATCCGCACACCTTGCTCTCGCAACTCTTGAGTCGGTTGGATAAAGGTACGTTGGGTGTATTGGTTCTTGATGAGTCCCATTTCATTTGGCAAACCTGATTCTTCCGCAAAGCCCATGGCTGCGCTAAGTGATGAGTTTGGCACACCGACCACGATATCGGCTTCATGTTTGAATTCACGCGCTAGTTGGGCACCCATACGTTTTCGAGCAGTATGGACATTGACACCATGGATATTGGAGTCAGGACGGGCAAAGTAGATATACTCCATAGAGCAAATCGCGAGCTGAGTATCATTTGTGTAGCTATCATACTGGATACCATTGTCGTCAATAATGACAATCTCGCCTGGTTTCACATCGCGAATCCACTCAGCACCGATTACTTCAAAGGCACAGGTTTCAGATGAAACCACGACTGCTCCATTGGCCATTTTTCCGATCGAAAGAGGACGAAAACCATTAGGGTCAAGGGCAGCAATCAACTTGTCCTCAAACAGCAAGATATAAGCAAAGCCACCTTTGACAAGACTAAGTGCTTCCTTGATTTTGCCCATCAGACTTGGATTGTGACTACGGCGAATCAAGTGAGCCAAGATTTCCGAGTCCGAAGTCGCGCTGAAAATCGCTCCTCTTTGTTCTAATTCTTGCTTGAGAGATTCTGCATTGGTCAGATTTCCATTATGAGCCAAGCCAAACTGCATATCATGAAAGCGGAAAAGGAAAGGTTGGATATTGTCTACAGAAGCTTCTCCCGCAGTCGCATAACGCACGTGTCCAATCGCTCCAGTCCCTGTCAATTTATCCAAATTAGCAGGATTTCTGAACACTTCTGATAAAAGCCCCATATCGCGATGACGCTTTAATGTCCCTTGGTCATTGGAGAGGATCCCTGCCCCCTCCTGACCACGGTGCTGAAGACTGTGGAGCCCAAAATAGGTCATTTTAGCAGCATCTGGATGCCCCCAGATACCAAAAACGCCACATTCTTCATTAAGAGATTTTACTTCGTATGTCATTTTTATACCTAATTTTATTTCCCTGTGAAATAACGCACAGCTGACGCGAACAGATGCTGGTCTTTATTCCCTGGGATGTTTTGGAAGAGACCGTCTTCATAACGTTCTGAGTGGCCCATCTTACCGATGATTTGGCCGTTCTTGCTGGTAATTCCTTCGATAGCGTTGACTGAACCATTTGGATTGTACTTGGAATCCATAGTTGGTTTTCCGTCAAAGTCCACGTATTGGCTAAAGATCTGACCATTGTCACGGAGCTCCGCAAATTCCTCCGCCGTCACGACAAACTTCCCTTCACCGTGCGAAACAGGAATAGCGTGGATATCGCCCACTTGCACCCCAGCCAACCATGGCGAGTTAGTATTGGCAATGCGGGTTTCCACCATCTTGGCCACGTGTTGGTTAGCATCATTGTAGAAGAGAGTTGGGCTAGTGCTAGTGGCATTCTCAAAGTTCCCGTATGGAAGAAGACCTGATTTTACGAGAGCTTGGAATCCATTACAGATACCGATAATCAAGCCACCACGAGCAATAAAGCTATCAATGGCTGCACGCACTTTTTCATTGAGCAGGATGTTGACGATAAACTTAGCGGATCCATCTGGCTCATCTGCAGCTGAGAAACCACCTGCAAAGAAGAGGATGTTAGCCTTACCAATATTGTCAACCATGGCTTCAACTGATTTGACAATAGCTTCTTCATTCAAGGTTACGAATGGCACCAAGTTGACCTCTGCACCTTCTTTTTCAAAGGCCTTGGCCGAGTCATATTCTGAGTTGGTTCCTGGGAAGACTGGGATGTAAACCACAGGTTTTTCAATAGTTTCTTTGGCTTTGATGACTGTGTCAGAAGTGACAGCTGGAACTTCTGACAATTCTTTTGCTTGGGCAAATTCGGTAGGATAAACTGCTTCCAATGTCCCTTGGAAGGCACTGTCTAGTTTGTCTCCATCTAGCTTCACGCCGTTGACAAGGAGTGTAAAATCTACTTTTGTCTGACCAATCTTCTCCACCCCAACGATTTCTTCAGGAGATGTGAAGACAAATCCACCTAATTGAGCTGTCAAAGCCGTTTCAAGATCAGGCAAGATTACCTCTGCACCGATATGATTTCCAAAAGTAGCAAGAGCCAAGCTTTCAAGGACACCACCATATTTAACAGCTGAAGCCGCCGTCACCTTATGAGCTTTTTGAATGGCTTCAAATTGAGCAAAATTAGACTTAATAAGTTCAAAATCAATTTCTGCAGAGAGAGCTTGACCTGGGATGTAGTAGATGTTTTCACCGGCAGTCTTAAACTCAGGAGAGAGCACCTTGCGGTTATCTGCTGTTGTCACCCCAAAGGCAACCAAGGTTGGTGGCACCGTCAATTCTTCAAAGGTACCAGACATAGAGTCCTTACCACCGATAGATGGCAAACCAAGTTGAAGTTGTGCTTCGATAGAGCCTAGAAGAGCTGCTACTGGCTGACCAAAACGCTCTGCTTGCTTGTCCATCCGCTCGAAGTACTCTTGGTAAGAGAAACGAGCCTTAGACCAGTTAGCACCAGCAGCCACCAAACGAGCAGTTGCTTCGATAACTGCATAGGCAGCACCGTGGTATGGAGACCATTCAGCTACATATGGATTGAATCCTTGAGCCATGACGGACGCAGTATGAGTCACACCATGTTGAACTGGTAATTTCTGCACAGATGCCTCAGTTGGTGTGAGTTGGTAGCGACCACCAAGTGGGTGGTTGACTGTAGAACGACCAACAGAACAGTCAAAGATAGTTTGTAAACCTTTTTGACTAGCATGGTTGAGATCAGATAGAACCGCAAGGGTATCAGCTTCAAGTTTGTCAGCGCTTGTTGTACGCTCCTCTGGGAGCTTGACATCCTTATCCACAACCTTGGCATCGACGACCACGCGCACACCATTGGTATCAAGGAAACGACGTTCCAAGTCAACAATGGTTTCACCATTCCAGTGCATGACTAGATTTGGTTTTTCAGTCACTGTCGCAACCACAACAGCGTCAATATTTTCTTTGTTACATTCTGCAACAAAGGCATCTACATCCTCAGGACGAACCACGACCGCCATCCGTTCTTGTGATTCAGAGATGGCAATTTCGGTACCATTTAAGCCTTGGTATTTAAGAGGAACCTTGTTGAGGTCGATTTCAAGACCGTCTGCCAATTCACCGATAGCCACACAGACACCACCTGCACCAAAGTCATTGGATTTTTTGATGAGACGAGTGACATCGCCATTACGGAAGAGGCGTTGAATCTTACGTTCTTCAATGGCATTCCCCTTTTGAACCTCAGCTCCAGCAGTCTCCACAGACTCCACTGTTTGAACCTTAGAAGAACCTGTCGCACCACCGACACCATCACGTCCAGTCTTACCACCAAGCAGGATAATGACATCGTCCGCTTCTGGTTTTTCACGGACAACATTTTCCTTAGGAGCCGCACCGACAACGGCACCAAGCTCCATGCGTTTGGCTACAAAGCCTGGGTGGAAGTATTCACGAACATAGGTCGTCGCAAGACCGATTTGGTTCCCGTATGAAGAATAACCATGAGCAGCTGTTTTAGAAATAACTTGTTGTGGCAGTTTACCAGCACGTGTTTCCGAAATCGGTGCTGTAATATCACCAGCACCCGAGATACGCATGGCTTGGTAGACATATGAGCGACCTGACAATGGGTCACGAATAGCGCCACCGATACAAGTAGCCGCTCCACCAAAGGGTTCAATTTCTGTTGGGTGGTTGTGGGTTTCATTCTTGAACATGAGGAGCCATGGTTCTTTGACACCATTAACATCTACTTCAATTTCAACCGAACAAGCATTGATCTCATCAGACACTTCCATGTCATCCAAACGACCATTGGCACGCTCATAACGCCCGAAAATAGTCGCCATATCCATCAAGGTTTGTGGTTTCTCCGAGCGCCCCAACTCCTCACGCATGGCAATATACTTATCATAGGTCGCCTGCAATTGCTTTTGGAATTTAGAAGCTGAGAAATCAATCTGTTTCAACTCAGTCTCAAAAGTCGTGTGACGACAGTGGTCAGACCAGTAAGTGTCCAAAACCTTGAGTTCTGTTTCCGTCGGCACGCGCCCAATTGACTTGAAGTAGTCTTGGATAAAGAGCAAATCATCCACTTCCATGGCCATCCCTTGCTCAGCCTTGTAGCGGGCAAAGTCTTCTGCTGTATAGCTTTCAAAGAAAGTCAATTTTGGAATGGTCTTGTCTGACTCTGAAAATTCCTGCTTGGCAATCCCTGTTGTGATATCCTTGAAACGAGAATCCACTGGATTGAGCAGGTAGTTCTTGACCGCTTCTAGCTCAGTCGCATCGATATCCTTATTGACCAAGTAAAGTTGAGCTGTGTTGACCGTTACATCACTTGAACTACCAAGCAAGAGCAAGGCTTCTTGTGAAGATGCTGCACGTTGGTCAAACTGTCCTGGCAGGCTTTCAATGGCAAAGAAAGCATAGTTAGCAAGATCAGCGTGCACAGCCGCTTCATCCAAGACATGGTCGGTCACCTGCTCAGAGAAGATGTGTTTCTCTGCGGGCGCAAACAAATCCTCTGCCAAATCAAAGACATCATACACTTGCACGATGCGAATACTTTTCAAGGTTGAAAGTCCCAAGTTGTGCTGGAGTTCTCTCACCAAACTCTCTGACTTGACCTGAAAATCAGCCTTTTTTTCAACAAAAATACGTTTATCCATCAATTCTTATTCCTTTATTTCAGCTCTTGCAATGTTCCCAAATGACCTTAAAGGTGTTATTTTAAACCTTGCAACTTCTCCCAAACAATCTCGTAAACATCTGTCAATTCACCCAAGCCACGACGGAGTGAAAAGGTCTGGGAGACCTTTTCAGCCTGAGTCCTTTTATTTGAGAGACGAAGGTTTTCCGTTACCAACAGACTATTTTAATCCTTGTAACTTCTCCCAGACAACTTCATAAACGTCTGTTAGTTCTCCCAATCCCCTACGGAAAACATCCTTGTCCATGTGGTTGCCATCCGCATCCCACAAACGGCAGTTGTCTGGTGAAAATTCGTCTGCCAAGATAATCTCGCCATCCTTGTCAAAACCAAACTCTAGCTTAAAATCAATCAACTTAAGACCAATCTCAGCAAACCAAGCTTTCAAAAGTTCATTGATACGACGCGTTTCTTCCTTCAAGTAAGCAATCTGCTGGTCATCCGCAATTTTAAGGAATTTCACATGCTCGTCATTGATAAAAGGATCATCCAAATCATCATTTTTATAGTAAAATTCGACAATTGGAGTCTCAAATGCGATACCTTCTTCTACGCCAAAACGTTTTGAAAAGGAACCAGCCGTGTAGTTGCGGAGCACAACTTCCAGAGGAATAATGTCAACTTTTTTATTAAGCTGATCTGTATCTGAGATTTTCTCGATAAAATGCGTTGCTACATCGGCAGCGTTCAACTTTTCAAAGATAAAGGCTGAAATCTGATTATTTAACACTCCCTTGCCCGCAATCTGCTCCTTCTTGACACCGTTAAAAGCAGTCGCCTGATCCTTGTAGCGGGACAAAATCACCTGCTCATCTTCTGTCGCAAAAATATCCTTTGCTTTTCCCGAATATAACAACTTGTTTGACATTTTATTATTCGCCTTTCGTGCTTTTATGCTTTAAGTTTATCACTTTTAAATATATTTTACAAGTATTCCCCGTACATTGCAGACGAAAAAACATGAAAAAAATTGGAAATACAACATTTAAAAACTGAAAATATCTTGTTTCCATACAAAAACAGGACTTTTTCAAGTCCTGTTCTAGAATTCATTAATATAAGTCCAAATAATTATCAATTTCCCATTGGGAAACGAAGGTCGCATAGCTAGCCCATTCAATCCGCTTGGCTTCAACAAAGCTAGTGTAGATATGATTGCCCAAAGCTGCCTTGACGACCTCATCTTCGGTTAAAGCCTTAAGGGCATTATGGAGAGTAGATGGCAGGTCTGTAATACCAGCTTCCTTACGCTCCTCAGCTGTCATCACATAGATATTTTCCTCGATTGGAGCTGGCGCTTCGATTTTATTTTCCACTCCATGCAGTCCCACTTCTAGGAGCACTGCCATAGCAATATAAGGATTAGCCATCGGGTCTACTGAACGCAACTCCAAGCGAGTTCCCATACCACGTGATGCTGGTACTCGAACCAAAGGTGAGCGATTTTGCCCAGCCCAAGCGATGTAAACTGGCGCTTCAAAGCCAGGCACCAAACGTTTATAAGAGTTGACCGTCGGATTCATGATAGCCGTATAGTTATAGGCATGCTTAATCAAACCACCCAAGAAATAATAGGCTGTCTCAGACAACTGCATTCCTTTTGGATCTTCTGGATCATAAAAAGCATTATTACCATCTTGGTCAAAGAGGGACATATTGCAGTGCATACCAGAACCAGCAATACCAAACTTGGGCTTAGCCATGAAGGTCGCATAAAGGCCGTGCTTACGAGCAATGGTTTTAACAACCAGCTTGAAAATCTGAATCTTATCACAAGCTCGTAGCACCTCATCATATTTAAAGTCAATCTCGTGCTGACCGACTGCTACCTCGTGGTGACTAGCTTCCACTTCAAAGCCCATCTTGGTCAAGACATTGACAATTTCCCGACGCGTATTGTCCGCCAAGTCTGTCGGTGCCAAGTCAAAGTAGCCACCCTTATCATTCACTTCCAGTGTCGGATCGCCATTTTCATCCAATTTGAAAAGGAAGAATTCTGGCTCTGGTCCAAGGTTGAAGGATTTGAACCCTACTTCCTCCATATGTTTGAGAGCCCGCTTGAGATTGCTGCGAGGATCTCCTGGAAAGGGAACATGTTCTGTCGTGTAAACATCACAGATCAAGCCTGCTACACTACCATTTTCATCTCCCCAAGGGAAAACTGTCCAAGTATCCAAATCAGGATATAGATACATGTCAGATTCATTGATCCGGACAAATCCCTCAATGGACGAACCGTCAAACATGGCCTTATTTGACAAGACCTTTTCAAGCTGCTCATCCGTTGCTGGAATTTCAACGTTTTTCATGGTTCCCAAAATATCAGAGAACATAAGACGGATGAAAGTAACGTTTCTTTCTTTTACTTCGCGACGAATATCAGCTGCTGTAATGGGCATGGGTAACTCCTTATAGTTTTAAAAATAGTTTATGATCGACGCATGTGACCAAAAGTTGGCAGAGAAGAACCAAAACGACCTTGCTGTAAAATATCATTGTGGAGGGCCCGACGGACTTCCTTTTCACTAATCGTTTTATGGGATTTAGCTTCACGTTCAGCATATTTCTTTTTGATAGCGGCGATATTATAACCTTCAGAAATATAATCCTTAATTTCCAAAAGTCGATCCATATCATTCAAGGAATACATCCGACGATTGCCCTCATTCCGAACGGGGGTAATCAGATTTTGCTCCTCATAATACCGAATCTGACGGGCAGATAAGTCCGTCAACTTCATAACGCTACCTATTGGAAAGACTGCCATATTTCGGCGAAACTCTTTTTCCTTCATCTTTTTCCTCTCTATGCACTATTATAACCATTTTTTTTTGTATGTCAACAAGTAATGTAAGATTTTCTTACACGATTTACTTTCCAATTTTGAAAAGATGCTTAAGCCTATCCACATCCGAATTTACTAATATCGCAACAAAAACCCCCATAAAGGTTTCAAAAACCCTAGCGAAAACGTATAAAGTCGTATCTTCTGGACTAATGGAGAGAGTGATGATTAGCATGGCTGAAACACCACCAATCACCCCCGCCTTATTATTCATAGCGACATTGGTCATGATGGTCAGCATGGTACAGATTGGGACAAATACCAAGGTCACCCAAAACTGACCGTTCAATAAATTTCCTAACAAATAAAATAACAGGGCGTAGAAACCGCCGACGCTATTTCCTAAAATACGAGAAGTCCCGAAATGAACACTTTTATCAAAATCTTCCCGCAAACTAAATACCGCTGTCAAAGCCCCAATCTGGAGCCCCTTCCAGCCAAACATACCAAAGATGAGCAGGACAATAAAGACTGCTATTCCTGTTTTCAGCGTCCTCATGCCCAAGCGGAACTTGGATTTGTCAAATTTGTACTTACTAAAATAGCCCATGCCTTTTCCTTTTTAAAAGTAAACTATCTTTATTCTAACATATTTTTCAACAAAAAGGCTCTGTCCATCCAGTTTATTGTCAACCGCCTAGCAAAAAGACATAGCCAGCTCCTTCTCTTTTCTAGATACATTTCCCATTCTTGGTCAGCTATTAAGAAAATATAACTAGAAACCTACGAGGACAAGAGAAAATAGGCTGGGACAAAAGTCCTAGCCTCTCAATTGTCTTTGGATTGTCGAGCAAGACGCAGTGGTTGAGCGGGCTCTACTAGGCTGATTTCATCAGCTTTTACAGCCCTACTCAACTGTGCAGAGGTGGGACGACGAAATCGAATTCTAACGAATTACCGATTTCTGTCCCACTCTCTTCCGTTACAAATATTATTTTTCAGTCAATGCTGCAAGTCCTGGAAGAACTTTACCTTCAAGGAGTTCCATTGATGCACCACCACCAGTAGAAATCCATGAGAACTTGTCTGCACGGCCAAGGTTGATCGCTGCGGCAGCTGAGTCACCACCACCGATGATTGATTTCACGCCTGGTTGTTTCACGATAGCGTCCATGACACCGATTGTACCAGCTTGGAAGTCAGGGTTTTCAAATACACCCATAGGTCCGTTCCAGACAACAGTTTTCGCACCAGTCAAAGCTTCGTCAAATTTAGCGATAGATTTAGGACCGATATCCAAACCAAGGAAGCCTGGATCTACTGCTTCACCTTCAGTGTCTTTCACTTCAGTGTAATCAGCAAATGCGTTTGCTTCTTTTGAGTCAACTGGCAAGATCAATTTGCCGTTTGCTTTTTCAAGAAGAGCTTTAGCAACATCCAATTTATCTTCTTCTACAAGTGAGTTACCGATTTCGATACCTTGTGCTTTGTAGAATGTGTAAGTCATCCCACCACCGATAAGGACTTTATCAGCTTTTTCAAGCAAGTTTTCGATAACACCGATCTTGTCTGAAACTTTTGAACCACCAAGGATAGCTACGAATGGACGCTCTGGAGTTTCAACTGCTTCTTGGATGTAGGCAATTTCGTTTTCAAGAAGGAAACCAGCAACTGCTTTTTCAACGTTTGCTGAGATACCAACGTTAGATGCGTGTGCACGGTGAGCTGTACCGAATGCATCGTTTACAAAGATACCATCTCCAAGTGATGCCCAGTATTTACCAAGTTCAGGATCGTTTTTAGATTCTTTCTTGCCGTCAACATCTTCGTAACGAGTGTTTTCAACCAAGAGAACTTGTCCATCTTCAAGAGCGTTGATTGCTGCTTCCAATTCAGCACCACGAGTGACACCTGGAAGGAAAGCAACGTCTTGACCCAATTTAGCTGCCAAGTCAGCAGCTACAGGAGCAAGTGATTTACCAGCTTTGTCTGCTTCTTCTTTTACACGGCCAAGGTGAGAGAAGAGGATAGCACGTCCACCTTGTTCAAGGATGTACTTGATAGTAGGAAGAGCTGCAGTGATACGGTTGTCGTTGGTAATCACGCCATCTTTTACAGGAACGTTGAAGTCAACACGAACGAGAACTTTTTTCCCTTTCAATTCAACGTCTTTAACAGTCAATTTTGCCATTAGATATGACTCCTTCTTTTTTTATACGTGTTAATTATATCACAAAATCTACAAAAGTGATAGCAAAAATTAATGGCTTTTCCTCCTCTTATTGACATGAGATCCTTCAGAAGATAGAATAAGTATAATAAAGGAGGATAAGCCCGTGAACAAACTACCTCCCCTTCAAAAGAAAGCTAACCAAGATTTAAACATCATCGCTATCTTGACCGGTCTTTCATTTACTGTCTACTTATTTTATCGCGAGCAACTACTAGCCCTTATTCATCAAACCTCCATCCCCGTCTGGATCCGTCTTCTTGCCCTCGCCACCTACCAATTTGCTGTGGCAGGATTAGGGACAGTCTTGGTAATGGTTCGCCGCAAAGAAAACTGGAAAACATATGGTTTGGTAACTAAAGGTTTGCTTCCGACGCTTATCCAGACGACACTGATCTGTCTCCCCTTGCTTCTTTTCCTCAGTATTACAAGAAAAATTCATAACTACCTCCCCTTCCAATCCATCCCTTAACGCAAGAAATTCTTGCTAGTTATTTCCCCACAAATATCTTGGGTTACTTGCTCATTTCCCTGATCTAGGGTTTCTGGGAAGGTTTTAATTATGTTGTAATTGCCAGCAAAATCAACTGCCGCTACCCGTCTCAGCTAAATAGAGTCGATCTCGGCGCCTTCGTTTGTGCCCTGATTTGCCTGCTCATCCATGGAATGTTTGGCTTGGACCCGACTTCGCTATTTGAAGCAGTCACCGTATTCATCCTCATTTACGGCATGCTCGTCATTCAAAGAAAATGCATGGAGCTGTGTTCTCATCTTTTTCCTTCTATGGAATGCATTTTAAGACTAGGCAAAACTTCCATTTTAACAAAGCTTTGTCTCTAAGCGAATATCTTGTTTTTCTTATTCAATCTAAGAATAGACAATCCACGTTCCTAGGCTAATCGCTAATGACGCTACATGAAGGATTTGCCATCTGATAGCCATTCCTTCAAGCTGTTCTGCAAAACAAAAAAAGAGATCTCATGGATCTCTTTTTCATACAATTGAATTATTTAGCGATTTTCGCGAAGTATTCAAGAGTACGTACAAGTTGTGCAGTGTATGACATTTCGTTGTCGTACCATGATACAACTTTAACCAATTGTTTGCCGTCAACATCAAGAACTTTAGTTTGAGTTGCGTCGAACAATGAACCGTAAGACATACCTACGATATCTGAAGATACGATTGGATCTTCTGTGTAACCGTATGATTCGTTAGCTGCTGCTTTCATAGCTGCGTTTACTTCATCAACAGTAACGTTCTTTTCAAGAACTGCTACCAACTCAGTAACTGATCCAGTTGGAGTTGGAACGCGTTGTGCAGAACCGTCAAGTTTACCGTTCAATTCTGGAATTACCAAGCCGATAGCCTTAGCAGCACCAGTTGAGTTAGGAACGATGTTAGCAGCACCAGCGCGAGCACGACGAAGGTCACCACCACGGTGTGGTCCGTCAAGGATCATTTGGTCACCAGTGTAAGCGTGGATAGTAGTCATCAATCCTTCTACAACACCAAAGTTGTCTTGAAGTGCTTTAGCCATTGGAGCCAAACAGTTTGTAGTACATGAAGCACCTGAGATAACTGTTTCAGTACCATCAAGAACGTCGTGGTTAGTGTTAAATACGATTGTTTTAACATCGTTTCCACCAGGAGCAGTGATAACAACTTTCTTAGCTCCACCTTTAAGGTGTTTTTCAGCAGCGTCTTTCTTAGCAAAGAAACCAGTTGCTTCAAGAACGATTTCTACACCGTCAGTAGCCCAATCAATTTGTTCTGGGTCACGTTCAGCAGAAACTTTAACGAATTTACCGTTAACTTCGAATCCACCTTCTTTAACTTCAACAGTACCATCGAAACGACCTTGAGTTGTGTCGTATTTCAACAAGTGTGCAAGCATAACTGGATCTGTAAGGTCGTTGATGCGAGTAACTTCAACACCTTCTACGTTTTGGATACGACGGAAAGCAAGACGACCGATACGACCGAAACCGTTAATACCAACTTTAACTACCATTCGTGATTTCCTCCTTATGAAAATCAAAAAAATTTTTATGTGAAAAGAGTAACTTGAATCACTACAAATCACCTTTCAACATATCTATTATATACCTTATTGAGCAAAATTGCAACTGATTTCATTATTATTAACAAGTAACAAACTTTCTTTCATAGTTTTTCATAACTTTTCAAAATCACGCTTCATATAATAAAAAAACGCCCGCTAAAAGCGAGCGTCATGCAGTGAATTATTCACCACGGTGTTTCTTAATGATTTCTTCTTGTACTGACTTAGGTACATCTTCGTAGTGGTCAAACACCATCATGAAAGTACCGCGTCCTTGTGATGCTGAACGAAGAACTGTTGCATAACCGAACATTTCAGCAAGTGGAACGTAAGCACGAACGATTTGGCTGTTACCATGAGCTTCCATACCATCTACACGTCCACGACGAGCTGTTACGTGACCCATAACGTCACCAAGGTTTTCTTCAGGCACAGTGATTGTTACCAACATCATTGGCTCAAGGATAGCTGGTTGTGCAGTTTTAGCAGCTTCTTTCAATGCAAGTGAAGCCGCGATCTTGAAGGCAGTTTCAGATGAGTCGACATCGTGGTATGAACCATCGTAAAGTTTAGCTTTAACGTCAACCATTGGGTAACCTGCAAGAACACCGTTAGCCATAGATTCTACCAAACCTTTTTCAACCGCTGGGATAAATTCACGAGGAACCACACCACCGACGATTGCATTTTCGAATTCGAATCCTTTACCTTCTTCGTTTGGAGTAAATTCAATCCATACATCACCAAATTGACCTTTACCACCAGACTGACGTTTGAAGAATCCACGTGCTTGAGTAGAAGCACGGAATGTTTCACGGTAAGATACTTGAGGAGCACCTACGTTCGCTTCAACCTTGAACTCACGACGCATACGGTCAACAAGGACGTCAAGGTGAAGCTCACCCATACCAGAGATAACTGTTTCACCAGTTTCAGGGTTTGTTTCAACGCGGAATGTTGGATCTTCTTCAGCCAATTTTTGAAGGGCGATACCCATCTTGTCTTGGTCAGCCTTAGATTTAGGCTCAACCATCAATTGGATAACTGGTTCTGGAACGTTGATAGACTCAAGGATGATTTTAGCCTTTTCATCTGTCAAAGAGTCACCAGTAGTTGTATCTTTCAAACCTACGGCAGCAGCGATATCACCAGCATATACAGTTTCAATTTCTTGACGGCTATTAGCGTGCATTTGAAGGATACGTCCGATACGTTCACGTTTACCTTTAGAAGTGTTCAATACGTAAGAACCTGATTGAAGCACACCTGAGTAAACACGGAAGAATGTCAAACGACCTACGAATGGGTCAGTCATGATCTTGAAGGCAAGAGCTGCAAATGGCTCTTCGTCAGACGCTGGGCGAGTTTCTTCTTCATCTGTATCTGGGTTGATACCTTTGATAGCTGGGATATCAAGTGGGCTTGGCAAGTAATCGATAACTGCATCAAGCATCAATTGAACACCCTTGTTCTTGAAGGCTGAACCACACAATACTGGGAAGAATTCAACGTTGATAGTCGCTTTACGGATACCAGCTTTCAATTCTTCGTTAGTGATTTCTTCACCTTCAAGGTATTTCATCATCAATTCTTCATCAGTTTCCGCAACTGCTTCCACCAATTTTTCACGGTATTCTTGTGCTTGTTCAAGGTATTCAGCAGGAATATCTTCTTCCAAGATATCTGTACCAAGGTCGTTGGTATAGATTTCAGCTTTCATCTTGATCAAGTCAATGATACCACGGAAATCATCTTCAGAACCGATTGGCAATTGGATTGGATGTGCATTTGCTTGAAGACGGTCATGAAGAGTGCTTACTGAGTAAAGGAAGTCAGCACCGATTTTGTCCATTTTGTTCGCAAATACGATACGTGGAACTCCGTACTCAGTTGCTTGACGCCAAACTGTTTCAGTTTGAGGCTCAACACCTGATTGTGAGTCAAGAACGGTAACCGCACCATCCAAGACACGAAGAGAACGTTGTACTTCGATTGTGAAGTCCACGTGTCCTGGTGTGTCGATGATATTTACGCGGTGGTTGTTCCATTGAGCAGTTGTCGCAGCAGATGTGATAGTGATACCACGTTCTTGCTCTTGCTCCATCCAGTCCATCTGTGATGCACCTTCGTGAGTTTCACCGATTTTGTGAATTTTACCAGTGTAGTAAAGGATACGCTCAGTTGTAGTTGTTTTACCAGCATCGACGTGAGCCATGATACCGATATTACGTGTTTTTTCAAGTGAAAATTCGCGTGCCATGAGGTTGTTTTCTCCTATTATTTTATTTTACAATCTATTATAACATTATTTAGAAAAAACGGATAGGCAGGACCTACCCGTTCTCAATCTTTTCATGTTAGAGTTGGTTCCAACTTACAAGATGACAAGTTGAATTGAAGCTAATACTAATCGTTTTAACTAATTTGAACCCGAGCGAGGCTCTACGCAAAAAAGATAAACCGCTTTGTGTTCACAGAACACTGCATCAGTTTCCTATTTTTGCCTTGCGCCTTTAGCGCTCTTGGTATCATAATTGAACCCGGGCTAAAAGCTCGGAAAATAGATAAGCTCTCCTAGAATCTTCGATTCTTTGTCAAGCTTCCTAATTTTCAGTCGCTTTTCTAACGCCCTTAGTATCTTAATCTTACCAACGGAAGTGTGCGAAGGCACGGTTAGCTTCTGCCATACGGTGAGTATCTTCGCGTTTCTTAACTGCTGCACCAGTGTTGTTAGCAGCATCCATGATTTCTTTTGCAAGACGATCTTGCATAGTGTGTTCACCACGACCACGTGAAATTGTTACCAACCAACGAAGGCCAAGTGTAGTACGACGTTCTGGACGAACTTCAACCGGTACTTGGTAGTTTGAACCACCGACACGGCGTGCACGTACTTCAAGAACAGGCATGATGTTTTCCATCGCTGTTTCAAATACTTCAAGTGCATCATTCCCAGTAGCTTCTTTGATTTGCTCAAAAGCTCCGTAAACGATAGAAGCCGCTGTACCACGCTTACCATCAAGCATAACGCGGTTGATAAGACGAGTAACTAATTGTGAATTGTAAAGCGGATCTGGCAATACTTCGCGCTTAGGCGCACGGTTTTTACGACTCATTTATCTTTATCCCCTTTCCTTATGCTTTTGGACGCTTAGTACCGTATTTAGAACGGCCTTGCTTACGGTCAGTAACACCTGCTGTATCAAGTGCACCACGAACGATATGGTAACGTACCCCTGGAAGGTCTTTTACACGTCCACCACGAAGAAGAACCACGCTGTGCTCTTGCAAGTTGTGTCCGATACCTGGGATGTAAGCTGTAACTTCGATCAAGTTGCTCAAACGTACACGGGCAAATTTACGAAGGGCTGAGTTAGGCTTCTTAGGTGTCATAGTTCCGACACGAGTTGCAACACCACGTTTTTGTGGTGAAGATACGTTTGTTTGAACTTTTTTGTGGCTGTTGTAACCAACGTTCAAAGCTGGTGATTTAGATTTTTCTACTTTTGATTTACGCGGTTTGCGAACCAATTGGTTAATTGTAGGCATCTACATTCTCCTGTATTTTTTTAATTTTGGTGATGATACACTTGGTGACAGCTACCATCTGTGTGTACTTTTGCAACATTTGTCAGCACGTCTCTGTACACTTTTGAGAGACCAAAAGTAAAAAGTACCGTCTATCATTATAACACAGAAGCATATCCTCGTCAATAGGTTTTCTTGATTTTTTGCTTATCTTCACTTCTTAATCAACCCTTTGCTTGATTATTATCATCTTAAAGATCTGAAAATATGCTACAACTGATTGTTGATAATTACTTAAATACTAACAAAAATAGCTATTCAATCTTATTTTTCACTTGAAGTCTGGGAAGGAACCACCGTATTTGAAGAGGCGCCCGAAGTATCTGAAGACGGGCTTGGTATCTCCGAAGATGGATTTGGGGTAACTTCTGGACTAGAGGATGGTGCAGGAGTCAAACTTTCTTGTTGCTGTATTCGTGGTTCGATTGAGATGGCAGGTGTTCGATAAACTGGCGCAACAGGCGTAGGAGAGAACGACTGCTGCTGGTCTGATTCAGATTCAGCAGCTTCTTCAGGTGTTTTCATTGCATCTTTCACCGCTTGAATCCTAGCTTGGAACTTAGCTTTGGCTTCCTCGTCTTTTACCTTATCAACCGCTGCTTGCGCTTGATTCACATTTTCATCCGTTCGTTCTTCTTCCGACTTTTTAACAGCAGCTTCAGCATCTTGAATCGTACTATCTTCTGATAATACTTTATTTGTAGAATGAGCGCTGCTAGAGCTTAGACGTCTACTGTAACTGGCTGGTTTAGTGGAGCCCGTATTCTTCTGGGCTGGTTTCAAGAACAAAAGTCCAGAAACCAAGACGGCTACTAGAACCAATATAATTCCAGACTGAACAAAGATAGAACTTCTCTCTAATTTATCAAAAATATTTCTCATGACTCTTTCCTAAAGTTAATCAAATATATTTCCAATCTCAACATCTATTGTATTTGATTTGACATCGATATTGGTCACCTTCAACAGTGATTTGTAATCTAGATGATCGCGACTTGCTTGGGCATTGTCTGCAAAGACTGCCACTCCTGCCAACTCTGAATCAAACTCAGACAGAAGGCTAATCATCCCATTAACCGTTCCGCCTCCCTTAAGAAAGTCATCGACAATCAGCACTCGACTGCCAGCCTTGAGACTACGTTTGGAGAGGAACATTTTTTCAATCCGATCTCCACTAGAGCCAGAGACATAGTTGACACTGACTGTTGAGCCCTCAGTGATTTTCAAATCGCGACGGACAATGACAAAGGGAACATTCAAAACATTCGCGACAGCATTGGCAAGCGGAACTCCCTTGGTCGCAACTGTCATAACCGCATCAATCTTTTGATCTTTGAAAGCTTTGGCAATGATGCGACCGATATTATTGAGGATAGATGGCGTACTAAGCAAATCGGACAAGTAGATATAGCCGCCAGGCAGGATTCGATTGCTTTCAGATAGTTGATCGCGGAGATCCTGAACGATGACTTTTGCATCTTCTTCTGAAATGGAAGGAGTGAAGACAACACCTCCTCCGGCACCCGTAATGGTCTCAATCGTACCAATTTCAATTTCTTCAAAGGCACGTTTGATAATCACGATGTCTTCTGAAATAGAAGACTTGGCAGATTCATATTTTTCTGCAAATGTATTTAAACTTGTTAATTGGTAAGGATGGTTAATCAAGTAATTGGAAATAACCACCATGCGCTCACTTCTTCTTAATTTCATTTTTTCACCAATTCGACTCCATCAAAATCAGCCACAAACTAATCTATGAGCTAGAATTTTCTCACACAGAGCACAAATCAGCTCTTTCGATTTCAAAGTTTGGAGTGATTTCTTTGAATATTTATTTTATTTTTTCATTATATCATACTATATCAAAAAAACGAACATTATACTAAATATAATGCCCATTTTTCGTATTTCACTTGTCAATTTTTGGTTTATAGAAGGAACGATTTTCCAGCGCAAATATTTTATTGGTCATTTCTCCTGGAGCAACGAGAGACAGAGCCGTAGTCATCATCATCATTTCGGCATCCAGATTGTCAATCATGTGCAGGATTTCGGCCTCCATGATCTTTGGACGAACGGGACTGCCGTATTCAAGAAGGCCGTGGTGACTGAGAAGAACGTGGCGCAAAACGATGACATCTTCTTTGGTGTCGTCGATTTTCAGCTCCGCCAAGGTTTTAGTCAGTTCCTCATCAATCAGTGCGATATGCCCAATCAAATTGCCTCGGACGGTGTATTCCGTATTTTCTGGGCCACTCAGCTCAATGACTTTGGCCAAGTCGTGCAGCATAATCCCTGCAAAAAGGAGGCTTTTATTGAGCTGAGGATAGATGTCGCCAATCGCATCCGCTAGTTTGACCATGGTCGCTGTGTGAAAGGCTAGACCTGACTCAAAAGCATGGTGATTGGTTTTCGCAGCTGGATAGGAATAAAATTCCTTATCGTATTTGCTGTAAAGTGAGCGCACAACCCTCTGCCAGACTTGATTTTCAATTTTGAAAATCATTTGCGCCAAGTATTCCCTCAGTTCTTTTTGATCAACCGGTGGTTTTTCTTTGAAATCAGCAGGATTATTAGGCTCGCCGGCTTTTGGCAGGCGTAGCGTCAGCTGATTAACCTGAGGGGTGTTATTGTAGACTTCGCGTCGGCCTTGCATATGGACGACTTTCCCCGCTGTAAATTCGGCCACATTATGGGGCTGGGCATCCCACAATTTCCCCTCAATCACTCCAGTGTCATCTTGGAAAGTGAAGGCGAGGTAATTTTTCCCAGCTCTGGTCTGGCGGACTTCGGCTGACTTAATCAGATAAAATCCTTCAAACAGTTCATCCTTTTTCATTTGATTAATTTTCATAGTCTTCCCTTTCATCTGGAATATCTAGCAAGTGTAACTGAAGGTCTTGGTCAGACAATTCAATGTGTCGCAGCGTTCTTTCAATGGCATTGGTTCGGCGAGTCAGTAGCTCATCGATGCTGCCAGAAGCGTTCTTCAGGTGCTTCTGGGCCTTGGCTAGAATGCCGCCAAATTTGTTGAATTCCAGCTTGACACTGCCCAGAACCTTGCTGATGTCATCTGCGCTACGCTGGATGTTCAGGGTTTTAAAGCCAACTGAGAGAGAATTAAGTAGGGCTGACAAGGTAGATGGACCCGCCACGACAATCTGCTCATCTCGCCGCAGGCCGTCGAAAAACTCTGGATTGCGAACCACTTCGGAATAGAGACCTTCCGTTGGCAAAAACATAATCCCAAAATTAGTCGTAGCTGGCGGAGCTAGGTATTTGCTGTTGATATCCTTGGCAAAGCGCTTGACGCTAGCCAACAGCGACTTACGGTAAAGTTCAATTTCTTCCTTATTGCCAGACTCATAAGCCTCTTCCAAGCGGTAGTAATCCGCCAGAGGAAACTTGGAATCGATGGGCAGGTAGACATAGTCCTGCTCCGTCTGTCCCGGCAATTTGATGGCATACTCCACGCGCTCACTAGAACCTGCTACTGTGGCAAATTCCCGCTCATACTGACTGGGTGTCATGATGTCTTCGATAATTTGTCCCAGCTGGAGCTCGCCCATAATGCCGCGGGTTTTGGTATTGGAAAGAACCTTATTGAGGCTGCCCACATCCCGAGCCACAGTCTGCATCTCTCCCAAACCACGATTGACAGATTCTAGCTGCTTGGATACCGTCTCAAAGGAGGTCTGCAGGCGATTCTGCAAAGTCTTCTCCAATTTTTCCTCAACGGTCTGGCGCATCTGCTCCAGCCGCAGGTCATTGGACTCCTGAATCTGACGCATTCGCTCATCGGTTTTATCTCGATTTTTGCTGAAACTATCCGCCATTTCGGTTCGCAAATCCGTCAAATGAAGGTGCAAATCTGTTCGAACTTCGGCTAGCCGATCTCCCAGAACAAGTTCCAACTCTTTTTGCCGAAGAGCCTCCTGCTGTCTTTCTTGCTCAAAACGGTAATCCAGCTGGTCAGACAAGTGATCCTCCTGCTCTTCTAGCAAGACTTTGATTGCCTGCTCCTGCTGCCCCTGCCTCTGCCAGAAGAAATAGAGAAAGACCAGATTGATGATAAGCAGGATGATGATGATATACTCCATATCAACTCCTATCTTTACTGTAAATAACAACCGTATAACCCTTGTCAAAGGATAAAAATACAGGTCTATCTATAAATTCGTTAGAAGCATAGACTTTTTTAAAGAAAAAATTCCTTTCATTCAAAGGATATTTGGCTCCTTCAATGGTCAGAGCCACATCCTCTGTCGGCAGAAAGGCCAGATAGTCCATGCCTTCCACTGGCTTAATTTCATGACGACCAGAGGGCACATAGCGGATGCAATTCTGGGCATCCACTAAAGTCAGCTGCTCCATATAGGGAGCGATTTTATCATTGCTGGGCAAAAAAACATTGGCCAGAGCATGGTCTAGACGACCGCCAAAGGCGCCGAAAATCGTCAGATAAGCATCTGAATAGCGCTCAAGGCAAGCCAGAACAGCCAATTCCAAGTCCGTATCATCCTTTTCAGGCTGAGCCTGAATGACTTCCTTGGCGCTAGCTTTTATGCGCAGCAATTCTTCATCGGAAACAGAGTCAAAATCGCCAATCGCTAAGTCCAGAGGCAATCCCTGCTTTAGCAAATAAAAGGCACCACGATCAACTCCGACAAAAACATCAAAATCTCGATTGACCGCAGTCAAATCACCGCCAGCAAACAGAGCAATTCTAGTCATCTAACGCATCCCTCAAGGTCTGCACTTGATGACCGACATCACCTTTGAAGACATAGCTGCCTGTTACGAAAACATTAGCGCCAGCTTCTCTAGCCATCTGAATCGTCTTATCGTCAATCCCTCCGTCAACCTCAATATCAAAGTTTAGATGATTAGCTTCTCGCAGAGCGACTAGTTCACGAATCTTACCCATGGTTTCGGGGAGAAATGCCTGACCACCAAAACCTGGATTGACTGTCATGACTAGGACCTGATCCACTAGATTCAAAACATTTTTTATCGCTTCAACTGGTGTTCCAGGATTGATAGCAACGCTAGGTTTGACACCTGCCGCACGAATCTTCTGCAGAGCCCCATGAATATGCGGTGTCGCTTCCACATGGATGCTGATAATATCTGCACCTGCCCGAGCAAAGTCCTCAATATGATGCTCAGGATTGGACACCATGAGATGGCAATCAAAAACCATCTTGCTGTGGGGACGCATACTGGCCACAACCCCAGCTCCAAAGCTGATATTAGGGACAAAATGGCCATCCATGACATCCAAATGGGCATACTCTGCTCCGCTAGCTTCTAGCTTTTTCAACTCAGTCTCAAAATTAGCATAGTCCGCACTCAGAACAGAGGGAGCAATTTTAAATGTTTTCATGATAGTTCCTTTCTTTATTTAGGAAGTTTTTTAGCTGTCTTTTTATAGGTTTCACGACGGTTCTCGATTTCACTGAGAAATTGCAGGTAATTTTCAAAACGAAAAGCAGCAATTCGCTCGTCTTCTACGGCTGGTTTGACAGCACAAGCCGGCTCGTGCGTATGGGTACAAGTTCGGAATTTGCAGTCCCGACTGATTTCGGCAATTTCTGGAAAGGCTCCATTCAGATCTTCTGCCTTGTCTACTTCATAGTCTAAGGAAGAAAAGCCCGGAGTGTCCGCAATCTTTCCGCCATTCAGGTTATAAAAGCTAACCGCTCGTGTCGTATGACGCCCCCGCCCCAGACTTTCAGAAATTTCTCCTGTTTCTAATTGCAAGTCTGGTGCTATTTTATTGAGCAGGGTGGACTTTCCAACACCGGTCTGACCCATGAAAACAGTGATTTTCCCTGTCAGAAGTGGCAGTAACTCCTCAGTGGTTTTAACGACCTCATAGCCGATGGCCTGATAGGCCTGTACATAGACATCCAAGCTCTGCTCATCTTCAAGCAGGTCTAACTTGCTGATGTAGATAATAGGATGGATCCGCTTATGCTCCAAAAGCACCAAAAAACGATCCAAGAGATTAGCATTGAAGTCCGGCTCCTTGGCACTCATGATGACAACTGCCTGATCAATGTTTACAATGGGTGGCCGCACCAAACTATTTTTACGCTCGGCGATTTTTAAAATGTAGCCTTCAGAATCCTTGTCCGCTGAAAATTCGACATGGTCACCAACATAAGGCGTCTGACCTTTTTTGCGGAAATTTCCACGCGCTCTCGTCTGATACACCTGCCCATCTGACTCTACATAATAAAAGCCAGCCAAGGCTTTGATAATTATTCCTTGCAAGACTGCTCCTTTAAAGTTAATACAATTATTATATCAAAAAACATATATTTGGCTTTTACTATTGGCATTTTCGAAAAATATGTTATAATAAAAAGCAAGCGGAGGTGGTGGAACGGCAGACACGCATGCTTCAGGCGCATGTGCCCGTACGGGTGTGAGGGTTCAAATCCCTTCCTCCGCATCGAACAGGAACTCTTGTCCAAGTTGACAAGAGTTTTTCTTTTGAAAAATTATGGAAACCTCGTGAAATTTATTTCAAAAAACCAGACCTTTTTGAAAAGGGCTGGTTTTCATCATCTTATAATCCTTGTTCCTTCAAGGCATCCGCCAGACGGGCAAAATCTGCCAAAGTCAAGGCTTCCCCCCGAACACTTGGAGACAATTCAGCTTGCTCTAAAGCAGCTGTTAGCTTAGCCTTGGTCTCCTCTGACTTCCCAAAATGACTGGTCAGATTGTTCCAGAGCGTCTTGCGACGGTGGACAAAGCTAACCTTGGAAACCTTGAAAAAGAATTTCTCGTCTTGGACTTCAACTGCAGGCTGGTCTCTGCGTACCATCTTGAGAATGGCCGAATCCACATTTGGTGCTGGCACAAAGACTGTCCGCGGCACGATGAAGGCAACCTTGGCAGTCATGTAATACTGCACGGCAATCGACAAGCTACCATATGCCTTGGTATTTGGTTGAGCAGAGATACGATCTGCCACTTCCCTCTGCATCATAACGACAAACTCACTAAAAGGAATCCCGCTCTCAATCAAATGCATAAGAATAGGCGTCGTGATATAGTAGGGCAGATTCGCCACTACCTTGATAGGCAGGTCTGGATTTTTAAACTCTGCTATGTACTGAGCCAGATCAACCTTGAGAATATCCTGATTGACCACAGTCACATTGTCAAAATCGCGCAGAGTATCCGCCAAAATGGGCACCAGACGCTCATCAATCTCAAAGGCCATGACCTCTGCGGCACTTTCCGCCAAAAACTCTGTCAAAGCCCCAATACCGGGACCAATTTCAATGACATTGACATTTTTGTCAATCTCAGCTGTATCCACAATCTTCTGGAGGATGTTGGTATCCGTCAGGAAATTCTGACCGAAAGATTTTTTAAAAGTGAAACCGTGACGCTCCAGAATGGCACGGGTCACACTATAATCTGCAATTCTCATATATCTTTCTTTCTATTTCTTTTTTACTTACCCTTGTCTTCCTGAGTTTATTTTAGAAGTATCCCCAGTAGAGTAATTAATTTCGTAGCCAGGATAAACGTTATAAATATAAATATCAAAATAATAGCCTTTACCATTAACTTCCATAGGAACATGTGCTTCATCAAATCCTACAGCAGTCATCCTTACTCCTCGCGGAATCACTTCGTTTTCTCTATAAACTGGAGTCACCTGATAATATACACGCATTTCAGGAACTTCGTTAAGCCATTCCCAAACTCTATCCTCAAAATGTAACATCGATACTTCATCCCCAAAATCTCTATCATCATTTAAATAACGAGTTCCGGTAAAAAATTGCCCATATATTGCCTTCTTATTTACAAATTGATAAGCAATTAAATGACACCTATTATAAAAATAATTACCTTGTTCTATTTTTATATTTCTATACCCTGGCGATTTTGCCCTTGATACTCTGTCTTCTCTTTTACCTATTTGGAGTTCTCTATCAATCCGTTCATTCTTTGTTTGTTTTACGAATTCTTTTGTCAACACAATTCGAGCACCTCGGATTCTCTTAACTGGACAGCTCTCAAATCCATCAAATTCTGGCTCTCCTTGTTTAAACGAGCTATTTGAGAAAAAAGTATCAGTCATGAAATCAGCCTTAAATTTTTCTAACAAATTTAGAAATCTAACTTTTTTAAAATCTAATTTGGATAATCTATCATTTAAATCTTCGTCAATATCCAACTGCAAGACACCTTTCTATGCTAATGTGCTTCCTTATGTTTTGAATCCTTATTATACCTCTCCATCACTTCTTCCACTTCCGCCAAAGTTACGCCAAACAGTTCCAGCCGTTTGAGCAGTTGTTTGCCATTAGAATAGCCGATGCGGAGCTGTTCGCCTAGATACTCTCGGCGTCTACGGCTGTCTGCTCCCGCTAAGAAACCTAGGCGAATCAAGTCACCACGACTGATATCAAACTCGTTCTCGTTTTCAAATTGCTCTGTCACCTGAGCCAGCGCTGTTTTTATATCTTCATAGCTGGCGTGTTCGATTCCCAAAGAACGTCCCTTGGACTTAGATTTGGGAACAGCCTCATCTCGCTTGAGAAAGGCATGTTGTACCGTTGGAATGGCCGTCATAATCATGCGACGAATCCGCTCCCCATTAAAATCTGGATCGGTAAAGACAATAACTCCATGCAAATCATGCAGGCGCTGAATGCGTTCTATATCCTGGTCATTTATTGCGGAACCTCGTGTCTCATATGTTTCCACGTCAAAGTAACGCTTGAGATTGGCCGTATCATCGCGACCTTCAACCACGATGACTTGGGAAATTTTTATTCTATTTATCACTATCGTACTCCATTTTAATCATAACCTGACAAAGTTAAAAGAACGATTTCTTCTGGAAAAACCAACAAGCGAACACTGCCAGTCACGGCACCTGATTCCAAAAACAAGAGTTCCCCATTTTCCCCTTTTAAAGAATAAATAAGCGGCTGCCTCTCTTTAATTTTTTGACATAATTTCTGAAATCGTACCTCTAATTCAGGAACATTGATGATTAAATATTTGAAAAAATTCAGCAAATTTTTTTCTGATATTAGATTATCTTCATAATTGATTTCTCCTAATTCATTTAAGAGGCAGATTGTATCTGGCAGATTTTTCAAACTGTATCCAAGTAATTCAAAAGTGAGAGGAGAAATCAAAATCTCACATAAATTCATTTCTTGAAGTAAATCATTGAACGCAATAGTTGATGTTTTATTAATCCTTGCCATCAAATCATCGGAAATACCTCTAAAATAATTTTTATCATTATTCTGTATATCAGACAATCGTTCACTCCTGTTCAACTAGGTCGCTCAGACCAAATAAACTCTTTGCATTATCATAGGTAGCTTTCGCTATTTCTTCAACAGTCAGTCCACGAAGCTCAGCAATTTTCTCTACCACATAGCGAGTATAGGCTGTTTTGTTTTCTCGGCCACGTTTGGGAACAGGCGCTAGGTAAGGTGCATCCGTCTCGACGAGGATTTTGTCCAAAGGCAGGTTCTGCGCAGCTTCTTGAATATCCGTCGCTTTTTTAAAGGTGACGACTCCAGAAAAGGAGATCATCATCCCCAACTCGATAAAGCGCTCTGCCATTTCCAAAGAACCCGAATAAGAATGCATAATACCACCTCGAGGGCCTACACCCTCACTCTTGATAATCTCATAAGTATCTTCTAAAGCATCACGTGTGTGGACGACAAAGGGCAGATCTAACTCTTTCGACAGCTGGATTTGTCGGCGAAATACTCGCTCTTGCACTTCCTTGGGCGCTGTCATCCAGTGATAATCCAGCCCAATCTCGCCCAGAGCCACCACTTTTGGATGAGCAAGCTTGCCCAGCAGATAGGCTTCCACTGCCTCATCATAAGTCCCAGCCTCAGTCGGATGCCAGCCAATCGTAGCGTAAATCTGCTCATAACTATCTGCCAACTCCAAGGCGCGCTCAATGGTCGGCCGGTCAAAACCGACAACATTCATATTGCTAACACCCAGTTCTGCAGCTAGTTGGAGCTCCTCTACCTCTCGACCAGCAAATTCTTCCACATTTAAATGCGTGTGTGTATCAAAAATCTTCATGCTTTACTTCCTTGTGTTTCCTGCCTTTCATTATACCAAAAAGTCAGATAAAGGGGCAAGAGCTTTACTTTCTCTCCATCTATTCCAGCGGGTATTTGTTATTTTTTTAGCGCCTATCAAAAATACTTTTACTGTTTTTGATAATTTTTTATTATTTTTCGATATTTTGTTATTGATTATCGATATATTTTGTGATATAGTAAATAAAAATAGAAATTATTTGGAGGAATCCATGTCAAAGACAAGACAAAAAACAGCTGAAGATATAAGCATTGTCCTTACAAAAATCAGCCTCAGCATTTTATTTATTGCTTCCATTGTCCTGATAGCCATCGGACCTTGGGTGGTCAGCCTGGTCATCGAGTTTCCTTCCCCTTTCTTTCAGGGAGAAAGTCGCTATTGGATACTGTTGCTTCTAGGCTATGTCTTAGGCTGCCTGGCTCTGACCTGTATCGTGCATCTCTATCGGCTCCTTAGCCGTATCGGGAAAAATCAGGTCTTTATCAGACAGAATGTACAGTATATGCGCTATCTGGGCTGGGAAGTTGGAATGGTCGCCCTCATTTCTTTCTTTATGGGCTTGACAGTCTATATGCCCATGCTCCTCGTAGCCGTTTCTTGCTGCATTTTAACCTTGATTATTCGGGTTATCCGCAATGCTTTTGGCAAGGCCATTGAGCTGCAAGAAGAAGTAGACTACACGATTTAGGAGGGACTATGATTCAGATAAATTTAGACCTTGTCATGGCTCAAAAACGGATTAGTGCTGGACGCTTAGCAGAATTGATTGACCTCACCCCTGCCAACTTGTCCATCTTGAAAAATAACCGAGCCAAGGCAATACGCTTTTCAACACTTAATGCCCTTTGTCGGGAATTGGACTGCCAGCCCGGCGATATTCTTGAATATATCACAGATGAAACTGAGGAGGAATAATCATGGAAACACCATTACAAGAACAAAGGACGGGGCAACCCTACCTTCCTTTTGAAAAAGGCGAAGAGCGAAAAAGCATCTTCTCAGCTTTAAACATACAGGAACTGAAGAATTTTAGAATCAGCTCTCTCATTCTCTATTTCTTGGCCTACTTTTATACAGTTGCCATTGACGGCAACAAAAGCATTTACTTTTTTCCTATTGCGATTGGTTTGATTAGCCTGACCGAGTGGTTAGTAAGAAAAACGCCGAAAAGCTTGCCTCAAATTGAAAAAGATGCTTCTATTGGGCTCGAGTCCAAGCTTTTCCTGATTCTCAGCCTGACTCAGGCACTGGCACTCAGTATCTGGGGCTTTCACCCACAATTAGAAATTTTTCAGACTTTGGCTCTCCACATCTCCTTTTCTTTTTATATCCTGTCACGGACGGGGTGGCTCAATCAAGGCCGCTTGGGAATCATGGTTTGGTACGATAGCATTCAGGCCTTTGTGATTCTACCTTTTAGAAACTTTTTCGCTGGTCTTCAAGTCTTTGCTCTGAGTGATAAGGCTTCAGATGCAACCACTGAAGACGGCGATTCTTCGAAAAAAGCTCTCCAAAGTACGATGATCGCAAGCAGCCTTCTTATTGCTGGTATGCTTGTCTTCTTCGTTTGGTCACAACTCAGCCAAGTCTCTGATAGATTTGCTCTTTTCTTTAGTGATACAGCTGATGCCTTGCATCTTTTCTTTGACTTGATCTTTTCAAATCTTGATACAGACGCCATCGCTCTTCGCCTCTTCTTGGCCCTACCTATTGGCCTCTATCTCTACAGTCTGATTATTGGCAGCTTACTGAATCAAAAAGATATCAAAGTTACCTATCAAAGCTTCCAAAATAAAATTCAGCCACTGCGAATGTTTCCTGCTTTTACAGCCTATATCATCATCGGCAGCCTCTGCCTGACCTACGCTCTCTTTTTCCTCGTTGGTTTAGGAGAATTAAGCGAACTCCTTAGTGCTGGCACTAGCCTCCAAACCATTTCTCCACAAAATGCCTCAACTGTTGCTGTTGCTGGTTTCTGGCAGCTTGTTCGTGTATCACTTCTAAATTTCGCTGTACTAGCCGCCTTTTATTTGCTGGCCCAAAAACCTCTCTGGGACCAGAAAGGTACTCGTCTAGCCAGCACTGTCCTCTTTATTTTCGCCTTTTTATTGGCCTTGCTTGCCGGCTGGAAACTCTTTGGCATCTACATCTATCTCTACGGTCCAACACCATTGCGCCTGATCTCCGCTTGGTTTATCCTCGTTCTACTGGTCTGGTGTATTCTGACCCTGATTCGCTTCTACAAGCCCATCCAAGCGATCCGAATCGGTATCTTCTACGCCCTTATTAGTTTCACGCTGCTTTGCTATCTCTATCCTCTGCTCTTAGCTGCTTGATAGAGAGCATACTTATATGCCAATATAATTATCAAAAAGAAGGCTGGGACAAAAGTCCTAGCCTCTCAATTGTCTTTGGATTGTCGAGCAGACGCAGTGGTTGAGTGGGCTCTACTACGCTGATTTCATCAGCTTTTACAGCCCTACTCAACTGTGCGGAGGTGGGATGACGAAATCGAATTCTAACGAATTACCGATTTCTGTCCCACTCTTCTTTTCTTTTATTCAAACTAGATAAGATACACCTAGAAACCACCTAGACTAGCCCGTTTACCTTCCATTTCATGTAAAGTTCCTATTCTGCATGGACTCCTTCATAGCAATACTAGCCACCCTTAAACCATAGAAGCCTATTCTATCAAGTACAATAGAAAAACCAGCGGTCTCGAGTCTCCACTGGTTTCTTTATGGTAATCGTTTGGATTATGCAGCCAAAACTTTGCGTCCTTTACGACGACGAGCTGCCAATACGCGACGACCGTTTTTAGTTGACATACGGTTACGGAATCCGTGTTTGCGCGCACGACGAAGTTTACTTGGTTGATAAGTACGTTTCACGATGAATACCTCCTCATAGATTTTGTATTCGTTTAGCCGGCTATAAAGTGATCAGTTACTAAACATACTTTACTATTCTATCGGATTCTCTCCTGTTTGTCAATAGTATTGGACTAATTGTTTCTTTTTGGAAGCGAAATCATTCAAATCGTGTCGCTTCATAGAAGGGAATCAAGGCTGTCATAGCCTGCTCAAGCTCCGATAAAACTTGCTGCTTGCTCGTAGCCTCGGAAAGATTGACATCATATTTAACCAAAACCTTGCGGACTAATCCTGTAGCCACCTGCTGGCTTAGATGCTGCCTATTTTCCTCCGTAGCGTCGAAGCGTTGACTCACACCATCTATCTGGGCAAAATAGTAAGCTGGCGGTTGAATGGGTAGATTCAACACCCGATTTTGCTTGCTAAGGCTGTGCTCGTCTTTCTTGCGCTCCATGAAGCTCACCTCTAGCGAGATCCCAAAATCTTCTGCAGTCCCATACAAACGCAGGGCAAACATAGGCTCTGTGATGTCCCCATAGCCTCTTAGATAATTCCAAAAATGTGGGCGTAAGATCTGACCCTGATTCATCCAATTGCTGGTTCGCTCCAGACTCAGCTTGGGATAAAGAGCCTGAAAGTCTCGGACCAAGTCTGCAAACTCCTGCCGAGCAGCCTGACCTCTAGCTTTCCAATCCAACATTATCTCTCGCAGATCCCCTGCCTTGTCTGGCGCAATGTATTTGCTGCCTTGAACAGCCAAAAATGACTCAATAGCTGGAAAAAGTGACATAGAATTTCTCCTTTCTATATTTAAAAACCAGCTGAGAGGCTGGTTAAGATTTATTCCGAATCAACATCTACAACAACGTAGCGGTTAGGCTCATCGCCTTCTGAATAGCTTGTCACACCATCAATTCTTGAGATAATCCGATGGATGATTTTACGTTCACTATTAGACATAGGATCCGTATGCTGACTGCGACGGTCTTCTAGGGCACGCTGAGCCAATTTTTGCGCATAGCTTTGCAAGACTTCCGCCCGATGCTCCACATAGTCATTTACATTGATAGAAATGTAGAAGCTCTTGGAATATTGATTGTAAAGATAGTTTTGAGCCAAGAGCTGCAAGGCTTTCAAGACTTTACCGTGGTAACCAATCACGCGCCCTGGCTCATTGGTATCAATTTGCATATTGATTGTCCGACGATTATGGCTGCTGGAAAGAGTCGCTTCAACATCCATTTCATCCACAATCTTCTGCACATACGCGGTCACACTTGCGACAACTTCCTCAATATCACAATTATCCTCAACCTGAATACCCAAGTCAAAGAAGGATGACTCTGCTACATCCGCACTTGCTTCTTCCTGACTAGGCCCTGTTTCTTCTAAAGAGCTGATTTCGTCAGTTTCTTCCGTATCCACCGCTTCATCACTAGCTTGATCGGCCTTTAAAACATCAATTGTGCCCGTTTCTTCCAAAATCGTAGTCGCATGCTTATCGTTTTTGAGAATTTCAGCCTTGACCTCTTCTGAAATAGCTTCGCCTTCATTTTCGACTTTTTTGATGGCTGCAACCACACGTCCCAAGTCAACCGTTGCTTCACTAACGCTCTGTACAGGCTCATTTTGCGCATTGATTTCCTCAGGCACTCCTTTAATTGCCTGCTGATTAGCCTTGGTCACTGTCGCTTCAGCAATCGGCTCCACATCTACCTGGGCAGGCTTCTTGCCAAACAAACCGAGAAAACCTTTCTTTTCACGCGAAACAACGGTAATATGTGCTCTCATTCGTGGAATATCCAGCGTTTTTAGTCCATTTTGAATCGCTTCTTCAACACTTGCTCCTGTAAAAATAACCATCTGCAAGAGTCCTCCTTTTTACTTTTTCTTTTTCTGTGCTTTTTGAAGGGCACGTTTTTTCTTCATTTCCAATTGGCGCTCTGCCTTTGCCTTTGCTTCCCGTTCAGCAATAATCTTAAAAGGATTACTTAAAAGCAAGGTCTGACCAACTTGATAGGCGTTGGAGACTGTCCAGTAAAGAGCAACCCCGCTGGCTGCATACACCGCAAAGAAGAAAATTAATACCGGCATCAGGTAGGTCATCACTGCCGTCCCACCATTCTTTTCTGGCAAGGCTTTATTGGATAGCCAAGTGCTAAAGAAAGTAAAGAGAGCAGCGAGAATAGGTAGGATGAAGGTCGGATCCGTCGCACCTAGATTGAGCCAGAGGAAGTGACCCGTTTTCAAAAATTCAACCCGTGTCAGAGCTTGGAAAAGTGCCAAAAGCACTGGCATTTGGATAAATAACGGAAGAAAAGCGGCATAGGGATTGACTCCCATTTCTTTATAAAGCTTGCTGGTTTCCTCTGCTAAAGCGGTCTTACTATCCATATCCTTGCCTGGATATTTTTCCTGAAGCTTCTTGATCTGAGGCTGAACTTCCTGCATCTTTCTAGACGAGGTCGTCTGAAACTGGAAGACTGGCAACAAGACTGTCCGAATAATCAAGGTAAAAAGAATAATCCCGATTCCTGTACTTCCATTAAAGGACAAGAATTGAATCATCTCCGCAAAGAAATAAACTAATTTCTCCCAAAAATCACTTGAATTAGCGGTCACTTCGCTGGTGCCACAAGCCGTCAGAATGAGCAGCGAAGCCACTAAAAGAAATCCTATTTTACTCTTCTTTTTCACAAATAAATCCTTCCTGATAAATTCTTGCAATTTTCAAGACATGCAATAAATTTTGTTCCACTTGGTGGTAGTCCAAAGTTTCAACTCCCTTGCGGGCAATAACAACAAAGTCATCCTTGGTCAAGTCTGCCCGATGCTGAATCAAGACATGACGAATCTTTCTTTTGATACTATTGCGGACAACTGCATTGCCCAGCTTTTTACTGACCGAAATCCCCACTCGAAAATGGCGCTGATCTTTTTCTAATTTATAAACGACAAACTTTCGATTGGCAAAATTCTGCCCAGCTTTAAAAATCGCCTTGAAATCTTTTTCGCTCTTGACGCGATAGTTTTTTCTCAAAACTCAACTCCATCCACCAAAATTAACTCTATTATACCATATTTTCCCAAAAAGCCAATAAGGGCTAGGGGTGCAATACGAGCCCTCTTTTTAGAAAAAGTTCACCTAAAAATCGAACTTGAAGCAAGTACTGGTCACATATACGGAAAAATCCAGAAATGATGAGTCACACAGCTCCAAAAAAGAGTCCGGGACAAAAGTCCTAGCCTCTCAATTGTCTTTGGATTGTCGAGCAAGACGCAGTGGTTGAGTGGGCTCTACTAGGCTGATTTCATCAGCTTTTATAGCCCTACTCAACTGTGCGGAGGTGGGACGACGAAATCGAATTCTAACGAATGACCGATTTCTGTCCCACTCTCATTTTACACGGTAAAAAACGTCTGGGCGCTCTGAGATGCCTTGGGCAATGATGAAGCGGTCTTGACTGCTATCAGTCGGATCCTGCCCGCTAACAGTCTCTTTTGCTGGCAACTTTTTCCCAGCGGGAATAATAGACAAGGCAGCACCTGTAAGATTATGCCAACGAATGCTAGTACGATAAATTCCATTTTCATCCAGACCAGCGTAAACCAGCTCTAACTTGGCAACATCTGATACAAGTCCCTTGGCATCAAATGTATAAGTGACGCCATTGGCATCCTTCCAAGTACCAGCCATGCTAGAAAAGTCCCCAGAAGCAATGGCCTGCATGTCTAAACTAGAGGCTGTGGCAGACTCTTTTTCCCCCTTGCTTTCTGGCTTAGCAGAAGACTCCTTAGTTGCTGGCTCCGAAGGCTCCTGACTGCTAGAGATAGAAGTGTCCGAACTACTTGTTTCAGTAGAAAGCTCTGTCGAACTTTTGCTCGTCTCAGACTTTTTGGAAGAAGCTGAGCTAGTCGAGCTAACTTTGGAACTGCTAGAAGGCGAAGTCGGCTGGTCTTTCTTTTGACCGCAAGCCACTAACACAGACGATGCTACCAGAGTTCCAGTCAAGATAATCAACCATTTTTTCATCTTTAGCACCTCGCAATATTTTCTTATTCTTGTAACATTATTGTAACATAAATATAATTTTTTAGAAAGCAAAAGGCTGGGACAAAAGTCCTAGCCTCTCAATTATCTTTGGATTGTCGAGCAAGACGCAGTGGTTGAGTGGGCTCTACTAGACTGATTTCATCAGCTTTTACAGCCCTACTCAACTGTGCGGAGGTGGGACGACGAAATCGAATTCTAACGAATTACCGATTTCTGTCCCACTCTCATCTTATTGAATTTTTTTCAACATATTGTCGATATGCTGGATAGATTTTTCGCGTCCTAATAGGTAAATGGTATCTGGCAACTCTGGCCCATGCATTTCACCTGATACAGCGATACGGATTGGCATGAAGAGGTTCTTGCCCTTGATACCTGTTTCTTTTTGGACGGCTTTGATTTGTGGGAAGATGTTTTCTGTCACAAATTCCTCATCTGTCATCGCTTCCAGTTTTGCTTTGAAGGCTTCCAACACCACAGGAACAGTTTCACCAGCCATCACTTCTTTCTCAGCTTCCGTCAACTCTGGGAAATCCGAGAAGAAAAGGTCTGTCAATGGAACGATTTCATCCACTGACTTCATTTGTGGTTTGTAGAGTTCAACCAATTTCTCAGCCTTGTCTGTCAAGCGTCCTGCTTCTTCCAAGAATGGTTTTGCCATTTCAAAGATTGTCTCAAAATCTGCATTCTTGATATATTCATTGCTCATCCAGTCCATCTTTTTCTGGTCAAAGGCAGCTGGAGACTTGCTGAGGCGGTTTTCATCAAAGAGCTCAATCAATTCTTGACGAGAGAAGATTTCATGCTCACCACCAGGATTCCAACCGAGAAGAGCGATGAAGTTAAAGACTGCTTCTGGTAGGTAGCCTTTCTTGCGGTAATCCTCGATGAACTGGAGGGTATTGGTATCGCGTTTTGACAACTTTTTACCAGTTTCAGAGTTGATAATCAAGGTCATGTGACCAAACTCTGGTGCTTCCCAACCAAGTGCTTCATAAACCATGAGCTGCTTAGGTGTGTTGGCAATGTGGTCGTCTCCTCGGATAACGTGAGAGATTTGCATATCGTGGTCATCGATCACAACGGCAAAGTTGTAAGTCGGATAGCCGTCTTTCTTTTGGATAACCCAGTCACCACCAATATTGCCACCTTCAAACTCAATGTCGCCCTTGACCATGTCCGTCCACTTGTAGATACCAGCTTCATTGACAGCCAGACGAACCGTTGGAATGATGCCTGCTGCTTCACGTTCTGCGATGTAAGCTGCTTTTTCTTCTTCGCTCATACCGAGATATTCATTGATGTAGCGTGGTGTTTCACCTGCTGCTTCTTGACGTTCGCGCTCAGCAGCCAATTCTTCTTCTGTAACGTAAGATTTGTAGGCTTTTCCTTCTGCTAGCAATTGGTCAATGTATTTTTGATACAATTCCAAACGCTCTGATTGGCGGTAGTTTTCATGTGTTTCAGGGCTTTCATCCCAGTCCATGCCCAACCAACGAAGGTTTTCAAGCTGTGAACGCTCACCATCTTCGACATGGCGCTTGCGGTCAGTATCTTCAATACGGATGATAAAAGTTCCGCCATGATGACGAGCATAGAGGTAGTTAAAGAGCGCCGTCCGCGCATTTCCGATGTGTAATAGTCCTGTTGGACTTGGTGCATAACGCACTCGAATATCTTTTGTCAATTTTCGATCTCCTATTTGGGAATAGCAGGAATATCTTGCCCCTGCTTTCGTATTCAAACGTTATTATTATATCACATTCTCGACCCAGAATCCGCTGAATCGCATGATTTTTTAAGACAGTCTTTCTTCGAGGACAAAGTCAATTGGCAGCCAAGCTAAGACCTGCTCCATCTGCTTTTCCCAATAATACCACTCATGCGTACCTGGGCTATGGCTGTAAGTAATATCCAAGCCTAATTCTCGCAGATTTTTAACAGCCTCCTGATTTGCCTTGTAGAGAAAATCCTCTTCACCGCACCATGCCCAAAGCTTGGTCTTTTTATCAGATTGCTTGGCTATGCTCTCCAGCGAATGAGGACTGCTGGTCCAATCTTTAAAGTCTCCAAAAACTCCTCGCCAATAGGCTGGTGTTGCTATTTCAACATCATCTGGATGACTATCAAGAAAACTCAAAGCCCCTGAAAGACTAGCCGCGTATGAAAAACGGTTAGACTTGAGAGCCAACTTAAAGGCTCCGTATCCGCCCATGGAAAGACCAGCGATAAAATTCTTCTCTCGCTTGTCAGACATATTGGGGAAAAAGCGCTTGAGGAGCCGTGGCAGCTCTTCAGCGATGGCTTCATAATAGTTAAAACCGTATTGAGTATCGGTGTACCAGCCATTGCTGGTATTCGGCATGACAACAATCAGGTTAGTCGAGCGAACCAGACGTTCAATATTTGAACGCTTGAGCCAGCTATTGTGATTACCGTTCATACCATGAAGCAGATACAAAACAGGAATATCCTTATCATCTGGCTTGTCCACGCGCGACGCATCTGGATAGAGAACATTGACTCCCCACTCCATTTCCAAGGCTTCTGAATAATATTCGATCTGCATCACTGCCATCTTTTTTCTCCTCTTATAAAAACTACTGTTCTTGACTAGGCATCACAACCAGCCACACTCCGAAAGCAAAGCCTGTTCTGCGACCGCCAAAAGATAAGAAAAAGCCGATATTCGACTTTCTCTCTGCAAAATACTGGGAAAGTTGCTCCCTCGAGTGACTCTAGCGAACTTCCATGACAACCGGAAGAATAGCCGGTCGGCGCCTGGTCTGCTCAAAGAGGAACTTAGCCAAACTATCACGAACCGCTCCCTTGAGCTCGCCCCAGTCAAAGCTTTCCTGAGCCAGATAGTCTTCCACTGTCTTATTGATCAGGTCAGTACTCTCCCGCAGGATGTCACGACTCTTCTTGACATAGACAAATCCCCGAGTATGAACCTTGGCTTTGGAAATGATTTTCTTCTCCTTACGGTTGACCGTAAGGGCCACGATGAAGATGCCGTCTTCAGACAGAACCTTGCGGTCACGCAGGACGATATTGCCCACATCACCGATGGCATTTCCATCAATCATGACATCGCCTGCTGACACTGCTCCAGCTGGCACAAAGTCGCCATTTTCGTAGGCCATGATGCTACCACGCTTAGGTATCAAGATGTTTTCTGGTAAAATCCCGACTTCCATAGCTGCCTTGGCATGGGCGTCTAGTCCGCGGTACTCTCCCTGAATCGGGAAGAGGTACTTGGGTTGCAGTAAGTTGAGCATAAGTTGCAAGTCACGCGCATTGGCATGACCAGATACACGCAAGTTTTGGGTAATCAGCTTGACCACGCCACCAGCTTGGTAAATCATGTTTTCCACACGCGCCACAACTGCTTCCTTGGCAATAGATGGCGTTGTAACGATATAAACCAAGTCTCCGTCTTTGATTTCTACATAACGGTGACGACCAATGGACATCTTGCGCAGGCCATTAATAGGCTCACCCATCCGACCCGTCTCCAAGATAATCAGCTCATGGTCCTCAAACTTAGACATTTCCTTAGGCTTGATCAAAAGACGTTCATCCGCCAAGGATAATTTTTTGAGGCGGATAGCTGTACGGACGATATTTTCAATATCAAAGCCTGTCAAAACGACGCGACGACCTGTTTCTGCCGCAGCTTCAAAGACCTGTTGGATCCGAGACAGGTTGCTGGCAACCGCTGCTACGATGACACGCCCATCCCAATCCGAAATCGTGTCTGTAATCTCACGACCAACCTCGCTCTCACTAGCCACTTGCACAGTGCTATCAGCGTTGGCTGAATCACTTAAGAGAGCTAAAACGCCCTCACGACCGATCTCAGCCAAACGGCCGAAATCTGTTGCATAAGATTCGCTGGCAGATTGGTCAAACTTGAAATCTCCTGTATAAACAATATTGCCTTCACGCGTCTTGACAACGATTCCCAGACTCTCTGGAATCGAGTGGGTCGTCCGGAAGAAAGAGACAACCGTTTCGCCAAACTCAATCTCGGTATTTTCATCGATAACATGAAAATCATTGAACTTCTTCACGGCGTCATTGTTTTTTACAAAGAGCTTGGCTAGCTCAATCGTCAACTCCGAACCAAAAACCGGTACCTTGGCTTCTGTCAAAAGATAAGGCAGCGCACCGATGGCATCCGCATGACCGTGGGTCAGAAAGACACCTGCAATTCGGTCTTTATTTTCAAACAAATAATCCATGTTGGGAATGACTACATCTACTCCCAGCTGCTCATTTTCTGGGTATTTGAGCCCAGCATCCAATACAAAAATGGAATCATCCACTTCGGCGACGTAGAGGTTTTTCCCATTCTCGCGCACGCCGCCCAAAGTAATCAGCTTAATAGTGCTTTTACTCATTTTTACTCCTATTCGATTTTAGAATCTCATGTATCAAAGATTCCTTGATTTTATTACTAACGGTCCTTGGCAAACCAAGTCGAATTACAGTTTTGCAAACAAAGTTTGCACATCTTAGTCATTATAGCATTTTTTCACGCTTTTTTCAAAACAAAGGAAACTCATAGAGCAAGCTAGAAATCTAAGAATAGGTATTTGATACAGCAAGTCTCTGGCTACTTCTTCCTTCCTGATTCAAAATGCGGAGAAAGACATCCTCCCAGTTTCATTTTAGAAGACAGCTTTTGGAAACTAGATCTACTCACAAGATAAAAAATAATAGAGGCTGGGACAAAAGTCCTAGCCTCTCAATTGTCTTTGGATTGTCGAGCAAGACGCAGTGGTTGAGTGAGCTCTACTAGGCTGATTTCATCAGCTTTTACAGCCCTACTCAACTGTGCGGAGGTGAGACGACGAAATCGAATTCTAACGAATTACCGATTTCTGTCCCACTCTCACTATTCGAGCGGGATGCCCTAAACTTAATTAAAAGATTAGTTAGGAAACTGCCCTATTATATAGGCTGAATTGGTAGACAAGCTTATTCAAAGCCATTGTTTTGGCTTAATTCTTTGAACCAGTGTCCTGATTTTTTGATAGTTCGTTCTTGGGTTTCCAGATTGAGCTCAATCAAGCCATAGCGGTTCTTATAGCTATTGAGCCAAGACCAACAATCGATAAAGGTCCACATGAGGTAACCTGTACAGTTGGCCCCGTCCTGAATGGCACGATGGAGCTGGCGCAGATGGCCTTTAACAAAGTCAATTCGATAATCGTCTTGGATCATGCCATTTTCACGGAATTTCTCTTCACCCTCGACTCCCATGCCATTTTCCGTCAGGATCCATTCAATATTGCCATAGTTTTCCTTGATATTTTGTGCAATATCGTAAATTCCTTGCTCATAGATTTCCCAGCCACGGTGGGGGTTAATCTTGCGACCAAGCATGACATAAGGCTCATAGAAATGATCTGGCAGAAGCGGCGACTCTGGATGCTTCAAATACTTAGGCGCCGCAACCCGTAGAGGCTGATAATAATTGACACCCAAAAAGTCTACTGTATTTTCCCGAATAGTCTGCAACTGCTCCTCAGTCGTAGTCGGCAAAAGATCGTGCTCGCGCAAAAGATCGACCAGCTCTGCTGGATAATAGCCCAAAACAGATGGATCCAAGAAAGACTTGGCTTGGAAGAGCTCAGCAATACGAGCTGCCTTCAAGTCCGCCGGATGCTGGCTGCGTGGATAAGCTGGTGTCAGGTTTAGGATAATGCCGATTTTGTAGTCTGCTCCAACCTCATGGCAGGCTTTCACTGCTAAAGAGCTAGCTAGCTGGGTATGATAAGCGACCTTGACCGCAGCCTGAGCGTCCACTTTATTAGGATAATGCCCATCATAGAAATAGCCAAACTCAACCGGTACGATAGGCTCGTTAAAGGTCACCCATTGGTCCACCAAGTCACCGTAGCTTTCAAAGCAGAAACGAGCATAGTCTACATAGGCATCAACTGTATCCAAGCTTTCCCAGCCTTCCTGTGCTTCCTGCAAGGCAAAGGGCAGGTCAAAATGATAAAGATTGACAATCAAGCGAATACCCTTGGACTTGATTCTTTCAAAAACCTTGCGATAGAAGTCAACTCCCACTTGATTAACTGGTCCACGACCATCTGGAAAAATCCGTGACCATTGAATAGAAGTCCGAAAGGCCGTGTGGCCTGTTTCGACTAAAAGGTCGATGTCTTGCTCCCAATTTTCATAAAAAGTGGATGCCTTGGCAGGGCCAATTTCGTTATAGAAACGATGGGGTTCTTGGCTAAACCAATAGTCCCAAAGGTTATCTCCCTTTCCATCTCCTGAAATCCGCCCCTCCGTTTGCGGACCCGATGTAGAAGATCCCCAGACGAAACCTTTTGGAAATTGAATCATATTTTATTTACCTCTCGATTTATCTTTACACCTCATTATATAAAGACCTTCTGCCAAAAGAAAGCAACAGTCTATTCAAATTTCTCCACTGATTAAAGACATTTGTGATTGCGAAAACTAAAAGTTCATTTAAAAAACGCAGACAAATTGTCTACGTTTCATCATCTTTACTGATCAATAAACTGTTTTCTCTGTTTCGAAATCAAAGAAATGCGCCTTGTTCAAGTCGAAGCCAAGGTCAATTCCAACACCTGTCTCCAAGTGGTCACGAGCATCTACACGTGCGATGAACTCGCTGTCGCCAACTTGACAGTAAAGGTGAGACTCAGAACCCAAAAGCTCAGAGACAGAAATGGTCGCATGAACCACAGAATCTGGGAAGGTCTCCAAGAAAGCAGCTTCTGTATTGATATCTTCTGGACGAATACCGAAGATCAATTTCTTACCGTCATAGCCCTTCTCACGCAGCACCTTCAGTGTTCCTTCTCACGCAGCACCTTCAGTGTTCCTTCTGGAACCGTCAAACGCAAGCCATTGGCAACAATTTGATTTCCCTCAAGTGTCACAGTGATAAAGTTCATCGCTGGGCTACCGATGAAGCCTGCCACAAATTTATTAACTGGGTGGTTGTAGACTTCTTGTGGGCTACCGATTTGCTCTACTCGACCAATCGTTCCAGTTCCAGCAGGGTTCTTGGTTGCTGACATGATAACAATGCGGTCTGCAAGCGTCATCGCTTCTGTCTGGTCGTGGGTAACGTAAATGGTTGTTGCTCCGATACGGCGGTGGATTTTGGCAATCTCAGCACGCATGGACACACGCAACTTAGCATCCAAGTTAGACAGAGGCTCGTCCATTAGGAAAACCTTTGCATCACGTACGATAGCACGACCCATGGCAACACGCTGACGTTGACCACCTGACAAGTCCGCCGGCTTGCGATCCAAGAATTCTTTCAAACCAAGGATTTCAGCTGCTTCTTGCACCCGTTTGTCGATATCTTCCTTGCTGTACTTGCGCAGTTTCAGTCCGAAAGCCATGTTGTCATAGACCGTCATGTGCGGATAGAGGGCATAGTTCTGGAAGACCATAGCAATATCACGATCTTTCGGTGCCACGTCATTGACCACTTTACCATCAATCGAAGCTGTTCCTTCTGTGATATCCTCAAGACCCGCAATCATACGCAGCGTTGTCGATTTCCCACATCCTGACGGACCAACGAAAACGATAAACTCCTTGTCCTTGATGTCCAAATTAAAGTCTTCAACAGAATAGTGCTCACTGTTTGGATACTTCTTATAAATATTTTTAGATTTAATTCAACCATAAGCTTCTCCTAACTCCTTTACCATATTGTAAGTTCTTTCTGCTTGATTATATCACGAATAGCAGGCCCTCACACTGACTCTTCTATATCTTTTTTTCTACTTTTTTTAGCATTAATATAGAAAAGAAATAAAGGTTCACTCACTTCAGCGATTTCATCACTCAACTTGCTTCCGATAGGCCTTAGGCGACTTGCCACACAGCTTCCGAAAGACTTTGTAGAAATAACCAACATTGCTATATCCAACTGCATAACAAACGTCTTCTATACTGTCATTTTTGGCAAGTAAGAGCTGCTGGGCAGCCTTGATGCGCTGCTTATTTAGCAACTCTGCAAAAGTGGAGTTGGTCTCCCGCTTGATTAGCTGCCCCAAATAAACTGGATTGATGTAGAGTTCCTTGCTGATATCTTTTAGGGATAAGTCTTTTTGATAATCACGACCAATCACCTCCAAGACATTAGCAACATTCTCATTCATTCGATACTGGGCGAACAAATCTGAGAGCTGATCTTTCATATAAGCCAGCAAGTCTGCAAAGGTGTTTGTGCTTTCAATTTTTTTGATAATGGTTGTCATATCATCTGATTTTAAATGTTGAAACAGATGGTAAACATCCATGATAAACTGAATGAACAACTGTTTGGTAATTGAAACTTCAGGCGTATTTTGCAGCACGACATCCTTGAGCAAGTCCAATTCGTCCAAAATCTGACCAATATTTCCTTGTATAATCACGCGATAAATGGGCTCATAGTAGCTAAAGAGCGGATTAGTTTCTTGCAAGCTAACTGTTCCATAAAAAAGACTTTTTTCTAGATTTAGCTTGAAAGCCTGCAGGACTTGTTTATAAGGAGCTGTGAATTCTTCCAGATAGAGCGCTTCTTCCTTTTGCGAGGATAAAAACAAATAGCCTGTCTGTCCCAAAATACTATAAGGAAGCGAAACTAGGCCTTTTTCTTGAGCAGCTGCTCCCAACCAGACACTATCGAAGGATTTGAGATAAGTAGCTATTTCATCTTCGCTTGTCTCTTCTTTAAAAATCAGCTCTAGTTGATTATTGGAAGAACGGTCAAATTCCCTTTCCAATTTTTCTAAGATTGCTGCCAGTTCGACCTTATCGACCGGCTTCACCAGATAATCTGCCACCTGCAAATTGAGGGCGGTTTTGACATATTCAAATTCTTGATAGCCTGAAAGAATGATAAAAGCTGCATTAGGCAGAGAATTCTTCATCTGCTCAATCATCTGCAAGCCATTCATCCCAGGCATATTGACATCGGTAATGACCAAATCCACAGGATTGTCCTTAATATAGGCGAGGGCCGTTTCTGCATCATTAGCTGTAGAAACAACCTGCATATTCCACTTTTCAAAAGGAATCAGCACCTTCAAGCCTTCTGTGATCATGTATTCATCATCGACTAATAATACTCTGTACATCTTTTTTCTATTCATCCTTAATTTCTATAATATAGGTCACTCCTTGGTCCTGTTGCGATTTCAGTCGGATACTGTAACGGTCGCCAAAAAAGAGCAGGAAGCGTTCATGAATATTCCGAATACCAATGGATCTTTGCTGTTCTCGATTCTGGGCATCCATTAGCTCTCGGCTGGTCAGAATGTCTTGGATTTCGGCCAAACGGTCAGCTGGGATGCCTCGACCATTGTCTTGGATCATCAACCTTACAGCGCCGTCTATCTTTTGAGCCTTGACACTGATGACATTATCCTGCCTGCGGTAGTCGATGCCATGGGCAAAGTAATTTTCAATCAGCGGCTGAATACTAAACTTGGGAATCATCATTTCTTCCAAGCCTTCTTCAATTTTGAAGCCATAGGCCACTGATTTGGGGTGCCGAACCATGCAAAGATAGCTATATTTCCGACAAAATTCCAATTCATTTTTCAAACTGCTTCTGGATTCATCTGAGATATTATTTCTCAGCAGACTGCTAAATTCATAGATAATATCTGCCAACTCTTCCTGCCGCTGCATGACTGCATACATCCTGATGAATTCCAAGGTATTGTACATAAAATGAGGATTGATTTGCGCCTGCAAGGCCCTCATATTAGCATCTTTTTGGCTAATCTCCAAACGATAAATATCCCGAATACTCTTGTCCAGACTGTCCAACATGGTATTGGTCGTTGTCGCAATCAGAAGCAACTCCTGCTCCTTGGTCTCTGTCGCAATGCGCTTCTGATTTTCACCATCCGTGATGAGATGAAGCGTATCCACAATATCAACGACCTGTCTCTGGTAATTGAGAAAGATCCTCTGCAAAGCGGCATATAAAACTCCAACCAAAACCAGACCAGAAAAAATAATCAAACCAGTGCTGAAAACCGTCTTCTCTATCACGTAATGCGCAGGCACGGCCGTCTGGATAGTATAATTGTAAATGGTTTCTTTTTTGATCCAGTCGTCTTGGCCAATTCCTTTTGTATCGCCAAAATGCAGGATTTCTTTTTTATAAGGCGAAATAACGCTGAGAGCGAGTGGAACATCGCCCCGCGTATTATCGACAACCTTGTTGAAGACCTCCTCATCAATCCGAATGTAAATCGTTCCAATGACTTGATCGACTGTCTTATCATAAATCGCAATGGGAAAGGCTTCTCGTGCAGGCCTGAATTCTTCAGCTGGAAGCTGCATGCCGCCGCGGGCTTGCCTTGTAGAAACAAAAACGGTTTTGTAATCATTTAAGGCAATATCAATGCCCATGATAAATTCATTTTCAATATAAATATCATTGATATTTTTATGAAGGGATACCTGAACATAAGTCGGTACATCCGCAGATAAGCGCCAACTCGCATACTCAGAGGGACTCATGATAAAGTAGTTATAAATCCCGTCCAACTTTGCTCGATTTTCGACCAAACTTTGAGCTAGCTGATTAGCCCGACGGTTATAATAATCCACTTCGTCAGCCAATCGAGTAGCTGCTCGCTGTGCAATCTGCTTGGTTTCATTATAGCGGCTCTGCCAACCGGAATAGGACAGGATGATACCCAAGCATCCCACAATCGCCACCATAATGACAGCATAGACTTTTAGTAAAGAATGGAGCCAAAATTTCTTCATGATTTTTCTGTTTTCAACTTAGACTGAATGGTTTGGTAAATCGGGTCTAGGACATCACTGATAAAAAAGTGCCAAAGCCCAATAAAAACAAAGAAGAGTAGAGCCGGCATAAAGTAGCTGGCAATCAATAGCAAGATTGTCCCCAATAAAAGTTTCAGCATGGCTGAAATATTGAGAAAAACACCAATCAGAGATAATTTTAAGCTATTTTTATAAGAAAAATCAAAAAAAACCTGCAATTTCAAATAGACTGCATACACTGCTGGCGCCAAAAGCAAAAAGAGCAAATTTGCAATCGTCAACAAGAGATAAAGGATCGTTTGGTGAGGAAGCTGGATGAGGAGATAAATTCCATAAGACAAAAGAGCCTGCACTGCAAACAAGGTCAAGAAAACTTTATTTGTAGCAAGGAAATTTTCCTTAAAGAGAGCCCATGCTTCTTTCCAATGATATTTCTTATAGTCATAGCCATATTGATGAAAGAGGGTCATGAGCACACAGCCCGCTGGAGCAAGCCCAAAAACAAGGCCTCCGCACAGGGCCAATACCCAAAAAATAGCGGACGCAAGCATGGCCATATAAATTCGTTGAAAAATCCACTCAACTAGTCTTCCCATTGTTTTTCCTTTCTGTTCTTTACATTCTGTACATTATAAAATTATAACACATTTCAACCGTTTCCAAAAATTCCTCTCAGTCAAAAGAAGAAAAATCCTCCTCAAAATATGACGAGGAGGATTTATGATTTTGCTTATTTCTTAGCAGCAAGGAATTCGTCGTATTGTTTTTGCATTTCTTTCAATACTTTATCGTATGCTCCTTCAGATTTCAGTTTGTCCATCATCTTAGGAATTTCAACGTCAGGATCAACTGTACCAGTGTTGATAGCAGTATCGTATTCTTTCATTGTGTTAGTGATGCTAGATACTTCTGCTTTAACTGGGTCTACATTGAAGTTAAATCCAAGAGCTGGTGATTCTGGTGCTTCTGCAAGAATCTTCTTAGAATCTTCGATTTGTTGATCTGTTACGTTTTCATTGATGTAAAGGATCCAGTTGTTACCTGTGTTCCAGCCAGACATGTGGGTGTTACCATTGTAGCCTTCCAAAGTACGAACGCGGTTTTCTTTACCTTCAACTTTTTCCCAGTTTTCGCCTTCTGGTCCATATACAAGGCCGTTCAGCAATTCAGGATTAGTGTTAAGCAAAGTCAACAATTCCATTGATTTTTCTTTGTTCTTAGAGTTGTTTGAGATAACGAAGTTCGCTACTTGAGTAGTTTGGCTCTTCTTGTAGTTCTTAGTCAGCTGGCTGATTTCGATCTTACGGTTAGCTACACGAGAAAGCAAGCTGTTACCATAGTCAGCAGGTCCTACTGTTTCTTCACGAACGAACCAAGAATCTTCAGACAATTGATACGCAGTATCGCTAGTTGCTACGTCTTTTGGAATATAGCCAGCTTGATAGTACTTATGGATGGTTCTGAGGCTATCCAAGAAACGAGGAACTTCGTAACGGTTTACAATCTTAGTTGTATCGCCTTCCAAGTCAATAACGAAAGGAAGTCCGTTCGTTACAGGATAATCAAAGTTGTCAGATGGGATAAAGTTCTTACCGATAGCGAAAGGAACAACTTTTGGATCTTTTTCTTTAGCAGCTTTCAAAACTGGTTCCAAATCTTGGTAAGAATGGATATTTGAAATATCGCTGATACCATATTTTTCAAGAAGTGGTCCGTTGAAGGCAAAGTTTTGTGAAGAAGTTACATTGGCATTAACTGGAACAGCATAGATTTTACCGTTGACAGTGTTTCCTTTGATGTAAGCTGGGTCTAAAGAATCGTAAAGTTTTTTACCTTCTTTTTTGTAGAGCTCAGTCAAGTCAGCATAAGCGCCTTTTTGGGCATTGATGACATAATTTTGAGCGAAGGCGATGTCGTAGTTTTCACCTGATGAAGTGATAACGTTCATTTTTTGTTCGTAGTCACCCCAACCGATGTATTCAATATCCAACTTAGCATCAATTTCTTTGCCGATAATCTTGTTAGCATTTTCGAGCAATTTGTCCAAATTGTCTGGTTTGTCACCGATTTGGTACATCTTGATAACTGTCTTACCATCATCAGTTTTTGATGATTTTTGGTTGTCACCAGTAAGACTACCGCAACCTGCTAGAAGTCCTGAGAAAGCTAGGAAGCTAGCAGAAGCTAGGGCATATTTTTTCCAATTTTTCATAGAAAATCTCCTTTTAATTTTTATATACAAATTTAATGATGTGAGTTTTTAGTAGTAAAAACTCTGAGACTAAAGGGGCAAGCTATTCTTTGACGCCTCCGATAGTCAATCCCTTAACAAAGTAACGTTGGAAGAATGGATAGACGCAAGCGATTGGCAAGGTTGCAATTACGACCATAGCCATACGACCAGACTCTTTAGGGAGAGATCCTGTCAAGCCTGCAAGCTGAGCACTCGCTCCCGCACTCTTAGACAAGTAGTCCATATTTTGCTGAATCTTCATCAGCAAATATTGAAGGGGAACTAAATTGTCACTGCGAATGTAGAGTAGGGCGTTAAACCAATCATTCCAATAAGCAAGGGCAGTGAAGAGAGTGATTGTAGCGATACCTGGAAGAGATAGTGGCAAGCAGATTTGGAAGAAAATCCGAGTCTCGCTGGCACCATCAATCTTAGCAGATTCAATAATCGCTTCTGGGATCGTTCTCTTGAAGAAGGTTCTCATCAGAATGATATTGAAAGGACTAAGCAGTAGCGGCAAAATCAAAGCCCACACTGTATCTCCTAAACCAAGCAAGTTGGTCATAACGATGTAAGTAGGGATCATCCCTGCTTGGAATAGCATACTTGCCATTGCAAACAAGGTAAAGAAGCGTTTGAATTTAAAGCTGCGACGTGAGATAGCATAGGCGTAAGTTGTTGTGAAAAAGACATTCAAACTAGTACCTACTACCGTAATCACCACTGTCACAAAGAGTGACTGCAAGAGTTTGTCTTTCAGGCTAAGCAAGAATTCATAGCCCGCCCAGCTAAACTGAGATGGCCAAAAGGCAAAACCATTATGAACCAAACTGCTTTCATCTGTCAGCGAGATGATGATGACAAAGAAGAAAGGCAGAACACAGGAAAGCGAGAAGATGGCAATCAAGATGTTAAAGAAAAAATCGGCTTTTTTACTAAAGGAATGAATTCCCACATTATCGACTTTCTCTTTTTGAATTTTTGGGGATTTCATAAATTCCTCCTTCTAAAAGAGAGCAGATTCTTTATCAATTCTGCGGACAATCAGGTTGCTGACGATAACGAGGATACAGCCAACAATTGATTGATAGAGACCCGCAGCTGACGCCATCCCGATATCACCTGTACCGGTCAATCCACGATAGACATAGGTATCCAAAACGTTGGTTACACTATAGAGCGATCCTGAATCATGCGGAACAGTGTAGAACAAACCGAAGTCCGCGCGGAAGATATTTCCGACTGCTAGAATGGTTAGTACTGTGATAAGAGAAGCCAAAGATGGCAAGGTGATATGACGGATACGCTGCCATTTTGTAGCACCGTCGACCGTTGCTGCCTCATAGTAAGTCGGATCAATTCCCATGATACTTGCATAGTACAAAATACTGCTGTATCCTAAGCCCTTCCAGATACCAATGAAAAGGATGAAGGCTGGCCAGAAAGAGACGACTGTGTAAAAGTTGATATTCGGATTGTGCAGTAAATTGTTCAGCAAGCCCTTGCCAGGGTTCAAGAAAGCATCTACGAAGAAACTAATAATAACCCAAGAAAGGAAATACGGAAACAGCATGGTTGTCTGATAAATCTTCACCATCTTTTTCGAACGAAGTTCGCTAAAGATAATGGCAATTCCGACAGAGAAAATCAATCCTAAAATGATGAAACCGCCATTATAAAGAATGGTATTTCGTGTAATCGTATAGGCATCCTTGGAATTAAACAAGAACTTGAAGTTATTGAAGCCCACCCATTCACTGCTCATAAGGCTATGGATGAATCCTTCGCCGCTTAGTTTGAAATTCTTAAATGCAACGACGTTTCCTAAAACTGGTATATAGAAGAACAAAACAAACCAAATAACTCCTGGTAAGACCATGAGCAAGAAAATAAAGTTTTCTTTTAGTGTTTTGATAACCTTATTCATTCAAATCTCCCTTTCTATTGTTTTGATATCGTTTTCATGTTTCTATTATATGCCTTTTTTTGTTCTCATTTAAACTCCTAATTATAGAAAAACTATACAAATTATTTATCTAATATACAGAAAAAAGTAGAGTAGAGGCATGAAAATTTTGATCAAGCAAAGTGTTTACGTTGTGTAAATCGTTGACGCTGTAGCGATAGTGTGCCATTGGTTGGCTGTTGTCGCTATCAGACCTTGCTCCTTATAAAAGTCATTGAAAGGCAAGATTTCTTGCTCTAATTCTTCTACAGAATCAAGCTGACCAGTCGTATATTGCTGCAGGCGTTCCTGCGCCCGTTTGATCCGCTTGAGCAAACCTCCAAAGCGGATATCAATCGTATCCAGACCGAAAATCTTGTTTTCTTGCTGCCATTGATGGCTGAACTGCTCGGCAAAGTCTTCCACTGTTTGATAGAGCAAAGGCAACTCTTTCTCAGCTAGTTCTGCCAAGCGATCCTTGTCTCCTGCACCATAAGCTTTTTGAATGCCAGATGTGACAGCAATCTTCAAGGCCAAGAGCGCATTCAACTGAGCCTGAGTTTCAAAGAGATAGCTATATTCACCAGCTTTGAGGCTGACTTCTTGCAAGGACTGAGCAGCAGCTTCAAAATGCTGCTTGTCTTCTTCCGGTCGGATATGGCGTTCCAGCAAAGGACATAGAATATCCTGATAGAGGATATAACGATTTGGATTGATACCGCTGAGGTTTTCTGGCAAGCCTGGCAAGAGATTGGCCAAGTCTACTTTCATAAAATCATCAAAGGCAAGACCTGTGCTAACTAAGAAATGCTCGGCTAATTTATCTAAATCATTTCGATAGGCCAGTTCTGCCCAAATCTGCAGGGCAGGCAGGATTGAGAATTGAGAGGTTTCTCCTCCATTATCCCCCCAGCCAGTCACTATCACTTCCTTAACATGATTTTGGCGACAGGCTTTATTGGCTTCGAGAGCTACCAAGCGACTGAAATGGTTGTGCGGTGTAAAGCCAATCCACTTCCAAGCACCGCCAGCAAAGGCAATGTCCTGACTGATTTTGTGATGATTTTGGAAGTTACGGTTGTATTTTTCCTCGCTATCCTGATAGTAATCCCAGTAAACCAAGGTCACACGTTCTTTGAGACGATCCAGAGAAACGCGGGTCTCCTCAGGAATTTCCACATCACGGTCGTACTGGCCATCTGCTGACATGAGCTTGAAGAACATATCGCTCCACATCTGGCAGTGGAAACCGTACTTATCAGCGATATCCAGCACGCGCTCAAGGTGTTGGCACATGAGAAGACTGCGATTTTGGAAACCATGCTGAATCAAATAGCGTCCGAGCCCAACCAAGTGGGCTTCGTCCATCCCGATATTTATCTTACGTGTACGAAGCTGGGACATCGTCTTAAACATGCCTTCGATAAGATCATAGACCTTTTCTTCCCCGATCAGTAAAATATCCTCCACATCTCGAAGTTCCTGCACTTCCTTGACACCCCATTTGACAAAAGCTGACAGATGGGCCAAGGTCTGAATGCAAGGCACGAAGGTCAAATCAAAATCTGCAGCATAGGCCTCAATCTCTTGCAATTCTGCAACAGTGTAGCGACCTCTGAAATAGCCAAAATAGGGCTGGCTTTCGATCTCATAGGTATCTTCCATGTAAAGTTCAAAAGTAGAATACCCCATCAAGGTCAAGACTTCAATCATTTTCTTAGCCGAGTTCAGATTCAAGACGGCGTTGCGAGAGCAGTCGGCCATATAGGCCAAGTCCTCATAAGCCGCTCTTTCCTCGATCTCCACTTCATCCTGCCCTTCTTTAAGGGCGGCAGACAAGAGGGCTAAAGCTCGATAGAGCTGATGAGGCTTATGATAGCTGACTTGATAACGTCCCTGGCAGCCTTCCACCTTGATCGAGACAGCCGAGTTAGGGACAAGACGGACTTCAATCTCACCTAAGTTCAAATATTTTTCTAAGCGGGCAAGAGCCTTTTCTTGCTTGCTTGATAATCCTAAGAATGTGGCCATTGGCCTTCCTCCTGTAACCAGTTTACTAAAGCGCCATAAAGATTGGCTTCCCCCTTATAGGTACACGCTAAAATTTCTGGCACCACCGAATACTCTTCATAGCGATCGACATAATAAGCAATCTCTGAGCGGACACCTTGGATGAAGTCTGGATTTTGACTGATGGAGCCGCCCAAGCTAATCACATCTGGATCAATGAGATACTGGATATTGAGCAAACCTTGTGCAAGATTGCGGTTCATCCGCTCGATGGCTTCTTGGCAAAGGGTGTTTCCTGCCGCAGCTTCTTGGTAAATCCTGCGTCCATCCCAGTCGTTTTGGCCAGATTTTTCAATAACATAACGCACCATGTTTCCAGTTGAGGCAAGTTGCGACCAGTTATTGAGTTTTTCAGCAGGTGATAGGGTTGTCATATAGCCAAACTCCCCACCCAAACTGTGGCGGCCACGATGGAGCTTGCCATTGATAATCATTGCTCCGCCAATTCCAGTGCCGATAACCACACAGGCTGCATTTTCCAGCTCTGGATGGGCCAGAAGTTCACTCAAACCAACACAGTTGGCATCATTTTCTAAGTGAACCGGCAAGCCGTAAGACGCCAGCTTATCATACCAAGAAAAACCATGAACATAAGGAACAGCGCTAATTCCACCAATGACTCCTGTTTCTCGGTCAACCGCCCCGGGCACACTCATGGCAATGCCTTGGTAAGCTCGCTTGGAAAGGCAAGAATCCAGCCAAGTCAGCAAGTCATCTAAATTGTCTGGTGTAGCAAGCTCTTGCTTTTCCCGTATCTCTCCTTCTTTGGACATAGCCGCAAACTTGATACCTGTACCGCCTATGTCAATTGTTGCAATAAGCATCTTTTCTCCTTTCTCTGTTTTCTAGAACTTGCAAGGCAATAGGGCAAGGAACTAAATTTTTAAATATTTAGTCCATTGCCCTAGCCTCCTCTTTTTAATCTTTTTCCAAGAGCTCTGTGCGAATTTCCTGTGGCCCTAAGGTTCCATCCTTTTCTGGAAGCACTTCTTCCAAAAGGTTGACTAGGGTTTGGGAAGCAGTTGTTACTTCTTGCTCTTCTTGGGTCATATTGTAGTAACGAAGTACGATACCTGACTCATCTTCAGCCACTTTCAGGGCTGTCGGGCAGATTTCTGCTAGGTTCAAAGCAGGGTGATCCAAGGCTTGTCCAGCTGCCGCAACACTTCCTTCTTGTTTGGCAATTTGCAGAGCTGTCAATGGTGTTTGAAAGGCTTTGGCCCGACGGTAAGCAGCAAATCGCTCTTGTGGTTGGTGGCATTCTACTGTGTATTCGACTTGGAAATCACGCAAGCACTGCGCTTCTGGCGTTGGGAAGTAGCCCCAGTCGCCCAGCTCACCTGTTGCCCGCAGAATAGTGACCGCAATCGTATCGTCGTCTAAAATCTCGTATTCATTTAGACCCTTATTAGCAACTGTGACTGCTTTTTGGTCATCATAAAGACTGACGAAGGCTTGTTGGTGCTGTGGATTTTCTGGATTTTCCCATGAGGCAGCTGGTTGGTTGTTGCGACGAACCACTTCGTAAATACTGTCTGAATCGTTGGTTTTACTGCTATTGTGAGTCCTGAAGAGAACACGGATGCGGTGATCCTTAGCGGTATTGGTAAAGCGAGTCTTAAAGCGCAATTGCGGACTGTCCGCAAAGACTGTCAGCTCAGTTGTCAAGATCATAGTTGTCAATTCTGACGAACGACCTGCTGAGCGCTTCATAAACTCAACGATGCCCTTTTGTTCCTGATTCAATAGTTCGTCTGCGCTTACTGGCAAGGTCAATTCATGGCTTAATTCCACCTTGGTATAGCGGGCATTGTTTTCCAACACCTTAACGCCAGCCAGTTTTGCATAGATTGGCTCTGTATTTTTTGGTTGGAAGTAAATATACTCATTTCCAATGTCGCCCCGATCTTCAAATCGGAGGAAGTCTTCATAGGCTTCGTGGGTCGTCTTATCATAGACGGTCAAGTCTTCATCAAAGCTGATAGTCACAAATGGAGTGTCAATCACGCCATTGCGGTAGAGGCCTTCATGCTCTTCTTTTGCACCAGGAAGCAATTGGAAAGTTTTCCAAGCCAGAGGGGCTAGATGAATCGGCAAGGTCACGCGCAACTGACGAGCAATATAGGCCTGACGAAAGCGGTCTTTCGGTAGGTCATATTGGAAATTAGCTCCCAAATCCTCGATTTTAGCTTCGACATAACGACCATCCAAATCCTTAACAATCAAGTCTGGAATCGTCAATTCTGCCATTCTTCGATAGGCTTCTGTCGGATGTGCTTCCTTGAAATCACAAGTCGCAAAGGTCACATCCACAGAAACCGTATCAATCTTATCATGGAGCCCAGTATTGACAACGGTGAAGAGCAGGTCACTCTCAGCTTGGCGGCTATCTAGCTCTTGCTTCCATTCTTCCAGCAGGTTGCCTTTGACAAATTCGCCCACTTGGTTGACCTTGGCGAAGCGGATCTCCATTTCGCGGTGAACTTCGTCGACACTGCAGCCACAAATACTATCGTGCGGAGCATTTTGCAAGAGGGTCTTCCAAGCATAAGTCAGCTGGTCTTTGTGATTGTGACCGCCTGTGATAACAGTCAGCGGCTCAACCACCTGCTCTAGCAAATTGCTGTTTTCTTGGAAAGCCTGCTTCAGATAAATGCGGGCTGAAGAGGTATTAGCCAAAGTGTACCAACCATCCGTTTCTTGGCTGGTTAACTCGCCTTGAACTGTAGACAATTCCTCAGGCAGAGCAGCTTCCACAGCTTGCATATAGTCATCAAAAGAACTGTGGACAAAGTTGATTTCTGGATAAAGCTCATTGGCTACTCGGATGGCTTGGCTGAGGTCGCGCTGAACTGGCTGGTGGTCACAGCCATTCATCATTAGCCATTGATTGGTAGAAGCATAGCTCTTCACGTCAGCCAGCTTCTGCTCCCAGAAAACTTTCGCTTCTTCTGGATCTGTTGGGATTTCATTCCCATTGCTGTACCAGTTGGCAAAGAGGATGCCTAGGACTTTACTGCCATCGGCACCTTGCCAGTACATTTCAGAATACTGAGAAGTGAATCGCTCGTCCTCCAAAACTTGGTTGTCAAAGCCGATTGGCTTCACCCCACGACCGAAAGCAGCTATATGAATGCCTGATTGCTGCAAGAGCTGAGGCGCTTGTCCCATATTTCCAAAAGTATCTGGGAAATAACCAATCTGAGTGGACTTGCCCCATTTCTTGCACTCTTGCTGACCAATCAAGGTATTGCGGACATTGGCTTCGCTAGAAATCAAATAATCATCCTGCAAGATATAGAAAGGCCCGATCTTCAGCTTGCCCTCGTCAATATAGCGCTGCAGTTTGTCGCGATTTTCCGGACGGATTTCCAGATAATCATCCAAGACAATGGTTTGCCCGTCTAGGTGGAAGCTTTTGAATTCTGGATCATGTTCAAACAAATCAAAGAGATTGTCAAAAAGCTCGACCAGCTGCATACGGTGGGATTCAAAGGGGAGATACCATTCGCGATCCCAGTGGCTGTGAGAAATGATATGTACAGTAATATTTTCCATTTTTGTTCCTTTATTTATTAATTCTAAACCTCAATTTTAAATCATAATAATCTAATACCAGTTCGCAGAACATCATGTTGGCCCAGCTGAACCATTCACGAGAATATTTGGTTGGGTCGTCCACATGGAAGCTTTCGTGCATGACACCTGTGCCACCATCGCAGGCCACGAGCAAGTCCAAAATTCGACGTTTTTCTTCCTTATCGTGTGTAGTCAAGCCTTGAATGGATAGAGCAATCGGCCAGATATAGCGGTAGAAGGTGTGCGAGCTACCAAGTCCTGCAGCATATTTACCCTCATAATAGTAAGGATTTTCTGGGCTCAGGATGGTGCGGCGTGTCGCTTGGTAGACTTCGTCGTCAATGGAGCAAAAGCCTAGATATGGAGCTGCCAAAAGACTTGGTACATTCGGATCGTCCATAATGCTGGCATTCCCCAGACCGTCTACCTCAAAAGCGTAAATCTTTTCACCCTCGGCATTTTGGGTGTAGGCGTAGTTTTCAATTCCTTCCTTGATTTCCTTTTGCAGGCGCTGCGCATGCGGAACAATCTCCTCAGCACCCTCTAAGTTCAATTTTTCAAAAATTTCTGCCACATAGCCCAAAACAACTGTTGCAAACATATTAGACGGTACCAGATAGCTGTAGATACAAGCATCATCACTCGGACGGAAGGCTGACCAAGTCATGCCTGTCACTGCAAAATCAGGTCCTTTGCCATCATTGACCAAGGTATCTTCCTTGCGATCTGTATCACGGACAAAGCGATAAGAAGACTGGCTATGATCCTGCTCGATCGTCCAAACTCGTAGAATTTCTCTTACTCCAGCAACAAAGGTAGCGTCTAGATGACTCGTTTCCCCAGTTTCTTTCCACAAGAGATAAGCTAGCTGCAGAGGATAGCAGAGAGAGTCCACTTCGTACTTGCGTTCCCAAATCCAACCAGACAACTCTGTATGGTCTGTTTCATGGTGACCTTTCCAGTTGTCAGCGATATTAAAGGCATTGGCATAAGGATCTTTGAGAATTAGCGTCATCTGACGTTTGACCAAGCCAGCAATCGTTTGACGAATTTTTGGATCTTGCTTGGCTACAAAGAGGTAGGGCTTGAGCTGAGCAGTCGAATCCCGTAGCCACATGGCTGGAATGTCGCCTGTCAGCACAAAAGTAGACCCATCCTCTAAAATTTCGACCGTGTTGTCCAAGGTATCCGTATAGCAACGCTCAAAAACAGAGACCCAAGTCGGATGATCTTGAGCTAACTGGGCGATAGACTCCAACCATTTCCCAACAATTTCTTTAGAATAAACCATATTCATTCTCCTTTTTCATACTCGTTTACATTCTCTAGTATAGGCTAAACAGTTTTTAAAATATATACACAAACTAAAGGCCTTTCGATAATATATTTTTGCCTTGTCCGCTGCTTCCTGATTCATGTTATAATCAAGACAAAGCAAGCCGGATTGAAGGAGATTTTCCATGAAAACAATACTAGAAACGATTGATACCCGCTATGGAACAGACAATTCCCATAGCTTTTCCCACGGCAATACCCTACCCTATACAGGGGCACCATTCGGCATGAATTATTTTGTTCCTCAGAGCAGCCATACAGACGGCGCTTGGTTCTTTAAACCAGACTTGCCCATTTTTCAAGGCATTCGTCTGACCCACCAGCCCAGTCCTTGGATTGGGGACTTCTCTTGGCTCTTGCTCACACCTGTCACCGAAAAGATCAGCAAGCCTGATATCTATCACCGCCAGTCGTCATATCGAACGGACGAGAGCATTTTTCATCCACATTATTTAAAAATTCACTCCAACCGTTATCAAGTCCGCACGGAACTGACTCCGACTACTTACGGAGCCTGCTTTCGCCTCACAAGCCAATTGGCCCAGCCTATCAGCCTTATCCTGCACAGCGAGGCTCAGACTCATTTTCATATGCTGGACGCCTACACGCTTATAGGCAGTTTGAAAGAAGAAACCAATCCAGCCAAGCAAGCTCTGACCATGCATGTCTGCCTGCGCTTTGACCAGCCCATTCAAGCCAGTCATGCCCTTGGAGAGGACTTGGTTCTAGACTTTGAGCAGGGACAACTACAATTCGTCCTAGCAACGTCCTTTATCTCGGAAGAACAAGCCGTGACGAATCTGCCCCAAGCTGACTTTGATAGGGTGAAAGAGCAAACCAAACAAGCCTGGGAAAGCTATCTCCACCGATTTGATGTTGTGGAGCAGGAGAAAGTTGACCGCCGCATATTCGACCAGACTCTTTACCGCCTCTTCCTCTTTCCTCAGACCTTTTATGAAATAACTCCTAAAGGACAAGAAATTCATTGGGACTTTACCCATCAAACTGTCCAGTCTGGCAAATTCTATACTAATATCGGTTTTTGGGATGGTTTTCGTACCAATTTTCCTCTACTAGCTCTTATTGCACCAGACATCTATCATGACTTTCTAGAAGGATTTCTGAATTTCTACAAAGAAACGGGCTATCTACCCAAGTGGCTAGCTCCTGATGAACGGGGCATGATGCCAGGCACCTTGATTGACGGTGTTATTGCGGATGCCGCTGCGAAACATCTTATTCCCGATCTAGAACAGGAATTGTTCCAAGCCATGCTAGACACAGCCGAGAAAGAAGATCCTTCCAAACGTTACGGCCGATACGGGGCTAGCGACTACCGAGCCTTGGGCTACCTGCCAACAGATTATCATGAAAGCGTCAGCCACACGCTAGACTATAGTTACAGCGACTTTTGCATTTCCAGCCTAGCCAGCAAACTCCACGAGGAACAAGTAGCCCAGCGATACGGCCAGCAGGCACGCCATTACCAAAACCTTTTTGACTCAGAAACGGGCTATATGCGGGCCAAAGACCGACAAGGACAATTCCGAGCCAACTTTTCTCCTTACAGCTGGGGACGAGATTACGCAGAATGCTCTGCTATTCAAAATACGCTCAGCGTCTTCCATGATATCGAAGGCTTAAAAGAGCTCATGGGCGGTGAGGCAGCCTTTACCGATTATCTGACTAGGCTCTGTCAGGATCAGCCTTATTTTGATGTCAGAGGCTACGGCTACGAAATTCATGAAATGAGCGAGATGGCGAATGCCCACTTTGGCCAGCTAGCCATTTCCAATCAACCTAGTTTTCATATCCCTTATCTTTTCCGCTATAGTGCCAAGCCAGAATATACTAGTCTCCTAATCAAAAGCTTGAGAGAAGAGGCTTTTCAGGCTAGTTGGCAGGCTTTCCCTGGTGACGAAGACAATGGCAGCCTCTCTGCTTGGTATATCTGGAGCGTCTTGGGGCTCTATCCGACCTGTCCTGGCAAGCCTCACTATGACTTAGGTATTCCTCTCTTTGACCATCTGCGTCTCTACCTGCCACAAAGTCAAAAATGGCTTGATATTTACGCTCATGATAACTATCCCCACTTCCAGTTTGTGAAAAAGGCAGAATTAGACGGACGAAGCCAGCAGCGAATTTCCCATGAGGACTTACTGGCTTCTGACAGACTGGACTTCTACCTGTCTTGGTTGCCAAATTCATCCTCTACACAATCATAAAAACAGCAAAAGGAGGCTAGGACAAAAGTCCTAGCCTCTCAATTTTCTTTGGATTTTCGAGCAAGACGCAGTGGTTGGAGTGGGCGTCTATTACGCTGATTTCATCAGCTTTTACAGCCCTACTCAACTGTGCGGAGGTGAGACGACGAAATCGAATTCTAACGAATTACCGATTGCTGTCCCACTCTCTTTTCTCATTCTAACTCCCCTTGACCTCAATCTTGAGTCTGCTTTGACGACCATCCTCTCGGCTGGCGCAAAGGTAAAAATTCAATTCTTGCTGACCCGTAAAAGGCAAGGTTGATAAAGTCAACTCTTTGTCGCTCTCGCCCGAAGCAAAGCTCACATCCCAGATTTGATCCTCATAAGCCGTTCCGTGCGTTCCTGTTCCAGGCTCCGTAACCAGTCGGATCTGCTCCGCCTGTTCCAGCCCATCTAAACGACGCAGACGAATCTGATTTGATTGCCCCCCGATTACTGTGTCCTCTGCTTGTGAAAGCACCAAACCAGAAGGCCTCTTCTCTTCCTCCATGATCGCTGGTGTCCTGTACACGCCCAGCTTACTCAACAGTGGCAAGGCTTGGAAATCCGTCAAAATCAAGCGTAAGTGACGAGCCTCGACCATTTCGCCCAAAAGCAGACGCTTATAGCCAATCGTCTGACCACGGGCAAAGACAGTCCAACCATCCTCTTTCTTCACTTCCAGGATAAAGCCTGCGACCCGTTGCCCTTTGGCAATCGGTTCTCTGATTTCTAGCAGATTAAAAGTGCAGCTGCGACCTAGGTCGATCTCCAAGACATAGGAACCCTCCTCCGAATTCGGAGCCCAGAAGGTCTCCCTTTGGCCGTCCGTCAAATTGCTTGCTGGATAGCCTGCCCTTTCACTGCTACTTGTGACTTCAGCCTCCGCAGCCAAGTCTTGATCGTAAAGGCTAGAGATAACCTGATGAAATTCCTGCAGGCGCTGGACATCGACTTCCGCTAACAAGCCCTCCTTGGTCGGAGGCACATTGAGCAAAAGCGGTGTCCCCCGCCCCACCGAAGCCAGATAAATATCCAACAAATCCGCCAAGGACTTGGGTTGCTGACTTTCATGATAAAACCAACCCGAACGCAGGGAAACGTCTGCTTCTCCAACAGAATAGTGCGTACCGTCTGGATCGCCATGGCAAAGATAGACAGGCGGTGTCTGCTCACTCAGCTTTTCCGGTCGAATCTTCTGCCACAAGGGATCGCCAGCTCGGCCACTTTCATTGCCAATCCAACGCAATTCAGTCGCTTCAGTTGAAAAAATGACAGCGTCCTTTTGATAGTGGCGAATGGTTTCAAACCAAGCGTCAAACTCATAGGAAAGCTTTTGAGCCCCTTCTCCACGCGCCCCATCCATCCAGATTTCGACAAATTTTCCTTTATTGCCATAAAGCGGATTACTCAATATTTCTTCTAATTGCTGTTGATAGTACTCATTGTAGGCTTTTTGAGTATCTACGTGATAGAGCGGACTGTGGGCATCCCAAGGCGACAGATAAAGCCCCAAATCCATATCATACTGACTGGCTGAGCGTGAAATCTCAGCCAGGAGATCACCCTTGCCATCTCTCCACGGACTGGCAGCCACCGTATAGTCTGTATAACGACTTGGATAAAGAACAAAACCATCATGATGTTTGACCACGACAATGACTCGTTTAAAGCCTGTTTCTTTCAGAACCCTGATCCACTGGTCTGTATCTAGTTTAGTCGGATTGAAACGCTTGGGATCTTCTTGACCATTTCCCCATTCCTGCTCGTAAAACGTATTGATACCAAAATGGATAAAAGCTGCCAATTCATCTCGATGATAAGCTAGCTGGGCTTCCGAAGGCAAGGGACCAAAATCCGCAATCTCTTCCATTTTTTTCATAAGTCTCGCTATTCCTCATTTCTTCCTAGTCAATCTCTTCTCTAGCTCCACTATAGCAAAAAAAGAAGACGCTAGCAACGCCTCCTTTCCGATTTCCTAAAAAGCCACTCTTTCTTCTATAATTTGTGGAAGACTGAAAATCCTGACCTAATCCTTGCAAATCGTTTTACTGATATCTCAGAACTTCAAATTCCTTTGAGTGTCTTTAAGATCCCCTAGCATGATAATCTTGACAAACCTTAGTCAAAGACAATCAAGGACTTAATAGTCTTCCGCTCATCCATATCTTTATAGGCTTGGTCAATCTCTTCCAGTTTATAGCTGGAAGTAAAGACGCGGCCTGGATTGATGTCGCCATCAAGGACTGCTTTCAGTAAGAGTTGCTTGTCATAGGTAGTGACAGAGGCTGCACCACCTGCCACTGTGATGTTTTGAGCAAAGGTGGAACCAATCGGATGCTTTTCGCAATGAGGAACACCAACAAAACCTAACCGACCACCATTATGGAGGACACCAAGGGCTTGGTCGACAGACGCTTCCGTTCCGACACATTCAAGCGCAGCATCGGCTCCGCCACCGAGGAGTTCGCGCACCTTGGCAATGCCTTCTTCACCACGCTCTGCAACAACAGCTGTCGCTCCTGATTCAAGCGCCATCTTTTGTCGGTCTTCGTGGCGACTCATGAGCACAATTTGAGAAGCTCCCCGCATCTTAGCCGCGATAACAGCACATTGTCCAACAGCGCCATCCCCGATGACAACTACCTTGTCGCCCGGTTTAACATCTGCCACACGCGCCGCATGGTAGCCTGTTGGCATAACATCAGCCAGCGCCAAGAAGGACTTAAGCATCCCCTCTGAATAATCGGACGGCTGACCCGGAATCTTCACCAAAGCCCAGTTGGCATACTCGAAGCGCATATATTCCGCTTGCACCCCATCTGACCAGTTATTGCCAATATGCCGGTCACAAGTCCCGTCATATCCTGCTCGGCAAGCGTCGCAGTCCCCGCATCCATGGGTAAATGGAGCAATGACAAAATCGCCTGCTTTCACAGTCGTTACTGCATCACCGACCTCTTCGACAATCCCGATCGCCTCGTGACCACTGTTCATGCGCCCAGGCTTCACCTGCTCATTTCGATAACTCCACAGGTCAGAGCCACAGACACAGGTACGAACAATGCGGATAATGGCATCATCTGGATCTAGAATTTGCGGATGATCCATTTCTACTAGTCCAACTTGACCAGCCTTGAGATAAACTGCTGATTTCATTGCATTTCTCCTTGTATTTTTCTAACTATATTATATCACCTTTCAGATAGATAGACGAAGAAAAGCCCAAGGAGCTGTGGGGAAATTTTCTTCTCCAGCAAGTGCTCAATCCCTACTTTATCGCTTTTTAAAAGCTGCTTTCTTGGTCTTTACTAGCTGAAGTCCAAACTCCACTAACAACTGCCCGAATCCATCAAAATGACCTCTAGCTTGACTCGGCTAGAGGTCTGACTTACCTTGCTGATATGGGAGCAATCAGTTTATCCTATTCGGAACTGACTAACAATTGATTGTTGATTATTTAATTTATTAAATTTATTAAATTTTTAATTCCTTTAAGCGCTAATGATTTTCTTTTATCTTAGCATTAGAAATATTAATCACAAAGCAACTATCGGTTAACATCTCGAAGTCTGAAAACCATCTAAAAAGCTTCTACTTTCTATCCCACTGTCATAATCAGATAGGCTAAGCAGGCCTACCCAACGATTTAACCAATAGTCCAGTAAAGCAACGACTTATATGTTACAAATAAATATATCAGCAAAGCAAATCGAATGCGAAATTTAGTTTTTCCTTTCCCTATCTTTACTTATATTATACTCCTTCTAGCAAAAGATTGCAAGCGTTTACACCGTGTAGATTGAAAATATTTTAACTAAAAAGAATGAATATAAAAGTAAAAGAGACCCTAAAAGAGGTCTCCTTTAAACTGTAGATGATTTCTAGCCCCTACTATATATTAGCCTAGGCTTATTTATCATCGTCTTTATGAAGCATGTTTTTTACACCTTCAATAGCGCCTTCAACTGCATCTTTTGCATCTTCAGCAACTTCTTTGACTTTAGAAACAACTTTTTCAGCTGCTCCTTCTTTTTCAAGTTTTTCGTCACCGATTACTTTCCCAACACCTTCTTTGACAGCGCCTTTAGCTTGGTTGAATTTTTCTTCTGTTGACATAACTATGTCCTCCTTTATTTCTTTTTGTTTTAAATTAATGTACGCGAGCTTTTTCATTTGATGAAGCAGCATCTTTAACAGCTTCTACACCTTCACCAACTTTTTCTTGAACGGCTGAAAAACCACCGCTAAGACCAGATTTTGCTTTTTCGAATTGCTCTGAAGCAAATTCTCCTGTTGATTCAGCAACATCTGTCACTCGATCTTGAAGGCTAACTGAGTCAGCTTCATGTTGTTCTTTCGTTTTAATATCAACAACATTGACATTTACTTCAACAACTTCCAAATCAGTCATCTTAGAAACTTCCGCCACAACAACATCTTTAATTTCCTTGTACAAGGCAGGAACATTCTTTTGATATTCCACTACTACGTTCAAGTCAACAGCCACTTGTTCTTTACCAACTTCAACATTAACACCATTCGTTACGTTATCAGTGTTTATCAATTTATCTGCTAAATTAGAGAAGAAGCCACCATCAACAGCTAGCAAACCTGAAACTTTCTCTAAAGAGAGACCAATGATTTTTTTAATGACCTTATCTTCGTAAGTCAATTCACCTTTTACTTCATGAGTTGCTTGCGCAACTTCCTTTTTAGCAACATCTTTGAAATCTTTATTTGTATTTGACATAAGAAACTCCTTATTATTTATTTAATATATTTTTTGTTGTATATAATATCCGATTCCTGCTCCTATGGCAGCGCAAATCAAGACAAATAGCGTCTTAAAGAAGCCAAAGGATAGGATAAAGCAGGCTAGAACACCGCCCGCTAATCCAGATAGGATTAGATATTGATATTTTTTAAACCATTCCATTTTGGTACTTCCTTACTTTACACGACTAGTATTTTTTTCTAGCCTTCGATTTTGGTTTGAAATCTGATACAGATATTTGAAGCTTGACATCATGATTGAGACCGAAGAATTCTGTTAATCCAGTAGCAATTTCATCCTGAATCAACTGACTTCTCTTGATGATATTTTCTGACGGAACAATTGCTCCTTTAACAGAAACTATACACTTGTTTTTCCAGCTATTTACGGATACTGTAGGATCTTTGATAAAACCATGGTCTGTTACCAGACTGCGAACAAATCCTTCAATCGCTGAATTTTTCAGCATTAGTTTACCATCCGCATCAGCTAACTGAATTTCCAAACGTCTCTTAGGATAAAAAATTATCACTAACATCAGCAACAATATTAAGCTTGCTAAAACCAGTGTCCCCCAGAAAACATATCTAGATAGATAGTATCCTACAAAAGGAATATTCTTCCAGGTAAATAACTGAAGATCTAAACCGCTAACTTTATGAAAATCTAGCAAAACAGGAATCAAAATAGTCAAGATTAAAATACAGATAATAAGAAAAAGTATTTTTCTTGATTTTGACATATTGAATCCTTTCATAATTCAAATAAAATTGTATATAATTGTATATAAAAAGAATTCTTATGCCTTTTTACCTACAAAAAACGATACAACTGCAACTACAATAACCGCACCAATGATAGAAGGAATCAAAGCCATGCCAGCCAAACTAGGCCCCCAAGTTCCTAAAAGAGACTGACCAACAGCTGAACCAACTAAACCTGCAACAACGTTGGCGACAATTCCCATAGAACCGCCTTTTTTTGTTATTGATCCAGCAACCAGACCAATAAGCCCACCGATAATAATTGACCACAACATAGTGATGCTTCTTTCTATATCAAAATTATTTAATATTATTTTTGATTAATATAATTATATAATTTTTCTTAAAAAAAGTATAATCATTCAACTTGGAATTGTTCCCAAATTTATGTATTATGGGTACTGAAAAATAATAGAACGCTTTCATTGTTTATTTAAAAGCGTATCGCGTTTTTTCTTTTTTTAAAAATACTATTGAATAAGTATAATCACTCATAATATGATATAATTGCCTAATAAAAAACAATATATGAACCGTATATATGAAAGAAAAAATATTATGAGAGAATTATTGTCTAAAAAAAGCCTCAGGCAATTAGAATTGTTAGAATTACTCTTTAAAACTAAACGTCGGTTTTATATTTCTGAACTAGCCGAACGATTGAACTGCTCAGAACGGTTGGTAAAAGATGACCTATCTTATGTCAAGTCCTCTTTTCCTGACCTAATCTTTCACTCTTCTAATAGTGGTATTCGTATCATGAATACGGATGACAGTGATATTGAGATGGTCTATCATTATTTTTTCAAGCACTCAAGTCATTTTTCCATTTTAGAGTTCATATTCTTTAACGAAGGGTGTCAAGCTGAGGATATTTATAACGAGTTCTATATTAGTTCTTCCTCGCTCTATCGTATCATCAGTCATATCAATAAAACGATAAAAAAACAATATGATTTTAAAGTTAGTCTGACCCCTGTTCGAATCGTTGGGAATGAGATTGATATCCGTTACTTTTTTGCACAATATTTTTCGGAAAAATATTATTTCCTGGAATGGCCATTTACAGATTTTCCCAAAGAGCCTTTGTGTCAGTTGTTAGAGATTGTTTATAAAGAGACTAGCTTCCCTATGAATGTATCCACTCATAGGATGTTAAAGTTGCTGCTCGTTACGAATCTCTATAGAATACAGTTTGGACATTTCTTGGAAGTTGAGAAAGATTCTTTCAATGAACAATTGATGGAATCTTTTATGCAGGCTGAAGGGATAGACGAAGTAGTAGATAGATTTGCTACAGATTACGGTATTTCTTTGACTAAAGAAGTAATCGGTCAATTATTTGTTTCCTACTTCCAAAAAATGTTTTTCATTGATGAAACACTATTTATGGACTACGTAAAGTCTGATAGGTATGTGGAAAAGTCCTATCATTTATTAAGTGATTTCATTGACCAGATATCATCCACATACAATTTTAAAATAGATAACAAGGACAATCTGATTTGGCATCTACATAATACCGCACAACTGCATCGGCGGGAATTATCAACAGAGTATATTTTGTTTGATCAAAAGGGCAATACAATCCGAAACTTTCAAAATATTTTCCCTCAATTTGTTTCAGAAGTAAAAGAGGGAATCTTAAATTATCTTGAAACCTTGGGTATCCATAGTAACCAAATGCATGTCAATCATTTATCCTATACCTTTATAACTCACAGTAAGCATTTGGTTTTGAATCTGTTGCAAAATCAACCTAAATTAAAGGTGCTAGTGATGAGTAGTTTTGATCAACATCATGCAAAATCCATAGCAGAAACCCTTTCATATTATTGTAGCAACAATTTTGAACTGGAAGTTTGGAACGAATTAGAATTATCCATCGATTCTTTAAAAGAATCACCCTATGACATCATCATTTCTAATTTCATTATCCCACCGATTGAAAACAAGAAGCTGATTTATTCCAACAACGTTAATACGGTTGAGTTAATATCCTTACTTAACGCCATGATGTTTATTCAAATAGATGAGTGAGTCAGATTTTCACAAGATAAAAAACCGCAATCTAGCGGTTTTTCTTGATTTGTTTGAGAAAATGTTAAAAAGATACAGTCCTGTGGAAAACAGAACTATATCCGTTTAATAACTATTCACTGCTTATTCCCTTTGTCAGCCTTACAAGAAACTGGTCAACTTTACTCAAACAAGCCATAATAGTCCGCTATGGTCATCTTGGCTTTTTCTTCCTGCTTGAGGTCTTGGATGATCCGGCCTTCCTTCATGACAATCAGTCGGTTGCCGTATTTGAGGGCATCCTCCATTTGGTGGGTAATCATGAGGGCCGTCAGCTGGTCTCTGCGGACAAAGTCATCAGTTAGCTCCATAAGAGCTACACTGGTCTTGGGATCCAGCGCTGCTGTATGCTCGTCCAAAAGAAGCAGTTCCGGACGTTTAAGCGTCGCCATGAGCAAACTCAAAGCCTGTCTCTGACCACCTGAGAGAAACTCAATCGGCGTATCCAGATGTTTTTCCAGACCATTGCCAATCTTATCAATCGTCTCCTGAAACTCCTGCCGATAGCTATTCAGCCGACGAGGGACTAGGCCGCGCGATTCACCACGAAACTTGGCAATCAGCAGGTTTTCTGCCACTGTCATCCGAGGAGCCGTTCCCATCTTGGGATCTTGAAAGACCCGCGACAGATATTTGGCTCTCTTTTCAGGTGAAAAGTTGGTCACATTTTCGCCTAGTATATAAATGCTTCCGCTGCTCAGAGAGAGCGTCCCAGCAATCACATTAAAAAGAGTTGACTTCCCTGCTCCATTGCCACCCAAAATCGTGATAAAATCATGCTCATGAATCTCCAGCGACACATCGTTTAGGATGACCTTTTCTTCATCAAAGCCGTTATTGACCCGCTTGCTGGCATTTTTTAATTCTACAATCGCTGTCATTTGCTTAACTTAGCTCCTTTAAAGAATTTATTTTTCAAGGTCGGAATCATGAGGCAAACTGCCAAGATAACCGCACTGTAGAGGCGGAGATAGCTCGTGTTGAAACCAAGAGCGATGACACCCCAAATCAGAAACTGATAGGCAATAGCACCAACTACAATAGTAATCAGGCGCTCAGCCAAGGTCAGGCTCTTAAAGAGAACTTCCCCGATAATCAGACTCGCCAAGCCGACGACGATAACCCCAATCCCGCGGGATACATCTGCATAGCCTTCCTGCTGGGCAATCAGAGCACCAGACAAGGCAATAACGCCATTAGACAAGATCATGCCCATCAATTCCATGCGGCCAGTATTGATACCGAAACTACGTGCCATATCAGGATTATCCCCAGTCGCGATATAGGCCTGCCCTAGCTTGGTATCTAGGAAAAAGAGCAGGGCTGTAATGACCAGACTAACAAAAATCAAGCCTGTCAGGAGATTGTTAATCTCCCCCGAGAAAGGCAAAAAGTCCTGAATCTGCCGAGTTCCCAGCAGACCTAGATTAGCTCGCCCCATGATCATGAGCATGATGGAATGGCAAGAGGTCATGACCAAAATCCCTGATAGCAGGGTCGGAATCTTGCCCTTGGTATAGAGAAGACCTGTCGCCAAACCTGCCAGACAGCCCGCCAACACCGCAGCTGCCGTTGCCAAAAAAGGGTTCACCCCTTTGGTAATCAAGGTGACGGCTACCGCCCCACCTAGAGGGAAGGAACCTTCAGTCGTCATATCCGGAAAATTCAAAATCCGAAAAGTCATGAAAATCCCCAAACCTAAAATGGCCCAGACCAGACCTTGTGAAATAATGGAAAGAATCATCTTATTGTCCTAACTAAATTAAAATCGTATTCTATTTTAACATAAAAAAGCAGCCAATTTCAATGCCGAAATACCGACAGACAAATTGGCTTTCCTAGGTAATTACTGAACGACGGTCATTCGCCCTGTAGCAACGTCATACACTGCTCCTGAAATCTCTACATCATCTGGGATTAGGGGTGATTGGCGGAGAAGCTCCACGTCTTCCCGCACACTTTCCTCCACATCTGTAAATGGAAGAAAATCTTGACCGCTGACATCAACGCCCAGCTCTTGATTGAGAAAAGCAGCAAATTCTTCATTTTTGAAAGTCTGTGCTCCACAATCCGTATGGTGCAGGACTACGATTTCCCGCGTACCCATCTGCTGCTGCGAAATAACCAGCGAGCGAATCATGTCCTCTGTCACCCGACCTCCAGCATTACGCAAGATATGAGCATCTCCCAGCGCCAGACCCAGAGCCTGAGCCACGTGGAGTCTTGAGTCCATGCAGGTCACGATTGCCACCTTGGTCTTGGGCTTAATCGGCAGGTGGGAGGTTCCATGCAGGTCCACATAGGCTTGGTTGGCCTTCATAAAATTTTCAAAATAGGACATTCTTTCCCCTTACTAGAATTTATTTGATGGGCAAATTATTTCCTACCATCTTATCATCTTTTAGGTATTTTGTCAGTTTTTAACTCCCTATAAAACAAAAATGTCCGTTTTTTATGAAAAAAATGAAAGAAAAATTTAAAAAAGGTGCGGAAATTCATCCGCACCTTTTTATGATCCTTTTGCGATATAGCGACTGAGTGAGCCTGCAAAGCTTTGAAGATTGAGACTTTGAACATAGATTTCCCCAGTTCCTCGGAAGGTGTTCACAACACCCTCTCCCGTTCCGATAGACTGCCAGAAACCATTTTCCAGATGGATATTATAATCCAAGGACTGACTCCAAGCTACGACATGGGCATTGTCAATGGTTACTTCTTGGTTATTTAGTTCAATTTTCCTAATCGATCCATATGCATTGGCCAAAAGTGTGCCTTGCCCCTGAGTCGTCATGACGAAGAGACCGCCTTGACCGCCAAATATCGCCTTGCCAACAGATTGGCGCTCCATGGTATAGTAAGCCGTACCATCCAGAGCCAGAAAGGCACCGTCATTGAGCCGGTACTGCTTTTCTCCCAGATAAAGAGGAATAACTTGGCCGGGAACTTCTGGTGCTAATGCTAGAAAACCGTTATCGGACTGGGCGACAGCCTGAGTGATGAAGGTACTTTCACCCGACACCATGGAACGGCCGACTGCCTTGACAAAGCGGCCCAAACCTGAACCGTTAGCATTGAGCTGAGTATTCAAGGTCACATTAGGGGTGTGATAAACCATACTGCCACGCTGGATAAAGACTGTCTCTCCTTGATTGAGGTAGAGGTCAACGAGTGGAAATTGCATGTTGCTATCCATGGAAAATTGCATAAGAGTTCCCTCCTTGTTTTTTAAGAAAATTATAGCAATAATAAAATATTTTTGCAATCTAAAACAAAGAAATCATCAAGCAAAGACTTTTTTCAAGACTTCCCCAATCGTCGTCACACCGATGACTTGGATATTGTTTGGAACCTTGAGGCCATTCAGAGAGTTTTTGGGAGCATAAATCTTGGTGAAGCCCAGTTTTGCTGCTTCGTTAATGCGCTGCTCGATGCGATTAACCCGACGAATTTCACCAGTCAGGCCAATTTCGCCGATAAAGCATTCTTGAGGATTTGTAGGCAGATCCTTGTAGCTGGAAGCAATGGCTACTGCTACTGCCAAATCAATCGCTGGCTCATCTAGCTTGACGCCGCCAGCTGACTTGAGGTAGGCATCTTGATTTTGCAGGAGGAGTCCTGCCCTCTTTTCCAGAACTGCCATGATGAGGCTGGCTCGGTTAAAGTCCAGTCCAGTCGTGGTTCGCTTGGCATTGCCGAACATGGTCGGTGTCACCAAAGCCTGTACCTCTGCTAAAATCGGCCGCGTTCCTTCCATGGTCACAACGATGGAGGAGCCTGTCGCACCGTCCAGCCGCTCTTCCAGAAAGACTTGGCTTGGATTGAGCACCTCGACTAGCCCGCCAGACTGCATTTCGAAGATACCAATCTCATTGGTCGAGCCAAAGCGGTTCTTGACTGCTCTCAAGATACGGAAAGTGTGCTGGCGTTCACCCTCAAAATAAAGCACTGTGTCCACCATGTGCTCTAGTGTCCGGGGGCCAGCTAAGGTTCCTTCCTTGGTCATGTGACCAACGATAAAGGTCGCGATATTATTGGTCTTGGCCAGCTGCATGAGCTCAGCTGTCACCTCGCGGACCTGAGAAACAGAACCTTGAACACTGGAAATTTCCGGCGACATCACTGTCTGAATGGAGTCAATAATCAGAAAATCTGGCTTGATTTTTTCAATCTCCGTGCGGATGTTTTGCATATTGGTCTCGGCGTAGAGATAAAATTCACTATCAATATCACCGAGGCGTTCCGCCCGCAGCTTGATCTGCTCAGCTGATTCCTCCCCGCTGACATAAAGGACGGTGCCCTGATGAGAAAGCTGGGTGGATACCTGTAGAAGCAGGGTGGACTTCCCGATACCAGGATCCCCGCCAATCAGGACCAGACTGCCAGGCACTACGCCACCACCCAGCACACGATTGAACTCGTCCATGTCCGTCTTGGTCCGGTTGACATCAATCGAAGTGACCTCAGCCAGCTTCATAGGCCGAGTCTTTTCGCCCGTCAAGGAAACACGGGCATGCTTGACCTCAGTGGTCTCTACTTCCTCAACAAAAGAAGACCAGGAGCCGCAGTTGGGACAGCGCCCTAGGTACTTAGGCGAATGGTATTCACAATTTTGACAGACAAAGGTCGTCTTTTTCTTAGCGATGATAAACCTCTTTCTATATCTCTATATCACATTCAATCACTTGGCAAAAATCAATGGTTTCATTTGGCACAAACTGACGGATCAGCATACGATGAGCTACAAGAGCTACTGTCTGGTAGTCTCGATACTTTGCCATACAGTCTACAAAACGAGACTTCGTCTCCTCAGCCGTCTCATACTGAATAGGACTACTGGGGAGCAAGGCTCCATTATTTTCTAAAAACAGACTTCGAGCTTTTTCAAAGTTCTCTCTTCCCCTTTCATAAACCTGCCATTCGTGTAGCAAAGGCTCCACTCTCAGAGGAAGGCCAGTAGCACAAGCCACATAGGATGCCGTTTCTAAAGCCCGCGTCACTGCAGAAGACACCAGCAAATCAGCTGAACGCAGCAAAGGATGCTGACAAAGTGCCTGAGCTTGCCGTCTGCCCTGCTCGGACAAGGGCGCCAAATCTAGACCAAAGTCAGTATAAGAGCGTTCTTCTAACTCACTGTAATCGGGCTCACCGTGGCGCACAAAGATGACCTTCATCTTAATGCCCCGTCGATCCAAAGCCACCTGTTCGCACGCCATCGGCCTCATCTCCATCCGCAATCAAAAATGGTGCGAAAACAGCTTGCACAATGCGGTCACCCACTTCCAGTACAACCTCTTGGTCTGTGATATTTTGCATCTGAGCAAAGATATGCCCTTCATTTCCAGGATTGCCATAGTAATCACCGTCAATGACCCCAACGGAGTTAATCAAGACCAGACCTTTTTTACGAGGATTGGACGAACGGTCGTAAAGATAAAGCACCTCACCCGGCTGCATATAGGCCTTGACACCCGTCGGAACTAGCTTAATCTCCCCCGGCGCAATGACGGTGCGCTCTGCCACTTTCAAGTCATAACCAGCTGCGTGAGCCGTCTCTCTCTTGGGCAGCAAATCTTCATTTGGAAAGCTGGAAACCAGCTCGAATCCACGAATTTTCATACATTTCTCTTTTCTATTTTTGCTGTCCCTATTATACTAAATTCGTAAAAAACAAGCAAAAAAACCGCCGATTGGGCGGTTCTCCCTAGTATAGATCTCTGATGATCTCTCCATTATCCAGATAGGTAAACTGCTCCGTCAAATCTGATGTGAAAACTTGATACATCTCCTTAAAGCTCAAGGCCAGCGAGTGGTGATCAAGATCCTCGCGTTTAATCCAGAACACTTCTCCTTCGTCGGACGAGACCAGCTCTCCTTCAAAACGATTAGTTTTGTAAAGAAAAACGACGTAACGTTCATCCTTTTCGGTATAAAACTGCTTGACGCCGCACAAGCGAGGTTCGTATATGGTCAGTCCTGTTTCCTCTTTGACTTCACGAATCACTGACTTAACAAAGGATTCACGATGTTCAACATGACCGCCTGGAAAGCAGAGTCCAGTCCAATCATCATTCACTTTATTTTGCACTAAAATGCGGTCTCCATCATAAACCATACACATATTTGTTAAAATAACTCGCTCCGCTCTTGACATCTCTGCTCCTCCATCTACCGACCGATTCGCTCGGCCTACTTGTGACTCATTATAACATAAAAGATATCCAATTGATGAAAATCTAGATTTCTTAGCCTTTCCAGCAAAAAAACCGCCGATTGGGCGGTTCTTATAGGGAGATTATTATGAAAAAGAAAAGTTTTAGGATTTCATCAAACAAAGTTAGGAGGTCTTCATTTGATGCTTATATTATATAAAGCTTATCTTAAAATTAGCTAAAAATAATTTAAGAATTTATAATTCTTGCAAAAGATATTGAAATAGTTCTAAATTGCCCTTTTCTTCGTTGATCAAAAACTCTGGATGCCACTGAAGGCCGATGATGCGGCGGCCATCCACAGCCTCAATCGCTTCGATGGTATTATCCCTTGGGTCAAAAGCGGTTGCTCGAAAATTGGGTGCCAAGTCCTTAATACTTTGGCGATGGACAGAATTAATCTGGCTGGCCTGACCAAATAAACGCTCCACGACGCTGCCTTTCTCTGTACGAATGGAGTGCGAAGTACCAAATGGCTGCCCCTGCCAGTGATTGTCAATCTGCTGATTGAGTGTGCCACCAAAAGCGACATTGACCAGCTGTAGACCGCGGCAAATGGCCAAGACTGGCTTATCTTGACGAATAGCCTCCTTCAGGAGAGCCAACTCAAACTCATCACGAGCCAGATTGTAATCATCGCTATCAATAGCCTTTTCCTCTCCATAAAACTGCGGATGAACATTTTGACCACCTGATAGGATCAGCTTATCAATGGTTTCTATATAGTCCTTGACCAGACTTTTATCCCCAACAGGAATCACCATGGGCAGACCGCCGACTAGCTTGATGCTTTCGGCAAATTTGCAAGATACAGATGAATGAATGTTTTTGCCCGCCTGATCCACTGGACAAAGATTAGCTGACACTCCAACAATCGTTCTGCACATAGATGATCCCTCCTTAACTTGATATAGAATATCTTACCATTCCACCTCTTAGCCGTCCAATAGTATTTTTTTAAGCTGGCCATAAAAATTTTTTATGTCAAGAACCGTTTTCCACAAAAAGGGATATAGTAGCGACAGACAAGAAAAAATCAGCAGAAGCCCGCTGATTTCATTTTTCTAATTCAAGCATGACACTGACTGCGGTCAAGGCATAAAGCGGAGCTGTTTCAGCCCGCAGGATACGTGGACCCAGACCGGCGGAGACAGCACCTGCTTGGCCAAAGGCTGCTATTTCATCTGGCGATAGACCGCCCTCCGGTCCGAAGATAAAGAGCAGTTTGTCTCCCCTATACAAGCCTTTCACAGCTTGCACTAAAGCAGCAGCTTCGCCTTCCTTAGCTGCTTCCTCATAGGCTACGATGATGGTGTCAAAGTCTGCCAAGGCCGCCAGAAAGTCTGCCTTTTTATCAAAGAGCCGAACCTCTGGTATCAAATTGCGCTTGCTCTGCTCAGCTGCTCCCTGAGCAATTTTCTCCAGCTTTTCACTCTTTTTAGCCAGTTTTTTGCCATCCCACTTGGCCACCGACCAGTCAGCTGGAAAGGCCCAGATAGCACTCGCCCCCAGCTCCGTTGCCTTCTGAGTGATAAATTCTAACTTATCGCCCTTGGGGAAGCCCGAAGCAATGGTCACTTGGACAGGTAACTCGGTATTGTCCGCCAGCTCCTCTATGATTTCCAAACTCTGCTGGGCTGGATCTAGCACCTGCGCCAGCCGTTTCACACCGTCATCAAAGACTAATGTGACTTGGTCGCCCGCTTTGAGCCGCATGACCGAAAACATATGTTTGATCGTGTCCTTGTCCGTGATGACCAGAGGAGACTGAGGTTTACCTTTTATAAAATACTGCTGCATCTAACCACCTATCACGCCTGAAATGTCCTGCGTTTTCTTAAAGACACAGGCATTCCATTCGCCCTGAATCATATGTGTTTCCAGGAAAAATCCTGCTGCTTCTGCTGACTCGCGCACCATTTCCCACTTCTCAGAAATAATTCCACTCATAATCAGATAGCCCTCATCCTTGACCAGACGATAGGCATCCTCAGTCAGATGGATGAGAATATCGGCCAAAATGTTGGCAACAATGACATCCGCCTTGATTTCTACGCCTCGGAGAAGATCGCCCGGCGCCACATGGATATTCTCCATACCAGGGTTGAGCTCAATATTTTCCTGCGCCACGCGCACTGCCACCTCATCCAAATCATAGGCGTAGATATCCTTAGCGCCTAAGAGAGAGCTGGCAATGGAGAGGACGCCACTGCCTGTGCCTACATCCAGCACTGTTTCTCCGCCCCGAAGGACCTGCTCCAGAGCAAAGAGGCTCATCTTGGTCGTCGGATGAGTGCCTGTACCAAAGGCCATGCCAGGATCCAGCTTGATAATCTTCTCACCAGCCGTCGCCTCGTAGTCCGTCCATGACGGCACGATGGTCAAGTCATGGGTGATACGAGCCGGCTCAAAGTATTTCTTCCAGTTGTCCGCCCAGTCTTCCTCAGCCAGTTCCTGCCGAGTTAGCTTAATATCTCCTGTCTCCAAGCCGAAGCCATCCAGCTCAGCCAGTCGCGCATTGGCCTGCGCTGCAATGGCATCTATATCCACCGAAGCTGGGTAATAGCCAGTAATCCTGACCCGCTCGCTCTGCTCAACTTCTGGAAAAAGCTCACCATACTGGTCAACCTGCCCCAGATAATCTGCGCTATCATCGATAGCCACACCCTGACTGCCCAGCTCAATCAGAATATTCGAGGCCGCTTCCTCCGCCTCACGCTTCACTTCAATCGTTAATTCCTGCCATTTGTCCATCATTAAAATACCAAGCCCGTAAAACACAAAGCCAAAATAGGAAATTCTCTGAAGAAGCTTGCGTCTAAGAGAAACTTAACTTTTTAGCACAGTGTCTAGGGCGGGTTCAGTTTAGAAATTTAACTGAACAATCCTTTCTTTGTTTATTTCATTGTCTTCGTCATGTAAACCATATCCATGCCCTCTTTTTCAGGCTCTGTATGCGTTTGATGGTAGCCGTTTTTCTCATAAAAGGCCACCATGCCTTTATCTTGGAAAACCGTGCACAAATCCCATTGCGTAATAGTAGAGAATTTCTCCTCAATCAGACCGAGCCCCTCAGAGCCATATCCTTTGTTCTGGTACTCTGGCAAAATCGCCACTGTCCCAATCCAGCCTGCTGTCTGTTCGTCATTTGTATTCAAGCGGATAAAACCAAGAATCTTCTCGGCGTCTTTCACAAAATAATAAAAACTATTAGGCCGCTCAACCAGCTTCCAGCGAATCCGCTCTCGCTCCTCCAGATAGGGGTCGTATTGATCCTGATATTTCTCATAAACGGCCTTAAAGCTCGCTTGCTGAATGGCAATAATGGTTTCTAAATCCTCAGCTCCCGCCCGTTCAATATAAATCATGCTCGCACCTCCAAATAGTCTCCCAATCTACTTTTCAACTGCGGGATGACGTTTTCATCCGCTAATAATTCTTCTATATTTACCAATTTGTAGCCCTGCCCTTCGTCACCAAAGACAATCTGATCTATCAGTTCTTGACAAATAGAAGCCACCATGAAAATAGAAACTTTCTCAGGATGAACAAATCCTTGATAACATTTGATCCATGTAATGGATTCCTCTTTGAGTTCAATGCCCAGTTCCTCAAAGACTTCTCTTTTGATGCACTCAAAAGGCGTCTCATCCTTTTCTCTCCCACCGCCAGGAAAATCCCACATATTCGGGTAAGGAATTGTCGGAATATCGTCTCTTAAAATGGTCAAAATTGTATTGCCATACAGCAAAGCAATTTTACAGCCTGAGAAATCTAGTTTTTTCTCCAATAATTCACGTGTCATGGCTTCCTCCTCTTCTTGTCCCCTTCCTCTCTTTTTTTGTAAAGAGGGTCCCAAAAGCCCTGCCATGAACCCTCTCTTTAAGCCAAATAGATGATAGACTCAGCATTGACATGGATAAGAAGCAAAGATACTTCTTATCCTACTTTCCTGGTCTCAGGATACAAACGAACTGTTAGCTCATTCAAGTGTTCATAGGTTTCCCTACTGGTCATAGACACTTCAACTCATAAATCCATCTATCTATTTTTTCTTTACATACTTCAAAAATTTTTTCTTCGAGCTCTTTGTTATCTTTTTCAAAACACTTCTCCCATAAATCGTTATCTTCTATCTCATAAACTGGAATGTTTTGGTTCTCTAATTCTTCTTTAAACTCTTGTAAATAAGATGGTTTATGAGAATGCAAACCGATATAACCAACGTATGGATATAAGACCACTTCATCGAAATCATTCACAGTCACAATAATACCATTCCGCAATGGTTGATGGGTGGGGTCTGCTTTTTCAGAATAATCGTATGGATAAAATAAAATGACTCCAACTGTATTTTCTCTTTTTACAATATCTCTTGCATCACTAACGCCTCTAGAAGGATTATAAAATTTATTCGCAAAACGATAACTCATACTATTAGAAAGGCTCCTCTTCCTTGGTTCAGATAGTTGTAACAGGATATTTCTGAAGATTTTATCATCAAATCCCAATTCTTTTAGACAAATTAAGAGTTCTTTATTAAAATTATATAGTTTATTTATTTTCAAAAAAGCAGTATCATCTGAAAGTATCGTTGGCTTCAAAGCCATCTGTTCAAAATAATCAGCAATGTGCATTTTTTTATTATGAAACTCAGTTAATTCTTTACTATTTCTAAATCTACTTCTATAATCTTCAAAAATAAAGAAATACTCAAATGAGTGTATCACCAACTGTCTTATCAATTTATGGATAATAAATTTAACTTTTAATGATTTTAATTCGTATTTTTCAAAAAAGCTATCCTCAAACTGCTCGTACTCTTCTTGTGATAACTCCCCAACGAAATCTAATAATTCAAGTAATTCCCAATAAAACTTCAATACTATTGGTTGATATAATTGATTTAAATTCCGATAGAAAGAAGTATTTATAAATTTATATAGTTCAAACCCTTTTGAAAAACCTATTTTACCAACATATTTTTTACTGTAATTCAATTCTCTATTATTCATTTTATTTACGAAATAGGAATCTAAAATATCAATAAAATCATAGCTAAGATCCATTCCTTTGCTATTAATTCTGTAAATATAGTCCAAAACAGTCAAATCAGGAACAACAATAATATTCGATTCAGAAATATAATCCGATCCCTCCTCCAAGGATATCGCAGCAGACACATCTGTAATCAACAAGGTAGAAACATTACAGTCAAAGAATAACCTCTTATTTTTGACAATCATATCAATAACTGTTGATGTGCTACATTTATCTAATTCGTCTATAGAAAAAGTAATATTAAAATATGCTGACATATTTTTCAAAAGCCTCAATAATTGACGCTCTTTTAATTCCTCAGTAACAACACTTTTTAATTCCCGAGACAGCTCCCCACTCTCATTAAATCCCAGATTTCCTTTTAACTGTGTCCCCAATTTTACTATTCCCAAATCAGTACTCAAATCGATAGACGACTCAGCTGACACCTCTGAGGTCGTTGATTCCAAATATTTTTTTGTATCTGTTATTTCTACATCAAAAGAATTTAGTTGTTCTTCAGATATAGATAAGAATTCACATAATCTTTCTAACTCAATCGATGCTCTTTCAAAGTTTTCAATCTTTTTATCTAATTCGTCTATATTTTCTCGGAATTTGGAAATATTTACTCTGTTGTTTTTAAAGAGAACCCATCTACTTTTTCGGGATTCATATTGCTTATTCAAAGATTCAAACTCTTCAGCTAATTCTTGAATTTCTTTTAATAACGGATCATATAAACTTTGAAGATTTAAATTCTTTTTACAATTAATTTTAACCTTGTCTATCGTTTTGTAGAAACTTGAAATTCTTTTTTCTATTTGATACCTTTCTGATAAACTGTAATCCTTTACTTCTTCCTGTTCATTCCATACTGGAGTTGTTAAATCGTACATTCTCTGCTCATTATTAACAATAGCATCCAACCTGTTTTCAATCTCTTTAATCCTTTTATCAATTGCACTAGGAGTTTGCATCAAAATTTCTCTGTAAAAATCTTTATTACCACTAAAAAAAGAGATATTAATTACAAGAATTTGCTTATCCTCATTTGCATAATATTTTGCAGGCTCTAAAGAAATATTTTTCAGACTAGATTTCCCAGCTCCTCTATTGCCACAGAGAATAAAAATTCCCTTTTCATTCCTATAAATATTTTTAATTTCTCTATTACCTCTTGCTCAGTGGGTAATAAAGAAAAATAATCTCTAGCCTCTCGGCTATAAGCACCAACATATTTTTATCTAAGGTCAAGAGCTACCTCCTTTTGAATCTACTTTAAACAGCCTCTATTCCTAATACCTCGGATATGGATAGAAATCCGTCTCAATCAAATCCGCTCTGCCATTTTCAAAAGCCTCAGCATTCCAAGCCAGCTCAAACTCTGCTGCCTCTGGATCTGCTAAGAAGTCCATGAGTGCATCGAGACCAGACTCAGCTGTTTGGGTTAGGAAATCCACAAAATAGGCCAGAAACTCCCGTGACAGACCCTTCTTAGGCTCATAGGGAAGAACCGCCAGATAGTCCTCGGCATCAAAATGAGACTTGACCGGATTGTAGAAAAGTACAGCTTCCTCAAAGTAAATATCCTCAGCCGAGGCATTGCCCTCAGCATCAATAGTCTCAATCCCGCCTGGATTTTGAACCTCAAGGAGGAAGGCCACTTCCACTGCGTGATTTTTCTTATCCCAGTTAATCTCATAGTCAAAAGGAAAGTTCTTCTCCATTTCCTCGTCTAATATATCTAAAAAACCGTACTTAGCCATGATTTCCTCTTTTCATTGTGATAAAATATTACTATCTATAATAGTAACACAAAACGCTAAGAAAAACACTTGCAGAAAGGAAATCTTATGCCAGAAAACCTCGCCCTACGCATGAGACCGACCAGTATTGACCAGATCATCGGCCAGCAGCATCTGGTCGGACCTGGGAAAATCATCCGCCGCATGGTTGAAGCCAACCGCCTGTCCTCGATGATTCTCTACGGGCCACCCGGCATCGGTAAAACCTCTATCGCCTCGGCTATTGCCGGCACAACCAAATATGCCTTTCGGACCTTTAACGCCACCGTAGATAGCAAGAAGCGCCTGCAGGAAATCGCTGAAGAAGCGAAATTTTCCGGCGGACTGGTGCTCCTGCTGGACGAGATTCACCGCTTGGACAAGACCAAGCAAGACTTCCTGCTGCCGCTATTAGAAAGCGGTCTGGTCATCATGATTGGAGCGACGACAGAAAATCCTTTCTTTTCTGTCACCCCTGCTATTCGAAGCCGGGTTCAGATATTTGAACTTGAGCCCCTCAGCAACGACGACATCCGGACAGCCATTCAGCTAGCCTTGACGAATAAGGAACGAGGATTTGATTTCCCAGTGGAGCTAGACGATGAAGCTCTAGACTTCATTGCTATCTCTACCAACGGAGACCTGCGCTCCGCCTATAACTCGCTGGACCTAGCCGTACTCTCTACCCCAGAAGATGGCAAGGGCATCCGCCACATCACGCTCGATGTCATGGAAAACAGCCTGCAAAAGAGCTATATCACCATGGATAAGGACGGAGACGGCCATTACGATGTCCTCTCTGCCCTGCAGAAGTCCATCCGTGGCTCCGATGTCAATGCCAGCCTCCACTACGCAGCTCGGCTCGTTGAGGCAGGAGACCTCCCTAGCCTAGCTAGACGCCTGATCGTTATCGCTTACGAAGATATTGGCCTGGCAAATCCAGACGCTCAAGTTCATACCGTCACAGCTCTGGAAGCAGCCCAACGAATCGGCTTTCCTGAAGCCCGGATCCTCATTGCTAATATTGTCATTGACTTGGCTCTATCCCCCAAATCCAACTCAGCCTATCTGGCCATGGACAAGGCCTTAGCTGACTTACGAAAGAATGGAAATCTGCCCATCCCCCGCCACTTACGAGATAGCCACTATGCCGGCAGTAAGGAACTGGGCAACGCACAGGACTATCTCTACCCTCACTCCTATCCTGGCAATTGGGTCAAGCAGGACTATCTGCCCAACAAGATAAAAGACGCCAATTATTTCACTCCTAATGAGAATGGCAAATACGAGCGAGCCCTTGGAATGACCAAGGATAAGATTGATGACTTAAAAAAATGATGACATCGTTTGCAAAAAATCACATTTTTCTCTTGAATTTTTCAAAATTTATGGTATTATAATTATAGAAACGCTGTGGTGTACGACTTCACACTTAAGTGTTGACCGACTATTTTTTGTATTATTAGGGAAACAAAAGACTTCTAACAGCATGCAAGCCGTGTCACGCGGAAGCAGCTTCAGTTAGAGCGAGTTGCCCACCTGCTTAATTGCGCGGGTTCAATACAAATCGTGAAGGTCCGGCACCAATACAGCTTTTTCTATTGCCTCCTTAGCTCAGCTGGCAGAGCAGCGGACTCTTAATCCGTGGGTCGCAGGTTCGATCCCTGCAGGGGGCATCTAAATCAATAGGAAAAAGCCTTGATTTATAAGGCTTTTTTGCTTGTCTATAACTGATTTGCCCCATCATTTGCCCCACATTTTTTTATGAGCAATCTTTCCAGACATCTCTAATTTGATTAAATTCCTCAAAAATTTTCTCTTCTAAAGTGTGTCCATATACTTCTACTAACATTGAAATATCTCTATGCCCTAGAATTTTTGCAATAACTCCAAGGTCAAATCCTTTGTGCCAGAGGTAGCTTCCATAGGTATGACGTGCTCCTTTTGTCGTGATAATTGGATAAATATCTAATTCATTTAAAAGAACACTCAAAGCTTTATTGACACTTGCAATGTCTGGTACCAAGTGAATATATCCATAATGCTGAAAAATCATTTTATACCTATTCTTGATTCCTAGCTCTTTATTAGCCTTCTCTTGTTCAATTTTTAGGACTTGTAATATCTTAATACATTCTTCGTCTATCGGTACCATCCGAATAGACGTTTTGTTTTTTGGAGGGACAAATTTATGAGAAAGGGTATTAAACCTCCTATATGTTTTTAGCAGTCCTCTGTCAAAGTCAACTTCATTCCAAGTTAACGCTATTAACTCTCCAAACCTCATGCCTGTTTTTAATAGAAAATAGACGATATAAGGAACAATTGAACGTTGGTAATCAAATTTTCTCTTTACTGCTAAAAGTAAATCCAGATAGTCCTTTTCTGTATGTAAATATTTCTCTTCTGTCATCTGTTGTTCTTTGGATGAAAATAACTCGACATGTTGTGTAAAATCATCTATTAGAACTTTGTCGGCAATTGCCATTTGGATGCTCTGATGAATCCCAGTATTCAATCTACCAAGAAAATTTCTACCAACTGTTTGTCCATACTTATTCATAATTCTTTGGTATTCACTCGCACGAATTTGAGTGACTTTTTTATTTCCAAATAATCTTTCAATTGTGTTTTTACGGAGAAGATATTTTTTCTTTGTCTCTTCCGATCTACTACTCGGTAGAATTTTTAGTTCAAGCCATTCTTGATATAGATCGACAAGAGAAATATCTCTAGAAATTCTTTTCCCTAAACGAAGTTCTTGCAGAATCGGTTCAGCTTCTGACTCTGCAAGTTTTTTTGTTTTAAAACCGCTATTATGAGCAACAGTTTTTCCTTCGTTACGAATTTCATAGGTCCATAAGTTACTATCTCCTCGCTTTCGATAACGAACACTTGCCATATTACGCCACCTCTGTTCCTAGAATCTCATTTACAACACTTTTTGGAACAACCATCAAACGTTTGCGATTATAAAATGTATAGCCTCGTGATACAAGTAATTCTCTTGCCTGATGAATGATATCATTCGCTGTATGAGGGCGATAGCCCATTTCAATTAATTCTTTGTTACTAATTAAATTATGATCCATAGTTATCCTCCTTATTTATTTTCTAAATTCAGAAACTCGCCTACAAGTAGTTGTAATTCTGCATTTAATTTAGGGAGATTCTGTATTAATACTTCTTTTAATTCTTCCGCAAATTGATTCGTTTCTTCTCTCAATAGTTTGCGGACTCTTGTTTTTTTCTTTTTGATGCTGTCTGATTTTAAATTTGGAAAAGCCAATGATAACAGTTCAGGATTGTTTAGAAAGATAATTGTAAATGCTCTTTGCTCCACTCGAATATGATCTAGCTTATAAAACCCGAAATTATCAAGTCTACTCATAATATCTTGGACCATCTCCTCCCCAATCGCTTTGGTTCTGAGTTGGAACTCTAGTCTCCACCAAAACGGATTTACATCCAAATCTAGCTTCTCTTCTCGCTTGTGAGCAATGATTTCTTTATTCTTATCATATAACCTAACTTGTACATTACTACCGCTAGAACCCCAATATTTCGTCTCTAATTCGCCCCCTCGACCATAGAAGACCTTATGTGTAACACCACCTTTAATATGTTGCAAATTAACGATTTCAGGCCTGTTGAAAATGTCAAATGCCAAATCAAAACGAGACAAACGTACCGTCAATGAATTCAATCGAGCAAAGTACATTAATTGCCTCCATACTTTCATTCCATCAAATTCTTTTAAAGTATTAGGATTGAAATCAATTCGAATCAATTGTTCACCTCCATAAATGGATAATTGAAAAAATATAATATTGATCGAATCATACTCATTAAAAACTTTAGCTAAAGTAAAGACATCATCTCGAACATTATCATATATTTCAAATGAATCAACTCTTGTACTTATTGCCTGTTTCAGATTCTTGAAAATCCGTCTTAGGGAACCAGTATCTGTATCCCAGATAACCGTTAGTCTATCAATACTGACATCTAACCTCTGTACTAATTCTCCTACATCACATCGTTCTTGAATGCTTCTTAAATCTTGTATAGAAACCAACAAAATTGTCCCCCCCTTCTTTTAGATTTTTTAGGCCTCAGAAACACCGTCAAATCAACGTTTGCTCGTTCCGTCGTTCTTTGGACGTTGTCCTAAGTGTCCCTTTTTGCTGGCTGTTAGAATAGCCAGCTTTTGCTTGGCTAGAAATTGTCTGGACGGCAGTCCGCAGGACTTCGCCTGACTTCCCGTCAGGCTCGTCCCTTGTCCTTGTCCACACAATTTCTAGCTCCAAGGCTTCGAATAGTCATAAGTCATAGTCTCGTCTTCAACTTCCTCCTCACTCACTATTCCTAAACATATGAGCTATTTTGTATCATTTATAACTTATTTATAAGTTATAAATATATTTTATAAAAATATTTGGGGTAGTCAACTAAAAACTTGATTTGTAAGTTTACAGGTGATAAAATAAGTTAAAAATAAAAACAGGAGTTTCCCATGACCTTTATTATTCAAAATTTTGGACCCAATTTGGCACGACTACGCATAGAAAAAGGAGTAAGTCAAACTCAACTAGCTGAAGACTTAGGAATTGGTAAACAGTCCATCTCTGATTATGAAAAACAAAAAAGCTATCCTACCTTTGCAAATTTAGATAAGATAGCAGAATATTTTAATGCAACTCCAACCCAACTATTTGGAACTAGTAAAGAGATTGAGTTAGAAAAGAGTGTTCTTGAATCTAATGAATACTCTGATAAAGTAAGTGAGATTTTAAAAGCTGTCAAATACATCGAAGATTTTCTAGAAACTGATGGACAGTACTTAGAGGATTTACTTTACTTAACAAGAGGCAACCAACTATACACAGAAGATGGAGATGAGTTGTATATTGATCCAACTTCTCAGAAAAGAACACTTCATAACCAATATGAACCTGGTTTTATTGAAGCAAGGGATAAATCTCCACTAGAACTCTTAATTGAAAATAAGGAATTGTTTGATAAATAGAAAAAGCGAGGATAACCTCGCTTCAGATTGAAGTTAAAATCTTTAGAAGACACTTTTATAAGGACTTTGTCTTCAATCTGTGAAAAGGAGTGAAAACTCCTTTTCTTTTTGTAAGTCAGACTGAAACTTCCAAATTGTTTATTTATTTTATTGACATTTTCTATAAAAATAAGTACAATAGTTTTATTAGAAACTATACTATATAGGGGGTATTGAAATGAAATTTTCTAATCGTTTACTGCTATTCCTTGCAGGAGTTGTTTTTGTCCTTTTAGGACTTTTCCTATTTACAAACCCAGTAGCTAATCTTGTTGCTTACAGCTGGTGGATTTCATTTGGTTTACTGGTTTCTTCTATAGCAGCTATTTTAGGCTATTTCTCTGCACCAAAAGAGCTTCGCTCACCTGTTTATCTTTTCCAAGGATTTGTTAGTCTTCTCTTAGCTCTTTACCTCGTTGCTTATGGCTTTGTGACCCTGCCGGTCGTCATTCCGACCATTGTAGGAATTTGGTTAATTGTAGAAGCCATTATTGCTTTCTTTAAAGGCAATCGTCTAAGATTGATTTTCCCTATTATTGGTAGCAATATCATGTGGGTAGCCTTGCTTGAATTTTTACTAGGTCTAGTGATTCTGTTCAATCCAGTGGCTACAGGTGTCTTTGTCGTTTATGTCATTGCCTTTTCATTTTTAGTTACTGGCTTCACCTACATTATTGAGGCCTTTCGTAAATAGTCTAGTTGCTATTTCTATCGCATTCAAAAAAGCTGGGAAATCATATTCTCAGCTTTTTCGTCTCTTTAATTATCACTTTTTCGCATTCCATTAGAACTTTTAATTGAAAATAAGGAGCTATTAGATTAAATAAAAAAAGCGAGTTTTAGGCTCGCTTTTTCTATTGTATAATCTTATTCTTCAGTTCTTCCGGTTGCTTAGTTGCATTGAACTCAACTCGTTTTGTTGTTCCATCTTTCTCAGTATGATAATAACTTGAATGTTTCAACACCCATTCTTTATTACCAAGCATCAAACACTCCGCCTGTAAGTTGGTACATGAGGTAAATGTGTCCAAGGTTTTTACAATTCGCGCCACATGAAATTATTTAAGCATATCCTTTTTCTCTCATTACCATTTTCTGTTATAATGAATTGTATTTCTAAAGTAGAAAGGTATTAATATGACAACTCTTATTAAGCATAAACGTGTAGAATTTTCAGAACTATTTTATGACCTAGTTTTTGTTTTTGCAATTTCAAAAGCAACTACTTTAATTGAGCATCTTCATAACGGTATTTTGACTTGGAATTCTTTCCTTGATTTTTTCATGGCTGTTTTGGTTCTCACTGATTCATGGATGATTCAAACCATTTATACCAATCGCTATGGAAAGAACTCTTTATTTAACATGGTAATCATGTTTATCAAAATGGGACTTTTACTCTTTATAGCCAATATGATTGGACCTGATTGGCAACAATATTTTCATTATCTTTGTTGGGCTGTTGGTACATTAACCTTTACCTTATTTTTACAATATTTGGTTGAATTTTTTAGAAAATCAACCGATAATGTTGAACGGGAAAGTATCAAAGATTTTCTATGGATAACAGGTCTAGGAAGTTTAGGAGTCTATCTAGCAGCTCTTCTTCCTATTTACGTTGGAGTCTCTGTCTTATTTGCTAGTATTCTGCTAACATTTATTGTGCCAATTTTCTTGATTACTAAAGATAAGCATTACCAGGTAAATCTCCCCCATTTAATCGAGCGCATCTCCCTTCTTGTCATTATTACGTTTGGAGAGATGATTATGGAGCTAGCTAACTTCTTTACAATCGAGAATTTCTCGATTTATTCGGTTCTTTATTTCATTATTATGCTTTCTCTGTTCTTGTTTTATTTTGGTCAATTCGACCATGCTATTGATGAAGAATCTAATCAAAAGGGACTATTTCTAATTTACAGTCACTATCCTATTTTCATTGGACTTATTATGATGACCGTTTCGATGAGTTTTCTTCTGAATCCTGAAGCTAATCTTCTCTTTGCAACCAGCTTCTCTTATATCGGATTTGGCCTCTTTCAAGCTGCTGTCCTAGTAAATGGGCCCTATAACAAACACTATCTTCGCTATTCGAAAAGTTACTACTGTGTCCAAGCGACACTCTATCTGGCTGCCTTGATTCTCTCTTTAATCTTTGCTTCTAATCCTATAATAGTAGTGAGTATAACAACCATTTTAGCTCTAGCTATAGCCATTCATTTTATTTATTTTTATGTGACACAGAATAAAAAATATTCCAAATCTAACTGGGAGTTATTTTAATGAGTTTATAACATAAAAAAGCTTTGGGAACCAAAGCTTTTTTACTTTCTATCTAAACTTTTTCATGATGTATTTTCGTACAGGTTCTTCAACCATTTGAACGATTTCAAATCCTTCTTTTTGGTAAAGATTCTGAGCTCTTTGATTTGCCTCGTAGACATTTAGAGAAACACTATCTATGTCTCCATTTTCCAAGGCCAAACTAACAAATTTCCTTAAAGCCTGGCTACCTAAGCCTTGCCCCTGTTTCTGGGGGTTGATAAAAAATCTCCCGATATGAAGATTTCTGTCTTCCAGCCTGATTTTCTGGATAAGCCCCACAAACTCTTGTCCATCAAAGATTGAAAAGATTCCTTCCAAATCTTGCAAGACTTGAATTGTCAAGGGAAAAGGAATCATTGTTCCCATCCATTGTTCTTGAAAGGATTTGCCAAGGGAGTTGGACCATTGGCATACGAATTGAGCGTTTTCTATACTCACATTTTCTTCAAAACGAATTGTCATCTTGACCTCACCATCTTATCTGTGTTTCTCCATTATACTACTTCTCCTATTTTTTACGAATAGATAAGTGTATTATCTCACATTGTCAGAAGAAATCAGGGGTTTGACTGGCTACTATTTTAATGAGAAGAAAGTGAAGTCAGTATCTGAAAAAGCTAAAACTTTAATCACTTATTGTAATGATAGAATTGAGTTGTTCCAAAACAAGTCTGAAATAGTTTAGCTTTCTTACTCCTTGCTAAACAGCGTTAATTTTCAAAACTAAAGTATTCTCTACTGCTATAAGATTATTTGCCCCATTTTGAAATAATCACATTTACAATCACTCCAAACAGCTTTCGAAAATCATTTACATTTCAAACTTTTCATTATTTTACAAGTTTTCATTTCATTATCAACACAATAAAAAGACTTCAAACCATTGTTTTTGATCAATAGTTTGAAGTCTTTTTTACTTTATTGATTTCAAAAAAGTTGTACTTTCTTCTATGTGTCTTACATCATTCCGCCCATCATGCTTGGATCCATAGCTGGTGCTGCTGGAGCAGGTTCTGGTTTATTGGCCACAACAGCTTCTGTTGTCAAAATCAAGCTGGCTACAGAAGCGGCATTTTGCAAGGCTGAGCGCGTCACCTTGACTGGGTCAATGATTCCAGCCTCAATCATGTTGACCCATTCGCCAGTCGCGGCATTAAAGCCTGTACCTGCTTCAGAATTTTTCAGACGGTCAATGACGATTGAGCCTTCGAATCCTGCATTCAGAGCGATTTGACGGACAGGCTCTTCCAAGGCACGGAGAACGATGTTACGGCCTGTCGCTTCATCTCCTGTCAATTCAAGAGCAGCTACTGCACCCAGTACGCTGACAAAGGCTGTACCCCCACCGGAGACGATTCCTTCTTCCACTGCGGCACGAGTTGCGTTAAGGGCATCTTCAATGCGGAGTTTCATTTCTTTAAGTTCGGTTTCGGTTGCAGCTCCGACCTTAATCACCGCCACACCACCGGACAATTTAGCCAGACGTTCTTGCAGTTTTTCCTTGTCAAACTCAGAAGTTGTACTTTCGATTTGTGACTTGATAACGGCCACACGATTGGCAATGGCTTCAGGATTGCCAGATCCTTCGACAATCACAGTGCTGTCCTTGTCAACAGTGACTTTAGAAGCTTGTCCAAGCGCTTCAATGGTCGCATCTTTGAGCTCCAGACCAAGGTCTTCTGTAATCACTGTACCGCCTGTCAAGATGGCAATGTCTTCCAGCATAGCCTTGCGACGGTCACCGAAACCTGGTGCTTTAACAGCCACTACATTGAAGGTACCACGAATCTTGTTAAGAACCAATGTTGGCAAAGCTTCACCATCCACATCATCTGCAATAATCAAGAGCGGACGGTTGGTTTTCAAAATACTTTCCAACAATGGCAGAATCTCTTGAATATTAGAAATTTTCTTGTCTGTAATCAAGATATAAGGGTTATCCAGATCAGCCACCATTTTTTCACTATCCGTCACCATGTATTGAGACAGGTAGCCACGGTCAAACTGCATTCCTTCTACGACATCCAGCTCTGTTTCCATACCTTTGGACTCTTCGATGGTGATAACGCCATCATTGCCAACTTTTTCCATAGCTTCAGAGATGTACTCGCCGACTTTCTCGCTGCGAGAAGATACGGCAGCAACCTGAGCAATCGCTTCTTTGTTAGAAACCGGAATCGCAGTTTCTTTCAGAGCGCTGACAGCAGTCGCAACTGCTGCTTCAATCCCGCGGCGGATACCGATTGGATTAGCACCAGCAGTGACGTTTTTGATTCCTTCTCGAACAATAGCTTGGGTCAAAACAGTAGCAGTCGTTGTTCCGTCCCCAGCAATATCATTGGTTTTTGAAGCAACTTCTGATACCAACTTAGCACCCATATTTTCGAAATGATCTTCCAATTCAATTTCCTTGGCAATGGTCACACCGTCATTGGTGATGAGGGGTGAACCAAAAGATTTTTCCAAAACAACATTGCGGCCTTTAGGACCCAAGGTCACCTTGACAGTATCTGCTAGAATATCCACACCACGAACCATTGCACTGCGTGCATCTGATGAAAATTTAATATCTTTTGCCATTTTTAAACCTCTTTCTTAGATTTTTACTCCACAATTGCAAGAATGCTTGCTTCTCCAACAACCAAGAATGTCTCATCCTGATCTTTGACTTCAATGCCAGCATGGCTTTCAACTAAAACCTTATCACCTGGCTTGACACTTGGTGCGACCAGTTCTCCGTTGAGCGTACGGATGCCTTGGCCGATTGCGATGACTGTCGCTTCTTTTGTCGCATCTTGCCCTGCACCAGCAATAACAAAGCCACCAACTTTCTGTTCTTTTTCTTCTACTTTTAAGACCACACGGTCACCTAATGGTTTTAACATGGTTTTCCTCCAAAGATTGAATTTTAGCACTCTATTATAGCGAGTGCTAATCTATAGTTAATATTGTATCACTTGGTCAGAAATAGTCAAGAAAAAAACTTTGCCAAATGACAAAGTTTTTGGGAGGAAAGTTAATTGGAATCCTTATTGAGCTAACTTCAGCTTCTCTTCAAAATCATCAATGACCTTTTGTAAATTCAGTCGACCCTTGTAGATGCCATAGCCAAAAACTAGCATGGCAAGGATGCCCAAAATAGCCAAGATAACACCGATGATGAACAGAAGCAGATTGGTTCGATGAAAGAGATAGATCAGGACAAAAGCGATTGGCTTCTTCCAGACAAAAAACAAAGGCATTGTCATAAAATACCTTCGTTTCTGTAAACATTTATTCAAATACAAATTGATTGTGGTAGAGTTCAGAATAGAAGCCGCCCAGTTGTAGCAGTTCCCGGTGGTTACCTCTTTCAATGACTTCGCCGTCTTTTAAGACAATGATTTGGTCAGCATTTAGTATAGTCTTTAAGCGGTGAGCGATGACAAAGCTGGTTCGGCCTGCCACAATAGCCTCCATCGCGCTCTGGATCTTGCTCTCGGTTACCGTATCAACGTTGGAGGTAGCCTCATCCAAGATTAGCACTTGAGGATCGGTCAAAAGGGTTCGAGCGATTGAAATCAATTGCTTTTGACCTGTTGAAAAGATGTTTTGATCATCATCTACGATTGTATCGTATTTATCAGGCAAGCTTTCAATATACTCGTGAATATGGGTTGCACGCGCAGCGATTTCAACCATCTCCTGACTGGCATCCGGCACTCCAAATCTAATATTGTCTCGAATGGTTCCGCTGAACAAAACAGAATCTTGCAAAACGATACCGACATGACTGCGCAAGCTATCTAAGTCATAGTCTCGGATATCGCGTCCGTCAAATTCGATACTGCCCTTATCCACATCGTAAAAACGATTGATCAAGTTCATGATGGTCGTCTTGCCCGATCCTGTCGGTCCTACAACGGCAATCATCTTGCCTTTTGGCGCTGAGATGGAAACATCTTTCAAAATCGACTTACCTTCGACATAAGAGAAATCCACATGTTTTATCTCGACGCCTTCTCTCAGCTCGGTAAAGGCTGGTGCATTCTGCGGACGCACTTCCTCAGGCGCATCAAACATTTCCTGAATCCGATCCGCACCAGTGAAAGCCAGCTGCAGACTTCCCCAGCTTGCCGCAACCTGAATGATAGGCTGATAGTATTGTTGAGAAAACTGTGTAAAGGTTGAAATCAGACCAATGGCTACTGAGGTCTTCACATTAGGATCATTGAGCATAATGGCTGAACCTACAAAAATCACGATAGCCGTATTGATCAGGCTCATTCCGTTCATGACAGGAAAGAGCAAGCCAGCAAAAGCGCGTCCTTTGAAAGTAGCTGACCGAACCTTATCATTTTGCTGGACAAAGCCTTTGATGACTTCTTCTTGCATCCCCTGCACAATAACTGCCTTCTGGCCGGAAATCGTCTCATCCATGTAAGCATTGAGCTGACCGACTTCTTTTTGCTGCAAGTCTGTATACTTGCGAGCCAGCTTGACGATGGATACCAAGACAATGATGGCTACTGGCGTACTGGCAATCGTCACCCAAGCCAAGGTCGCATGCCGCATAAACATAATGATAATCAGGCCGATATAGAGAGCGATATTGCTCATCACTTGGACTAGACTCTCGTTGAAAGCTTGCAAGATATTATCTAAATCGCTGGTAAAACGCGACAAGATATCCCCGTCTTGATGGCGGTCAAAGAAGGAAACGGTCAAGCGAGCCAATTTTCCAAAGAGCCCCTTACGCATTTCATTAGTTGAGTAGGAGATAATCCGACTCATCAGCAGCATGTAGATCAAGCTAGATAGCGAAAGGAAGATGAAAGCCAGCGCCAAATTCCACATAATTCCTTGAAAAGCGGCAAAGGCAGAAACGTCGCCTGAAGCCAGCTTGCCATTCGCAAAAGCACTGCCCAACTCCACCAACTCACTAATGGCTAGACCGGTAAAAATCGGAAAGAGAACCTGTAAAACCGTCGAGATGATAATCATAATCATAACGATCAAAAAGGCCAGTTTATACTGTTTAAAATATTGCCAGAAAAATTTCGCTGTCTTCATCTTAGTCCTCCTTTCCTTTTTGAGTCTCATAAATTTCTCGGTAGACATCATTTGTAGCGACCAAGTCTGCGTGTCTACCTTGGCCAATCAAGCGTCCTTGATCTAGCACCAAAATCTTGTCCGCATGAACCACGGAGCTAATCTTCTGAGCAATAATGATGGTCGTTGTTCCCTTCAAATCCTTGTTCAGCGCCTCTTGAACCAGTTTTTCGGACTTGGCATCCAGAGCGGAAGTCGAGTCATCTAGGATAAGAATATTGGGATTGCTGACGACACCACGCGCGATGGACATTCTTTGCTTTTGTCCGCCGGAGAAATTATTTCCCCGTTCTTCGACTTGGCTGTTGTAGGTATCTTCCATGCGATTGATAAACTCACTCGCCTGAGCAATGCGCGCCGCCTGTTCTAACTCTGGCAGGCTAGCATTTTGCTTTCCTTGACGCAGATTGTCCGCAATCGTCCCCTTAAATAAAATAGCTTTTTGCAGAACGATAGAGACATTTTTTCTCAGAGAAGCTTCACTAATATCTCGCAAGTCCTTGCCACCAATTTTGATGGAGCCTTCCTGAGGATCAAAAAGACGCGGAATAAGCTGGGCCAGAGTTGATTTTCCTGCTCCCGTTGCTCCGACAATACCAATCATCTCTCCCGGTTTGACTTCAAAGCTAATATCCTTGAGCATGGGCTCTGTATCTGTCGGATAGGTAAAGGTCACATGGTCAAAGACCAGACTACCTTCCAGATCTTCGTCAACTTCATTCTTGAAGGTCATCGCTGGCTCTGTATCCAAGACCTCCTTGATCCGCCGAATCGACACCATGGCACGCGTAACGGTATTGCCCAAAAAGCCAACCATGATAATAGTAAACATGATTTGATTCAAATAAGAAATGAAAGAGACAATGGAGCTAACCAAGCCTGGATCCATCTGTATCATGCTAGACAAGAGCCACATGGTCAGATAGACAGCCCCGTAGCCAACGATCATCATCATCGGTTGAACGATCGAAAAGGCATAACCAATAAAGAGATTTTGCTCCAAAAGTTCATCTGAAACTTGCGTAAACTTCTGATACTGCTCTCTCTCCTGCACGAAAGATTTGACGACACGGACACCACGCAGGTTTTCTTTGGCAATCGAATTGATCTTTTCTAAGAGAACTTGGAATTTGGCAAAGCGTGGACCCATCAAGCCCATCATCACTCCTGTCAAAAAGAAGACCAAAAAGACCATCAGGACAATGACCCACCACAAGGAAGGAATGGTCACCACCGCCAGAATAAAGGAGCCTAAAAATAAAATAGGCAGGCGGAATAAAATCTGAAACATCATCATGACCAAATTTTGCACTTGATTGATGTCGTTGGTCATTCGGACGACTAGATTCCCCGCATTGAACTGTTCAATATTGGCATAAGAGAAGGCCTGGATTTTCCGAAAGGTTTTTTCCCGTAAATCCGACGACACACCTTGGGAAATATAGGCTGCCAGAGTCACATTTGCCCCACCAGCGAGCAAGCCAACCAGACCAAAGCCCAGCAACCAAGCCCCCAAACGATAGATTTCTTGCCGATTTCCTGCCAAAAGAGCATTCAAGACATCTTTGAGATACAAGGGCTGCAACAGCGAGCTAGCCAGCATCAGCGATGTCATCAGAAGAGATAAAAAGATAAATAATTTATAGGCTGATAAAGCTTTTCTGAACATAATTCCTCCTCGTAGATTTTTAACTTTGTTTAGCTTCCTTACTATATCACACATAAAAACAATGTCAAGTAAGAAATTTCAGTTATTATATGGTACAATATAATAAATAACTCTAAAAGCAAGTGAGGCCTTTTGTGGGTCTCGTACAAGGAGAAAAGATGGATAAACAACGAATTGCTGTGATTGGCCCCGGTTCTTGGGGAACGGCTCTATCGCAAGTCCTCAATGATAATGGCCATGAAGTCCGGATTTGGGGCAATATTGCAGAGCAGATTGACGAGATCAATAACCAGCATACAAACAAACGCTATTTCAAAGATGTTGTTCTAAGCGAAGAGATCAAGGCTTATCACAACTTGAAAGATGCTCTAGAAAACGTAGATGCTGTCCTTTTTGTCGTGCCGACCAAGGTGACCCGTCTGGTAGCCAAACAAGTTGCGCAAACCTTGGATCACAAGGTAAAAATCATGCATGCATCCAAGGGACTAGAACCTAACAGCCACCAACGGATTTCGACCATTCTGGAAGAGGAAATCCCTGCTGACTTGCGCAGCGAGATTGTCGTTGTTTCAGGTCCTAGCCACGCTGAGGAAACCATCGTTCGCGATATTACCCTGATTACCGCAGCATCCAAGGATCTTGAAACTGCTAAATATGTGCAGGAGCTCTTCAGCAACCACTATTTCCGACTCTACACTAATACCGATGTCGTTGGCGTAGAAACAGCAGGTGCTCTGAAAAATATCATCGCAGTTGGAGCCGGAGCTCTCCACGGACTGGGCTATGGTGACAATGCCAAAGCTGCCATCATCACACGCGGTCTGGCTGAAATTACCCGACTTGGTGTCAAACTGGGAGCCAACCCTCTGACTTACAGCGGTCTTTCTGGTGTCGGCGACTTGATTGTCACAGGAACTTCTGTCCACTCTCGCAACTGGCGGGCTGGAGATGCGCTGGGTCGTGGCGAAAAATTGGCTGATATTGAAGCCAACATGGGCATGGTTATCGAAGGAATCTCTACGACCAAGGCAGCCTACGAATTAGCTCAAGAGCTCGGTGTCTACATGCCAATTACCCAGGCTATTTACAAGGTCATCTATGACGGCCATGATATCAAAGATGCCATTCATGATATGATGAGCAATGAGTTCAAAGCTGAAAATGAGTGGTCTTAAGTTACAGTATTTTTTATAAAGGAGAAAGTTATGTCAAAAGTCAGAAAAGCAGTCATCCCTGCAGCCGGTCTCGGTACCCGCTTCTTACCAGCCACTAAGGCACTAGCCAAGGAAATGCTGCCGATCGTTGACAAACCAACTATTCAGTTTATCGTCGAGGAAGCTCTTAAGTCTGGAATCAAAGACATTCTGGTTGTTACAGGGAAGTCAAAACGCTCCATAGAGGATCACTTTGACTCAAACTTTGAATTAGAATACAACCTCAAGGAAAAGGGTAAGAACGACTTACTCAAGCTGGTGGATGAAACTACTGGTATTGGATTGCATTTCATCCGTCAGAGCCATCCACGTGGGCTAGGAGATGCTGTCCTTCAAGCTAAGGCTTTTGTCGGAAATGAACCCTTTGTGGTCATGCTGGGTGATGATTTGATGGATATTACCAATGACAAGGCAGTGCCACTCACCAAGCAACTCATGGATGACTATGCGGCAACCCACGCATCTACAATTGCAGTTATGCAAGTTCCTCACGAAGAAGTCTCTGCTTACGGCGTTATTGCACCGCAAGGCGAAGGAGTCAATGGCCTCTACAGCGTTGAAAAATTTGTTGAAAAACCGGCACCAGAAGATGCGCCAAGCGATTTGGCCATTATCGGACGCTATCTGCTCACACCAGAAATTTTTGAAATCCTAGAAAAACAAACTCCCGGCGCTGGCAATGAAATTCAACTGACGGATGCCATCGATACCCTCAACAAGACTCAGCGCGTTTTTGCCCGCGAATTTAAAGGTGACCGCTATGATGTCGGCGATAAATTCGGCTTTATGAAAACTTCTATCGATTATGCTCTCAAGCACCCACAAGTCAAGGACGATTTGAAACAATACATTATCGATTTAGGCAAAAAATTAGATAAGAAAACGAAAAAATAAATAAAAGCGCTCAAGCAATAGATTAGCTGATGCAAGAACTTTTAACACTATACAGAAAAGAGGCTGGGACAAAAGTCCTAGCCTCTCAATTGTCTTTGGATGTCGAGCAAGACGCAGTGGTTGAGTGGGTCCTACTAGGCTGATTTCATCAGCTTTTACAGCCCTACTCAACTGTGCGGAGGTGGGACGACGAAATCGAATTCTAACGAATTACCGATTTCTGTCCCACTTTCATTGGGTTCATTTCTTAAAAAATTGGTCTTTGAAAAGTCAGAAAAATCAGAATAGCTGCTAATCCAAGGTAGGCCGCTAATGCTAAAAAACGTTGAGACTTGCTAAAAGCGTAACGCTCTCCCGAAACTGGTAAGATCACAGCTCCTAAAGCTCCACCGACTAGACCGCCCAAGTGCCCTGCAAGACTAATTCCCGGTAAAAAACTCATGATCAGATTGACAGCCAGCAGGCTCATATAGGACTGACCCAGCTGCTGCAGATAGTAGTTTCGCGTAGCATAACGAAGCACAACAACGGAAGCAAAAAGGCCGAAAAGAGCAGTAGAAGCCCCAGCTGCCAGGCTGTCGGGTGAAAAATAGACAACAAATAAGTTCCCCATCACTCCTGACATCAGGTAGAGTATCAAAAATTTCCAAGAGCCGAAGATGGCTTCAATCTGTCGACCAAGGAAGTAAAGCGTCAGCATATTAATCACAAAATGCTCCAAGCCAATGTGGATAAAAATAGCAGCAAAAACCCGCCAAAACTGCTCCGGCAGCGCTTGAATCGTGTAACCGCGCACGGCGCCAAAGTAATACAAGGCTTCGGAACTGCTGTATTGAAAACCGTAGGAAAGAAACATCAAGGCGAAAACAAGGCTCGTTAGGATAAGCAAAATGCTTGTCACGGGATAGTCTCTATCAAAGATTTGTTTCATAAATGAGTAACTCCTTTACTGCAACATCATGTTGAGCTGGTGTAAAATCTGCCTGCTGGGCTGCATAAATAGTGCTGATGGATGCTCCTGCATAATCAGCCAGATAACGGTCATAGTAGCCACCGCCGTAACCAATTCGAAAGCCTTGAGAATTGAAAACAACGCCCGGCACATGAATCAGATCAATCTCCGGCTTCTCCACAGCCTCTTCGCTTATCGGCTCCATAAGGCCAAAAGAGCTCTTTTGCAGGCTGCTTTCATCATAATCCACAAAGATCATCCGACCCTGGCCGTAGGTTTTAGGCACTAAAACCCGCTTGCCGTCCAACTGAGCCTGCTTGATAAAGGCTGCAGTTGAGATTTCATGCGGCATGGAAAGATAAGTAGCGATAACCTGAGCTTTTTGATAAGCTGCTGAACTGAGCAAGTGCTGGGTCAGCCAGCTATCTGCCTGCTCTTTTTCTTTTCCTGCAAGTTTCTTCATCTGCTTCAGTACAGTTTGTCTCAACTCTTTTTTCATGCAACTCATCCACCTTGTTCTTATCTTTCGTTGATTTTATAATCTAGGAATTTCCCAATCTTTTCAATAGCAAAGGACAGTGCTGCCTCGTCCGGTGTCATCTTGGGATGATGGAGGGCATAGGGACTATCCACTCCCAGCCAGAACATGACGCCCTTGACCTTGCTGAGCAGATAGCCGAAATCCTCGCCTGTCATAGCCGGCGCAATATCAATCAACTGCACTCCTTCTTCCTTCTGGAAAAAGTCCATCAATTCATCTGCCAGAACTGGATCATTTTCTACGGGTAGGTAGCCGCCTTGCTTGAGTTCCAAGTCCAATTCCAGATCGAAACTTTGGGCTATGCCCTCTGCTATTTCCCGTAAGCGCTTTTGGGTCAAGAGGTTCATCTCCTGAGTCAGAGTCCGAATGGTGCCATGCAGAAAGGCCGTTTCTGCGATGACATTGTTGGTCGTGCCAGCATGGAGCGAACCAAAGGTCACAACCGCTCCCTCGATCGGATCGACATTGCGGCTGACAATGGTCTGCACCTGGGTGATAAAGTAGCTAGCTGCCACCAAAGCATCATTGGCTTCATGAGGAAAAGCCGCATGACCGCCCTTTCCCTTAAAAGTCAGCTTAACTTCACAGGTCCCAGCAAAGAGAGTCCCTCTGTTAGTGGCAATATCGCCGACCTTAAGGTCCGGCCGCACATGAAGACCGTAAAATTCATCTGGCAGCCAGTCGCCAAAGGCACCGTCTTCATACATGAGCATACCGCCAGCTTCATTTTCCTCAGCAGGCTGAAAGAGAAAAAGCAGATTGTGGATAGGCTGAGCACTCACAGCTTGCTCCAGCAATCCTAGAGCGACCGTCATGTGCATATCGTGTCCGCAGGCATGCATGCGACCTTCATGAGTGCTGGCAAAGTCCAGTCCGGTATCCTCCACAATCGGAAGACCATCAATATCTGTCCGCCAGCCAATCGTCTTATCTGGTGAACTTCCTTTGATAAAGACCAAAATACCAGTCCGCCAAGTTCGGATTTCCACAAAGTCTAGACCTGCTGTCAGTCCATCAATGACCTGCATCAGGTAGGCATGGGTCTTGTATTCTTCCAGACCGATTTCAGGTATCTGGTGTAAATCACGGCGAATGTTCAGATAATCAAGCATCGTTTCTTTCCTTTAAAATCTTGTCAGAGCAAATTAAGAGCTAGACCGCCCCTGATGCAATTCAAGGGCGGCAATATTCTTTTAACCAAAATTAAAGCGTACGCAAGGCATCTTCCAAAGCTGTCTTCTGCTGGGTCTTCTCGTCAATGGTCTTGATAACTCGCGCTGGAACGCCAGCAACCACTACGTTTTCCGGAACATCCTGGGTCACAATCGCACCAGCCGCAACAACCGATCCACTGCCAATTTGTACACCTTCAATCACAACCGCATTGGCACCAATCAGCACATTGTCCCCAACCCGAACTGGCTCTGCGCTAGCTGGCTCAATGACTCCCGCCAGAACTGCACCAGCACCGATATGACTGTTTTTGCCGACAATCGCTCGACCGCCCAAAATAGCACCCATATCAATCATGGTCCCAGCACCAATCTCCGCCCCGATATTGATGACTGCACCCATCATGATAACAGCATTATCGCCGATTTCGACTTGGTCACGGATGATAGCGCCCGGCTCAATGCGGGCATTGATGTCGCGCTTATCCAAAAGTGGCACCGCTGAGTTTCGGGCATCCTGCTCTACGACATAGGTCTTGTTTTCTTCTAAGTTTACGAGGAGTGGCTTAATTTCTTCCCAATCCCCAAAAAGAACATTCCCTAATTTCACAACAGACCAAGGAATCGCACCGTGCAATTCCCCGTTAAAGGTTACTTTGACAGGGGTTTTTTTCTTGGCATCAGCGATAAATTTGATGATTTCTTGAGCATTCATTTTAGTAGCAGACATGGCGTCACCTCTTTGTTCTTTCTATTCTTTGTTGGGAGAGGAAAGTCCCTCTCCTATCTCTTTTATTTCTCTATTATAACACAATTCGGTTATACAGTTAGGACTTTATTAGCAACTAGTATGCTATTTAGACTCTTGAACTTTATTCAAATGGAATTGTCCGTCCTTGCCCTTGACAAAGTTTAAATGGAAGAAGGTTTTATCCTCTGCCCTATACCCATAGACATACTGTAATATCCTTTCACCACTGCTTTGTAGTAGTTGTTGGGAAGTCCCAAATGTTCTATCACTTCTAGATCAGTGATGCCAGTTTCTTCATCTAACGTCATTCCCTTAAGGAAGGAAAACCGTTCACCTGTCAAATCCTCATTTTGATAAATATTATAAGCTATGCTAGTAAGATGTAGACCTGAACCAAAATCCCAGAATTGAATGACAGCAAAGCCACCTCCTTTTAAATCATAGATCAGTGATAATAATGTATCCTTCTTGCCAATTACCGTTTCATCACTGCTTTTAGCTAAACCATGTTGACGAACAAAATCGGACACTATCATATTTTTATCCTCGTCCTCTTCAATCTTATATTTTATAAAATCCCTTGGTTCCCAATCCAAAACTTCGGCATTTGAAGAAGAATATTTTGCTTCTGTTCTTACTAACGGATTCTTTTTGTAAGAATTGGTCCAATTCCCGATTAAGACAAGCAGGCCAATAACAAGACCTATCAGGGCTAGAGCACTCACTACCCTGAAAAAAGAGGATTTTTGTGATAGCTTTAGTTTCCTAGACTTCGCTTTATGAATTGGCTTGGATAAAGCCTTTGTCTGTTCGAGGGCAGCTCCTCCCCGTTCCTGCTGATTCTTGACCGACGAAGTGTTTCTGGCTTTAAACTTGGATTTATGTTCCCGCCTCAATGCTTCTAAATTTCTATCTTTCACCTTTTCACCTATCAACTAAAAACTTGATTGCTCATTCCCTTTCTACAAACGGCTGATTCTCCTGCTAGGCAAACACTACTGAGCACCTGCATCTTCCGCTTCACTTGCCAAACCTGAGCTGTCTTTCAGTCGATAGCTCTGAGTGTCATCTTTTTCAAAAGAAAAACTAACCTCCTGGCCATCCTCCAAACGATAAGAAATCGATAAAGTGGTATAGCTCAAGATTCCCCCATGCCAATCAAGGCGCTCTGGAAGTCCCAACTGACTAACAATCTCTTGATAGGTCTTTCCTTTCTCTATACCAGAAAGATCTTGACGAGTAAGCTGAGCATTTCGGTTAGGCAGTTGCGCACTACTGAGATGAGCACATTTTAGGGACTCTAACTTAGGAGTTTCAGAAGGACCAAGATAGCTCTTAAAAGAGAGCTTAACTTTCGCTTCCGTCCCTGCTTGTGAATAGTTTAAATCTATTGTCTTGATTAGGTCATTTTGGTTCGTTTCCCTACCAGACTCAGCTTTCCCTAACGTTGCAACCACCTCGTCGACCTTTGTCAGATTTGGAACCGATGAAGTGAAGTCTGAGAACAAAGAAGTGACATCATCATAGGTAATATGAAACTGATACTCCTCTTTTTTAGCAATCCATTCTGGACGATTAGCAGATTTTAAATCTTGATTCTTTCCATATGAGTCTAACATACGAGAAATAGCTGCAGCTTTTTCTTTATCTTTTACCTTTTCCATCTCTAGCCACGTTATTCCAGCCTTAGCCAAAAAAGCCATAATCCCCAAACTAGAAAGTACCTTCACCCATATCTTAGAAAAGAATCCTAGTTTTTTCTTCTTAAACTCAACTTTATCTATCTCTCTAGCAAGCTCATTAGAGCTTATTCGCGGAGAAAGCTTTGTCTGCTTTGCTTCCGTTACAAGGCCAGACACCGGCTGGCTAGCTTGATTTCCACGAAGGATTTGGTTTTGTTTGTTAGCTTTCAGTGATTCTAAGCTAGAAATGAGACGCTTCAGCTCTCTCTGCTTTAATTCCAACAAATTCTGTGACAGAAGCGACAGAGGCTCCTTTACCTGCTGAGCTCCTGCTAACTGCTCAGAAAACATCGGCTGGTCTTGAGAACTTGTTTTAGCCCCATAGTCGTTTTTGTCCTCTATCGAAGAGATGGCAGACCGCTCATTGCTTGAGCTCTCTATTGGAAAGACCACTTTTGATGGAGACGAACCTGAAGGACGAGCTTTATTTTTTTCTTGCCCTCCCTGCGCTTCTTTCAATCCAGCAGATGGTTTGATATGTTTGTCTTCCTTGGTTTTCCATTTAGATAGAAAGGATGATTGGCTTGCTGGCTTTTTCGTTTGCGCCTTCTTGAATTTTGATTGATGTTTCTGCCTCAAAGCTTCCAGATTTCTCTTTCCCATAACTCCTCCTCATCTATTGGCTCTTCTATCATTGAAAAGACGACTCTATTAACTTCACACTGCCTCTTCGCTGAATGCTGCTATTCTCTTTTCTATAACCATACCAGTCAAATAGCTACGCAAACTATCAGAATTTCTACCTTGTGTACTTAACTGTTTCAAGACAATAGCCTACCCTGAAACTTGTCATGCTAATATAACTTTATTCCAGTATATCATATTTTGAACCGGCTTAGCTTGAAAGCACACAAGCAAGAAGGCACGAACTCTCGTCCGTGCCCACAAAACCAACTATATATAACCATTTTTATTTCACTTTTTCAGCCAAAATACGACCGCTGTTGGCATCAATAGTCATTTTAACTTTCTATTCTATCGCAGATAAACGCTTCTTAATCGTCTCCTTTTTTAGCTAAGAGAAAGTTTCCATCTGCCTGCTTTATAAAGACTAACTTATAATCATCAGAACTTGATGTAGTAAATCTAATCGTCATTTTAGTAGCTATTTCATGAGTTTTATAAGCTTTATCTGCGGACATTGACAAAGACGAAATAGCATGCCCCTTTAAAACCTCCTTATAAGAGATTCCATCCTTTCCTGTTTTTGGATCTCCTACTTTTAACTTATCATAATAATCAGAAGTCATAGGATTCATTTTAGCTTCTTGGGAGTCCCCTGAATAAGAAATGTTTTGTAGATAGTAGCTATCACCTGCTTTTCTAAAAGTAAGGTTTATTTTACGAACTGTGTGATAATAAAAATCTTCATCCTCCTGGCGATCTTTATCCAACTCACCCCACTCTAAATTAATTCTGTCCCTTTGAAACGAACCTTTTAAGGCTTTTCCATGCTTATCAAGAACATCTTCAATGGAAGTCCCTAAATCTGGCTCATCAAATATGCCGAACTTAAGCTCAGTAAGATCATCGATATCCCAACTAAAATCTGCCTCTTCTGGGTTGATAAACTTATCAGCTACATCCCTTTTTGATACACCTGTATCAGTCCTTAGTCCGAGGATTGGATAGAGATGCTTGGTTACATTCATAACACCTACAGAATGGCCAAAAAATAGACCAACAATAAGGCCTAAAACCGCAAAAGCAATAATACCAGTAAGGAGTAGACCTTTTCTAGGCTTCTCGTGATCACGCTTTACTGGCACATCGAACTGTACCTGTGATTGATTCATGTTCATCATTCATTCATCTCCTCTAAATTAATAACGTTCCGAACCAATGTATAGGAAATCCCCATTTGGCTGTGCTAAAAATCGCATTGTCTTATAATCCCCATCAACTTTATAAGATACAGTTGCAAGCAATCGAGTAGATTTATAGCTATCATCAGCAGCATCCCTTTCTGTTTCAATTCGAACAGACTGTCTATGCTTCTTTAATAATTCAGATAAAGATGTACCACCTTTACCTGTCTGTACATTTCCTTTTCTCAGACTTTTATACTCTTCTGTTGTCAAATTAAGATCTTCTGCGGTATCATTCTCATCTTCATCCTCCGAATTCTCGTCAGGATAAAATTCACTCAATTCATAAGCATACACAGACTTCAAGTAATAATTTCCATCAACTTTTTCAAAAAACATAGAAACACTTTGTTCTTTTGAAGACTTTGATCTCCTCCAAGAAAGAGTAACCCCTTTCTTTTCATATTCTACACTAGAAGCTAATCCATAGGTATTAACAATCTGATCTGCTGTTAATCCACGGTCATTCTTATTGTTATAGCTCAACAAACCAAGATCTTTGAGAGTCCAAGTAAATACGACCCTGTCTTTATCTGTAATAAAACCAGTTCTTGTATCTTTAGCCTCTTTCTCGGCACGTTCTAGTCGCTTAGAGCGTTGGATGTCTGCTTCGGACTTAGATGATTGTCCCCAAAGATAGCCTGCACCTCCACCAATCAATCCACCAATACAGATAGCAAGGATCGAAAAAACAATAAGTTTAGCCCAACCAGATTTAGACTTCAGTTGAAAATCTTGAGAGCCCCCCTGTTGAAAGGCCGAATTATTTTCTTTTTGAAAAGGTTGTTGAATATTTTGACCTTCTTGCGATTTAATAGGCATCTTATCTTCTGTTGTCATAATATCTCCTTTACTAATCTCCTTTGCCCGGCATCTCCTACTTTTCGTGACCAAAGTTTAACGCGCAAAGTATAAATATAGTAGTTCTACTATATCATAAAACGATATAATCCGCCAATACTCCTGTAGTTAAAGATAGCTATATAAAAAGCGATCTATTTCTAGATCGCTTCATCTGTTCATTAGAGGCGTGCGTTGAGTTCTTTGCTCAATTCTTCAAATCCTGGTTTACCAAGAAGGGCAAACATGTTGCGTTTGTATGCTTCAACACCTGGTTGGTCAAATGGGTTGATGGCATTCAAGTAACCTGAAAGGGCGATAGCCAATTCGAAGAAGTAGATAGTGTAGCCAAGAGTGAAAGCATCTTGCTCTGGAAGGGTTACGTACATGTTTGGTACATCACCGTCTGTGTGGGCAAGAAGGACACCGTCAGTCGCTTTTTTATTTACAAAGTCAACGTCTTTTCCTTGAAGGTAACCAAGTCCGTCAAGGTCTTCTTCCAAGCTAGGGATAATCACGTTCTTACGTGGTTTGTCAACACGAACAACTGTTTCAAACATGATGCGAGTTCCTTCTTGGATAAATTGACCAAGTGAGTGCAAGTCAGTTGAGAAGTTAGCTGAAGTTGGATAGATACCTTTTTGGTCTTTCCCTTCTGATTCACCAGCCAATTGTTTCCACCATTCTGAGAAGTATTGAAGTGATGGCTCGTAGTTTACCAAGATTTCAGTTGCATAGCCTTTGCGGTAAAGGATGTTACGAACGGCTGCGTATTGGTAAGCTTCATTTTCTGAAAGTTTGTCTGAAGTATAATCTTTACGGGCTGCGTTAGCACCTTCCATAAGAGATTTGATGTCTGCTCCTGATGCTGCGATCGGAAGCAATCCAACTGCTGTCAAAACTGAGAAACGCCCACCGATGTCGTCTGGAACTACAAATGTTTCCCAACCGTTGGCATCTGCTTCAACCTTAACAGCTCCTTTTTGGCGGTCAGTTGTTGCATAGATCCGTTTGTTGGCTTCTTCTTGTCCGTATTTCTTAACCAAAAGCTCTTTGAAGACACGGAAAGCGATAGCTGGTTCAGTTGTTGTACCTGATTTAGAAATCACGTTTACTGAGAAATCTTTGTCAGCCACGTACTCTACCAAGTCAGCAAGGTAAGTAGATGAGATTGAGTTCCCAGCGTAAAGGATTTGTGGTGCTTTGCGCTCTTCTTTTGTTTGCAAGTTTGCAAAGTGGTGGTTCAAGAAGTCGATGGCTGCTTTAGCACCGAGATAAGATCCGCCGATACCGATCACAACCAAGACATCGCTGTCTGATTTGATTTGCTCAGCAGCCTTCAAGATGCGGTCGAATTCTTCACGGTCGTAGTTTTCAGGAAGGTCCAACCAACCCAAAAAGTCGCTACCAGCACCAGTTCCTTTGCGGATCAATTCGTCTGCTGCAGTTACCTGTGCTTGCATGTATTCCACTTCATGTGGAGCTACAAATTTATCTAAAACTTTTGAATAATCAAATTTAATATGTGACATGATATTCCTCCATTTTTTCTTCCACTCTATCATATCGCTTTCATACTTTTTTAGCAAGTAATTCCTTCAATGAAAACGCTTTAATATAAAATTTTGTTAATTTTTTTACAATTTTGCAAATCCTAGACCAGAAGCGAACGCAATCGTTTGCGCAATCTGCTATTTTTACCAGAAAATTCCTGTCCCCAATTTCATGAGCAGGTTGAGATCTTCAGCCTCCTTTAGGCTTGACTCGCTAAGAGGCTTGATTCGGTTTACAAGGATTAACGTATTCCCACCTTAACTAAATATTAGTCAAGCAATTCAACGCAGTAGCTGATTGGCTATTCTTTCGCTTTTCAAGCTTAGAAGAAAGCCTAATCATCCTTGCGGGGGGTGGAACTACAAACAGAAGTTCTGTTTCACTCCCATCCATTACTCTAAGATTCATCTGCCCCTTACACAGGCTTGATTTTGTAGTTTTCGGAACCTAGTTCTCGCTTCGCTCAAACTGCGTCAATGTCTCTAAACTCATCTTCCTCCTTCGGAGTTGATTCGTTAAGGTAATTTATTCGGTTTACAGCTTTTTCCCCTAACGGGAAAAACTGCATCCACTGCCCTAAGATTCATCTGCGCCTTTCAGGCTTGATTCATTAAATATTAGAACCTAGTTCTCGCTTCGCTCAAACTGCGTCAATGCCTCTAAACTCATCTGCGGCTTGCAGGCTTGATTCGTTAAGAGGCATAGAAAAAGAGCACACAGTTCAAATCGCTTAGGGCTGCTGGATTCCTCCCCTGACCCGCTTCACGCAGAACTGTTGCTCCACTAATTAGTATAACACAAACTTTCTTTTTTGGCTAATTTTCTTTACTTTTTCCTACGATTTCTGAAAAAGTTCTGCATAATCGTCGCACATTCTTCTTCTAAAAGGCCGCTTTCAACCTCTACGCGATGATTCAACCGCTCATCCGTCAGAATATCGTAAAGACTGCCCCCAGCACCGAATTTCTGGTTTTTCGCCCCATAGATCACCTTGGGAATGCGAGCCAGACCGATGGCGCCACTGCACATGACACATGGCTCAATCGTGACAAAAAGCGTCGTATCTAGCAGGCGCCAGCTATTTTCCTGCTGATTAGCCTCCTCAATGGCCATGATTTCCGCATGCATGACCGCCCGCTGCAGTTCCTCACGCGCATTATGCCCGCGTCCGATAATCTGACCATCCTTGACCAAGACACAACCAATCGGTATTTCATCATTTGCGAGGGCAATCTCCGCCTCCTTCAGCGCCTCCCTCATAAACATTTCTTTTTCCTCTATCGTGTAGTCCATCTCTTCCCTCTTCCTTTCAGTTCCTTTGTTCATTATACCACAGGCAGCTTATGACTCACAAAAAAGCCGCCGATTGGGCGACTCTTATGGGAGATTATTATGAAAAAGTTTAGGAGGTTTAAACAAAGTTAGGAGGTCTTTGTTTATGCTTCTAGTATAGCTGGCCTATCTTAAATAAAGCTTAAGCTTTTTGAATATTGATAATTTTCGCAATATCGCTACTTAGAATCTCAAAAATATCAGACAAATTGCTAGCTTACTACTCTTTGTCGCAGAAGCAACTATTGTGACATCACTCGTCCTTTACGTAACTCAAGGATTTGGTCATAACGCTCTTCTTCATCAATATGATGGGCTATTTCCAGCACAGTGATTGGTAAAGAAAAGATTAAGTCTCTAACCAGACGACTATTTTTTTCATCCAAAGCCGATGTCACCTCATCCGCTAATAAAATATCCTTCTCACGTAAGAGAAAACGCGCTAACTCTAATCTGACACGTTGACCTCCTGAAATGTTTTCACCATTATTATGAATCTCTACATTCAAAATATCCTGAAATTCATCTATTAAGCCAACTCGGTCCAATACCTCCAATAATTCATGATCCTGAAAAGGCTGACCAAAAGTTAGATTATAGCGGATAGTATCGTTAAACAGGAAGGGATGCTGACTAATTAAACCGATATTCCCTTGGAAATGACTCGTTATCTGATTGCCATTATACTGAACGAAAAAGTCTCCCTCATCACATGCTTCTTCTCCTAAAATCAAGCGAAAAAGAGTCGTCTTACCAGACCCACTCGGCCCTTTGATTAAGACCTTCTGACCTACTGAAATCGTCGCCGTCAAATCAGAAAAAAGTTGACGTCCAGCAAAGCTTTTTGAAATATGATTTAATCGCAAAGATTCAAGATTTTCGACAAATTGATCCTTTGTCTCTTCAAAATCAGGTTCTTCTTCGATAATCTTAAACAGGCGGTTCGCAGTTGGTAGGGCACCTTGGAGATTGGCTGCACTGTACATCAGAGTTTGAATCGGTTCGACCAGCATCCCCGCAGCCACATACATAGAGATGAGGCTTGTGATAGAAATAGAATTCCCCTGCAAACTCAAATAAAAGCCTAAAGCAAGAGGAACAACCTGACTAAAAAAGACCATAAAACCATTAAAGAAAAAAATAATATTATGTGTAAAACAAAATCTTTGGATGGCTCTTTGATATTCTCCGTTTAAATCATTCACTCGCTCTTCATTTAGCTTCATGGCCTGATTAATCCGTAAGGTTTGACTGCCTTGCATACTATCTGAGACAAGCCCATGTAATTTTGTTCTAAGTTTGGACCAGCTGTCTCCTGAATCTTGTAAACGACGATTCATAATGAACTGAGGAATGGGTCTCATAATCGTAAAAATCACGAAAATAAGTCCTAAGAGAAAATTTTGTGAAACAATGTAAGTGGCTGTGACAAGGGCTACAAATCCCCAACTCACCATAACATTTATATTTTCTAAATAATTATCACCCACATATTCCATATCTTGAGTTAGCAGACTAACTTTTTCATCATTGGAAAATTTAGGATTCAATATGACCTTTTTAAATAAAAGAGCACGGACACTTTTGTTGATTTCCCTTCGAAATATATTGTGCGAATGGTTTGAAAATAGCATCAGACTATAAATAACAAGATAGACAGACAAACCAAATGAAGCAAAATTGAGAATTTTTTCATAAGAAAGACCGTCTTGATCTAACTTCAAGGCCTTCGTTAAAATCAGAGGTTGCGCCAACACCAAACCACTGTTGACAATACGCCCTAGAAAAATAGGAAAAAGGTACTTCTTATCAATGTACTTGTAAATATTTCTCATAATCATCACCTATCAAAATAGAAAAGTGCAGATTCTAATAGATATCGTGACAAATTCACATCGTCACTTTTTTATCTGTGCAATTTAATTATAACTATTATACATTTATTGAAATAGTAAATCAAGAATCTCTAAAAGATTAGCCTATAAAAGCTGCAATATCGCTAACTTCTTGGGCAATATAGGTGGCGCCAACTTCTTCCAATTCTTCCCTGCTACCAAAGCCATAAAGGACACCGATAGAATCAAGCTTTTGCGCCTGAGCGCCAAGCACATCGTGCTCCCTGTCTCCAATCATGATAGTATGCGCCAAGTCTGTAATCTGATTTTGTTCTAGGGCATACTGGATAACATCGCTTTTTTTACTACGTTTTCTGTCCATGGTCGCGCCAGCGACAAAGTCAAAATAGTCATACAAACCAAAATGTTTGAGAATTTGAATGGAAAATTCTTCAGGTTTTGACGTAGCGACAATCAACTGTTTACCAGCCTGCTTCAAAGAAGCCAGCAATTCCGGAACGCCTGGATAGACCTCATTTTCATAAAGGCCTTTTTCGGAAAAGTACTCGTGATAGTAGTCAATGACCTTTAAACATTCTTCCTTAGAAAATCCATAAAAGCGCTCAAAAGAATCCTGCAAGGGCGGACCGATAAAAACTCTCAATGCTTTCTTGTCTGGCACTGCAATCCCATATTTTCCTAAGGAATAGGCCACCGAGTTGGTAATCCCTAGTTCTGAATTGGTCAAGGTGCCGTCTAGGTCAAATAAAATCGTTTGATACATTTTTTCTCTTTCTGTTTTCCAAAAGAGGCTGGGACAAAAGTCCTAGCCTCTCAATTGTCTTTGGATTGTCGAGCAAGACGCAGTGGTTGAGTGGGCTCTATTACGCTGACTTCATCAGCTTTTATAGCCTTACTCAACTGTGCGGAGGTGGAACGACGAAATCGAATTCTAACGAATTACCGATTTCTGTCCCACTCTATTGTCTTCATTTGCTTATAAACTAGACCAAACACTTTCCAAGATATTGGTCTGCTCGCGACCTGGTCCGACTGAGAAGGTCGAAATGCGGACTCCAACCAACTCGCTGACACGACGAACATAATTGCGGGCATTTTCTGGCAGGTCTTCTAGGCTACGGACACCAGTGATGTCTTCTGACCAACCTGGCAATTCTTCATAGATTGGCTTGCAGCGCTTGAGCTGCTCTAGACTTGCTGGGTAATGGTCGATTCGCTCCCCATCCAAGTCGTAGGCTACACAGATTTTGACTGTATCCAGACCACTCAAAACGTCAATGGAGTTCAGCGAAAGATTGGTAATTCCTGATACGCGGCGGCTGTGGCGCATAACAACGGAGTCAAACCAGCCCACCCGACGCGGACGACCAGTCGTTGTACCGTATTCATGACCCACTTCGCGGATGCGGTCACCCACTTCATCAAAAAGCTCTGTTGGGAATGGTCCATCACCAACACGGCTCGTATAGGCTTTGCAGACACCAACAACCTTGTCAATCTTGCTCGGACCAACACCTGAACCAATCGTCACCCCACCAGCAACTGGATTAGATGAAGTTACAAATGGATAGGTACCTTGGTCAATATCCAGCATGACGCCTTGAGCCCCTTCAAAGAGGACACGCTTGCCTTGATCCAGAGCGTCATTGAGGATGACAGATGTGTCAGTCACATACTGCTTGATTTGCTGACCGTATTCATAGTATTCTTCAAAAATATCGTCGATGTTCATAGCTTGGCCATCGTACAATTTCTCAAAGAGGCGGTTTTTCTCAGCTAGATTACGCTCCAAGCGCTCTCTGAAAATGTCTTTATCCAAGAGGTCTGCTATACGGATACCGACACGCGCAGCCTTGTCCATGTAGGCAGGTCCGATTCCCTTGATCGTCGTCCCAATTTTATTGTCGCCTTTAGCTTCCTCTTGCAGGCGATCAAGCTCGATATGATAAGGCAGGATGACATGGGCACGGTCTGAAATACGCAAATTATCTGTGGTAACACCTTCTTGGTGCAGATAAGCCAACTCCTTGACCAGAGATTTAGGATTGACCACCATCCCATTTCCAATCACTGAGATCTTTTCTGGGAAGAAAATTCCTGACGGAATCAAGTGCAATTTATATTTTTTCCCGTCAATCACAATCGTATGTCCAGCATTGTCACCGCCTTGGTAGCGGGCAATCACTTCAGCATTGGCCGAAAGGAAATCCGTAATTTTCCCTTTTCCTTCATCTCCCCATTGGGTCCCTACAACAACAACTGATGTCATAATTTCGTCTGAGCCGCGAGAGCTCTTCCTTTCTTAATCTACAAGGCAGGAGTTTCACCTGCAAACGTATCTTACACCTTATTATAAGAAAATTTTGATTTTTTTTCAAGATTGAGTGCCTTTTGAATTTGGATTTTCGCTTTTGAAAGCGAATTACTCTTTTCTAAAATTTCTATTTTCCTGAAATAATTCCACAAAACGCCAAGAAAAGTTCGGAAATCTCTCAGAACCGTAGTGAATAGTTGTTTTCTGGCCTTTTTTATAATAGACTGAAAGTACCATATTAAGGACGGAAAAACATGATGACTATTGATCGTTTACTCGAAAAGCTAGACCCTGCCAGCCCGATCTTACAGGCGACTTTTGGACTGGAAAGAGAATCCCTGCGCATGACAGAGGCAGGGACACTGGCATCAACTCCTCATCCCAGCTCTTTGGGCTCTCGGACTTTTCATCCCTATATCCAGACAGATTTTAGCGAGCAACAGCTCGAATTGATTACGCCCATTGCTTCTTCAACTAAAGAGGCTCATCGCCTGCTGGGTGCCATTACTGATGTGACTGGACGCTCCATCTCGCGAGAAGAACTCATGTGGCCCTTGTCCATGCCTCCCCAGCTCCGAGAAGACGAGATTGAGATTGCCCACCTCGAAAATACCTTCGAACTCCGTTATCGACAAGGTTTAGCGGAGAAGTATGGCAAGCGACTCCAGACTATTTCTGGGATTCATTACAATATCGAACTAGGAGAAGACTTGATGACAGCCCTCTTTGAGGCTAGTGACTTCACCTCCCTCAAGGATTTTAAAAATGCTCTCTATCTCAAATTAGCTCGTAATTTCCTCCGTTTCCGCTGGTTCTTGACCTATCTTTATGGTGCAGCTCCACTGGCAGAAGCTGGCTTTTACGACAAGCAAGTTGAGGCTCCTGTCCGTTCACTCCGCAATAGCCAGCATGGCTATGTTAATGAGGAGCATGTCCATGTGTCATTTAGCTCGCTGGAAAGCTATGTCTCAGACATCGAAGCCTATGTCGAGTCTGGCGACTTAAGTGCAGAAAAGGAATTTTACTCGCCCGTACGCTTTCGCGGTCAAAAACGAAATCGAGATTACCTAGAACAAGGCATTACTTACTTGGAACTGCGCTGTTTCGACCTCAATCCATTTAATGTCTTAGGTATTAGTCAGGAAACCTTGGACACAGTCCATCTCTTTCTCTTGGCTCTCTTGTGGCTGGATGACCTTACAGATAGCGATGCACAGCTACAAGCCGCCTATGCTCTCAACGATGCTATTGCTCTGGCTCACCCCTTGACTCCTCTACCTCCAGAGGCCGACAGCTCTGCTATTCTCCAAGCTATGGAAAATGTGATCCAGCATTTCAATCTGCCTGACTCCTATCACCAATTACTGGCACAAGTCAAGGCTACGCTGACCGAGCCCAAACTGACTCTGGCAGGCCAATTATTGCCTCATATTGAGAAGAATTCCCTCTTAGATTTTGGACTTGCAAAAGCACGGGAATATCGAGATTACGCCTGGACTGCACCCTACGCCCTCAAGGGCTATGAAAAGATGGAGCTTTCCACTCAAATGCTTATGTTTGACGCTCTCCAGAAAGGACTCCATCTCGAAATCCTAGATGAAAATGATCAATTTCTCAAACTTTGGCATGGTCAGCATGTAGAGTATGTCAAGAACGGCAACATGACCTCCAAGGATAACTATGTCATCCCTCTGGCCATGGCCAATAAAACAGTCACCAAAAAGATTTTGGCAGCAGCTGACTTTCCCGTTCCGGCTGGAGCAGAGTTTTCTTCTCTCGAAGAAGGACTAGCTTATTACCCTTTGATTAAGGACCGACAAATTGTCGTCAAACCCAAGTCAACCAACTTCGGACTGGGCATCTCTATCTTCCAAGAACCAGCTAGTCTGGGAGCCTACCACAAAGCCTTGGAAATTGCTTTTTCAGAAGACGCCGCCGTCTTAGTAGAGGAATTTATCGCTGGAACGGAATACCGCTTCTTTGTCTTAGACGGTCAATGTGAGGCGGTTCTCTTGCGCGTGGCCGCTAATGTGGTCGGAGACGGCCAGCATACCGTGAGAGAATTGGTTGCCATCAAAAATGACAATCCCCTGCGCGGTCGAGATCATCGGTCGCCGCTTGAAATCATTGAACTGGGAGACATTGAACTGCTCATGCTAGACCAGCAAGGCTATGGACCAGACGATATCCTGCCTGCTGGTGTCAAAGTTGACTTGCGGCGCAATTCCAATATTTCTACTGGCGGAGACTCGATCGATGTCACAGAAAGTATGCACCAATCTTATAAGGAACTTGCTGCGGACATGGCAAAGGCTATGGGAGCATGGGCCTGTGGCGTTGACCTGATTATCCCTGACAGATCTGCTATTTCCACCAAGGAAAATCCCAACTGTACCTGCATCGAGCTTAACTTCAACCCCTCTATGTATATGCACACCTATTGTGCTGAGGGGCCGGGACAAAGCATCACTCCGAAAATACTGGCCAAACTTTTCCCAGAAATGGACTGATAAAACACGAATCGCAAGGAACACCCTGCGATTTTTGCTTGTCTACTTGCAATAGACAACGAGCCTTTCGCTCGACAAACAAGGCTTGCTTTCGTGATAGGAAGCAAAGCTCTTTCTTGATGAGGCAAGCATTCTCAGCAAATCTAAAAACATATCTGAATATATAAAATCATTGCACTCTTTATCCTTCAAAAACCAGCTTTTATGTTAAAATAGAAATATCACATTGAGAAGAAAGAGAAAGGTTTATGTCGAGAAGAAAGAATAATTCAAACCAGCAGCCGGAATGGTTTAGCTGGATTTGGATACTTGCAATTATATTTGGTTCTGGAGTGGTAGCCAGCTATCTGATCCCCATTGCTATTTTGGGAGGTGTTGGCTACGGAATCTATCGCTACCAAAGACAGAAAAGAGTTCGTATTGAAGCTAAACAAGCCAGCATTGGCCGTATTGAAGATTTAAAAGCAGAGATTGGGCAGGCTGACCGCCGTATTAAAGAATTAGAAAGCTACCAAGAATACGGCAAGAAGGAAGATTACCAGGATTTAGCTCTGCAAATTCTTCCCCAACTCACCTATATCAAAAACGTTACTAAAGAATTGCGAGATGAAATCCCTGCCTCTGTCTACCAGCGCATTCAGACTAAAATTACTACTGTAACCGAGGAAATTGATAAACAACTGCAAAAGATTGAACGAGAGAAAAGACAAAAGGAAGCGCAGCCCAAGAAAACGAGTCTAGAAGAGCTAGCCCCAGAATTGGTCGCTACAGTTCACAATATTCAGATTGACCACGAGGCCATTCTTCAAAAAATCTCTCAATCCGAAAGCAATAATAAGGAAGAGCTGACTGCCATCCATCAGTCCCAGATGGAGCACTACGAAGATATTTTAGAAGGCTACCTCAAAATCAAAGCTGCTCCCAAAGATTTTTACAATGCAGAGGAGCGGCTAGCCAAGGCCAAAGCAGCTATCGAGCAGTTTGACTTGGACCTAGACGAAGCGCTGCGTCAGTTAAACGAAGCTGATTTGAGAGACTTTGACATTAGCCTGCGTATCTTAGACAAAGAAAAGCAAACAGACACTGGCTTTTAAGCTAGATAAACCAAAGGAGAAACTATGAGCCAAGAATTTAATTTTGACATTGATAAAATTGCTAACAATGCCATCAGCAAAAGCGACAAAACAACAGAAATTATCGAAGCCAACACGACTCAAGGAAATGGCCAGCTAACTTTTCTGGAAAAGCTGACTCCTGAACAACAGAGTGCGATTACGACTAAAGCTCCACAGCTAGTGGATAATTTCGTATCAGACCAGAATGCCTTGCTGGACTTTGGTCAATCTGCTGTCGAAGAAGTCAATAGCACTGTCAATCGTATCTTAGCCGAGCAGAAAAAATTGCAGATTCCTCAGGTAGATGAGCTCTTAAAAAACACCAACAAAGAACTCAATGGCTTTGTCGCAAAATACAAGGATGCTCAAGTAGCAGAATTGGACAAGAAGCCTAATTTCCTGGAAAAACTCTTCAAACAGAGCAAAAACACTCTTCAAGAATTCTATTTTGACTCACAAAATATTGAGCAGAAAATGGACGGAATGGCTGCAACCGTCGTCAAACAAGAAGATGTTCTGGCTCGCAACATCGTTTCTGCTGAAATGCTGATTGAGGACAATACCAAATCGATTGAAAACCTAGTTGGAGTTATTTCCTTTATCGAAGCTGCTCAGCAAGAAGCTGGTAATCGAGCGCTCAAGCTGCAGGCTGAAGTTGCTCAGTTAGATATGACAACTGTTGACTACCAAGTCAAATCGCAAGAATTAGCCCGAATGACAGAGGTGGTCAATACCCTAGAGCAGCAACACACTGAATATGTCAGCCGTCTCTATGTGGCTTGGGCGACAACGCCTCAAATGCGTAATCTGGTCAAGGTTTCCTCTGATATGCGCCAAAAGCTCGGAATGCTTCGTCGCAATACCATTCCAACAATGAAGCTGTCTATTGCCCAATTAGGTATTCTCCAGCAATCCATGAAGTCTGGTCAGGTGGCTGACGCCATTTCAAATGCTAACAACGCTGCCCTGCAAATGCTCGCTGAGACCAGCAAGGAAGTCATTCCTCAGCTGGAGCGGATTTCCCAAAGTCCTACTATTGCTGTTGAGTCTGTCACCAAGCTAGCAGAAAGCCTTGTCGCACAAAACCAAGGCATTATCGAAGCCATTGATAAAGGACGGGAAAAACGTGCTCTGCTAGAAGCTACTGTTATCCAGTCTGCAGAGACCATCAACAACTCTGTCAAACTGCGTGATCAAAAGATTATCCAAGCCCTGTTGGACCAAGGCAAGGAAGCCCAGAAAGAATTAACTTCAGAATAAGCCAAAGAGCCATCCAGGCTCTTTCAAATCGTAGAGGCTGGGACAAAAGTCCTAGCCTCTCAATTGTCTTTAGATTGTCGAGCAAGACGCAGTGGTTGAGTGGGCTCTACTAGGCTGATTTCATCAGCTTTTACAGCCCTACTCAAGTGTGCGGAGGTGGGACAGAAATCGAATTCTAACGAATTACCGATTTCTATCCCACTCTCTTTTTGTATTTTTGGTCAAGAAGATAAAAATGCACTCAGTTCTTAAGGAGAATTGAGTGCATTTTGTTGAAAAAGATGTTTCTTTATAGATTTTTGACTGCCGCAATGGCTGCTTCAAAGTCTGGCTCAGTATTGATATTGTCTACGTACTCGGCGTAGGTCACGGTGTTGTTTTCGTCCAAGACAAGGACTGCACGGGCTAAAAGATGCCATTCATTGATGAGGACAGCATAGTCACGGCCAAAAGAATGGTCAAAGTAGTCTGATAGCATAACAGCATTTTCGATGCCTTCAGCAGCACACCATTTGCCTTGAGCGAAAGGCAAGTCAACTGAAACCGTGATGACAACAGTATTGTCCAAATCAGCGAGCTCTTGATTGAAACGGCGAGTCTGAGTTGAGCAGACACCAGTATCGATAGACGGCACGATGCTGAGAACTTTCTTTTTGCCAGCAAAGTCAGCCAAGGTTTTCTTTGAAAGGTCAGTTGCTGTCAGGCTAAAATCACGGGCTGTGTCGCCGACTTGCAATTGCTGACCTGTAAAGGTTACAGGATTTCCGAGAAAGGTTGTCATTAAAAGTCTCCATTCATATTTTCTAGAATTATTTTACCGCTAATATGGATTTTTTTCGAGCAATTTGTCTGAAAAGACGACACCCGAATTTGGATGCCGCCTTTTATATTAGAAAACTGAGAATCAATGTATATCTAGCGAATTTTTCAGTCTTATTTAGACAGACCTTCTGCAATCTTTTCTAAGTTGTATTTCATCATGCTGTAGTAGCTATCGCCTTCTTCGCCTTCTTCTGCAACAGAGTCAGTGAAGATTTTAGCGTAGATTGGGATGTTAGTGTCTTTGGAAACTGTCTTCATCGGACGGTCGTCTACACTTGATTCCACAAAGAGAGATGGCACTTTCGTCTTGCGCAATTTTTCAACCAAGCTTTTAATTTGGTCTGGAGTCCCTTCTTCTTCAGTGTTGATTTCCCAAATGTAGGCTGATGGCACATTGTAGGCCTTAGAGAAGTACTTGAAGCAGCCTTCGCTGGTTACAATCATTTTCTTTTCTTCAGGAATGTTGTTGAATTTCTCTTTGGCTTCCTTGTCCAAATTACTTAGTTTTTCCACATAAGCTTTAAGATTTTTCTCATAAGTTTCTTTATTAGCTGGGTCTTTTTCGCTCAAACGTTTGGCAATATTTTGAGCATAGATGATACCATTTTCCAAGTTGAGCCAAGCATGAGGGTCTTCCTTCCCTTTTTCACTTTGGCCTTCCAAGTAAATCACGTCCACGCCTTCGCTGACAGCATAATAGTCCTTGTTTTCTTTCTTCTTAGCATTTTCTACTAATTTTGTGAACCAAGCATTACCACCTGTTTCTAGGTTGATCCCATTGTAGAAGATCAGATCCGCTTGGGAAGTCTTTTTGACATCTTCAGGCAGAGGCTCGTATTCATGTGGGTCTTGACCGACAGGCACGATACTGTGCAAATTGATCTTATCGCCAGCGATATTCTTTGTAATATCCGCAATAATCGAGTTGGTCGCAACAACATTCAATTTTGAAGAACCAGTCTCGGTACTGCTTTTTTGACTAGAGCAGGCTGCTAGGCCGACAAAAGCCAGCAAAAGCAGAACTAAGAAACGACATTTTTTCATTGGAAATCCTCCATAAATATATTATTTTACTTTTCTTTTTAAATACCGCTGCTTTGGTGCGATAAAAAATGAAACCAAAAAGATCAGGGCAGAGGTTAGAACGATACTAGAACCTGCTGCAACATTAAAACTATAACCGATGAAGAGACCTAAAACAGATGCACCAGCCCCCAAGGCAGATGACAATAAAATCATGGTCTTGAGACTCTTGGCATAGAGATAGGCTGTCGCAGCTGGTGTAATCAGCATGGCCACAATCAGAATCGTTCCGACACTTTGCATGGCTGTGACAGATACCAGAGTCAAGAGAATCATCAGTAAATAGTGGTAAAAATTCACCTTCATTCCCATAGCTTGGGCTAAGAGCGGGTCAAAGGAGGTCAGCAAAAGCTGCTTGAAGAAAATAGTAATGACCAGCAGCACCAAAATACCCACGCCAATACTAATCCACATATCAAGGTCTTGTACCGCCAAGATATTCCCAAAGAGAATATGGAAGAGGTCGGTCGAACTCTTGGCAACGCTAATCAAAATGATCCCCAGAGCCAAGAAGGAAGAAAAAGTAATCCCGATAGCCGTGTCACTTTTGATAATAGAATTGCCCTTGATGTAAGTGATAATAATGGAAGCTAGTAAGCCAAAGGTAATGGCACCGATGAAGAAATTAATCCCCAAAATATAAGACAGGGCCACACCGGGCAGCACCGCGTGAGAGATGGCATCCCCCATGAGCGACATGCCCCGCAGAATGATAAAACATCCAACAGCACCGGCCACCACTCCAATCACAATGGCCGTAATCAAAGCATTTTGCAGGAAATGAAAATCATGCAAGCCTTGAATAAATTCCTGAATCATCCTAGGCACCTCCATTCATAAAGAGCTGAGAGCCATAGGTCTTCTGCATATTTTCTTTGGTGAAGGTGCTCTCAGTTGATCCGAAAGCGACGACTTTTTTGTTAAGTAGCAAGACTTGATCAAAATAAGCGACCACCTTGCTCAAGTCATGGTGGACAATCAAAATCGTCTTCCCGTCTTTTCTTAGCTGGCGGAGGGTCGCCATAATAATCTCTTCACTGACCGAGTCAATCCCAACAAAAGGCTCATCTAGGAAAATATAGTCCGCCTCCTGAACCAAGCAACGGGCAATCAAGACCCGTTGAAATTGCCCACCAGACAACTGGCTAATCTGCCGCTCAGCAAAATCTTCTAAACCAACGATTTTCAAAGCCCGAGCAACCTTTTCCCAGTCAGACGCTTTGAGGCGTTGAAAGAGCTTGATCTTCGGATACAAGCCCAGAGACACACACTCCTTGACCTTGATGGGAAAATTATAATCAATGTGAATTTTCTGCTCTACATAAGCAATCTTGCTTAATTCTTGCTTCATGGGTTTTCTGTCCAGAAAGGTCTGCCCCTCACTCTCAACAATTCCTAACATACCTTTTATGAGAGTTGACTTTCCAGCCCCGTTTGGTCCGATAATCCCTGTGATAGTCGGTCCTTTTATGGTTAAAGAAGATGGTTCTAAGGCCAGCTGTCCTTGATAACTGACACTTAAATTTTTCATTTCAATCATTGTTACACCTCTTTTGTTTTAATATACATTAAAATGAAAATTAAGTCAAGTTAATTTTTGAAAAATCCTTGAAATCAATATAGGAAATATTTGAAAAAAGGAGCTAATTTTGATAAGGTTATATCAAAAGTATGAAAGTGAGAACAAGATGACACGTTTACAAGATGATTTTTATGATGCCATTAATGGTGAATGGGCCAAAACAGCGGTTATCCCAGATGATAAGCCCGTAACCGGCGGCTTCACAGATCTGTCCGATGAGATTGAAAAGCTGATGCTCTCCACTACTGATCAATGGCTACGGGGTGAGGAAGTTCCTGATGATACTATTTTGCAAAACTTTATCAAGTACCATCGTTTAACTGCCGACTATGACAAGCGGGAAGAACTCGGTGTCAAGCCTGTTTTACCTTTGATTGCGGAATACCAAGCACTCAACTCCTTTGCAGAATTTACCACAAAGATTGCCGAGTTTGAGCTGGCTGGCAAGCCCAATTTCTTTCCTTTTGGTGTAGCGCCTGACTTTATGGACGCCCGTATCAATGTCCTCTGGGCAGATGCGCCGGGTACTATTCTTCCAGACACAACCTACTATGCCGATGGGCATCCTCAAAAGGATAAACTTTTGAAAAAATGGCGCGAATCTTCCGAAGCCTTGCTGCAAAAATTCGAATTTTCAGCAGAAGAAATCCAAGATTTGCTGGATAAGGTTTTAGAACTGGATGCTCGAATTGCCAAAGTCGTTCTGTCACGGGAGGAAAGCTCAGAATATGCCAAGCTTTACCACCCTTACAAGTGGGAAGACTTCAAAGCCTTAGCACCGAATCTACCTTTAGATGCTATCTTCACCCAACTCATCGGGCAAATTCCTGACCAGATTATCGTACCAGAGGAGCGTTTCTGGCAGGCTGCCGACCAATTTTACTGTGAAGATGCTTGGCCTCTGCTCAAGGCCGTGCTTATCTTTAACGCTATCGCGTCAGCTGAAGCTTATTTGACTGACGAAATCCGTGTCCTAGCAGGCGCTTATCGTCGCGCCCTATCTGGAACACCTCAAGCTCAAAACAAGAAAAAAGCTGCCTTTTACCTAGCTCAAGCGCCTTTCAATCAAGCCATCGGGCTCTGGTATGCTGGACAGAAATTCTCCCCTGAAGCCAAGGCCGATGTCGAGCAAAAAGTAGCCAACATGATCCAAGTCTACAAGGAGCGACTCGCAAGCAATGACTGGCTGACACCAGAAACTCGGGACAAGGCTATTGTCAAACTCAATGTCATCAAGCCTTATATCGGCTACCCAGAGGAGCTGCCTGAGCGCTACGCAGACAAGATTGTTGATGAAAATCTTAGTCTCTTTGAAAATGCCCAAAAGCTTCGACAAGTGGAAATCAAGCATGGTTGGAGCAAGTGGAACCAGCCAGTGGATTACAAAGAATGGGGAATGCCAGCCCATATGGTCAATGCCTACTACAATCCTCAGAAAAACCTGATTGTCTTTCCAGCGGCTATCCTGCAGGCGCCTTTCTACGACCTGCACCAGTCTTCTTCAGCCAATTATGGCGGTATCGGAGCGGTTATTGCTCATGAAATTTCTCATGCTTTTGATACCAACGGCGCTTCCTTTGATGAAAACGGCAGCCTCAACAACTGGTGGACAGAGCATGACTACCAAGCCTTTACTGAGCGGACTCAGAAAGTCATCGACCAGTTTGAAGGTCTAGATTCCTATGGTGCCAAGGTCAATGGCAAGCTGACCGTTTCAGAAAACGTAGCGGACTTGGGCGGTATTGCAGCAGCTCTAGAAGCAGCCAAGAAAGAAGCTGACTTCTCTGCGGAGGAATTCTTCACTAACTTTGCCCGCATCTGGCGAATGAAGGGACGCGAAGAGTATATGAAGCTCTTGGCAAGTGTTGATGTCCATGCGCCCGCTAAACTTCGGACCAATGTACAGCTGCCTAACTTTGACGACTTCTTTACGACCTTTGATGTCCAAGAAGGAGACGGCATGTGGCGGAACCCAGAAGAGCGCGTGGTGATTTGGTAAGGGACTTCAATAATATTTCATCAAACAAAAAACCTGCTCAGGAAGGCATTAGAGCCTTCCCGAACAGGTTTTTATAGTTCTTTGATTTCTTTCATATAGCCGGCTGTGATGATACCAGCAGGCAGAGCGACAATGGCGATTCCTAAAAAGGAAGAAATCATGGTAATAATTTTTCCAGTCGTTGAAACTGCATAAATATAGCCATAACCAACTGTCGTCAGGGAAATGGTTGCCCAGTAGAGGGCGTCAAAAAAATTAGGAAATGTACTGGGCTCGACATTAAAAATGATAAGGGCAGAGATAAAGATATAGCCAAGAGCCAAAAGACCCACGATAATCAAACTGTCCTTCTGCTTTTTTAGGACATTGGTCAATATTTGAATATTTTTAGAATAGCGAATAAACTTAAAGAGCCGCAAACTATTATTTAACAAAAAGAGAGAAGGCAAAATGCAGAGCAAATCAGCCAGCGCCATAAAGGTGAGAGGATAAAGTAGAAAAGAAAGCTTTCCTTTTTCCAATTTATAATCAGCCGTTAGAAGCCGAAGAATGTGGTCAATAATAAAATAACCGTTGACACAAAACCCAACCACACGAAGATTCCTGTGTGACTTTTTGTGGTCAGGGGGATCAGGCTGACAATAATCGTCAGGAACATAAAGACATCATAGGCTTTTTCAATCGTATTTTCCTTTTGATGGGGCTCAATAATCTGAAATAAAGTCTTCCTTGTCATCCTCAACCTCACCTTTTTAAACTTGCTTTAATTCTATCTGTTTCTAAAAATAAGTCAAGGTCGATCAGTAAAGATTTTCTTCATTCTCCTTCGTCGGTTGCTTTCAAAATCCCTTGAAAATGGTATAATAGATAGAAACGTGTCTAGAACACGGAAAAGATCGTTGGAGAGTAAATGATTATGGCAACTTACAATCACAAAGAAATCGAGCCTAAGTGGCAGAAATACTGGGCTGAGCACCATACATTCAAGACAGGTACGGACAAGGACAAGCCTAACTTTTATGCGCTGGACATGTTTCCTTATCCATCAGGAGCTGGTTTGCACGTAGGACACCCCGAAGGCTACACAGCGACGGATATCCTCAGCCGCTACAAGCGCGCGCAAGGCTATAATGTCCTTCACCCAATGGGCTGGGATGCCTTTGGTCTGCCGGCTGAGCAGTACGCTATGGATACAGGGAATGACCCAGCTGACTTTACAGCAGAAAACATCGCCAACTTCAAACGCCAAATCAATGCGCTTGGTTTTTCTTATGACTGGGACCGGGAAGTCAATACAACAGATCCTAACTACTACAAGTGGACCCAGTGGATTTTCACCAAGCTTTATGAAAAAGGTCTGGCTTATGAAGCTGAAGTGCCAGTAAACTGGGTTGAAGAGCTGGGAACGGCTATCGCCAATGAGGAAGTTCTGCCAGACGGAACATCTGAGCGCGGGGGCTATCCAGTTGTCCGCAAGCCTATGCGCCAGTGGATGCTGAAAATTACAGCTTATGCAGAACGTTTGCTCAATGACTTAGAGGAGCTGGACTGGCCAGAGTCTATCAAGGATATGCAGCGCAACTGGATTGGCAAGTCAACCGGTGCCAATGTAACCTTCAAGATTAAAGGTACAGACAAGGACTTTACCGTCTTTACGACTCGTCCGGACACTCTTTTTGGTGCGACCTATGCTGTTTTGGCTCCAGAGCATGCTCTCGTTGATGCCATTACAAGTGCAGAACAAGCCCAAGCAGTTGCAGACTACAAACACGCAGCCAGCCTTAAATCCGACCTAGCTCGGACTGATCTAGCTAAGGAGAAGACCGGTGTCTGGACAGGAGCTTATGCCATCAATCCTGTCAATGGCAAGGAAATCCCAATCTGGATTGCCGACTATGTGCTTGCAAGCTACGGAACAGGGGCTATCATGGCCGTTCCTGCGCACGATGAGCGCGACTGGGAGTTTGCTAAGCAGTTTGATTTGGAGATTATTCCAGTTCTAGAGGGTGGCAATGTTGCTGAAGCTGCTTATACAGAAGACGGTCCGCATATTAACTCTGGCTTCCTAGATGGCTTGGACAAGGCTGCCGCGATTGAGAAGATGGTTGCTTGGCTGGAAGCAGAAGGTGTCGGAAATGAAAAAGTCACCTATCGCCTGCGCGACTGGCTCTTTAGCCGTCAGCGCTACTGGGGTGAGCCGATTCCAATCATTCATTGGGAAGACGGGACTTCAACAGCTGTTCCTGAAAATGAATTGCCGCTTGTCCTGCCTGTAACCAAGGATATCCGTCCGTCTGGTACCGGTGAAAGCCCTCTGGCCAATCTGACTGACTGGCTGGAAGTGACTCGGGAAGATGGTGTCAAAGGACGCCGCGAAACCAACACCATGCCTCAATGGGCTGGTTCCAGCTGGTATTACCTGCGTTACATTGACCCCCACAACAATGAGAAATTAGCAGACGAAGAGCTGCTCAAGGCATGGCTGCCAGTTGACATTTACATCGGTGGCGCAGAGCATGCCGTGCTCCATCTTCTCTATGCTCGCTTCTGGCATAAATTCCTCTATGATCTTGGAGTGGTGCCAACCAAGGAGCCTTTCCAAAAACTCTTTAACCAAGGGATGATTCTGGGTACTAGCTACCGTGACCACCGTGGAGCTCTTGTAGCGACAGACAAGGTGGAAAAACGAGATGGTTCTTTCTTCAACATCGAAACGGGAGAAGAACTGGAGCAAGCACCTGCCAAGATGTCTAAGTCTCTGAAAAATGTGGTCAACCCTGACGATGTAGTAAAGCAATACGGTGCTGATACCCTTCGTGTCTATGAAATGTTCATGGGACCGCTGGATGCTTCCATCGCTTGGTCAGAAGAAGGTCTGGAAGGTAGCCGCAAGTTCCTGGATCGGGTTTATCGTCTCCTTAACTCTAAGGAGCTGGTCTCTGAAAATAGCGGAGCTTTGGACAAGGTCTACCATGAAACAGTCAAGGCTGTCACAGAGCAGATTGAGGATCTCAAGTTCAACACAGCCATTGCCCAGCTCATGATCTTTGTCAATGCAGCCAACAAGGAAGAAAAACTCTATGTCGAATATGCCAAAGGTTTCATTCAATTGCTGGCACCTTTTGCACCGCACTTGGCTGAAGAACTCTGGCAGGCAGTTGCCCAAACAGACGAGAGCATCTCCTATGTAGCTTGGCCAACTTATGACGAAAGCAAGCTGGTTGAAGCAGAAGTCGAAATCGTCGTTCAAATCAAGGGTAAGGTTCGTGCTAAGTTAGTTGTAGCCAAGAACCTGAGCCGTGAGGAACTGCAAGAAATCGCTCTGGCAGATGAGAAAATCAAGTCTGAAATCGCCGGCAAAGAAGTCGTTAAAGTCATTACTGTACCGAATAAACTGGTTAATATCGTGGTGAAATAATTAGTTTGTTACAGCATTATAATAAATTTAGAAAGGAGTCGTTTGAAACGGCTCTTTTTTCAATACTTTTCTTCTCTTAAATAGTAGAACTTTTCTCATTTTTCGATTTTCTCTTGTATTAGTTCTAGGTTTTATTTATAATGATTATAAATAAAAAGAAAAGAGAAAAGTTTCAGAATGGAAGAACATAAGATTGACAAAAATTTTAGCGGACGCCTGAATATTTTGCGGGCTGGGGTTTTGGGAGCCAACGATGGCATTATTTCTATCGCAGGGGTGGTCATCGGGGTGGCCAGTGCAACGGAAGATATTTGGATTATCTTTCTATCTGGTCTGGCTGCTGTCTTTGCTGGCGCCTTTTCTATGGCAGGCGGAGAGTATGTATCCGTCTCCACTCAGAAGGACACTGAGGAGGCTGCAGTGGCTAGAGAGCGAGAACTCTTGGAAAAGAATCCCCATATTGCCAAACAGTCCCTCTATGCCTCCTACGTCCAAAATGGTGAGTGCGAGACTTCTGCCCAACTCTTGACCAATCGCGCCTTCTTGCAGGATCCGCTCAAGGCCTTGGTGGAGGAAAAGTACGGCATTGAGGTCGAAGAGTTCACTAATCCTTGGCATGCAGCTATATCCAGCTTTCTAGCCTTTGCCATAGGTGCAATTTTCCCTATGCTGACCATCGTTCTTCTTCCAGCTGCCTATCGGATTCCAGCAACCGTCCTTGTTGTAGCTCTTTCTCTCTTGGGAACCGGCTATACCAGTGCAAAATTGGGACAGGCACCCATTAAAAATGCCATGATCCGTAATCTCACTATCGGGCTTTTGACCATGACTGTCACCTATCTTGTAGGCCAATTCTTCTCAATTTAAAAGAAGAACTATTCAGGCCAGCACAATAAAAAGATTGAAAAGAAATAATTTCTCTTCAATCTTTTTCTATTTTAGACTTAGATTAGTTTTGGCCAAGAGCAGCTGCCATTGTTGCTGCAACTTCTGATTCGAAGTCGTTAGCTGCTTTTTCAATACCTTCACCAACTTCAAAGCGAACAAACTCAACTACTGAAGCATTCACTGATTCAAGGTAGGCTTCAACTGTCTTGCTGTCATCCATGATGTACACTTGGGCAAGAAGTGTGTAAGCTTGGTCAACTTTAGTGTTGTCAAGCAAGAAGCGATCCATTTTACCTGGGATGATTTTGTCCCAGATTTTTTCTGGTTTACCTTCTGCAGCCAACTCAGCTTTGATGTCAGCTTCAGCTTGTGCAATCACTTCGTCAGTCAACTGAGCTTTTGAACCATATTTCAAGTGTGGAAGTGCTGGCTTGTCAACCATAGCGCGGCTTTCATTGTCTTGATCGATAGCGTGGTTCAATTGTGCCAATTCATCTTTAACAAATTGCTCATCCAATTCTTTGTATGAAAGAACAGTTGGCTTCATCGCAGCGATGTGCATAGAAATTTGTTTAGCAAGAGCGTCATCGCCACCGTCAATCACTGAAACAACACCGATACGGCCACCGTTGTGTTGGTAAGCACCGAAGTGTTGAGCATCAGTCTTTTCAACCAAAGCAAAACGACGGAATGAGATTTTTTCTCCGATAGTCGCAGTCGCAGATACGTATGCAGCTTCCAGAGTTTCACCTGAAGGCATTGTCAATGCAAATGCTTCTTCATTGTTAGCTGGCTTGCCTTCTGCGATAACTTTTGCAGTAGCATTTACCAATTCAACGAATTGAGCGTTTTTCGCAACGAAGTCAGTTTCAGCGTTGACTTCAACGATAGCTGCAACGTTACCATCCACGTAAACACCTGTCAAACCTTCAGCGGCAACACGATCAGCCTTCTTAGCTGCTTTTGCCATCCCTTTTTCGCGAAGCAATTCAATCGCTTTTTCGATGTCACCATCAGTTTCAACCAATGCTTTCTTAGCGTCCATGACACCAGCACCAGATTTTTCGCGCAATTCTTTTACAAGCTTAGCTGTAATTTCTGCCATTTTTCTTCTCCTATGTTTACCATTTTTAAATAAAGGGGCTGGGCTCAGCCCCGCCCCTTTAGGTTAATTGACTTATGAAAATTATGCGTTGTCGCCTTCTACAACTTCAACGATTTCTTCGATTGAGTCTGCTTGAGTTTCAGTTGCAGCAAATTCTGCTTCAACAGTCGCTACAGCGTCCTCACCTTGACGACCTTCGATAACAGCGTCAGCCATTTTCGCAGTGATCAATTTAACGGCACGGATTGCGTCGTCGTTAGCAGGGATAATCACATCGATATCGTCTGGATCAGTATTTGTGTCAACCATCGCAACTACTGGAATACCAAGTTTCTTAGCTTCCTTAACAGCGATTTGCTCTTTATGAGGGTCAACGATGTACATTACATCTGGGATGCGAGGCATATCTTCGATACCACCCAAGAATTTTTCAAGACGAGCACGTTGTTTGTTCAAGAGTGCTACTTCTTTCTTAGGAAGAACTTCGAAGATTCCTTCTTCTTCCATACGTTTGATTTCTTTCAAACGAGCAACACGTTTTTGGATAGTTGTCCAGTTTGTAAGAGTTCCACCCAACCAACGGTGGTTGATGTAGTATTGACCAGCACGTTCTGCTTCTTCTTTTACAGCTTCAGCAGCTTGCTTTTTAGTACCAACAAACAAGATAACTGCATCGTTTGCAGCTGCATCACGCATGAAGTCATAAGCTTGATCTGCGTATTTTACAGTTTGTTGAAGGTCGATAACGTGGATACCATTACGCTCAGTGAAGATGTACTTAGCCATCTTAGGGTTCCAGCGACGAGTTTGGTGACCAAAGTGAACACCAGCCTCAAGAAGTTGTTTCATTGAAATTACTGCCATGAGTAAATTCTCCTTTTTGTTTTTTCCTCTTTTAGATTTCAGCTCGCAGAGCTACCAATCGGCAACGGCTCCACAATTCATCTAAAATGAGTATTTCTGCCGTTTAAACGGCATCTACTATCATATCAAATTTTCTAGCTTTTGACAAGCCTTTGGACACTATTTTCTCGCTTTGATTCAGCCCATCTGCTAGCCATCCTTCAAGAAATTCTCACCTAAGTCGGGTCAAGCTCTTGACGAACAGGCCTTTTTAAGGTAGAATAGTAAGAGTTGTGGCGGTATAGCCAAGTGGTAAGGCACGGCTCTGCAAAAGCTTGATCGTCGGTTCAAATCCGTCTACCGCCTTTTTTATCGGTTTAAATCCGACTTTATACTAACCAAGAGGCTGGGACAAAAGTCCTAGCCTCTCAATTGTCTTTGGATTATCGAGCAAGACGCAGTGGTTGAGTGGGCTCTATTACGCTGATTTCATCAGCTTTTACAGCCCTACTCAACTGTGCGGAGGTGGGACAACGAAATCGAACTCTAACGAATTACCGATTTCTGTCCCACTCTCTTTTTGTTTGTCTTTTTTACGTCATTGGTCAAGTTTAATGAATTGCAAAGATGCCAGAAGCACCAGTCTTTATCTAAGATCTCAGCGTTGCTAACAAAAAAGAAGCGGAAAATGCTTTCCGACTCCTTTTCATGCATTCAAAAATTATAATTCAGCAATTTGGCTGAGGTTGACTTCGGCAACCGTGTCATTTCCAAACATAGAGATAATCATCTTGACCTTATTATTGTCAATTTCCGTGATTTTACCAGTATAGTTAGCGAAGGCACCGTCAATGATGCGAACTGTATCGCCTACTTTGACATTCAAGTCAAATTCTTGAACCGTTTGTCCCATAGAAATGAGGATGTTACGGATTTCTTCCTCCAAGAGCGGAGTTGGTTTCGAACGGTTTCCGTGTGAGCCCACAAATCCAGTTACGTTTGGTGTATTCCGCACGACAAACCAAGCTTCGTCCGTCATGACCATCTCAACCAATACATAACCTGGGAAGCGGTTTTCTTCGACTTCCTTGCTCTTGCCGTTTTTCTCAACTTGCACGGTCTGAGTCGGAATTTCCACGCGCAGGATATTTTCCAGCATATTATAGGTCTGAGCACGTTGCAAGAGATTTTCCTTTACCTTATTTTCATAGCCTGAATAGGTTTGCAATACAAACCAGCCTTTATCAAAACTGTCCATGTTTTGTCCTTTCCTAAATAAAAAAGCCTAGGGCTTCTGCTTGATATCTAGCCTTATTATACCATAAAATCTAAAATTACAAAGCATTTTGGTAAATATTTTACAGACAAATGAGAGTGGGACAGAAATCGGTAATTCGTTAGAATTTGATTTCGTCGTCCCACCTCCGCACAGTTGAGTAGGGCTGTAAAAGCTGATGAAATCAGCCTAGTAGAGCCCACTCAACCACTGCGTCTTGCTCGACAATACATAGATAATTGAGAGGCTAGGACTTTTGTCCCAGCCTCATCTTTCTTATGAAAACATATTGATTATGCGGAAGAGACCGCTAGCAACTACCTTATCAAAAATGTAGATTAGCACAACAAAGAATGCTGTGTATTCCATTACGGAAAGGAAATCAGTCCATCTTTCTTTACGGGTAGGCCAAGTTGTATCTCTCAATAATCCAAAAACATCTTTAATGAATCTCACAACTGTCTCCTATCTGGTTTCTTTATGCAGAGTATATTTACTGCAGTGTTTACAATATTTATTTACTTCTAGACGCGTAGGTTTTGGAGTGCTACTGAGTTTGATTGAGTAGTTTCGCGACCCACAAACTGTACACGCTAGACTCGCTTTTTTTAATGCCATGACGCCTCCATTCCTCTTATTATAGCAGTTTTCTGCTTCTTTGACAAGCTGTTTAGCAGATTATTGGAACCAGCCGGTGACAGTGTCCCAGAGATTTTTGGCTTTTTCAGTAATACCAGACTCATCGATAGCCTTCTTAGCATCATCTACCAGGTTTTGCGCTCTTTCTTGGACTTCTTTTAGGAAGTCTTTATTTTCGCTAGTCGTATTCGTTTCTCCAGTACCGTAGGTATCGACTGGGGAAATGCCGTTCTCAGCATAAGCATTTTTCTGACCTGAGAAGGACGTTCCTTCCGTATAAGGCAGGATGGTGTTAGCTACATTGCGGAAAATGGCCGAAGCTTCATTGGCACTGGTTCCAGTCAGATAGTGAGTTTCATCCGTCTTAGGGAAGCCCAGCCATTGGCTGATCACTAGGTCTGGTGTGTAGCCGATGACCCACTGATCTCCTGACAAGTCAGGGTTAAAGTCAGTCTCTGTCGTTCCTGTCTTTCCTGCCATGGTATAGCCATAAGGAGCCGCATAGATTCCCGTTCCGTTTGAGAAAGTTCCCAGCATCATGCTGGTCATCTTTTCTGTGGTTGAGCGATTGAGAACGCGGGTAGAAGTCTGCCGGTGGGTTTTGACAACCTGACCACTAGCATTTTCTATCTTGGTGATAAGATGGGCATCATTCATAACTCCATCATTCGCAAAAACTGAATAGGCTTGAGCCATCTGAAGTGGATTGGTCGTCACGCCGCTTCCCAGAGCTACACCTAGATTCTGTTCTACCTTGTCCATATTAAGCCCAAACTTTTTGCCGTACTCAAAGGCCTTGCTCACGCCTAATTCATCCACTGTTGAAACCGCGGGAATATTGAGGGATTCAGCCAAGGCTTGATACATTGGAACCGTCGGTGAACTTTGGATATTGCCATAGTTATTAACTTTATAATCACCAAAAACTGTCCGACTATTGTCCAGTTCCTTATCCGTTGACCAACCGGCTGCTATTGCTGGGCTGTAGGCCACCAAAGGCTTGATGGTCGATCCTGGACTACGAGCAGACTGAGTCGCGTAGTTGAAAGTCCGAAAAGCAGAGCCATCAGCGCTGTTGACACGGCCAACCAAAGCCCGAACACCACCCGTCTTAGGATCCAGCGCCACGCTTCCGGACTCGGCCCGCGTCCCGTCTTCAGCCAGTGGGAAGAGATCGACATTGCTATAAATAACCTGCATGCTAGCTTGGTAATTTTGATCCAATTCGGTGTAAATCCGATAACCGTTGTTGACGATTTCTTCTTCCGTCAGACCGTAATCATTGATCGCTTCATTGATAACCGCATCAAAATAAGATGGGTAGCGATAGTCTTCTGACTTGCCTTCATAGGCATCGACTAGCTGGCCTCCAATGCCAACTGTCGCAGCCTGATCCGCCGTTGCCTGATCAATGTAACCTGCCGCTACCATATTTTGAAGAACGGTGTCACGACGGTTGGTCGCATTTTCGACTGAATACAGGGGATTATATAGCTCTGGTCCTTTGAGCATACCAGCTAGAACCGCTGATTGATCCAAGCTGAGCTGGCTGGCAGATACACCAAAATATTTCTTGCTGGCATCTTCCACGCCCCAAACTCCATTCCCAAAATAGGAGTTATTGAGGTACATGGTCAGGATTTCCTGTTTGCTGTATTTTTTGTTAATTTCCAAAGCTAGGAAAAATTCCTTGGCCTTACGCTCAATAGTCTGATCCTGAGAGAGATAGGCATTCTTGGCCAACTGCTGCGTGATAGTCGAGCCACCACCCGAACGCCCCGCAGTCAAAATGGCCAGAAAGAAGCGACTGTAGTTAATCCCGCCATTCTTATAAAAAGAACGGTCTTCTGTCGCAATAACGGCGTTCTGTAAGTCCTGACTAATCGCGTCTAATTCGACATAAGTTCCCTTTTGCCCAGACAAGCTACCCGCTTCGTTTCCATCCTTATCATAGATCAAAGTCGTAGCTTTCAGAGCATTCTGCAAATCTTTGACATTAGTCGTCTTGGCTACATAAAAAAGATAGCCACCGACCACCAGACCAAAGGTCAAGCCGAGAATCAAGAATATCTTGGTCAGATGGAACCTGCGCCAAAAGCGGCGGAAGGGATGTTGAGACAGGGGCTTCTTCCGATTCTTACCAGAGCGGCTATAGCTAGGCTCAGGCGTCTCGCCCTCCAGCTCCTCAGCAACCTTCTTCTCAGGCTGATCCGTTTTAAACATATTGACTAATTTTTCAAATATCTCATTTAATTTCTTCATAAAACATATTTTATCACCTTATCCATGCAGACACAAGGCGCGACTCCGCTACTTTCTATTTCTTTTAGCTTTCTTTAAGGAAATAGCAGAGCTGCTTTCCTTTTTACAGCTAAGCATTTCCAAATAGGCTAGTTTTTGCTACAATGAAAACATGAAATTTACCATTACCATCCCCGCAAGCCTACCTTCAATGACCGTCAAAGAATTACTAGAGGACCAACTGCTCATTCCTCGCAAGATTCGGCACTTTCTCCGAACTAAGAAACACATCTTAGTCAACGGAGAATCCATCCACTGGCAGAACTTGGTCAAGTCTGGCGACAGCATTCAACTGACCTTTGACAAAGAGGACTATCCAGAAAAAGAACTCCCTGCTGGCCAACCTCATCTGGTCGAGGAGCTTTATCAGGACGAGCATCTCATCATCGTCAATAAGCCCCACGGTATGAAAAGTCACGCCAATGAGCCAACAGAAATAGCTCTGCTCAATCATGTGTCAAGCTATGTCGGCCAGACCTGCTATGTCGTTCACCGTCTGGACAAAGAAACCAGTGGTGCTATCCTGTTTGCCAAAAATCCTTTTGTCCTCCCCATTCTCAACCGCCTCTTGGAAAAAAAAGAAATCGCCCGCGAATATTGGGCCCTTGCCCAAGGGAAATTTCCCAGCAAGACCGTCGTTTACAAAGATAAAATTGGACGCGACCGCCATGACCGACGGAAACGTCTCGTTGATCCGAAAAAGGGTCTCTACGCTGAAACTCATGTGACCCGACTCAAGGAGTTTGACAAGGCAACCTTGGTCAAATGCCAATTGAAAACAGGACGGACTCACCAAATTCGTGTCCATCTCGCTCATAATGGTCATCCCATCATTGGTGACCCTCTCTACCACCCCCAACCTCAAGGCCGTCTCATGCTCCATGCTCATCGTCTGACATTCACCCATCCGTTCTCCCTAGAAACCATCAGCGTGGAAGCACCGTCAGAAAGTTTTGAAGCAGAACTCAAACAGCACAGAAGTAAGTCTAGGAATGGATAGCTTACCTGATTGCCGAGTCTCCAAGGCTAGCACTCCAGACACTCAACTAGCTCTCCCTCTAGAAAAATTAAATTTTCCCCAAAAAGACGATTCCCCACCGGACATCGTCTTTCTTCTTGTCCTCTAACTCGCACCTAACTAGTCCAGATACACACAATCTGCCATCAGACCTTGATAGTCGTCTGACTTTTACCAAATTGATTTTCAGTCAATGCGTGATTATTAACGCTGACTGGAACAAACTCCATCTAGCTTTGGATTAATATCTTAGCAAATAAAAATCACAAAGTCACAAGAAAAGAGGGTGGGACAGAAATCGGTAATTCGTTAGAATTCGATTTCGTCGTCCCACCTCCGCACAGTTGAGTAGGGCTGTAAAAGCTGATGAAATCAGCCTAGTAGAGCCCACTCAACCACTGCGTCTTGCTCGACAATCCAAAGACAATTGAGAGGCTAGGACTTTTGTCCCAGCCTCTTTTGATTATTGATTTTTAAAGCGTTCTACATCACGCGCAATGACTAAACTCTTCATCTGTCGGGATAACTAGAACTCTGACTTTTAGCAGCTTCTGTTGAGATGTCTCCTGTTGCAACCAAAGAAATTCTTCTCTGGATCGACATCGCAGCCAAACCAAGAAATGCCTTCAATGACCATCTTACGAATCGTTACAGAGTTTTCACCGATACCAGCTGTAAAGATAATAGCATCTGCTCCGTTTAAGACAGCTAAATACTGACCAATGTATTTTTGAATGCGATCTACAAAGATTTCGTTAGCCAACAATGCCTTTTCATCACCCGCACGCATAGCTGTATGGATGTCCCGCATATCGCTTGAGCTTTCAGAAATCCCCAAAAGTCCAGACTCACGGTTCAGAATTCGACTGATATCCTCTGGTGTGTTAAAGTCATCTGTATGCTGCATCAAGTAAGGAATAATCGCTGGGTCAATATCACCCGTACGTGTTCCCATCATCACTCCACCAAGAGGCGTGAAGCCCATAGAAGTATCAACAGACTGGCCACCTTTAACTGCTGTAATAGAAGCACCGTTTCCGATGTGGCAAGTGATGAGTTTCAATTCTTCAATTGGTTTACCCAAAAGTTTTGCAGCCTCGTGGGCTACATACTCATGGCTAGTCCCGTGCGCTCCGTATTTACGAACCTTATTTTCAGTGTAATACTTGGTTGGCAATGGATAGCGATAAGCCTTTTCTGGCATAGTTGTGTGGAAAGATGTGTCAAAAACAGCCACACTGGTAATGTTTGGAAGAATTTCCTTGAAAGCACGGATACCGTCAGCATTGGCAGGATTGTGCAAAGGAGCCAATAGAGACAACTCTTCAATCTTCTCCAAGACATCGTCCGTCACAAGAGCAGATTCTTTGAAATACTCGCCCCCAGCTACGACACGGTGCCCAACACCTGTGATTTCATCGTAAGATTGAATAATTTCAAACCGTTTCAAATCGTCCAATAAAATCTTAACAGCCTGAGTGTGGTCAGCAATATCTAAGGTTTGGCGTTCAGAACGATCATTAAATTTAACCGTGGAAATTGAGTCCTTGAGACCGATCCGCTCAATCAAACCTTTAGCCAGCACTTTTTCCTCTGGCATTGAATAAAGTTGCCATTTTACACTCGAACTTCCAGCATTAATAGAAATAGTTTTTGACATCTCGTCACCTCTTTAAGCGTTTTCAAATTATTATATCAGAAATTTGTTCGAATTTCACTAACTTTGACCCAGTTTTGAAAACTTTCACGAAACTTCAAGATTTCATCCTGACTTTGCAGGTCCTGCAAAGGGTAGATAAAAGGCTGGATGTCTGATTCGCCTTGTTTCCTTAAGACAAATAGTGTCTTGGCACTCTGACGGCTTGCGAAAATCTTCTCTGGCAGGGAAATCATTGCCAAGAGCTGGGCGCTAGAAAGCAACCATTTTTTCAGCAGGTGACTCTGAGGGCTTGTCAGCAGATTATTTGGTGCAAGAAAGATAGCATAGCCTCCCGGTTTCAAATATTTTAGCGACTGCTCCATCAAGAGATGATGGGCGTAGGTATGCTCATCTGGGCTAGCAACCTCATAGCGAGCAGCTACTGCATCATCGGGATAATAACCCACTGGTAAATCACTGACAATCAAGTCGCTTTCTTTCAGAACCTGAGGCCGCACCGCATCTCCTTGAGCAAAGTGTGCCTTGGAATTCATGACTTCAGCAATACTGGCAGATAAATCAATCAGTAAGTCGTCAATTTCTAGGCCTAGATAATCCATATTTTTTTGTGTGTGGTTGAGCAGAGTCTCCGCCAAATTACCTGTTCCACTGCCGATCTCCAGCAAATCAACTCTCTCGTCTTGTGCCAACTGGTCAATCAAAAAACTCAGCAAGAAGCCGACCGAATCAGGTGTGAACTGATGATTGGCTTGAAGCGGCTCTGTCTGAGAAGCCTTCATAAAAATAAACTGATAAGCCCGCCGCCACTCTTCCTTGGTCAAATGCAGGGCACGAAGCTTGTCATTGTTTTTCAGAATTTCTTGTAAGTCCGTATCTCCATCCAGATAAATCCCATTTTGCTCAATCAAAGCATCATAAAAATTAGTTCCCAGCGCATTTTGGATATTTTGCACGTTTTCTAAAAGCAGGTGAAAAGCTCGTTCTATTTTTTCAAATTTCATGGCATCCTCCGTTGTCTTATGATACCAAAAAGAAGCCCTCTTTCCAAGGGCTATCGGATTACAAATCTTTTACATTTATATTAGTTGCTTCTCTTGTCAGTTGAAGGAGAGGGCTCTTTACTTTCTTTAGCATTTTTGGAGTCTTTGCCATCTTTTGCATCTTTAGCCTTCTTTTCTGGCTCCTTTTTACTCTCAAAATAGAAAGAATAGCTCTTCTGATTGGCGAGTTGGCTGCTAACTTCCAGTATATTTCCCTGCCTGCGATAATGGGTGCTCCCTTTGTCAAAGGTTAATTGTCCACTCTCCTCTGTGACAGTCTCCTTGGTCAAAACAGCCAAGGCATAGGCTTCTGCCCGCTCCCGATTAGCTTGAAAGAGGCGCTGATTGGTCACCTGCCGATTCAGATAAAACTGCAAGAGCAAGCTGAAGACCGCTGCCATGAAGAGGGCGTAGAGCAAGATGCCTGCCTTAACTTTTATCTTGGACACGATAAATGTACTCTCTTTCTAAATCATTTTCAAACTGGAAACGAAAGCGGACAAGATTCCCCTTTTGAGTAATCGGAGCAGCCTTGAGCCCATAAACCATGGGCTGATAGCCACGTCCCGAAGCATCCGTCTTGCGGAAATCATCACTCCTAGATTTTCCTAAAGCTATATTTTTGCCATCCTGTTTGACGTAGATTTTGTCGTTTTCGACCCTGTCAAATTGGCTGCGCGATAGCTCTGTCTCTAACTGATCGACAAATAAGAGCCATTCCTGCTGCTTATTTTCCTGTTGCTGTCGCAGTTCAAAAGCCAGAAGCTTGGTCAGCGACTGAAAGACTAGCATACTACCACTCAAGACCAGCAGAGCAACTAGCGTTTCTAAAAGTGTAAAAGCTTTGATTTTAACGTTTTTTAACACTGAGCACCTTCTCCTCTTGGTGGTAGACGGTTAATTGCTGGTCGGTCTTGACTTGACGGACTGTGATGCCGTTGACCGTTAGATTTTCCTGCCCCGTCTGCATGGCCATCCGAGCAACACGCAGCACTTCCTCCTCCTGCAATAAACGAGTCTGTTCCTGCCGCGACTGACTAATCTGGCCAAGCAGGAGGCTGGCAATAGCTGCAAAAACCGCCATTGCCACCAGAGCCTCCAGCAAAATGCTAGCCTTCATTCGTCGTCTTTTTAAATTTTCCGTTGCCAATATAAAGCTGGTAAACAACCCTTTTATCCTCCGTTTGAAAAACAATCTTGCTGAGCGAAGAATTCCCGCCAGCCTGATCAAACTGAATGGTCTGAGGAGCATGCTCCTGCAAGGTCTTGGGAAACTCCACCTGCTGGTAGCCATTGGAAATCTTACGCTCCGAAATGGTCAGCTTTATCTTTTCATGCCCAGCCAGACTCAGCTTTTGACTCTCCTGATAAAGATGCTCAAATTCCAGGAAAAATAATTGCTCCTGCACTTGATTGAAACCAGCCTGAACAGAGCCAGATAGACCTAATAAAATGAAGCTGACCACAAATAGAGCCAGGAGACTTTCCAGCAGCGTAAAAGCCTTAATCCGCAACTGCACGAGCTTCACTACTGTTTTTTCCATAGTAAGCCTTATAGGATGCCACCTGCTTATCGGTAATCCGACCATCAGCAACCAATTTTCCTAGAGTAGCTTTTTCATTAACATTCTTCAATTCATAAAGCTCAGCCTGACTTTCTACCACCTTGACTACGGCCGCATTGCCGCTTTCTGAGATAGTATCCTTTTGCTTAGTCAAATTCGGAACAAACAAGAGCATCAAGACGCTGATGATTAACAGGACAACTAACATTTCCACCAGAGTGAAGGCTTTAACCTTCAAAGCTTTTAATTTTTTCATAATTGAATCTCCATATTCTGATAAATTGGCAGCAACATGGCTGCATAAAGTAAAACGATCACGAGGGCGACAAAGACAAAGACGAGAGGCTGAATCAAATTCATGGCACGATTGATTCTCAGGAAAAACTCTTCCCAAGTCTTTTCGGCATATAGCTCCAATTCGTCGCCCAACTTGGACTTGACCTCGCCGTATTCAATGATTAAGGCCAACTCTTTCTTAAAGAAGGGATAGGTCCCGACCTTCTCGGCATAACCCTGACCTGCACCTAGAGCCGCCTCCAAGTCTCGCCCCAGCTCCTGAAAGAGCTGAGACGGCTGGTCCTGCATGATGAGAAAAATCTGACTCAATTCCAGCCCTTGCCCAATCATATTGCCCCATTCACGCGCATAGTAGGCTGTCAGATAGGCCCGCACTAAGGTGCCAACAAAAGGAAACTTGGCCAAACAACTGAAAAATCCCATCTTAGAGCTCTTGCGATAATAGAACCAGCCACTGCAAATCAGCAAGCCCAGCACCAGAACACCTCCCAAAAAGATTTGCGGTAGATAATGAATGAACTGAGTGGCCATATTTTGACTATCCAGCTGAGGCAGAAGGTAGTTGCGCAAGCCCAGCATAATTAGCACCAAAAACCCAAGCAGCATCAAGGGATAAGTCCCCACCTCAACCAATTTCTTACGGACTTTCGAAAGATTTTCTAAATAATCTTCGATTTTACCCAAACTAAGATTTAGATTTCCATGCAGCTCTGATAAAGACAGCTGGGTGACCACATTATCTGAAAAGCCCAAACGCTTCATAATCTGCGAAAACGACTGGCCAGCAGCCAAACCCGAACGCATTTCTGAGACATAAATTTCTTCTAAAAGGGCACTTCGGCGCAGGAAGTCGACAATCTCCGCCAAATGAAAACCACTGGTAAAGAGATTACGAAACAGCTCGATAATCTTCTTTTGCTTAGGCGTAGATAATTTTTTCCGCCTGCCTTTGATCAGCTGTGATATGTCCATCTGCAAAAAGCTGGTCAATCTGCTGGTTCCAGAGACTGGCTTCGTGCTTTTGATAGTCTTGGTTGACAAAGTCGATCACACCTCCTCCCCCGATTAAGCGCTGATAACAAACGCCCTGTAACACCATGCGCAGCTCGTCCTCACTGACACCCAGCTCCAGCAGGCGCTCATACACTCCGCGAATGCTCTTGGCATGGATAGTTGAAAAGACTGTGGCGCCTGTCAAACTAGCCCTTACCACCGCACGAGCCGTTTCTTGGTCGCGGATTTCACCGATAATCAAGAGATCTGGTCGGTGACGTAGAGATAGCTTGATGAGGCTGTCGTAGGTCATGCCGATGGTTTCATTCAGTTGAAGCTGGAGCATGTTTTCCTGCTTGATTTCAACAGGGTCTTCGATAGACATGACCTGTTGCTGCCCAAATCTCATCTGAGCCAGCTGGTGCATCAGCGTCGTCTTTCCACTGCCAACTGGCCCTGAAAACAGATAAAGGCCGCGAGAATTTACTTTTTTACGAAGATCAGGCAGATTGTCAAACCAGAAACGCAACTCACGCTCCTCATCGTGTAAGAGCCGAATCACCAGACTCTCATAGCCACGGTAATCGCCGACAGTTGATAGACGAAGCGAGACCGTCACATCTCCACAATCATAATCGCAGGAGCCTAGCTGGCTGCGCCTCTTCTCTCCAACATTCATGCCCGAGACAAACTTAAAATGGCTGATGACTGACGACAGTAAATCAAAATCATAGGTCTGAATAAAACGCCGCTCATCCCCCACCCGCATATAAAGCTCATAGCAGGAACTCTTGGGAATCAGATAGATATCTTGGGCCGCTTCCTGCCTGGCCAATTGAATCATTTCCTTTGCAATTTTTTGAACCATAAGTCCTCCTCACCTTACTATTCGCACAAAAAGAGAAAAAATAAAAAAGAATGAAGAAATTTTCTCCATTCTTTGACTTTTATCCTACCTAGCCCGCACTTTTATTTTGCAAATACGGTGTTTTTCAGTGGCATTTTGCTTGCGGTAGCCTGGACGATACTTGGTCTTGGGGATCTTGCGTTCATTTTCTAACAAAAGCAGGGAGTGGTATTGCTGAATCTCTTCATTGCACTCCTCACACCAACGTTGATCGGTCGGATCCCAGAAAATCGTCATCAGATCACTGCGGCTTTTATAAAGTGGCGACGCCTCAGACATCTCTAGCCAGCGGTTCTTATAGTATTTGAGGGCGGTATAATAATCATCGAAATACCTTTTCTCAATGATATCCTCCTCCCAACCGTCTAAAAACCACCAGGGCTCATAATCGCCATACATTTCTATTACGCTGTACATACCTGTCCCCTTTTGTATCCTATATTATATATAAATCTCTTTGATAATGAAACTATTTTGCTCGTGGGCCCTATAATAGTTCGTTTCTCATCAAAGAAAAGTAAAGAAACAAAAGGGAGTGTCCTTTTTTGTGCTTATTTCCAATTCAGATGCACATGCTCTTTCATTTCCTTATAGGCTGTATCAATCCGATCTTTGGTCGCCTGATCCAGCTGATTGCGATATTTTCCACCCTCGATGAAATCTTCTAAGATAAGAGTTTGATAAGTGTAAAGCGGGTAACCCTCTGGTGAGTAAGTTCCCTTTTCCACACGGCTAACCCAGCTTGGATGCGCCTGAGCTGTCTTGATAATGGTCCCCTTGTCCGTCTTTTCAATGGTAACATCCATCAAGACACCACGCTCGGTCCACTCAGCCGTATCCACACCAGCCATGGTTTCAATCCGCTGGTTAGAGATAAAATTCCCCATAGAGTAGATAATCAACTTCTTCTGACCATCTTTTTCAAGGACTTCTGAAGGCTGCACCACGTGCGGATGCCCACCAAAAATGATATCTGCTCCCCAGTCCACCATCTTGTGATAGAGCTCGACCTGCTCCTCATTTGGCTCCAGCTGGTATTCGACCCCTGTCTGCGGCATGACTACTGTAATGTCCGCTTCTTTCTCCGCCTGCTCAATCTCCGCCTTCATCTTCTCTTCATCAAAGGTAGACAGGTGATGATCAACCTCCTCCTGGCTGAGATTGGACTCCAAGCCATTAAAACCATAGGAGTAAGCCAGAATAGCAATCTTGATGCCTTTTACATCTTTGATCAGGATAGGCGATTTATCCCTGTTTTTGTGAGTATAGACACCGACTGGGCTAATTCCGTGATCTTCAAAGGCTTTGGCAGTCGTAAAGACTCCCTCAAGCCCTGAGTCTAGAATGTGATTATGGGCCAGATCCACTACTTGGTAGCCAGCATCTTTGATGGCGGGCACAACAGCCTCTGGAGCATTGAAAAGCGGATAGCCTCCCAAAGGATAGTCCGAGCGAATGGTTCCTTCAAAATCCCCCAAGACCAAGTCACCTTGCTGGAGCCAGTCCTTGACATAGGTGAAATTTTCCGAAAAATCATAGCTACCATCGGCTTTTTGAGCGCTCATATAAAGCCCATCATGATATAAAAGGTCGCCATTAGCCATAATGCGCACCCTTTTCGAGTCATCCTTCTTTCCTGCTACCGAGGAGGACTTGGGAGCATCTTTAGCAACATTCCTACCGCTTCCCTTAGGAATCCCCATGATGCTTTGGAAGAATAAAATTGCTGCCGCTGATACAAATACCGCTCCCAACAGGGCAAGGATAAAAGCACGGTTACTTCCTGCTGCTTGTCGCTTGATTTCAGATCTTTTCTCCATTTTGCCAACCTCCATATTACTTATATTTTATCATAAATTATCCTCCCAAGGGAATAAAAAAGAGTCTGGGACAAAAGTCCTAGCCTCTCAATTGTCTTTGGATTGTCGAGCAAGACGCAGTGGTTGAGTGGGCTCTACTAAGCTGATTACATCAGCTTTTACAGCCCTACTCAACTGTGCGGAGGTGGGACGACGAAATCGAATTCTAACGAATTACCGATTTCTGCCCCACTCTCTAAATATCAAGTCGAGCTCAGCATCAAGGACTGCAAATACCAGCGATAAGCTGCCCGATAATGATAGGCATTAAAGAACTTCATCTCCCCGATACCGTAGCGCATCAGATAGTAAATCAGATAACGCAGATGCAGACTTTCCCACTCCATACTAGCCTTTTGACAATGAGCATACTCAGCCTCAAGCTCCCCATAGTAATCTCTGAATTGATTATATATTTCTTGAATTTCCATTATAACTCCAATCTTTTTGCTTTTATACTAGTTTAACGCAAAAAGGAGAGGATTAGGGGCAAGAATCGTATCCTGTCTCATTTAAGAGCCAAAAGGTAGGGTAGAGCGCTAAAAAATGACATTTCAGGGAATATTTATGACATTTGGGAGAAATCTGCAACAAACAAAACTATCTACAAATTCTCAATATTATCTGGTAGTGATACGGATATCAATATTTGTTTTACACTTTTAATATCCTTTAATTTCAGTAATATATACACTATATAAACAATCAAATATGCAAGGAATCCTGTATGTATAGGTAGAAACCAACTAATAGTAATAAAGAGTAAAGTCATTAGTATCTCAAATCCAATATCTGTAAGAATATCTATACTAATTCGTCTTGATAAACACATTTCAGCTATAATACTACGTAACGCTAGTAATACTACTATAGAAAGAACCGTTAAAGTAAGATTTTTCATCCAAAGCGCTGTGAACACTGTTGAAACAAAACTACAGCACATAACAAATAAGTTTACTAAAAAAATTGTTTTTTCCATTCGCAACGCTTTCAGATATGTATTAATTAGCAAGGCCATTTTCCCCTCATAAACCGACATTGGAAAAATTAAAGCCATAAAAATAAGTGAATCATTATATACAGGTAGCCAATTATTTAATATCATTCGCAATGGATAGAAAAATAAAAGAATAGCAAAAAGTAATGGCATCAAAATGTTACGCAGACTTGCATAAATTTTAGGAAGATTGTCCGGATTTGTTCGTTTGAGTAAAGGAAAAATAACTAAACCAACCGCATTTATAAAGGTCATCATTAGGTTGGAAATACTGAGTGTTAAAGATACTTTCCCAAATGTTGCTATGTCCCAGATTTTTTGGATTCCCATGCGCACAATACCAATAATAAGCATACTCGCAATGTTTGATACCATTAAATTAATTCCAACACTAATATTTAAGAAAACTTCTTTTAAATCTAATTTAAATTTGGAAAAAGGCGATAAAGCAATATCCCGACAAAGATACAGAGCATAGCCCAATGAAACTATGCGACCAATAAGATCTGCATATACCATTACACGAAAATCTCTTGAACCTAAAACTACAAAGGAGATTAATAAAACCAGATATAATAGTCGATCCCCGCTAATAATGTAAGAACTTTCTTTAAGTCTGTTTGTCATTTGTAAAATGTATATAAAAAGAAAACGAATGTTAGTAAACAACATAGTTAAGGTTAACAAAGTATAAACAAACTTCAAAGAGGATTCTCTTATAAATATTGGGATTCCTATAAGCAAAAGAGCACCTAGTAAGGTAAGATACAGCATTAGCAAGATAAACTGAGAAAAAAAAGTATCTTTTTCCAGCTCATTGTAATCTAATCCACCATATCGTAAATATATTCCATCAATCCACCCCAGATGTAGGAAGCCTACATAAGATAAATAAAAAAGATACAATTGCCAATAGCCATATTCTTCTACCCCCATCACTTTAGGTAAAATTAGCACTACTATAGAAGACACCAACACAGTCAACAAGTTTGAACCAATAACATAAGAAAAGTTTGTTAAAATTGCTTTTATTTTTGTTGGCATTATTTCCTCCAGATTATAAACATTGTGATTTCATACTACTAATTAATCTCCGATACATGTCTGCGAGGCCAACTTCTGCTTTCCAGCCTAAACTCTCTAACTTAGATGTATCTAAGCGAATCTTCATCACAGGGTTGTAACCTATCTGTTCTGGATTTTCTACAATATCAAAAATTAATTTTGCCTTGTTCTGCCTATCTAACTCTAGTACCAACTCTGCCATATTCCTAATAGAAATCGCAGTCGTTTTATTAGCTACATTATAGGCCTCTCCAGATATCCCTTTTAGTAAAATATAAAACAGAGCATTTACAGCATCCATTGTATAACAATAACTACGTACGGTTTCCCCTAAGGTTCTGAGAACAATATCTTTACCCTCAATGACAGAGCGTGCAAACTGAGCAAATACTCGATTATCTAGATAGGATACTCCTGGTCCAAACGTTTGAGTTAATCTAGCAACACGGATAGGGACTTGATATTGCTTCAAATACGCAACACATAGACACTCTGCCATCCTCTTACTTTCAGAATAACTACTACGTACACTCATAGAGTCAAGGTAACCACTATCCGTTTCTAAAATAGTGTCTAAGTCAGGATCTGTAATACCATATACTTCTAAAGAAGAGAGATATAGAAATCCCTTTATCGGATGTTTACGTGCAAGTTCCAACATATTTTCCGTGCCAGTCATTGCTGTTCGAATTGTATCTACTGGAGTTGTTACAAAAGAAGCTGAGTCAGTCACACTCGCACCATGAATAATATAGTCAATTGGTTCATCAATATTAATTTCAGATAAAATATCTGCTTCAAGAAGAACTAAAGAAGAGTTCTCTAAGAGATCGGAAAACTGCTTGTAAGCCTTTTGTATATTTCTAACTACTGCTAAAACTCTTATTTGAACATTCTTTTGACGATTTACTTCTAGTAATGTTCGAACAATCTGATTACCGAGTAAACCAGTTGCACCTGTGATTAAAAAGGTTTCTTTATTCAACATCTCTAAAATAGAACTACTACTTACGAGGTGTTTAATATCTTCATCTATAATACTATTCTTCATATTTACCTAATTTATCCAAAAATTTGTTGATTTTCTCTTGCTTCATAAATTGCTCTAAAAATATAAAAATCAGACGGGGTTGTAATTTTTATATTCTCACTTCCACCCATTACCGTGTGTAATGATAAACCAAAGTGACGCGCCAAAGTTGCGGAATCTGTCATATCAAACAATCCTTTATCTTGTGCTTTTAGATGCAAATCATAGATTTTATTTAAAGGAAAAGTCTGTGGTGCAACTGCTGTCTGACAAGAAGTACGATCAATCACGTTTTTAATTATATTTTCATCATCTACTTGGATTACAGTTTCAATTACTGGTTTCACTGTAATAGCAGTTCCAAAAGTTTTAACTGTTGAAATATTTTTATTAATTAATTCTTGATCAATCAATGGACGCACACCATCATGAATTAGTACATAATCATCCTCTTTTTGATGTGTTTTTCGCAAGGCTGCTAGCCCATTGAAGATGGACATTTGTCCCGTTTCTCCTCCAGAAACGATATCTTTGACCTTTTTTATATGGAACTTTATCAACAAATCTTTCAAATAATCTATCCACCCATCTACACAGACTACAACAATATCTTCAATTTGAGGATTTTTTTCAAAATGCTCCAATGTATGAATAATAATAGGTTTACCATGCAGTTCTAAAAATTGTTTGGGTAAAGTTTTGGTATTCATACGAGTACCTGTTCCACCAGCGAATATCAAACCTGAAATAGTCATATTTAAATCTTCCTTTCTCTGATTTTAAATTTTACTCTACTCATCAACTTAATGAAGGAATAGATAATTAAAGCATAAATAATCCGATTAATATGAGTTGTCAATAATGACAGTAAAGTTTCTTGAAAAAATGAAATGACTAACGGATAGGCAAAGAGTGCAAAGATAATGACTTTCACGGGTGTGAACAATTTCCTCTTTATAGAATAATAAAAACTACCAAAGAAAAACCCATATAAAAGCTGTATAATTAGGATAGAAAAATAACCAAAATCTTTAATAAAATAATAATAAGTAGTGTAAACATTTGTTTTGTCACCATTAAAATTTACAACAGGTAAAAATGGGGTTAAATTATGGTGAGATAATCCTAATGATTTTAAAGTTCCATAAACGGAAATTAACGTATTCTCCCCAAATATTTGATTTTTCCCATATAAATAAGAATTTTTCAAAAAATAATCAAAGGCTTGGATGGGAGAACCCATATATTTAATAAGATTATCTAAAAAACCTAGTCTCGATTGATTATCTATACGATTTAAAACAAAAGCACCAACTACTACAAACAATAAAATAAAAACTAAACCGATAGTCAATAATGTTCTAAATAATTTTTTGCTATAATATATATCATTCCAAGAGTAATATTTTGAATAAAATAGAATATAAAGCACGGCATAGCCTGAAATAAGTCCTAACATTTCAGTTCTACCAGTCGACAAAAGAGAAATTCCCAAAGCTATCAAGCTTATTAATAATAATTTCCCTCTATAAATAATAGTATCCTTTCCTGAAAAAAGCGATTCACAGAAAAAGTAGAAGAAAACAATTCCTACTGAGAAGTTTATTCGTAATAGATTTAAACTTAAACGGCTCATGGAAAAGTCATAATTTGTCGTCATGTGTCGAGCCAACTCAATGGTTTTAAAAGGACTACTAAGCACTTGTTTACTCTGAGTAGCTAAATAAACCAATTCCATATAAATTGTTTTCACTGCAAATATAAAAAATAAAATCACTATAAGAATACAGATGGTATTCACTCGACTACGTGTTAATTTTTTAGAGGGATTAACCTCTGAAATTAATCCTGATGACAGTAACACTCCTATTAAAAAACTAGTATTACCAATAAGAATTATAATGATTGTTATTAAAGAAAGATCTTCTCCCCATTTTAAAGAGTAAAGTGCAGTTGAAATACTCGCTATCAACCAAACTGCTAAATATATAAATCCTGGGTTAGCATAGTCTTTTTTGGCCATCCTTATTGCAAACATGGTCAAGAAAAGGCTTCCTAAAATTAGTAAAAAACCATTATTTTCTCTCTACCAAATCTCTCCAATTATCTTTTAGTCTTACATGACGCTCCATCTGCTCTTTTTTATCAGGAAGTGCCATATAATCTCCATAACGATTTGTTAAATAACAATCGGCATCATTCGGTCCGTCAAATTCGAAACCTTCAAATAAGTACTTCTTTGCTGGAAAAAATGTTTCATAAGCCACTGTCTCTCCTAAATAACCTTTAACCCCATAAGCAATCGTAATTTTCGAGGTCTTCTTATTCGATCGTACTAGCCATTCCATCAACTTATACATATTAGAAGGGCCAATAATGTAGGAAGGAAAACCTACAATTCGTCGAATCCAAAGATTTCTTTTGAGTTCCTTAGATTTTTGGGACATATAAGTTAAATGAGGCGTAAACTTTTTATAACAGCGAGAACTATTATGTGACAAATCCAACATTCGGAAAAGCAAGCCTTTCATATTACGAAGTATGTTATTCTCAGGCACAAAATCAATAGGAAGCATATCTAGATAAAGATGATTTTCACGACTAAATCCTTCTCCTAGAACATCAAAGTAACTCAAGGATTTACTTTGTAACTTCATCACTTTAAAAACATGATCTTTAGTATCTTCTGGAGAAATTAGTTCAAAATATTCATTGTCTACAAAAACTTCTTTCAAACGATTATAATCTTCACGAAACATAACCAAATCAATATCATCATCCCAAGGAATAAAACCACCATGTCGCAATGCACCTATAAGGGTACCTGCTACCATGTAGGAAACTAATCCATACTCTTGACAAACCTTATCAAACTGCCTATACATTCCTAAATAGGCAGCTTGTAACGCCTTTAATTTCTCATCTGAAATTTTTTGATACATTGGATTAAAGCGTTCACTTAAAGCCAATTCCCATTCAATTTTACTTGTACTTCGCATTTATTTACCTTTTAATTATTTTTAACAACCACATTGCCCACCTATTCAAAGAAAAAGCATACACAATATCACTGACTAAGTCCTTTTCTCCTGCATACAAATGTTTATTCTTTAGCAAATACCACATAACAGATGGTTTTCTACACTGTAAAAATTTAATCCGCCATTGCGTCAGCTGTATAGCCTCATTTACTATATCTTCCTGATCTTGCCTCTTTAGTTTTAGAACTATTCGTTTAACAGATTGATAACGTGCTAACACTTTCTCCAAATAGTCGATTCTAGACTGACGAGTTTTATTAAAGCTTTTGCTATCTATTGATTGTGTTACATTGCTAAAATGAATTCTGTGCTGATCTAAAATTTTGTCCACTGCGATGACTTGCCCATATAGGGGAGCTAACATCCCAAATAGAACATCATGATAGTCAAATCCAGGAAGTTCTTGATAAGATTTATCTAAGATATCTTTCAAGACTTCCCCCCTAAAAGCTGTCTGGTAGCCTGAAGGCCATTTTTTCAAGAGAAAGCCCAGCTCTTTAACCTGACTATGACCACATAATGAAGGCCTCTCAATTACTTTATTATATTGGTCAATGATTTCTGATTGGTTGTAAGCCATAGCTACGCTAGGATCTAGCAAGTACGGAGATAGCGTCGAGACTTTATCTGGAAGCCAAATATCATCTTGATCAGAAAAAAAGACGAGCCCCTCCTGAACCTGAGTGACTAGATGTAAAAAAGTATTAAAATGTCCAAGATTCTCTTCATTTTGACTAACTTGCCAAGTTGATAGCTCATATTTATTAATATAATGCTGAATAAATTCATAGGTACCATCTGAAGAAGCATCATCACAGATAATCACTGCATCTGGTGCCAAATACTGAAGCCGAATAGAATCTAATTGTTGTTCAATAAACTTCCTTCCGTTATAAGTTGCCATTAAAATACTAATCATGTTTTACTTCCTTAATACTTTTTTATAAACTCTCTTTTTCAGGCTCAGGGGCATATAAACAAAAGCACTAATTAATAGTAGATTTTTTAACCATTCTTTTATATTAATCATTCTTTCCTTCAGCATAAAGTCATTGACCACTTTCCAGCTAGTAATTTGAGCTGGTTGGCTTCTCCGCACATGCATGCCATTCCCAATACGCGCATAAACCAATGATTGGCTAAGATTTGCAAATCGGCAACCTTGCGCAGCCATACGTACCCATAAATAGTAGTCTTCAACCAGTGGAAGTGGTTGATAACTACCAGCTTTTTGTACAGAAGATTTTTTAAAAAAGATTGTCATGTGACAAAATGGATTACGAGTCTTCATGTATGACAATATATCCTCATTAGTTAATGGCATTCTTTTTTCCGAAGCAACATCTTCTATTTCCGAATATATTTCCGTAACAGCGCTTCCTAAAACATCTATATCAGGATGCTTTTTGAGATAAGCTATTTGTTCTTCAAATCTATTTGGTTTGGCAATATCATCTGTATCCATTCGAGCAACCCAGTCATAGGTGCAATATTCTAAACCTTCTTTAAGTGCAATTCCCAAGCCTTGATTTGTCTCAAGAGTAACTATTTTAATTTTTGAAAAAAGGCTTTGATAACGTTCAATCACACTTTCTAACTCATCTGTCAGAGGACCATCTTTTACTAAAATTAACTCATCAGGTCTACAAGTTTGGTTAACTAAGATGCTCTCTAAACTGTCTGATAAGTAGCCTGGTTCTTCTTTTCTATATACTGACATTAAAACTGAAAACTTTATCATCATTATCTCCTATTCATTAACAGAATTTTTATTCCTCTCTGTTCTTTTAATAGAATCGGAAAAGGAAACAAGTTGATAAAACTCTGGATAATCCGAAAGTTCTTTCGCATAAACCAAATCAGAAAAAAGTTTGTTGAAAATTGGGAAAATCCTCCCCATTCCTCTTAGTAAGCGGTCAAATCCAGGTAATAAAAGAATACTTTTTCCATGATTCTGTTTAATTTCTTTTACCAATTGAGATGTGTTTACATAAAAACTATTCTGGGGATGGAAGGTACCTGCCTCCTCATTTTTTATTAGAAGTCGAATAAATTCACTCAGGTTATCAATATAAATCATACTTCTAGAGTTATTGACTTTTGGAAATATAAGCAATTTGTTTGCCAAGTTGGATAAACGTTGGTAATTTCCCTTTGCTCCTAACCCGTAAACCATAGGCGGACGAACAATTGCAACGTTAAAAGTCGGACTAGATAAATTCACAAGTAACTTTTCCGCTTCTAGTTTGCTTCTCCCATATAGTGATTGGGGGGCAGGAATAGTATTTTTCGTGATGACACCTGGTTCTTTTAAATCTCCGTATACACTCATACTACTCATGAATATGAATTGAGTTACTCCCTCTTCTTTGGCTTTCTTGGCTAAAGCAAATGGTAATTGAGTGTTTACTTGATGATAAATAGCATCCATCTCTTGCGAAGGATTAGCTAAATGAACAAGTGCTGCCACATGAAATATTACATCATATCCAGAAAAGGATAATTTTTCCCACGCATTTGTATGAACATCTAATTCTTCAACTATAATATCCTTAAAATCTGATACATAAGATAAAAAACTTCTCCCAATATAACTACCTTTCCCTGTAATTAAAACTTTCTTCATTAGCAGTTAATCCTTCTGTTCCATTGTTCCTGTCCCTCCTTCAACAACACCGTCACTTTTCAACACGCTCAGAATAGTTCCAAAGAAACAGCGAAAGTCTAGAGCAAAGGACATATTTTTACATAGTAGCCATCAAGTTCAGCTTTTTGTTTGATTGGTAGTTCATCACGACCATTAATCTGTGCCCAACCAGTCAATCCTGGTAACACATCATTAGCACCATACCTATCACGTTCCTCAATCAAATCATATTGATTCCAAAGGGCAGGCCGAGGGCCAATGATGCTCATGTCTCCAACAAAGATATTCCAAATTTGCGGTAATTCATCAAGAGATGTTTTACGCATGAATTTCCCAACCTTCGTAATCCATTGATCAGGATTTTCTAATAAATGAGTGGGAGTGTCTTTAGGTGTGTCAATCCGCATCGTTCTAAACTTTAAAATAAAAAAGTGTTTTTGTGTAATCCTATACGTTTTTGTTTAAAAAGTACTGGTCCCTTTGAATCTAACTTTATGGCTATAATCAGAACAAGAAATAGAGGTGATAGTACAATCATACCGCAAAAGGATAAAATAATATCAAGAATACGTTTAATAAATTTATACATATTTTATCTACCCCCTACTGTTGCGCAAATTTTATTAATTTAGCTTTCAATTCTGCTCCATCTAATTTGGAAATAGAATCAACGAAAGCTGTTACTTCTGAATTAGGTAAAGCTTGAACATTTCCTACAAATATTTTTTCATAGATTTGTTCGTCAACTCGCTCTTCGGTAGAGAGCAATTCCTCATACAATTTCTCTCCTGGGCGAATTCCAGCTTCTACAATTTGGATTTCCTCTTCCGTATGACCGCTCAAGGTAATCATTTTTTTAGCTAAATCTAAAATTTTAACTGGCTCACCCATATCTAACACGAAAATTTCTCCACCATGCATTAGCGCACCCGCTTGAATAACAAGACGACTTGCTTCAGGAATAGTCATGAAATACCGTGTCATTCGGAAATCTGTGACGGTAATTGGACCACCGTTCGCAATTTGCTCCTTGAACAAAGGCACTACACTACCTCGACTGCCCAAAACATTCCCAAAGCGAACCGCTGCAAACAAGGTTTTCCCTTCCTCATTCAAACTCGTAACAATCATTTCAGCCACCCGTTTTGTAGCTCCCATGACGTTTGGAGGATTCACAGCCTTATCTGTAGAAACCATTACAAATTTAGCAACTCCAGCTGCTTTGGCAGCTTCAGCCACATTTTTGGTTCCATAAATATTGTTTTTTACTGCTTCAGTTGGGTTGTATTCCATCAGTGGGACGTGCTTATGAGCTGCAGCATGGTAAACACGATCAGGTTGATATTCATGCATAATATGGAATATCCGTTCTCGATCTTGTATATCCGCGATAAGAGGCACAATCTCGACTTTATCTCCATATTGAGCAAGTAATTCTTTATGAATTAAATAGATAGAATTTTCTCCATGACCTAAAAGTAGCAACCTTGCAGGAGAAAAACGAGCAATCTGACGACAAAGCTCTGAACCAATTGAGCCTCCTGCTCCTGTTACCAAAATTGTCTTACCATCAATATTGGATTGCAAACTCGTTTGATCAAGTCTAACTTCTTTTCTTCCCAATAAATCAGCAATATCAATTTCCCGTAATTTATGTACTTTTAGCTTTCCGGTAACCACTTCTTCATATTTTGGCATGGCACTAACTTTAGCACCTGTCTTTTTACAAAGAGAAAAAATCTGCTCATACTCATCTGGTTTAAGAGAAGGAATTGCTAGGACAATCTGACTTATCTCATAATTTGCTACAATTTCAGGGATTTGCTTATCCGTACCAACAACTTTGACACCATGTAAAAACGAGCCTTGCTTACTTGTATCACTATCTACAACAGCAATAATCTTTAACTCAGGTGACTCTTTTAAAGCCGTTTTAATAAATAGGCTTCCACCATCCCCTGCTCCGACAACTAGCGTTCTACTTACTTTGCTTTCTTCAACCTCTGTATAGGTTGTTCCGTTTTTAAAACTAAACCACATTCTCCAGCAAAGACGTATGGACATAGTAAATAAAATAGAGAACATGCAACTAAGCAATAAAAAACGATAGCTTGTATGCAAGGATAGCGCAAGTTCTACTAAGAAAACAATAAAGTAAGTACCTACCAAGGTTAGACTGATCGTGCTGAGAGTTTTATAGTCCGTGTAACGATTGATAATCGAAAAGAGTTTCGTTTTGATTCCAATTAAAAAATAGAGCACTACTGTCATTGTTAAGGTTTGTACAAAACTCAAATCTGACAGCAAAACATATTCAGATAAAAAGAAGTATGCCACAAAACCACTAAATATATTAAAACAGCATCTGCTATCATCAGAATAATTCTTTTTTGTGATCGTGTTAATTCCATAATATCCCTTTATTTATTCTATTCTTCTTTCAGTCGATCCCCATAGTGTCCATAGGAACCATAGAAACCGTATTTGTCTGCTTGCACATTGTATTTATTTAAGACCACGCCAAGGAAAGGTGTGGATGATTGCTCCAATTGCGTTTTAGATTTTTGAACCATTTTACGCTTGACTTCATTTGTAGACACAACCAAAAGACTGGCATCGCAAACTTTGGCAATCAAGGTTGCGTCTACCACCATACCAATCGGCGGTGTATCCACGATAATATAGTCGTAATGACGGCGCAAGACGCTCATCATAGTGGTAAATCGCTCACTCTGGAGAAGAGCCGTTGGATTGGGTGACGCTTGTCCAGAGGTAATGACGAAGAGATTCTCCTCATCCGTTTCGCACAGTCCTTGAGACAAGTCTGTATTTCTCGCAAGATACTCTGTCAAGCCAGAAACCTTCTCACCGCTCTTAAAGACTCCACCTAGCATTTTTGAATTTCGGATATCTGCGTCAATCAAAAGTGTCTTATGACCCGCCTTAGCAAAGGTTAGAGCAAGATTGGTTGAAGTTGTCGTCTTCCCTTCACCTGGGAAGGTAGAACTAACAGCAATCACCTTGATATCTTCACCGCTAAGTTGGATATTGGTCCGAAGAGCATTGTAATACTCCTCTACCCGTGAAATAGAAAGTTTTTTCTTTTTTGCTAACTCTAGTATTGGCATTGTATCTCCTAACCTACCTTACTCATATCTGGGATGACACCAAGTAATGTCATGCCTAGGGTTTCTTCGATATCTTCTGGCTTCTTGACACGGTCATCAAGGATTTCCACGCTCACTACCACAAGAACCATCAAGACACCACCCGCAAGCACTCCAATGATGGTATTTCGACGAATGTTTGGAGAAGACGGTGTTTTCGGCGTCTCCGCTTCTTCCAGCGTTGTAACATCAGAGACCTTGGTAACAGCGATGATTTTCTCAGCAGCAACTTCACGCAAGGTATTAGCGATACGGCTTGCTTCTGCCGGATCCGCATGCGTAACCGTAATAGACACAATCCGAGTATCTGTCGGTACGGTCACAGTTACCTTAGATGCCAAATCAGATGGCGAACCTGACAATTTCAATTCTGAAATGACAGATGCCAAGACATCTTGAGATAAGATGATTTCCTTATAGTCCTTTACCAGATAAGAACCTGCCTGCAGGTCTTGGTTGGTCAAGGTAGGATTTTCTCCCTGCTGACGATTGACAACGTAGATACGCGTCGTGCTCTTATAAGTAGGCTTAGCAATAAAAACACTGTAACCTAGAGCTAAAATCCCCGTCAATAAGGCAGTTAAGATGATTAAAAACTTCCGTTTCCAAAGTGTCTTCAACAGAGACAACACATCGATTTCGATCATTTGATTTTCTTGATTCATGTATTTACTTTCTCCAGAGTTTGATTGATTAAATAAACTCGTTACTTAATAAGATTTCTTGGTTTGTCTTAAAGAGTTCTTCCGCACGCTCAGCGCCGTATTTTTTCGCGACAATCTGATAGGCCTTTTGCATATAAGGCGGTCTGTCATCAAGATTGTGCATATCGCTGGCAACGAAATGAACCAAGTCCCGTTCTAGAAAGAACTGAACACGCTTTTTCATAAATTTGTAACGATCACCAAAGAGCTTGGGTTTCAAAACATTTGAACTGTTGACCTGCATATAGCAGCCCATATTGATCAATTCGCTGACCCTATCTTCATCATTTTCCAGACAGTGATAGCGCTCGATATGAGCCACCACTGGGGTCATGCCGAGGCGGATAACATTGCCCAAGGCTGAGTGAATATCCTTATAGGGTGTATTCATACTAAACTCGATCAAGATATACTTGGTGCCACCTAGACTGGGAAATGTCCCCTCTTCCAGCTTTTGCAAGATGTCGCTAGTATAGTAAATCTCAGCTCCATATAGCACGGTCAAGTCGTCAGCAACTTGCTTGGCCAAGTCCTGCACTTGCTTAAAATTTGCTGCAATCTTTTCTTCAGGTGTTTCAAACATGCCCTTTCGGCGATGAGAAGTAGAAATAATGGTACGAACACCCTGACGATAGCTCTCTTCTAGTAGACGTCGGCTATCCTCTAATGTCTTAGGACCGTCATCCACATCAAAAATGATATGCGAGTGAATATCAATCATGCTTTACTTCCCTTCCATCACTTCTTGGATTGCTGCTTTGGCCGCTGCCAAGCTATTTTGATCAATTTCCATCATGTAGAGATTGGCTTCTGGCATGGCATAAGAAGGCAGACCTGTATTTCCAGTTCCGGTCAAGGCCTGAGAAGTCACATTATAACTTCCACCTGACTCCAACTGAGTATTGATCAGATTCATCATCGTTTCCAAGCTCATATCGGTCTGGACAGAATCCTGTAGCCCTGAAAGAATGGCGTTGTAATTCTTCAGTGCATCTGTCGAAGTCAGTTTCTTAATGACTGCTGCAATAACCTTTTCTTGGTTCTTACCACGATCATTATCTCCACCATTTAGAGAATAACGCTCACGGACGAAGCCTAGAGCTTGGTCAGAATTCAGATGGATCTTGCCTACAGGGAAATGGTAATTGCCGTGCAGGCTAGTAAACTCTTGGTCGTTCTCAATATCAATTCCGCCCAGCAAGTCAATCAACTTGAGGAAGGAAGTGAAATTCAGGCGCACGTAATAATTCAAATCAATGCCGTAGAGGTTCTCCAAGGTGTGAACTGAAGCATCCACGCCGTAAATACCCGCGTGGGTCAGCTTATCTGGCTGATTGAGGCCACCGTCCGCAATTGGAACATAGGCATCCCGAGGCGTCGTCGTCAGCAAGACTTTCTTGGTCTTACGATTGACTGTCATGATAATATTGACATCCGAGCGTGACACAGAAGAAATCGGTCCATAAGTGTCAATACCACTGACATAGATATTGAAGACTTCTGCATTAGGATCCTGCTTACCGATAGCTGTATCAATCTTCTTGCTCATCTTGTGAGTGTAGATTTTTTTAATCTTAGAAGCATAGTCGGGATCTTCACCACGAATGGTATCTTCAAAGACGCTGTTCAAGACCATAGCCTTGGCTTCACCAGAAGTCAGTGACTTATAGGCAGCTAGATAAGAAGAAGCTGTATCCACTGTCAGCTCATGCCCTTGTGTCTGACTGATATTTTTCATCAGTGCTTGGACATTGTCTTGGTCATTGCCCGATGGCGCCAAGACACTTGTCAACTGCTTGAGGTCCGTGACATCGCTATCTGCCGGCACCACGATACTCATCTCATACTCAGAGTAGTTGGAAGTGGAGTTGACACCAGCCGACAAGTCGACCAAGCCTTTTACAGCATACATAGATACCGAACCCACAAGTAGAGCTAGTATTAGGAGAGCGCTAGTCGCCCTCTCTGCCTTCCCCTTGAAAATGAGGAATCCTGATAGGACTGCCACTGCTAGGATGAGGACTGTCACTAAGACATTCACATAGCGAAAAGCTAGAAAATGATAGCGGAAAATTGTGAAAATCAAGAAAGCCGCTAACAAAGTATAAACACCCAACAGGGTGCTGTTAAATATTTTCAAGCGATTGCTTTTCTTTTTAGATTTTTTTGATCTCTGATACATTCACCTTACTACTTTCTGTGCGAAATTACTCTAGTCTATTATAGCATAAAAACATGGCTTTTTTAAGAATTTCTTAAGAATATTATATAATTGTAAAAAAATCCTATTCTTTTGTCAACGACTTCAACTTTGAAATCGAATTCAAGCCAAAACACAGAAAAATAAAGCGATACCAAGGCATTGACACTACCTTATTCTGGTAGATAAGATAGATCTCCGCTCATGAAATTCAGAGAGCTACTGGCATATAGTAAGCATATTTGAAAAATTGTAGACAAAATTGAACCAAAAGTCCTATTTTTATGCTGAAAGTTTTGCTCCAATCTAGACGATTATAACAAGCCATCTCGGTCCACTTGCTCATAAGCTTGCAAACCATCATTGAGCTTGTCCCAGATGACTACCTGTCCTGACTGAAGGGACTTCTGCACATCAATGATGCGTTGATTAGAGGAACCACGAAATTGTAGCATGAGATTTTTCTTCGTGATATCAAAACGGCCGTCCACCAAGATGTCAATCAGACTCAGCAGCTCCAGCTTATCCTCCGTTTCCAGCATCATCTCCTCCCAAGTGTAGCCCGTCCAGGACCAGATATCCTTGTCCGGCAACTCTCTCCGAATCCGCTTGACCAAGGGCAAGAGAATGCCTGTGTTGAGAAATGGCTCGCCGCCTAGAAGGGTCAGTCCCTGCACATAAGGCTCCGCCAAGTCTTTCATAATCTGCTCCTCCAGCTCTTGCGTATAAGGAATGCCAGCGTTGAAAGACCAAGTAGCCGCATTATAGCAGCCTTCACAGTGAAACATACAGCCACTGACATAGAGGGAGTTGCGGACACCTTCGCCATCCACAAAGTTAAAGGCCTTATAGTCAATGATTCGCCCTTTACTCAGCTCCTCACTTTTCCATTCTTGAGGTTTGGGATTGTTCATCTTCATCCTCCAAATCAATCCAATAACGCTGACTTCTGTCGATTGTATTTTCGTAAACACCGCCAGCAGAGAGAATGGTACGGCGGCTGGCTTCGTTGTCTTCATCGCAGGTAATCAGCACTCGTTCCAGTCCTTGCTTTCGAGCCTCTGCTAACCCGAGCTCCAGCTGCATCTTGGCCAAACCCTTTCTGCGTTGACTGGGCCGGATAGAATAGCCTATATGCCCACCCTCCACAAATAATTTGTCATTCAAGGACAAGCGCAGAGCTAAAAAGCCCAGAGGCAAGCCGGTCTCATCAAAGGATAAAAATTGGATGGCAGGAACCCAACCTGCTGGCAAGTTTGCCACATCTTCCTTCCGTTCTACAATTTTCAGCCAATCCTCATAATCCTTTGCTCGTTTCCAAGTAGAGCCCATGCCGCCGTGCATGTAGGATTTTGCAGCATCGAACTCCGCAATCATCTCTAATATCGCGTTTTTATCTTCCAAAGTTGGTCGTCTTAGCTCCATGCTCCCTCCTCAATCTAAATCAATCCAATAGCGCTCTTTACCAGCTCGAACATCTTCTAATACTCCTCCATTAGCCAGAATCACCGCTCGACTGGCAGCATTGTCACTATCACAAGTCACTAAAGCGCGTTTGATATTTTTACTTTTGGCTACTTGCAAGCCTTGCCGCAGCTGCTCTTTTGCCAATCCTTTCCCACGCGCAGAGGGACGGATACTATAGCCGATATGCCCTCCTTCTTGAAGCAAATGGTCATTGAGCCGCAAGCGCAGATTGAGAAAGCCCACTGCCTGACCATCTGCAGCAAAAGAGATTAGTTGGATGTAGGGCACAAAACCTTGTGGCAAGCCTAGACCTGCCTCAGCTAGCTGAATAGCCTCCAGCCAGTCCTCATAAACAAAATCCGCTCCGCCAAAGAAGCCGTCCTGCCGGCTGCCAGCCGCTTCAAAGTCAGCCAGCATCTCTAAAATCTTTTCCTTGTCTTCTAGTTTCGGTCGTCTCAGCTCCATAGTTCCTCCTGATACGAAGAGAGTGAGACCGCCTTGCGCCCCACTCTGACTTCTATTGTTTCTTGTTCTTTTCTAAAAATTGCTGACGCAGTTTGGCCAATCGCTCTTTTTTGCCATTGCCTCCCCGCGAATGTTTTTCATGGAAACGCTGCACCTGAGCCTTTCCTTTGTCATCCAATTGATACTTTCCCATCTTAATTTCCTTCGTACTTAATAGTTGAGCCATTCATGTGCTTGACCCGAGCTGATATTTCCTTGTGGCGGCCATTGACCATTGGGCGGGCTTGCGGATTTCCTAAGTAGCCGCAGGTTCGCTTAACCACGTCAACTGTCTTGGGATCGCTGTTGCCACAGTTTGGACAGGTGAAGCCCCGCTCGGTCGGCGTGAAATCTCCCTCAAAGTTACACTTGTAACAGCGGTCAATCGGTGTATTGGTTCCCAGATAGCCGACCCGATCATAGGCATAGTCCCAGACAGCTTCCAGTGCCTTTGGATTTTGCTGCAGCACAGGATATTCACAGTAGTGAATAAAGCCACCAGAAGCACCCACTTCAGGATAAATCTTCTCAAAGTCCAGCTTTTCAAAAGGTGTTGGATTCTTGCGCACATCGTAGTGGAAGGAGTTGGTATAGTATTCTTTGTCAGTAATATCTGGAACGATGCCAAACTTCTCTGTATCCAAACGGCAAAAACGGTCGGTCAGGCTTTCGGATGGCGTCGAGTAAACAGAGAAATGATAGTCATACTGATCTGACCACTCTTCCACACGGCGTTTCATATCTTTGACAATAGCAATCGTAAAATCCTTGGCTTCAGGATTAGTCTCCCAATTACCGCCGTAAAAGACTGCTGCCACTTCATACAGACCGATATAGCCTAGGGAGACCGTTGCACGACGGTGAGTAAAGAGCTGGTCTACCTGATCATACTTGCCCAGACGTTGGCCAAAAGCCCCATACTGATAAAGAATCGGTGCATTGGCTGGACTGGCTTCCTTCGTCCGCTCCACTCGGTAAACCAAAGCATCCTCAGCGATATTCATCCGCTCGTTAAAGATTTCCCAGAATTTATCCAGATCCCCCTCGGATTCAAGCGCAATCCGCGGCAGATTGACAGTAACGACACCCAGATTCATACGGCCGGAGTTGACTTCCTGACCATTTTCATCTTTCCAGCCTTGCAGGAAAGAACGGCAGCCCATCGGCACCTTGAAGGATCCGGTCAAGTCGATAATCTTGTCATAGGAAAGCACATCGGGATACATGCGCTTAGTGGCACACTCCAGAGCCAGTTCTTTGATGTCGTAGTTGGGCGTTCCCGGCTCTAGATTGAGCCCACGCTTCAGGGTGAAAATCAGCTTAGGGAAAATCGCCGTGCGGTGCTCGCTTCCCAACCCCTTGATACGGATATTGAGAATAGCCTTCTGAATTTCCCGCTCAAAACGATTGGTGCCCAGACCAAAGCCCAGCGAAGTAAAAGGAGTTTGACCGTTAGAGGTAAAGAGAGTATTGATCTCATACTCCAGCGACTGCATGGCATCGTAGATGTCCTTCTTGGTCTTCGCCCAGGCGTACTCTTCCTGCTTATCCGGCAAAACCCACTGCTCCGCATCCTTGAGATGCTTTTGATAATTAAGCTCAGCATAAGGCGCCAAGACTTCATCAATCCGGTCCGCTGAGCAACCTCCGTACTGGCTGGAAGCTACATTGGCAATAATCTGTGAGATTTGAGCTGTCGCGGTCTGGATAGACTTGGGACTCTCTACTTCTGCATTCCCAATTTTGAAGCCATTTTTCAGCATGCTGTCAAAGTCAATCAGACAGCAGTTGGTCATTGGTGTATAAGGGCTGTAGTCCAAATCATGATAGTGGATGTCCCCCTTCTGGTGAGCATTGGCCACATGAGGCGGCAGCATCTTAAGGCCGATGGACTTGCCGACAATCCCAGCTGTCAAATCCCGTTGGGTATTGAAAACATCGCTGTCCTTATTGGCATTCTCGTTAACCACCGTCCGATCTTTGTTGAGGAGCTTGTCAATGGTAAAGTTAATATCTGTTGCTTTTGAGCGCTCAAAATCCCGTTGGGTGCGGTAAGTGATATAGTTCTCCGCAATGGCATATTCCTTGGCATTCAAAAGCTCATGCTCAACGATATTCTGAATTTCATAGATTTTGACATACTTGGCGAAGCGACTGCTGATTTCTGCCACAACACGGTCTGTGATGGTTTCGAGCTTAGCCTCCAGCATGGGCGTCATGGGACCAAGGTCCTGAGCTGCCCGCACCATAGCCTTATAAATCTTGCTCACATCAAAATTCACTCTCCGGCCGTCTCGCTTCTCAACGTAGATGGCGGGCGCTGTATCAAATTTTTCTTCTCTTAAAATCATCACAAACACTCCCCTTCATCAATAAGTTATCTACCAAACATTATATCACTCCAAAATAAAAAATCAATATGTTGTGGTAAAATTGTTATTTTTTTATTTTATACACAACATATTGATTTAGTTACTTGCTTTGATAAAGCTTGAAGTGATTGAGTTCTAGGTCCACTTCTTCATAATCTTGAGAAATTTTCTTTTTTATATCTGAATAGAGTTTCACATCTTTATTGACTAAAATAAACTTCGGACTCGCCTCGTTTAAAGCGTTGCGCAATAAAATGCGATTCTCTTCCGTTCCTGTATAGAGCGACGGGCTCAGTAGAGAAATAGTTGATAAACGTTGCGCTTGTTGATAGAGACTTGCTGTATTGTCCCAAGCATAAATACTATCCTTGGCAGTGCTATTTTCACGGATATGTTGGGCTGCCAGATTTCTCTCCGCGGAAACTCCATTGGATAAAATATACTCATTTACAAACGGATAAGCTAGGAGGTAAAGCATCGCAAGCAAAGGTAGAAAGAGTTGCTTGCCCAAGTAACGATTCCAGCTAGAAGCATTGGTAGGCTTGCGGTGGCGTCTTTCATGTCCATCCCTGTCTCCACCTGTATCCAACCACAAGGCCAGCAGGAGCAAGGCAAAAGGCAGGGTTATCAACAACTGATAAGCGCCCTTCTCTGGCAGACCTAAAACTCCAACAAAGCTGATAGGGAGGCCTAATAGCCCAATAAAGCGCATACCACGCGCGTCAGTTGGTTCTTCTTTGAAAGCAAAAGCCGTCATCAGCGCTGTCAAAAAACCTAAACCTAGGAAGAGCAAGCCATAATAGAGTAAATGGTCTAATAAATAGTTGCTATTGAGACGAAAAGCCTCTAGAACATAAGTCACTTGGCTAATCGCCACACCAAAGGAACCATTCAAAACCGTATAGTAGCCCAGTGGATAAAAGACTAAAGAAAAACCTAATAGACCTGCCAGCAACTGGTAAAATCCACGCGCTTTTCGCTTGTCAGCGATACTGTACAGAAGCAAAAACAGCGTTGTCAATGAGTAAAAAAGCAGACTAAAAGCTGGCTCGATTAGAAAAGCCAAGGCTCCAACCATTCCAAAACGAATGAAAGATTCATCGCGGACACGCCCTTGTAAGTACTTCACTAGATGGGACAAACTCCAAAAGATAAATGGAAAGGCAAAAATCATAGAATAAGTTCCGCCAAATCCCAGCGTCAGTACAAACAAATAAAACAAGATTGTAATCTGGCGAGCCAGACCAGTCCTAACCGTTATATGCGTAATTGTTTGGAAGAGATAAATTCCTGCCAAGGTCAGGGCCACTACTTGGAAGAGTAGAAACACTACCGGACCAAGGAACAAATTCCCCAACCAGCTCAGCAAATAGTAGAGGAGACCGCTGGTTCCATATATGTTTGCATAGGCAACCTCTCCCTGAGCCAGCGCCCAGCCAGCGTACAGATTCTGCGACTGCAGGTTGGTAGCTAAGTTAGTCAGTAGAGGGTTGAACACGCTAGTCAGACTGACCAAGATGCTCCACACAAATAATCGAAAGGAGGGAAGCGGCTCGATTACTTTTTCTATCCGCCGTCTCTCATTCGTATTTTGCCAGGTCTCTGCGGACAAAGATACTGAAATTTCCACATTTTCCTGTCGGTTTCTATCATTCATAAAAGTTCTCCTTGATTTCCATACTATATAGTATATCAAAAAGCACTCTTTCTGTCAGCCTTATACTGGCTTCCTTTCTCCTTTTGTCCCTTCTTTGCCAAACGCTCCAAATCGCGAAATCTCAGGTAAACTGGCCGCTTTTCTGGACAAGGAAGCCGATAAATTATTTTTGCCATTTCCATCTTTAACCCTCCCTTGATTCTCTGCTCCCGATTTACTATTCGTAAAATCAAGACACTAATCACAAGAAAGCATGATTTGTAGCTAATATCTCAGCAAAAAACAGAAAAAAGAGGCTGGAACAAAAGTCCTAGCCTCTCAATTGTCTTTGGATTGTCAAGCAAGACGCAGGGGTTGAGTGGGCTCTACTGCGCTGATTTCATCAGCTTTTACAGCCCTACTCAACTGTGCGGAGGTGGGACGACGAAATCGAATTCTAACGAATTACCGATTTCTATCTCACTCTCTTTAAAGTAGCGGAGCAAATAATTGCATGATTTCCTTCAGTAAACGCTGGTACCAGCTATTCTGAAGGGTTTCAAGGGAGATTTCTTTGGAAACATCAAACAAGTCTTCAAAATCCTGCTTAATATCCGCAATCGATTCTGTTTGATACATAAGGACGGCATTTTCATAATGATGCACCAGACTACGGTAGTCAAAATTAATAGTTCCGACCACGGCTAACTCATCATCCGAAATAACGTTCTTACTGTGGATAAAACCAGGAGTGTACTCATAGATCCTAACACCAGCCTCCATCAAGTCTGGATAAGCACCACGAGTGACGATCTGAATCAGCTTTTTATCAGGAATAAATGGCGTCACAATGCGAACATCCACCCCTCTCATAGCTGCGTTTTTGATATCCTCTGTCAAATCATAATCAATAATCAAATAAGGAGTCGTAATATAGACGTAATCAATGGCTTGGTTGATGATATTCTGGTAGACAGCCTTGCCCACCTGTTCCTTATAAATCGGTTTGGGGCCACTACCATACGGGATATAAAGCCCTTTGCCTTCCACTCGCTGGCTATCAAAGTGATAACGGTCAAAGTCTGTAATTTCCCCGCGATTGATGTACCAATTCATCAAAAACAGACGCGTCAAGGCCTTCACTGCACTACCTTCCAGACGGACACCGCCATCTTTCCAATGCCCGAAACGCACGATATGGTTGATATACTCATCTGCCAGATTGATACCGCCTGTATAGCCGACTTGCCCATCCACCACCAAAATCTTGCGGTGGTCACGATTGTTATAGGCCACCGTCATCCGCGGAATCACCTTATTAAACTTATGGGCATCAATTCCCATCTTGCGCAGCCTTTTCGTATAATCTCCCGAAAGGGTTGCCATACAGCCAATATCATCGTAAAGCAGCTTGACTTCAACTCCCTGCTGGACTTTATCTACTAAAATCTCAAGGATACGATTCCACATCAAACCTGGATCAATGATATAAAATTCCAGAAAAATGAATTTCTTGGCCGAACGCAAATCATCTAGCATAGCCTCAAACATCTCTTCGCCAAGGGGGAAATACTGAGAAGCCGTGCCATCGTAGACATCAGCATTGTGATCCATACTCAGCAAAGACTTGACAATGCCAAAGGCTGATTTGTTTTCCTGCTTGAGTTCGACTCGCAGGTCATAGCTATTATCCTCTCGAAACTTCATTGAGTCCATTTTTTCCAGCTGCTGGATTTCTTTTTTGGAAAGGCGTCTCTCCCCAATCATCAGATAAAGCAGAAAACCAAAGACAGGTACGACTGCAAACAAGAGCCAAGTCACCTTGCTTTCGGGAGGCATATTCCGATTGACAATGGTCAAGATAGTCCCAATATATAAAGAAACAATGACAAGGGCTGACAACCAATTAGGCACCAACAGATTAAAATAGAAAAAGGCCGCAAAAACAAGAAATAATTCTAGTAACATGATAATGATGCTGAAACCATACTTGGACATCAGCAAACGAAACTTGCCTAGATCCATCTCAATCCTCCCTCGTTTCATATTTCATCTAGTATAACAATAATTAGCAGCAATTTCAAAATTTTTTCAAAAAAATAGCCTCTAGTCCAAGGTTAAAGGAAGTCCCAACACTCCGTTATTCACAAACGCAAAAAGCTGGAGCGTCTGTCCAGCCTTTTGTAGGATGTTCTTTTTTGAAAATTATTGTTTGGTGAAGACGATTGTGTCGTCATCATCGTTTTCCTGCGACAAATCTTCCAGAGTCAGTTGATTACCCTCTACTCGATAACGTTTAACGTCATCTCCAACAATCATGGTTTGATTGGTTGGAGCAATCTGCACCTGTTCAATTTCCTGGTCACCGTCGCGTTCGACTTTGGTCAGGGTTCCTTTATTTCCAGAAACTTCTAGGGTTAAGGCATCACCTTCATGAGTGGCCTTATAGGTCCCATCTAAGTCACTAGCAGCTGTTTGACTGGAAGTAGAAGCCTCTGAACTACTAGTATTTGCGCTACCGTTTGTATTGCTACTTGCCTTGCTATTTGATGACACTGTCTCAGATGACTGAGAAACAGAGGAACTCACTTGAGATTGAGCAGCCTGATTGGATGGATTTTGACCAGAATTGCCACAAGACACCAATACAAAAGCGGTCATAGCCGTAAGGGCTGAAAGAACTAATTTTTTTGAAACCTTCATTTTGTTTCTCCTTTCTTTGTTCCACTTCCATTTTACCAAACAAGGCTTTCTATGGTCAACTTATACACTCTGGAGGTAGGCTCGAACCTCTGCAATGAAATAGAGTGAGCCCGTTACGAAAAGAACTTGGTCGGCCGTCTGCTCTTGTTTGAAACTCTCAATAAAGGCTCTATAATCAGCCACATATTCAAAGTCCGCAGCTTCTGCCTGCCCCACAGATTCTCCGTAGTCAAAGCTAGTCACCGTCACCTGAACCTCTGGCAGAGCCTCCTGCAAATAGGCCAGCATACCGCTATAATCCTTGCGCTTCAAAGCTCCAAACAGCAGGCTGCATGTCTTGCCCTTCTGCCCCTTGATAAACTCGACCAAACGCGACAAAGCCGGTAAATTATGAGCACCATCCAAATAGATATTCGGGCTAATTTCCTCTAGTCGCCCCGCCCAATGGGTCTTCTGCAAAGAAGAAGGAAGCAGAGAAAAATCAATTTCCCAGTCCATTTGCTTCATAAAAAGCAGAAAGGCCTGCAAAGCCAGCGCTGCATTTTCTTTTTGGTAGGCACCTTGTAATCCCAAGATCAAATGCGATAAAAGCAGGTCTGTATTCTTAAAAGAACGATCAGAAAACCAAAAATCTCGCCCGTATTCATACAAATCCAAGTCCAAGCTTGCTGCCCGCTGCTCACAAACCCGACGAGCCTCCTCCGGCAAGGGGCCTATGATTGCAGAACGACCTTTTTTGAAAATACCAGCCTTCTGCTCTGCAATCGCTGTAAGCGTCTGCCCCAAGGTCTCCTGATGATCCAAGCCCACTGAGGTCACCACTGCAACTTGCCCATCCAAGACATTGGTCGTATCCAAAAGTCCACCAATCCCCACCTCGATGAGAGCCAGATCAACCTGCTCCTCTCTAAAATAAAGAAAGGCCAGCAAGGTCAAGATTTCAAAATAGGATAGCTGGTCGTGAGTCTTGACCAATTCACTCTCCATCTCCTGAATCTGCCGCCCTAAGCGAACAAAATCAGTATCCGAAATCGGCAGTCCATTGATACAAATGCGGTCATGAACACTGACCATATGCGGTGATGTAAAGCTAGCTACTTTTTTCCCCTGATCGGCAAATAAATTCCGCATAAAAGCAATTGTGGAGCCCTTGCCATTGGTTCCCGTCACATGAATGACGGGGTAAGCCCCTTCAGGATTCCCCAGCAAATCTACAGCTCTCTGCATCCGCTCCAGGCCTGAACGAAAGTTCAGGCCAATGCGACCGTTCAACCATTTTTCAATCTCATTCATCACTTTTCCTATATAAAAAGAGAAGCGAAGCAGACTTCAAATGTGAATCGCCACTCGCTTCCCTCTTTTCTATTCGTTAGAAAGAAACTATCTGTAGCCAAGCTGAGATAAACTCACAAGCTGGCTGATTTTCTAGTTTCTAAGCTCAGGCTAAAAAGGTCCCCCGGACCTTCCTCGCTTTCTAGTTTTCAAGCTCGGGCTGAGGCTGGGACAAAAGTCCTAGCCTCTCAATTGTCTTTGGATTGTCGAGCAAGACGCAGTGGTTGAGTGGGCTCTACTACGCTGATTTCATCAGCTTTTACAGCCCTACTCAACTGTGCGGAGGTGGGACGACGAAATCGAATTCTAACGAATTACCAATTTCTGTCCCACTCTCACTCCTCCATAAAGCTGTTGAAGACTTCTTCAATCATATCCCACTCTGCATCAGAGTCTTCTGGGATTGGTTCCAATTCGCCTTCTGTTCCGTCTTCATTTTCTATAAATGAGTAAGCTTGGATTTCAACTTCGCCGTTCTCATCTTCTTCAGCATTGACCGGTACCAAGAGTACGTAATTTTTCCAAACTCTTCTTTGCCATCAATGGTCAAAAGAATTTCAAATAAATTCTCGTTTCCTTGCTCATCTACCAAGGTAATCAATTCAGGTTTTTCCTGTTCGTGGTCATGGTTATGATCGTGTGCCATAATAATTTCCTCAATTCTTTCTAAAAATTTCTATCTAGATAATTCTGTAATATCAGCTGAGCCGCCAATTTGTCAATCACTTTTTTGCGCTTGCTGCGGCTGACATCTGCCTGTTCAATCAGCATGCGCTCAGCAGCCACTGTCGTCAGACGCTCGTCCTGATACTCGACTGGAATTTGGAAAAGCTCGGCAATTTTCTCGCCATAAGCCTTACTCGCTTCCACTCGTGGGCCGCTGGTATTGTTCATGTTTTTAGGGAGGCCAAGCACAAACTTGTCCACCTTATATTGCTCGACAAGCTCTGTCAAACGCTCAAAACCGAACTGCTCTTTTTCCTCATCAATCTGAATGATTTCAAGTCCCTGAGCAGTGAAACCAAGCGGATCGCTAATCGCAACGCCTACCGTTTTCGAGCCGACATCCAGTCCCATAATTCTCATCAGAGGTCAATGCCTTGCCCTTTCAAATAATAACGCACCAGTTCTTCTACGATTTCATCACGTTCGTATTTACGAATCTGGTTTCGAGCATTATTATAACGAGGCACATAAGCAGGATCTCCACTCAGCACGTAACCTACGATTTGATTGATTGGATTGTAACCCTTGTCATTGAGTGACTTGTAGACATCGGTTAAAGTCTCACTAATTTCTTTTTTATTTGAATCATCAAGATTAAAACGTACCGTTTCATCTGTAAATCCCACAATTACACCCTCTTTCTTTAAGAATATGTCTATTATAGCATAATTACAACATTTTCACAAACTTAATCCATGTAAAATTTCTACTTTTTCGACATTTTTTCAACTCTTTACCTCTTCTTCTCATCAAAAAACTAGCCCTTTTTAAAGACTAGTTTTCATCAGACATATTAGGATGGATTGCTAACTTCCTTACCCCCTTCATCTTGGAAGGACTTGATAAATTCTTCTGGCGTCTGGGACTTCATTTGTTTAAAGAGTGGTCCGTAGGTCGGTACCTTAGCAGCAGCATCGTAATCAAGAGTTGTCGGATCGATGATAAAATCAATATCAACAGTGCCCTTTTCAGTCACTTTAACCTGAACTTCAATGCCTTTCACTTGTTCAAGCTTATCGACTCCTGAACTTTGCTTGAAGCTCTTACTCACTTCTTCCTGTAAAGAAGATAAATCTTGACCAGCTAAGTACTCCTTAGCATCTTCTGGTAAATTTTGCGAAATAGCAATATTAACCTTTTCATACTTCTTGCCTTTGTAGGTAACCGTCAAGGTCATCGTTTGATCAAGTCCTTGTACCTTTTGATTTAACTGATAAGACTTGGTAACCGATTTTTCTTTTGACTCACTTTGAACAGACTGGTTGCCACCAGCTTTTCCTCCATTTGACTGTTGTCCACAAGCTGTCAACACCGCCAAACTAGCCATTAAAAGTACTACTGATTTTTTCATTTCTTTCTCCTTTTTGGTTTTCTATGATTGACAAGAAGCTTCCTTACTGTTGCTCCTCAGCTCCGTTCATCAATAAATTATCGATATATTCTTCCGGTGGCATCTGCGTCATTTCTTTTAGATTGCTATTTTTAAAATAGTTTAAAGTAAGTGCCTTTTCGATATCCAAATTGTCAAAATCGTAGGTTGAAGTGATTTTTAGTTCATTTTCATTGAGAATCTGGACATTTCCAGTGAAACCAGCAACTGTTTTGGCTTGGGTATAGTCCGTATCCTTTTGCATTGACTCATCCAAGAGCCGCTGAGTCTCCTCCAGCCCCACTTCTTTAATCGCATTTTTGATGCTATCATCGGTCGGAGTAATTCTCTCCATGATTAGCTTGAGAAACCGTTTCCCTTGATAAGTGATCGTTTGACTAGATTGAATTCCTTGCTCATCTTTTGGAAAAACCAGCTTTTTGGTAATAATTTCCTGCTTTTCAGCCTGAGTGATAATGGGAAGAGTTGTAGTAATCTCCTCTTTTTTCCCTTTTGGCTTGTCTGCTTTCTTTTGAGCACAACCAGTCAAAATCACCGCTGTTAAGCCAAGAATAAGTAAAAATTTTTTCACGTTCCGTCCTCCTCAGAGATATTGTATCATAGTTTAACCGCTTGTCAATGATTTTTATGTGATGAAAATAGGAAAAGAGGCTGGGACAAAAGTCCTAGCCTCTCAATTGTCTTTGGATTGTCGAGCAAGACGCAGTGGTTGAGTGAGCTCTATTACGCTGATTTCATCAGTTTTTACAGCCCTACTCAACTGTGCGGAGGTGGGACGACGAAATCAAATTCTATCGAATTACCGATTTCTGTCACACTCTCTATTTTTATCCATTTATAGAGCTGCCCGTAAGCGAGCTTCTGCATTTTCGACATTGCGCACTGCACGAGGCAAGAAGGCACGGATATCGTCTTCCTTGTAACCAACTTGGAGACGCTTATCATCCACCAAAATCGGACTTTTCAGAATCCGTGGTGTTTCCATGATAATGTCAATGACTTCGTTTACACTCAAATCTTCAATATCAACACCGAGTCCTTTTGCATAACGGTTTTTTGAAGATACAATGCTGGCAATGCCATTTTCAGTTTTTGCTAAAATATCAAGAATTTCTTCTTTGGTAATTCCTTCCTTACCAAGGTTTTGCTCCTTGTAAGTCAATTGATGGGCGTTTAGCCAGGTCTTTGCTTTTTTGCAGCTAGTACAACTTGAAACCGTATAAATTGTGATCATGCAAGTACTCCTTTCGCTACACGATACTACTATCGTAGTATATTATACCACAAAAACCATCGGTCTTGCGACCTATTTTGAAAAATTATTCCTCAATGTCAAAAGCATCATCTAGGTCAAGAGTGACTTCTTCCAACTTTTCAATAGGAGCCTCAGCCTTACCCTTCGCAGTTTCTGCCGCCTCATCATCTTCAATCAAACCGTATCGTACACGGACTTGACGGTCGATTTCGTCAAAGACTTCTGGATGATCAGCCAAGTATTTCTTGGCATTTTCAGAACCTTGGCCGATTTTTTCATCGTTGTAGGAGTACCAAGCACCCGCTTTTTTAATGATATCCAAATCAGTCGCAATCTTAATCAACTCACCTGTCTTAGAAATACCTTCTCCGTACATGATTTCCACAAAGGCTTCCTTGAATGGCGGAGCTACCTTGTTTTTAACGACTTTGATTTTGGTTTCCTTACCAACGTTGGTATCCTTGGCATCGCCAGTACCCTTGATCTGGGTATTACCACGAACATCCAGACGGACAGATGCGTAGAACTTGAGGGCACGTCCACCTGGTGTTGTTTCAGGATTTCCAAACATAACACCAACTTTTTCACGCAACTGGTTGATAAAGATGGCAATCGTCTTGGTTTTGTTGATAGAAGCAGACAGTTTGCGCATGGCTTGGCTCATCATCCGAGCCTGCAAACCAACGTGGCTGTCACCGATATCCCCATCGATTTCCGCACGAGGTACTAGGGCCGCAACCGAGTCGATAACGACCAAATCAACTGCACCAGAATCAATCAATTTACCAGCAATTTCAAGACCTTGTTCCCCAGAATCAGGCTGAGACAGCAGCAATTCATCAATGTTTACACCCAGAGCTGCAGCGTATGACGGATCCAAAGCGTGCTCAGCATCGATAAAGGCTGCAATTCCACCTTCTTTTTGCGCTTGAGCCACCGCGTGAAGGGCAACGGTTGTCTTACCAGAAGACTCTGGACCGTAAATCTCAATAATCCGTCCCTTAGGATAGCCACCCGCACCGAGAGCGATATCCAAAGCCAGAGAGCCTGAACTCATGACTTGAACTTTTTGCTCAGCTCGCTCACCCAGACGCATAATGGCTCCCTTACCGAAGTCTTTTTCAATGTTTTTTAAGGCATTGTCCAAAGCTTTTTGGCGTTCATCTCCAAATTTCTTTGTAATTTCATCCAAATTTTTCTGTTTTTTTGCCATTTATTTCTCCTGTTTTTTCTAAAATGTCTTTTGGCCATCTGTTCATTATACCAAAAATCAGTTCTTTAATAAAGTTTTTCGTACGAGGTTGAAGGCGTGCATGACAGCAATTTTCCGCACATCACGTCGGCTGCGACCAGCAATATTGACCTCAATCATTTCCGTTCCTGATTCACTCGCTAGGCCAATAAAAACTGTCCCAGCTGGATGGCCTTCCAGCGAATCTGGTCCTGCCACGCCTGTCAGACTGACAGCCAAGTCACTCCGAGTCAGCTTTCTAGCCTGCTCTGCCATTTTCCCAGCCGTAAAAGCAGAAACAACGCCGTGCTGCTCCAGCTCTTCCAATGGAATATCCAGCATCCGGCTCTTTTCCTCCATGCTGTAGGTGACAAAGCCACCTGAAAAAATGGAAGAAGCTCCAGCAAAATCAGCCAAGGTGGCCTGAAAGAGTCCTGCTGTCAGACTCTCCGCCGCCGAAATCGTCTTTCCTTGACTCTTGAGCAAGTCAAAGGCCACTTGAGCAAGCGAATTGTCGTCTCCATAACCGTAGAAAATCTCAGACAAAGGCTGTCCCTCAAAAGTCTGATGCGCCAAAATAGACTTTTCCACAGCCTCAAACTTGGCATCAGCTTCTGCCTGACTCAAAGCCTTGGTGGACAATCGCAAGGTCACTTCGCCCGTCTTTGCATAAGGTGCAATGGTCGGATCGCTTTGTTGCTCAATCATCTCGGCCAAAATAGTTACCAGCTGACTCTCGCCAATACCGAAGAAGCGGAGCACCCGTGAATACAATTTCTGTCCTGTGGATAGGAGGGGAACCAGCTCGTTATTGACCATAGGTTTGAGCTCGCTAGGTGGGCCAGGCAGGACCACATAGGTCACTCCGTCGGCTTCTAATAAACCGCCAACAGCTAAGCCAGTCGCATTTGGTAGCGGAGTCGAGCCTGTCACCAGCTGGGCCTGACGTTCATTGTTGGGCGTTCGGGCATAGTCCGGTCGGCTAGCAAAAAAACGATCTAACTTTTCCACAGCCGCTGGATCGAAGCTCAAATCTCGACCGACAAATTTAGCCAAGGTCTGCTTGGTCAAATCATCCTCTGTTGGTCCCAATCCCCCTGTCAGGATAATTAAATCACTGCGCTCTTTGGCAATTTCTAGGACAGAGAGAAGACGATTTTCATTGTCCCCCACTGCCGTCTGAAAATAGACATCAACTCCTAGACTAGCTAGCTTTTCAGATAAAAACTGGGCATTGGTATTGACAATCTGACCTGTCAGAATCTCTGTGCCCACAGCAATAATTTCTGCTTTCATAGAACCTCCTACCTTACTATTCGGAATTGGCTTTATTTTATCACAAAAAAGAGTAAAAAAGTTGATTTTCATGTCTGGAAATAAAAAGAGCTGTCAACTTTATTGACAAAGTTGTCAACATCCTGTGGATAACTTTTGAAATTCTGTTTGTTATGGAGAATAACTGCCTTGTTAGGCAGATGCTATTGGCAAAGGAGACTTTTCTTTTTATAATAAAAATGAAAAGGATGGAAAGAAAAATTATTTATGTTATTAGAAAGGGAATCATCATGAAAATCTCTCAAGTTCTCAAAGACATTCGTCAACAACATCAACTCACTCAGGAAGCCTTAGCAGAAAGACTCAAGGTTTCCCGCTCCGCCATTGCCCGCTGGGAAAGCGAAAAAGGTATCCCTGATATTGGAAATCTCATCGCTATCAGTCGGGAGTTTGATATCAGCCTGGACACACTCATCAAGGAGGATGGGCGCTTGGAGAAAAAGGTTATCGAAGACAGTAAGGCTAAGAAATGGCATTATTTAGTCATTCTCTACCTTTTTTCCATCTTGGTTTATATTGGTGTCTTTGCTTACTTGCACCATATCTTTATGGCTGGCTTCCTCGTCTCTACCCTCTTCATGCTTTTTTACGAGCTACGCATCTTTATCAAGGAAAAGATTTGGATGCAGAAAGAGGAATAAGAATATTCACAGGCTATAGAAAAAGCCTAGACAAGATATTTGTCTAGGTTTCTTTCTCGTCATTTTTTAACTTACTTTCATAGCGGAGACGGATGGTCGGCTCTCCGCGAAGGCTCAATCCCGCCTTTTCCCACATCAGGGTCATCCCAATTTTTTCTAAAACTCCTTGACTAGCAAGATTAGGCTTAGTCGTGTGGGCAAGAAATATCTTTACCCCCGGCATGTTCTGAGCCAATTCTTTCAAGGCTAAGGCTGCTTCAGTTGCGTAGCCTTTTCTATGATAGTTAGCATTGACAGTATAGCCTATTTCCGCCGTTTCTTGTTCCGTATCTATTCGAAGAGAGATATTACCAATTAATTTGCCTTCAGATTTTAACTCAATACCGTAGCGACCCAAAGGAGCGCTTAAATTATATAAAACAAGACTCTCTCGGCTCTCTTCTATGCTTTGGTGCTCTGGATAATCATATTTTAATAATTCTCCATCTGAAGTATATTCATGATAATCCAACAAATCATCCATAGTCATGGGACGTAGGAGGAGACGCTCCGTCTCCAAGATACGATTCTCCGCTAAATATACTAAGGCTTTATTATCCATCCTTCATTTCCTTTCTGAATAATCTTAAAAATGACTAAATCACAATATCTTCTTTTTATTGACTTAGCAGTCTACTGGCTTATTGAAAAAATTGTAATCACAAAAGCAATGATATTATTGCAACAATGAAGGGCAATTGGATACCAGATATTTTTGTCCTTTCTCAGATACAGGAGCGAGAGAAGAAGACCTCCGGCAATATAGGAAATAGCTGTCACCCACTCTGATAAGTCCCAGCTGTGCATATGAAGGGTGGCAAATAGAAAGGTTGTTAAGACAATACCGAGCCCGTCAGAGAATTTTGCCAAGAAGCTGCCTAGGAAAAAGCGACGGAAGAAAAACTCTTCAACGATTGGCCCAATAAAGCAGCCGATAAGCAAGATTAGAAAGGGATTTTTCAACAAGGCACCTTGAATATTGGCTTCATTCTGTCCCTGCAGTGGCAAGTCCAGACTATACTTGATGAAGGCTGAAAGAAAGTTGCAGGCAATGGACAGGAGGAAAACAAAGACCATATACAAGGAAATCGTTTTTAGAAATTCCTTCTTTTTAGTCAGAATCAAGGCTAGCTGCTCCTTTAATTCTTCCCGATAAGCTAAGATTCCCAAAATAAATAAAAGGAAATAAACTGGGTAAATCAACCAATTTATCCCAAGCAGTTCCAAGCCTCTACCTAAAAAGAAGATTGTATAGAGGGTGATAAAAATAAGGAGAAATTTTCTTGTTTTCATTGTTCTACTTCCAATCACAATCATTTTCATGGTCATTGATAAGGCCAGCTGCTTCTAGGAATGAATAGGCACAAACTGGACCGACAAATTTGAAGCCCTGCTTTTTCAGCGCCTTGGACATAGTTTCTGACAACTCTGTCTTAGTAGGTGCTTCCTTGTAGTTCGTAATTTGATTGTCAATCGTTTTGAAATCAACAAAGGACCAGACAAAGTCATTAAAAGAGCTAAACTGCTTTTGAACAGCCAAAAAAGCTTGGGCATTGGCCCTGGTCGCATAGATTTTCATCTTATTACGGACGATATTAGGATTATCCAAAAGAGCATCCAAGTCTGCATCCGTCATTTGGGCAATTTTCTGGGCGTCATAGAAATGAAAAGCTTCTCGAAAAGCTTGACGCTTATTGAGAATGGTCTCCCAAGAAAGCCCAGCCTGATAGGTCTCCATGCAGAGCAGTTCAAATAATTTCTGATCATCATGGAGAGGTTTGCCCCACTCCTCATCATGGTAGGCTACATACAAGAGGTTGTTCATCTTTACCCAGCCACAGCGTTTTGTCATATCTTCCTCCTATTTCACCAACATCTTAAGGGCAGACTTGATATAGTTTTCTGCTGTATCCGTTGTTCCTTCAAAGAATTTCTTGATTTTCTTGAGCTCAGCAGCTTTGTAGCCTAAAGCCAGCATAGCTTCCATGGCTTCCTCTAGCTCCTGATTATCCACAGTCCGGACGGGCGCCTTGCTTTCTGTCGGACCATCCGCCGCCACTACCTTGCCTTCTAAGTCCAGCACCATCTGCTGGGCTGTCTTCTTGCCAATCTTAGGAAACTTGGTCAGGTAGGTGATGTTTTTCTGCTCAATGGCTTGTACCAAGCCAGCATTATCATCAGCCGCAATAATAGCCAGGGCAGACACTGGGCCAATACCTGAGACTGAAATCAAGTTGAGAAAAAGTTGCTTCTCCTCCTCGGTTGCAAAACCATATAAGAGTTCCGCATCTTCTCTTACCACCTGGTGAACATAGACCTTAGCTTCCTGATGGAGATGTCCTGAGTAAGCATAAGGGTTGGCCACATGAAGAATATATCCGATAGAGTTGACTTCCAATACAATATATTTAGCTGTAATTTTGCTGATGATTCCTTTAAAATATTCGTACATAATCTTCCTTCTTTTTATATCATTTTGCCTATCTAGTATATCATATTTTGAGTCTGGAAACTGCAAATAGAAGTGCAACCGGTAGTTGACAAAATGTACAGGAAGCTGTATTCTCAAGATGACTAAAAGCTGTTAGGATAGAGTTAGCAAAGAAAAGGAGGCCGTCACGATGAAACTCGCTGATAAATTATTTGAACTAAGAAAAGAAAAAGGCTGGTCACAAGAAAAACTGGCTGAACAAATCAATGTCTCTCGCCAGAGCATTTCCAAGTGGGAATCTGGCCAAGCGCTGCCAGAGCTGGAAAAAATTGTAGAACTGAGCAAGATTTTCCAGGTGACGACAGATTATCTGCTTTTAGAAGACAGCGACAAGCCGGAAATAAAACCCATCCTCTCAGAAGACGAAAAAGACCGCTACTATAAGCAAGTAAAATCTTATGGCTTCTGGCATATTTTGTATATTCTTGTATCAGCCTTGGCTATTTATCTCTTTTCCGCAGGTTCTATCTTTCCAGCAAAATTCACTGCCCTAGTCTGGCTAACTTTTTTCCTCCTAGTCGCATCAGCAATGGCTATTAACAAGGCGCTAAAGATTAAGGAAAAGTATCTGGACAAGGTTATCGGCTTTGATGAGGATTCTAAGAAAGAAGGTGCTAAAGATGAAACTAAAAACTGATAATTCCTTACCTGTCAAAACGCGTCTGAAAGAACTCTTTGACGACTGGCTCTTTATCTCAGGCTACCTCATTGCTCTTTTTTTACTAGCTATAGGCTTTTACAATCTAGTTCTAGGAGGCATTCCTGCATTCACTGAAGCTCAGAGCCAACTTCTGGATTTTTCTACCTCAGTCCTTCCTCTATCTATCATCTTTGCTTGGTTAGACTATAGAAAAGGAAGTTTTGGCAAGCGTTGGGCAGGTTTACAGTTGGTTTACAAGCATAGGAGCCTTGCTCACAGCCTTTTGCGCTCTGCTATCAAGTTTTTCCCTTGGCAGCTGGGACATATGGGAGCTATCCGTAGTGCTTATCAAGCAGATACCCTGTCAATTTTCTTGTCAACATCAGCAGGGATTCTCTTCTTGATCTTTCTGCTGATGGGACTGCTCCGCAAGGACAAACGTCATCCAGCTGATTTGCTTGCTGGAACACAAGTTCAGCTTAACAATTCAAAACGAGGCTGGGACAAAAGTCCTAGCCTCTCAATTGTTTTTGGATTGTCGAGCAAGACGCAGTGATTGAGTGGGCTCTACTACGCTGATTTCATCAGTTTTTACAGCCCTACTCAACTGTGCGGAGGTGGCACGACGAAATCGAATTCTAACGAATTACCGATTTCTGTCCCACTCTCGTTTGATCTTCTATACAGTTTAGTATTTCCCTAACTCCCGCAGGCTAGTGTGATTTTCCTGAATACGGCGGAACATTTTTTCCATATCCGACTTGGTAAAGTTGACCAAGACCGGCCGGCCGTGTGGGCAGTTATAGGGATTGTCACACTGGGACAGCTGAAAGAGCAAGTCACGCGCAGAGTAGTCATCCAGACTGTGATTGGCCTTGATGGAGCGTTTGCAGCTCATCATAATGGCCAGCTCTGCCCGATATTTCTTGATGGAAACTTCCTTGGTCAGGAGAAGCATATCACACATTTCATAGATGCCGGCTTCAATCTCCTCTTCCTTGAACCAAATGGGATGCTCGCGGAGGATAAACTGATTGGCTCCGTACTCTTCTAAAAAGATGCCAGCATCTTCTAACAACTCCATCCGCTGCTTGATTCGCAACATATCATCCGCTGGAAATTCAAAGATATGAGGTACTAAGAGCTGCTGCTGGCTATTGTCCACATCCCCAATCTTCTCCCGATAATACTCATACTTGACTCGCTCTTGGGCGGCATGTTGGTCAATAATGTAAAGACCGCCCTTGCCCTGAGCAAAGAGATAGGTACCATGCATCTGGCCGAAATATTCTAACTCTGGGAAGCTTGACTTCTCTTCTTGTTCCAACTTATCCACAGCCCGCTCCAGACTAGCCTGATCTAGCTCTGGATGGTCTAGTTGGTCATGGCTGGCAGGCTTTCTCTCTGCAAATTTGACCGAAGTCGATTGTGGCAGTTCTGCTTTTTCATCTGTCGCTTCATGGACAGGCTCCGCTGATTCTTCAAAGAATAGCTGCTGCTCAGCCACCTGCGGCTTGAGGAAGAAATCATTCTGCTCCCTATCGTAGTAGAGGCGATTTTCTTTCAGCGGAAGACTGGTCTGTTCGGGCTTAGTCGCACGCTTAACAGTTGATTTGGCTAGATTTTCCAAAGCATCCGGAATCAGGTCTTGCTCCTTGAGACTAGTCGCAATGGCTTGTGAAATCAAGGTCATGAGTTCCCGCTCTTTAGAAATCCGCACCTCTTGCTTGGTCGGATGGACATTGACATCGGCCAGATAGGGGTCAATCTGAATATTGATGACCGCTAGTGGAAAGCGGCCTACCATAAGCTTGCTGCCGTAGCCATCCAAAATAGCACGATTGAGCAGGAAATTCTTGATATAACGGCCGTTGATGAGAATCGTAATATAATTACGATTTGCCCGAGTCAGCTCAGGCAGACTGACATAGCCGCTCACTTCAAAATCCAGATCTGAAGCAGAGATTTCCACCATTTTCTTGGCTGTTGCCAGACCATAGATACCCGCAATAGCCTGACGCAGATTGCCACTGCCGGCAGTCCGTGTCATTTCGCGGCCGTCACTGATAAGGGTGAAAGCCACTTCCGGATGGGCCAGACTAAGCCGATTAATCACATCAACAATATGGGACAGCTCAGCCTGCTGGCTCTTCATATACTTGAGCCGGGCTGGAGTATTGAAGAAGAGATCTTCTATCTTGATTTTCGTTCCTACCGGACTGCTGGTCGGCTCATGCTCTTCAATCTCACCGCCTTGGGCAACTAGTAGAGTCCCATGCTGGCCAGATTCAGTCGCTGTTTCAATGGTAAAACGTGAGACAGAAGCAATGGAAGGAATGGCCTCACCACGAAAACCCAGCGTCCGAATCCGAAAGAGATCCGCTTGCTTCTTGATTTTACTGGTAGCATGGCGTCGAAGGGCCAGAGGGACATCTTGGTGGTCAATGCCCTCGCCATTATCCGTCACCTGAATGCTCTTGAGTCCAGCTTCTTCGATTTCGATCGTAATCTGACTGGCACCCGCATCAATTGAGTTCTCCACTAGCTCCTTGACCACGCTGCTAGGCCGTTCAATGACTTCACCGGCCGCAATCTGATTGGCTAGAATTTCTGGAAGTTCGATAATTTTTGACATCTTGTTCTCCGTATTTGTTCTGCTATCTATTATAACACATTGGGCTCTTTCTAGCAGAAGGCAGCCTTTTCTTGACCATTCTGTCCGTCAGCCAAACCATATAGACACAAATAGCTGCCACATGGACAAAAGGGCTTGTTTTCTCTGCTTGGTTGCGGTTTAATAAAGGTGAAAGGAGGAAGTTATGAAAGTTAAGCTAAGAATCGATTCTCAAGTCTCAGAAGACTCTATCAGCATTGAGGCCCGCCTCATGACAGAAAGCATTCAGGAACTGGTCCACTTTGCTCAAGATCTAGGCAAAGTGGACAAGATTCATGTCAAGAAAGAAGATGAAATCTATCTGCTGGACACTAAGGAAATCCACCGAATCTACACAGAAAATCGTCAGGTTCGGGTCCGAACAGCAAAAGACAGCTATCGAGCTCAACAAGCTCTTTATCAGTTGCTGCAGATCCTGCCGGACTATTTTCTGCAGATTTCTCAATCGGAGATTATCAACAGTCTACAAATCAGCCATCTCAAGCTGACTCCAAATGGTCTGATTCAAATATTTCTGAAAAACGGCGACCAGACTTACTCGTCCCGCCGTTATCTCAAATCTATCAAAGAAAGGTTGCAATTATGAAAACTCGTCTTAAAGAACTCTTTTTCGGAGGAATTGGAGGGATTTTTATCGGTCTCTTCTTATCCATGATTGTTTCTTATTTTTACAATCCAGCTTATCTACCGCTGCACCCTGACTCGCCTATCGGCCACTTCTTTTTGAGCCAGCATGTCCATGTTTCCCTCATCATGCTCTACTGCATGCTTATCTGGTTTATCATGGGAGCTATTTTCAGATGGAGCGGAAGCTTCTTCCAAAGAGACTGGAGCATCCTGCGCTCCATCGTCAGCCACTATGGTGTGATGATTCTGACCTTTGCACTTTTGGCAAATCTAGCCGGATTTTTCCCAAGAGAAAAAATACTCAGCCTGACACTGACTGCCGTTGGGGAATTCACCCTCATTTATCTGATTATTTCAGGAATCATCTACTACCGCACCTACCGCAACATTCAAAAAATCAATAGCGGCTTGTCTAGCAAATCGTGAGAAACACAAAGAGCGAGAGTGGGACAGAAATCGGTAATTCGTTAGAATTCGATTTCGTCGTCCCACCTCCGCACAGTTGAGTAGGGCTGTAAAAGCTGATGAAATCAGCCTAGTAGAGCCCACTCAACCACTGCGTCTTGCTCGACAATCCAAAGACAATTGAGAGGCTAGGACTTTTGTCCCAGCCTCTTGTTCTTACAGCTTTTTCTTGAGCTCGGCTACCGCCGCCATGACTTCCAGGGGAGTCATATTATAGATGTCCAAGTCTCGGAGTTCAGTTAGGACTGGATTTTCCGGTCCTTCTGCGAAAAGAGACATCTGCTCAGCCACTTGTGACTGCTTCGGTCTGGATGCAGCAGGAAGCTCTGAGCCTAGTCCAGTGTCCTGACTCTCCAAATGACTCAAAATGTTATCCGCCCGCTCTAGTAATTTCTCAGGAAGTCCGGCAATCTTCGCCACATGAATTCCGTAGGACTTGTCAGCCGGACCCGGCTCAATCTTATGCAGGAAAGTCACCTGCCCGTCCTTTTCCAAGGTTGCCACATGGACATTTTCCAAATGCTCCAAGCTATTCTCTAAGGCTGTCAGCTCGTGATAGTGGGTAGCAAAGAGGGTTTTGGCCCCAGTATAGTGATGAATATGCTCGATAATAGCCTGAGCCAAGGCCATCCCATCGTAAGTAGCCGTCCCACGGCCCAGCTCATCAAAGAGAATGAGCGAACGCTCGCTGGCCTGTCGAATGGCCCGATTGGCCTCCATCATCTCCACCATAAAGGTGGACTGGCCGGACACCAAATCATCCGCTGCACCGATGCGAGTGAAAATCGCGTCGAATAGTGGCAGACTGGCAGACTGAGCGGGCACATAAGATCCCATCTGTGCCATGATGACGATGATTGCCAGCTGGCGCATATAAGTCGATTTCCCGCTCATATTAGGCCCAGTAATCAGCTGGATGTCTGTTTCCTGATCCAGCAGAATACTATTTGGAATGTAGCTTTGGGCACCCATGACCTTTTCTACGACAGGATGGCGGCCTTTTTCAATCTGCAGACGGCGCTCCGCAGTAAAGACAGGGCGCACCAAATGCTGCTGTTCTGCCACCGCAGCAAAGCTCTGCAGGACATCCACAGCTGCCAGCGTTTGTGCCAAGGCCTGCAAGCGCTGGATATATTTGCCAACTTCCTCGCGAATCCGCATGAAAATCTCGTATTCCAAGTTGGCAGATTTTTCACGCGCCTCCAACATCTCTCCCTCAATTCGGGCCAGCTCCTCCGTTCCGAAACGCTCCGAATTTTTCAGGGTCGCCTTGCGGAAGAAATGACTGGGCACATGAGCCAGCTGGGAATTGGTCACGTGGAAATAGTAACCATCTTTTTTGTTGTAATCAATCTTTAGATTGCTGATGCCGCTGTTGGCACGTTCTTTGACTTCCAGCTCTGCAATCCAGCCGGTCCCCTCCCTCAGCACAAGTCGATACTGATCCAAAGTCTCATCAAAACCGGTCCGAATGATATTGCCCTCGGTGATGACATGGGGCGCATCCGGTGAAATAGCTGAGCTAATCAAGCCCGCCAACTCTGGAATAGGATCCAAGCCCTCAATCAAAGGCACTAGATGCGGGCTGCCAATCCCTTGCAGAATAGCCTTAATCTGAGGCACATTGCCCAGGGTAGCTGCCAGCTGCAGCAGATCCTTGGGATTGGTCTTACCAAAAGAAACTCGACTAGCCAGCCGCTCGATATCATAGACTCCCTTGAGGCTCTCCGTCAAATCACTCCGCTCAAAGAAATGATCCAGAAAAACCTCGACGACATTCTGCCGCTGGATAATTCGCGCTTCATCAATCAGCGGACGCTGAATCCAAGAGCGCAGCATACGTCCGCCCATGGCCGTCTTGGTCTCGTCCATCAGCCAATAAAGACTGCCGTGCTTCTTGCCTGAGCGAGCATTTTCCGTCAAATCCAGACTCGCCTTAGTAGCATAATCCATTTGCAGAAAGTCCTTGATTTCATAATGCTGAACCTTCTTCAAATGGCTGAGCTCCCTCATCTGGGTCCGGTGCACGTACTCCAGCAGTTTCCCCGCTGCCTGACGTTCCATCGGAGACAGCTCCTCGTCCAGCAACTGGACATCGTCCAAGGCTGTCTGTACATAGGACAGTAAAAGGTTCATCTGTCCAGCCAAGACCTGCTCCTCACCTTCTGGCAAGGCATAGCCCAGCACCACTTCCCTAGCTTTCAAATTGCGGATTTCCCCGCAGACCAAGGCAAAGTCCTCTAAACTAGTCACCTGAAACTCACCAGTCACCAAGTCCATATAAGCTAGACCATAGAGACCATCTGAGTAATCCAGAGCCACCAGAAAGTTATTAGCAGAGTCGGGCTTATTGGAGTCCACCACCGTCCCCGGCGTGATAACCTGAACGACCTCCCGCTTAACAACTCCCTTGGCTTCCTTGGGATCTTCCATCTGCTCCGCAATCGCTACCTTATAGCCTGATTCGACCAAAACATCAATATACTGCTGTGCCGAATGATAGGGAACTCCAGCCATGGGAACAGGATTTTCTGCATTTTTATTTCGGCTGGTGAGAGAAATCTCTAAAATCTGGGCGGCATTGACCGCATCATCATAAAACAACTCATAGAAATCTCCCATCCTAAAGAGCAGAAAAGCATCTGGATAGTCCTTTTTGATATCCAAATACTGCTGCATACCGGGTGATAATTTTTCTGCTGCCATTTTTATCCTTTCTAAAAACAAACGAGGTCAGGACTTCCGTCTCAAACCTCTCCGTCAATTCTAAGCTTTTGGCTATTCCATGCCTTCTTTGACACTCGTCTCGATTTCTCTAGCGGCATCCTGATCCCGGCAAATCACCAGCAAGGTATTGGCCCCTGCAACGGTTCCTAAAATCCGACTATCCAGCGAACCATCTACCACATTTGCCAAGACCGTCGCTTCGCCCAGTCCTGTACGGAAAACCAGCGTAAACTCTGCTCGAGAAACAGCCTGAACATGACTGGCCAAAAATTCAGCTAAGTCCAGCTCTTCTGCTTCGTGGGCCAGCACATAATAGACTTGACCGTCCTTTTTCAACTTGGCCAAACCAATCTCCCTTAGATCACGCGAGAGGGTTGTCTGGGTCACAAAAATCCCCTCGTCTTCCAATCTTTTTTGAATATCCTTTTGTGTTCCTAACTTTTCTTCCTTGATCATCATTCTGACAAGTTGATGACGCTCGCTCTTTCTCATACTCGACCTCATTGACTGAATATTTATACTCTCAATTATATCAAAAAATCTATCTTATACCAAAAAAATTGAAGATTCCTCATAAAATGTGATAGAATAGTAACAAAAGACCCAAAGGAGCAAATATGGATAATAAACAATTAATCGCTAGCGAATTGGCCAAAGTTATTGACAGCTTGGACCAAACAGCTATCTCTAACCTACTAGAACAGCCGAAAAGTTCCGATCTTGGAGACATTGCCTTCCCAGCTTTCTCACTTGCTAAAGTAGAACGCAAGGCTCCTCAAGCTATCGCTGCGGATATCGCTGAAAAGATTGACCCAAGTCATTTTGAAAAAGTTGTCGCAACTGGACCTTATGTCAACTTCTTCCTCAACAAAGCTAAAATCTCTGATCAAGTCATCAAAGAAGTCATCAAAGAAGGCGCTGACTATGGGCAACAGAACGAAGGTAATGGCGGAAATATCACAATTGACCTTTCCAGCCCTAACATTGCAAAACCTTTCTCTGTCGGTCACTTGCGTTCGACTGTTATCGGAGATGCTCTTTCTAATATCTTCCGCAAGATGGGCTACAATACCATCAAGATCAACCACTTAGGTGACTGGGGCAAGCAATTCGGTCTCCTCATGGTTGCCTACAAGAAATGGGGCAACAAGGAAGCTGTTGAAGCCAACCCAATCGATGAACTCTTGCAACTTTACGTCCGCATCAATGCTGAAATCGAAAACGATCCAGCCTTGGACGACGAAGGCCGCCTCTGGTTCAAGAAACTGGAAGATGGCGATCCAGAAGCAACAGAACTCTGGCAATGGTTCCGTGACGAAAGTCTTGTTGAATTTAACCGCATCTATGAATTGCTCAGCGTTGAATTCGATAGCTTAAACGGAGAAGCCTTCTACAATGACAAGATGGACGAGGCCGTGAAAATTCTGGAAGACAAGGGTCTCCTGAAAGAATCAAAAGGCGCTAGCATTGTGGACTTGGACGATGTCAACCTCCCACCAGCTATGATTAAAAAATCAGACGGTGCTACACTTTACATCACCCGCGATATTGCCACTGCTATGTACCGTGCGCGCACTTACAACTTCGTCAAGAACGTTTATGTCGTTGGTCAAGAACAATCAAACCACTTCCGTCAGCTCAAAGCTGTCCTTAAGAAAATGGGATTTGACTGGAGCGATGACATGATCCACGTGGACTTTGGGCTGGTTACGAAGAATCGCCAAAAACTTTCAACACGTAAAGGAAACATCATCCTTCTGGAACCGACTCTGCAAGAAGCAATCAGCCGTGCAAAAGCTCAAATTGAAGAGAAAAATCCAAATCTGGAAAACAAAGAAGCTGTTGCCCATGCAGTTGGTGTCGGAGCCGTTAAATTCTACGACCTTAAGACTGACCGCCGCAATGGTTATGACTTTGATTTGGAAGCGATGGTTTCCTTTGAAGGTGAAACTGGACCTTATGTGCAATATGCCTACGCGCGTATCCAGTCTATCCTGCGCAAAGCAGACTTCAAGCCAAGTCTTGATGCCAACTACAACCTCAACGATGCTGAAAGCTGGGAAATTATCAAACTGCTCCAAGACTTCGCTCGCGTAGTTAAACGTGCAGCTGATAACTTTGAGCCATCTCTGATTGCCAAATACGCGATCAGCCTAGCTCAAGCCTTCAATAAATACTATGCTCACACTCGCATCTTGGACGAAACTCCTGAACGCGATAGCCGTCTAGCTCTTAGCTACACCACTGCTGTTGTACTGAAGGAAGCTCTCCGCATGCTTGGTGTAGAAGCTCCAGAAAAAATGTAACCCTACACAAACCTTCCAGTTTTGGGAGGTTTTCTTAGGAAGAGATATTTTATGAATGAAACTGCTTATATTTTAGTTGTCCTTAGCTTGGTCATTCTCTTTTTATACAACAAAAGAGAAAAGGTAAAGTTGCAGATTTTGCTGCAGCAGGAACTCCTAAAAAGTGATCATTTTCGACAAGCACTCCAAGAAAAAATGGCCACTAGTGAAAATCAAAATGACCTTATTGCTTACGTTAACAAAAACTACCGTTTAGGAATTTTATATTCAAAAGAGCTGGTCGAAACTATCGCCGGCGAGCAAGCAAAACAATAATACAAGCAAAAGCCGCTCGATCAACAACTGTTGACTGAACGGCTTTTTTATTTATTCTTTTATTTCATACAATTCTTCAATAATGCCAGCGACCTTTTTGATATCACCCAACATGCCACGCATTTCAAAATCAGCTAAAACTGGGAAACCGAAACGTTGGCTGTACTGCTTAGCGGTCAGACAGTATTGATTGTTAAAATTACGGTTGCCACTTCCGACAACTCCAAAACACTTGCTAGCATTTTGCCCATAGGCAATAAAATCGGCTACATCCGTCGTGAGAATTTCGACATCCCCATTATCCAGACCATTGCCACCTTCCAGATAGGTCGGTAAAAAGGCGATGAAAGGGTTGGTCATTTCAAAGAAAGGTCGCCCCTCTTTAACCAAATCTTTGATGTGGATTTTTTCAATCTCTAGACTGGGATGCTGCTCTAACAAATAATCACTCAAACGACGGACAAAACTCTCTGTATTGCCGCTCAAGCTGATATAGACTAAGGAAACTCTCATACTTGCTCCATTCTAAAAAATAACATTTATCTGCCCATCTAGATTGTAGCAGGTAAATGTTATTTGTCAAATCTTATTCTTCTTCAGCTACTTCTCCAGTCTCAGCTTCCTTTTGCTGCTTGATAAGCTTGAAGACAACGATAGAAAGGAAGATGAGGCTAAGAACGACGGAGAAGCCGACGCTCATATTCAGCCCCAGCATCTGAGACGATAGTAATGTTGGATCTGAAAAGGAAGAAGCTGCAATTCCTTTAGCTGCAACATAACTATAGGCTGTCCCAATCAGTCCAATGAGAATATCAGTAATGTAAATAAGATTTGCTTTAAAGATGTCTTTCTTAAAAACGAAGAACCAAGCTGCTATCAAAAGAAGCAGGCTAGCATAAAAGAAAACATTACTTATTAGCGAACCTGACAGTTCAGCACTCTTGCTAAAATAAGTTGCATACTGAGATTTTACTGGCTCTTCCATGCCTTTAAGCAAGGATTCCACTGCATCATTAGAAGAGGAGAACTTCGACACAAGCCCCCATAAGCTGCCAGCCGTTGCTAACCCCAGTAAGACGTAGAGATAAATCGGTTTCTTTTTCATCATAACCTCCTGTATAGAAATACTTTTTCCTATTATACACCCAAAAGGAGAGCCTGACAAGAGGGAAGATCTGATGCGATCCTAAAGCCAGTATTGGTAGAGTCCACTCAACCACTGCGTCTTGCTCGACAATCCAAAGATAATTGAGAGGCTAGGACTTTTGTCCTAGCCTCTTTTAAGTTATTCAATGTACTAGTTATCCAAATGCCAAATTTCGTCATTGTATTGTTGGATTGTACGGTCTGCTGAGAAGAAACCAGCTTTTGCGATATTGACAAGAACTTTTTCCATCCAAGCATCGCGGTCTTCGTAGTCTGCAAGCATTTGCTCTTTGACTTTGATATAGTCTTCCAAGTCAAGAAGAGTCATGAACCAGTCTTTGTTGATCAATTCATTGTAAAGGCGTTCCAAGCGCTCTTTATTTCCAGCTGCAAGAACAGCGTCGCTGATGATAAAATCAACCAATGGCTTGATAGCTGGACGAGCGTAGAATTCGCTTGATTTATATGCAGATTTAGCATAAAGATCGATAACAGTTTCTGAATCTTCACCAAAGATGTAGATGTTGTCTTCGCCAACCAACTCAGCGATTTCCACGTTAGCACCGTCCATGGTACCAAGTGTCAAAGCACCGTTAAGCATGAATTTCATGTTACCAGTACCTGAAGCTTCTTTCGAAGCAAGTGAGATTTGCTCAGAAATATCACCAGCTGCAATCAAGAAGCTTGATGCTGTAACGTTGTAGTTTTCAACCATAACCACTTGCAAGTGTGGTGCTACTGCTGGGTCATTTGCGATGACTTCTGACAAGCAAAGAATCAAGTGAATGATGTCTTGGGCAATTGTGTAAGCAGGAGCTGCTTTACCACCAAAGAAGACAGTGATTGGGCGAGCAGGAATATTACCAGCCTTGATGTCCAAGTATTTGTGGATAACATACAAAGCGTTCATTTGTTGGCGTTTGTACTCGTGTAGACGCTTGATTTGGATATCAAAGATAGAATCTGGATTGATTTCCACACCTTGAGCTTCCTTCAAGTGACGAGCCAATTTACGCTTGTTGTGAGACTTAATGCCTTCCAACTTTTCTTTCACTTCTTGCTTACCAGCAAAGTCAAGTAGGCCTTCCAACTTAGCAGCATCATGGTGCCAGTCGCGACCAAGAAGTTCATCTAAGTAGCTAGACAAACGTGGGTTAGCGTGCATAAGCCAACGACGGAATGTAATACCGTTTGTCTTGTTGTTGAATTTCTCTGGATAAATATCGTAGAAAGCCTTCAACTCAGAGTTTTTCAAGATTTCAGTGTGGAGAGCTGCAACCCCGTTAACACTGTAGCCATAGTGGATATCCATGTGGGCCATGTGTACACGATCATGCTCATCAATGATTTGTACTGCTGGATTTGTGTAAACTTCCTTGACACGTTTGTCAAGCTCTTTGATGATTGGAACCAGGTGAGGTACAACTTCTTCCAAGAAGTGCAATGGCCATTTTTCAAGAGCTTCTGCTAAGATAGTGTGGTTCGTATAAGCAGTCATAGACTTGACAATGTTTACAGCTTCGTCAAATTCCAAACCACGCTCTGTCAAGAGGCGAATCATTTCTGGGATAACCAAAGATGGGTGGGTATCATTGATTTGGATGACAGCGTAGTCAGCCAAGTCGTGCAAGTTGCTGCCTTTTTCGATCGCTTCATCAATAATCAATTGCGCACCGTTTGATACCATGAAGTATTGTTGGAAGATACGGAGCAATTCACCTTGCTTGTCGCTATCATCTGGGTAGAGGAAGAGAGTCAAGTTGCGAGCGATATCTGTCTTATCAAAGTCAATACCATCAGTGATGATACCTGCGTCTACTGAGTCCAAATCAAAGAGGCGAAGACGGTTTTTAGTTGCTGTCTTGTAACCTGGCACATCAATATCATAAAGAGTAGATGTCAAGGTGAAGTGAGCAAATGGCACTTGGTAGCTACGGCTTGAACGAACTAACCAGTTTTGCTCAGTCAACCAGAAGTTTGGAATAGTTGTTTGCTCATTGTTTTTAAGGACTTGTTGGAAAAGACCGAAGTGGTAGTTAAGACCCACACCGTCACCATTCAAACCAAGTGTTGCGATAGAATCCAAGAAGCAGGCTGCCAAACGGCCCAAACCACCGTTACCAAGAGATGGTTCCAATTCCACTTCTTCTACTTCGATCAGGTCTTTGCCTGCCGCTGCCAATTCATGTTTAACATCGTCATAAAGACCCAAGTTAATCAAGTTGTTTGACAAGAGTTTTCCGATAAGAAACTCAGCTGAGATGTAGTAGAGTTTCTTTTTACCAGTATTGACTGGCTTTTGAGCGCTAGCCAATTTTGTGTAGTTCAAGAGAGCCAAGTAAAGCTCTTCATTGCTACAATCAGCAATTTGCTTTTGATAAGTATTTTGGATATATGTTTGTAGGTTTGACATGATTTCTCCTAGTATTAGAAAGTATTTCTTTTATTTTCTTGTGGAAGTAAGTCAGTATTTAAACGACGATAGATTTTCGTCAGGTAATAAAGCTGCTCTTCCACAGCAGAATTTAGCTCTTCAGCTGTCATCCGCCATGCCCAGTTGCCGCCAATCGTAGATGGCAGGTTCATACGGGCAGAGCCATCCAACTCCAGCAAGTCCTGCATCGTTGCGATAGCCATGTAGCTAACAGAAGCAAAGGCTGTACGAAGCATTGCGTGTGGCACTGTTTCGTATTCTTTGCGGTTGGTGTATTGAGCCATGTATTCACGAGTTGGATCATCGATCTCATCCTTGTACCAGCCCAGTACGGTGTTATTGTCGTGAGTACCAGTGTACATCACAGAATTATGTGGCGCCAAGTGTGGACTATCAATGCTTTCATCATCTGGGTTGAAAGCGAATTGAAGAATCTTCATACCTGGGAAGCCAGTCCGCTCACGCAATTCAATTACTTCATCTGTCATGAAGCCAAGATCTTCTGCAATGATGTTCAAATCACCCAAAGCTTCTTTGACCGCAGCGAAAAGTTTATAATCTGGACCTTTGACCCAGTGACCAGTAGCCGCTGTTTCAGACTCCGCTGGCACTTCCCAATAAGACTCAAAGCCACGGAAGTGGTCAATCCGAACGATGTCGTAAATCTTGAAGCTTTCGCGCAGGCGCTCAATCCACCAAGCATAGCCATCTTGATCCATAGCTTCCCAATTATAAATTGGGTTACCCCACAACTGACCAGTCTCTGAGAATTCATCTGGCGGGCAACCAGCAACCTTGACTGGACGGCCTTGCTCGTCTGTCTTGAAGAAATGAGGTTGAGCCCAGACATCCGCACTGTCAGCAGCCACATAGATTGGCATATCACCAACGATTTCGATATGATGATCGTTGGCATATTTCTTAAGTTGCAACCATTGTTTAAAGAAGAAATATTGGGTTACACGATGGTATTCCAACTTGTCCGCCAATTGCTCACGGTAGCTAGCCAAGCTTTCTGGTTGGCGACGACGAATCGCTTCATCTGGCCATTCTGTCCAAGCTTTCAGATCAAAATGCTCTTTAACAGCCATGTATTCCGCAAAAAGCTCCAACCAAGCTGCATTTTCCGCAACAAAGTGACGGAATTTGTCAAGATCGCCAACTTTAAGGAAACGAGCAACCGCTTTTTCCAAAAGAGGACGACGTGCTTCAAATACTTTTGCATAATCTACAGCTTTTGGATCATCACCAAAATCAACGCCTTTTAGATCTTCTTCTGCCAACAGGCCTTCGTCAATCAAGAAATCCAAATCAATAAAGTGAGTATTCCCTGCAAAGGCTGAGAAAGACTGGTAAGGAGAGTCCCCATAGCTAGTCGTTCCCAAAGGCAAGATTTGCCAATAACGTTGCTTCGTTCTAACTAAGAAATCCACAAAATCATAGGCAGACTGACCAAAAGAACCAATCCCGTACTTGCCTGGCAAAGAGGAAATGTGCATCAATACACCACTTTGTCTCGCTTTCATATGTAACACCTCAAAAATTTTTTCATGCTTGTTTCCTACTTTATCTAGAGAAAACGTTTGCGCCGCTTGAATTATAACCTATTTTTTTTTCAAGTGCAAGCTTTTTAAAAAACTTTTTTATTTATTATACCATAGTTTTTTGATTTCTTTCCTTTATTATACTCAAATCTAACAATCTTTCCTTAAAATTTTTAAAAATTTTTCTAAAAAGACTTGCAAGCGTTTACTTTTTGTGTTAAAATTATTTTTAGTTCAAGAAAACGTTTGCGCTATGCAAGCGTGTTCTTAGATAGCATTATTTTTTTATTCTTTAGGAGGAATAATCATGAAAAACAAAATGTTGAAGAGCGTTGCTGTTCTCGGTACTGTTGCTGTAGCTAGCTTTATCTTAGCTGCTTGTGGTAACAAATCTTCTTCAAGCAAGTCATCTGAATCAGGCGACAAGAACGTTACAGTATACGTTGAAGAGCAGTACAAGCCTTACATGGAGAAAGCTGCTGCAGCTTTTGAAAAAGAAACTGGTTCTAAAGTTACTATTAAAACTGGTGACCAAATGGGTGGATTGGACAACCTTTCACTCGACAACCAGTCTGGTAAAGCTCCAGACGTTTTGATGGCTCCATACGACCGTGTAGGAAGCCTCGGTACAGATGGACAATTAAACGAAGTAAAATTAAGCAAAGATAGTAAGACAGATAAAACTACTGAATCTCTTGTAACAACAGAAGGTAAAACATACGGAGCACCTGCTGTTATCGAAACTCTTGTAATGTACTACAACAAGGACTTGATTTCAAAAGCTCCAACTACTTTTGCTGAATTAGAAGAGCTTGCTAAAGACAGCAAATATGCGTTTGCTGGTGAAGATGGTAAAACATCTGCCTTCCTTGCTGACTGGACAAACTTCTACTACGCTTACGGACTTCTAGCTGGTAACGGCGGTTATGTATTCGGTGATAATGGTAAAGATCCTAAAGATATCGGTCTTGCTAACGAAGGTTCTATCAAAGGAATTGAATACGCTAAAACTTGGTATGAAAAATGGCCTAAAGGTATGCAAGATACAGAAGGCGCTTCTAACTTGATCCAAACTCAATTCCAAGGTGGAAAAACTGCTGCAATCATCGATGGACCATGGAAAGCATCTGCTTTGAAAGAAGCTAAAGTAAACTATGGTGTTTCAACTATCCCAACTCTTCCAAACGGAAAAGAATACGCTGCTTTCGGTGGTGGGAAAGCTTGGGTTATCCCAACTGGTGCTAAAAATCCAGAAGTTGCTCAAAAATTCGTTGACTTCTTGACTTCAACTGATCAACAAAAAGCATTTTACGATGCTACTAACGAAGTACCTGCTAACACAGAAGCACGCGAGTACGCAGTAAGCAAGAAAGATGAACTGACAGACGCAGTTGTTAAACAGTTCCAATCAGCTCAACCAATGCCAAACATCTCTGAAATGAGTACAGTTTGGGATCCAGCTAAAACTATGTTGTTCGATGCTGTAAGCGGTAAAAAAGATGCTAAAACTGCAGCTGAAGATGCTGTTAAATTGATCAAAGAAACTATCGATCAAAAATTCGGCAACAAATAAGCAAGTTTAAATAAAGGGGTGGGAATTTTCCCTACCCCTTGTTTGATAGAATGAGGATTTATTCTATCTTCTAATTAAGAAAAAGCTCGGATTAGGACTTGTACTTACTGCAATTCCTCAATCTTTCTCGTATCTAAGGAGACTACAATGACAAAAAAAGATCCCAAACAAGCCATGTTGCGCTCCCTCATTCCAGGGTTGGGGCAAATCTATAATGATCAAAAGGCCAAAGGATACATCTTTCTTGGGGTTACGGTTGCATTTTTAGCTTATTTCGTAGCTATTGCCCTACCAGAAATTGAAAATCTCATCACTCTTGGTGAAGTCCGTGGGGACAACTCACTCTTCATGCTGATCCGCGGTGCCTTCCACCTCATCCTTGTGGCATTTTTCCTGATTTTCTATGGATTTAACTTGAAGGATGCCCGTACAGTTGCCAAGCAGTGGAACAATGATTATCCTGTTCATACTACCTTAAAGGAAATGACAAACGGAATCTATGAAAATGGCTTCCCTTACTTGCTGATTATTCCTTCTTATTTGGCGATGACCTTTGCCATCATTTTCCCTGTATTGGTAACACTCTTGATTGCCTTTACAAACTATGATTTCAAACACCTGCCACCAAATAAACTCTTGGATTGGGTTGGCTTTACCAACTTTGCTAACATTTGGCAATTGAGCACCTTCCGTGCGGCCTTTGGTTCTGTCTTGACTTGGACTATCATCTGGGCACTGGCAGCCTCTACTTTACAAATCGTAATCGGTATTTTCACCGCTATCATTGCCAACCAGCCATTCATCAAAGGAAAACGCATCTTCGGTGTTATCTTCTTGCTTCCTTGGGCAGTTCCAGCCTTCATCACTATCCTGACTTTCTCAAATATGTTCAACGATAGTATCGGGGCTATCAATACTCAGGTTATCCCACTTCTCGGCAAGGTTCTTCCTTTCTTGAATGGACATCTGATTCCGTGGAAGACTGATCCGACTTGGACTAAGATTGCCCTTATCATGATGCAAGGTTGGCTTGGATTCCCTTATATCTACGTCCTGACCTTGGGTATTTTGCAGTCTATTCCAAATGACCTTTACGAAGCAGCCTACATCGACGGAGCCAATGCTTGGCAGAAATTCCGCAACATCACTTTCCCAATGATCTTGGCAGTTGCGGCACCAACTTTGATCAGTCAATACACCTTTAACTTTAATAACTTCTCAATCATCTACCTCTTCAATGCAGGTGGTCCTGGTAGTGTCGGTGGAGGAGCCGGTTCAACCGATATTCTAATCTCTTGGATTTATCGTTTGACCACAGGTACAGCACCGCAATATTCAATGGCGGCGGCCGTTACTCTCATCATCTCCATCATCGTCATCTCTATCTCTATGATTGCCTTCAAGAAACTACACGCATTTGATATGGAGGATGTATAAGATGAATAGTTCTGTTAAATTTAAACGTTTTATCAACCATAGTTTGACCTATCTCTACCTTGTAGTGCTTTCCATTATCATTCTCTACCCGCTCTTGATCACGATCATGTCTGCTTTCAAGACGGGGAATGTCGTGGCCTTCAAGCTAGACACAGACATCAACTTCAGTCTGGAAAACTTCTCTCGTCTCTTCTCAGAGACTCTATATGGTACTTGGTACTTTAACACCATTATCATTGCCGTCTTGACAATGATTGTCCAAACCAGTATAGTTGTACTTGCAGGTTATGCATACAGCCGTTACAATTTCATCGCAAGAAAGCAAAGTTTGGTCTTCTTCTTGATTATCCAAATGGTACCAACCATTGCCGCTCTGACCGCCTTCTTCGTTATGGCGCTGATGCTCAATGCCCTCAACCAAAGCTGGTTCCTCATCTTCCTTTATGTAGGTGGTGGTATCCCAATGAATGCTTGGTTGATGAAAGGATACTTCGATACCGTTCCTATGTCTCTAGACGAGTCAGCTAAATTAGACGGCGCTGGTCATTTCAGACGTTTCTGGCAGATTGTCCTGCCCCTCGTTCGTCCAATGATTGCCGTGCAAGCTCTCTGGGCCTTCATGGGACCTTTCGGAGACTACATCCTCTCCAGCTTCCTTCTTCGTGAAAAAGAATTTTATACGGTTGCAGTTGGTCTTCGTACCTTCGTCAGCGATGTCAAGAATCAGAAAATTGCCTTCTTTGCTGCCGGTGCGATTCTCACTGCCCTTCCAATCTGTATTCTCTTCTTCTTCCTGCAAAAGAATTTTGTATCTGGTTTAACAAGTGGTGGAGACAAGGGATAATCTTGTCCCACCCTGTTTTTAATTAAAACGCGATTATAGTTATATGGCAGCCAATAAGTTCTTTATTGGCCACCACCTGATTATAATTTTAGAAAGAGGCAGCTATGTTACCTTATCCTTTTAATTATTTTTCGAGCTTGATTGGTTTTAGAAAAACCTTCGCCAATCGTCGCATGCTCAGCTGGTTCCAGCTCATCTTTACCAGCGTCTTTTTAATTTCTCTGTCTTTGATTCCTGTGGCCATTCAGACAGCGTCTTTGACAAGCTATGCGCTGGATACCTTTGTTGATAAGGCTTTTGACACTCTGGATGAAGACGTGATGATTGACTTTGACCATCATGCCCAGATGAAAGACCATGTGCTGACCACTGAAAATCCTGAAGGCATTCATCGCAATGCCGCTGGTACTGTCATTATCGGCCATCACGAGGAGCTTAAATTAGGCAAGGAGCTGACCCTTTACTTCGACAAAGAAAATCTCAAAATCACTAAAGAAGGAAAAGAACTGGCCAATATCCGCTACCAAGCCATTGACCAGAAGGCTCTAAAAAGTAAAGAAGCCCTGACCAAAGCCATTTCTAAAGACTGGTTCCAACAAAACCGCTTGGTGATCAGCCTCTTCCTAGTCCTCTCCGCGGGCTTCCTCTTTAGCATCAACTTTGCCTTTCTGGCGCTCGGTGCCTCCTTCTTGCTCTATCTGACCAAGAAATCACGGTTATTTTCTTTTAAAACCTTTAAAGAATGCTATCACTTTATCCTCAACTGCCTAGGATTACCAACGATTATCGGACTTATCTGTGGCTTATTTGGGCAAAGCCTGCCTACGATTATCACCGTCCAAAATATCTTGTTTGTTCTTTATTTGGTGATTATTTTCTACAAAACACATTTCCGTGATGAGGATTTCAGAAATTAGGAGGTTATTATGCGCGTTACGATTAAAGAAGTAGCGAAACTAGCGGGTGTGTCTCCCTCGACGGTGACACGCGTCGTACAAAACAAGTCAACCATCAGCGATGAAACTAAAAAACGGGTTCGTGCTGCCATGAAGGAGCTAGACTATCATCCAAATCTCAATGCTAGAAGTCTGGTCAGTCAGTCTACCCAAGTCATCGGCCTGGTGCTGCCCGATGATTCGGATGTTTTTTACCAAAACCCATTCTTTCCAACTGTCTTGCGGGGGATTTCGCGCATCGCGTCTGAACATGACTATGCCATTCAGATTAGCACCGGACAGGACGAAGAGCGTCGTTTAGAAAATATCAAACAAATGATTTTCGGAAAACGCGTTGATGGTTTGATTTTTCTCTATTCTAAGCCAAACGATCCGCTGGTTGACTTTGCGATTAAAAACCAGTTTCCTTTCTTGATTTTAGGGAAAGCAGTGTCACCATTTGTTTCTTTGGTCGATAATGATAATATCAAGGCTGGCTACGATGCAACCAAATATTTCCTAGATCAAGGTTATAAAAAAATTGCCTTCCTGGCTGGTAATAAAGAGCTCGTCGTATCCCAAGACCGCTTTGCTGGCTACAAACAAGCCCTGGATGAAGCAGGCATCTCTCTCGATGAAAATATCGTCAAGTTTTCTTTCGGTTTCCTCTTGGAAGATAGCAGTTATAAGATTATGGAAAAGATGCCTATTCAGGAAATTGAAGCCTTTGTGACATCGGATAGTATGGTTGCCGAAGGGGCTCTCCACTATCTCAAAGACATTGACTACCGTTTCCCTATTATCACTTTTGACTCTATCAAACCACGCATTGATGTAGATGCCTACATTAATATCAACACCCTCGAGTTGGGGAGGGAATCTTTCCGTACCTTGCTCCAAATTATTAAAGATAATAAGGATGACAAGCATACTTGCTATCGCCAAGTCATCCCCCACAGCATTCTTACTCGTTAGTTAAGGAGAAATTTCATGGTTTATCGTATTTTCCAAGCCTACTTAGATGATGAAAATAGCATCACTATCGAATTGGAAAAGTCCTTTGACGCTTATTCTATCCACTTCACTCTAGAGGACAAGCATAGCTCCAGTCCTTTGACCATCAAAAAAATTGAGAATCAAGAACATCAGATTATCTACACTCTTTCAGCCAATGATCCGATTGATTTGACTGAATCTTACACAGTCTATGATCAGGATCGCAATCACACCATTCTCCAGTATCGCCACATTGTCCAGAAGCCAATTTTTGATGAACTATTTAGCTATCAGGGAAGAGATTTGGGAGCTAGCTATAGCCCTCAGGCAACAGATTTCAAACTTTGGGCTCCTATTTCAGAAAAAGTCTTGCTGCATCTGGAAGAGCAGATTATTCCTCTCCAAAGGCAAGATAGGGGCGTCTGGCATACGCAGGTCCTTGGGGACTTAGAAGGCAATGCCTACTATTATATCCACAAGGTGAATGGAAAATGGATAGAGGTACATGACCCCTATGCCCTCTCTTCAGATGCCAACTCTGGCCATAGTTATGTCATTGACCGCAAAAAGATTAGCAGACCTATTCAGCGGGCTGCGAGCCAAGTAAAACCAACAGAAGCCGTTATCTATGAAATGAGCGTGCGAGACTTCTCTATGCAAAAGGAAGCTGGTTTTTCACAGCCTGGTAAATTTGCTTCTCTGTCCGAATCTCCAACTGTACACGGTCATACTTTTGGTCTAAAATACTTGCAGGATTTGGGCATTACACACGTTCAACTTATGCCTGTCTACGACTTTGGCAGTGTTGACGAAAAACATCCTGAACTCGTTTACAATTGGGGCTATGATCCCGTCCAGTATAATGTTCCTGAAGGCAGCTTGTCAAGCGACCCACACAATCCTTATAGCCGTATCTTTGAACTACAAGACGCGATTGCGGCTTATCACAAGGCCGATATGAGCGTCATCATGGATGTTGTCTATAATCACGTCTATGAAGCAGATAACTATGCTTTTGAAAAGATTGTGCCAGGCTACTTCTATCGTCTAGACGAGCGAGGCATACGGACAAACGGTACCTTCTGCGGAAATGATGTGGCCAGTGAAAAAGCTATGGTACGGCATTATATCCAACAATCCGTCCAGCAATGGGTTAGCCTCTACGGATTTGATGGCTTCCGCTTTGACTTGATGGGCATCCTCGACATAGCCACCATGAAGCAAATCGCTCAGGAACTAAAAACCATCTATCCAAACATCTATCTTTACGGTGAGGGCTGGCAAATGCCGACTGGACTTGATAGCGACCTTCTGGCTCACCAATTCAACGCTGAGCAACTAGCTGAATACGGCTTCTTCAGCGATCATTTCCGTGATACCATCAAGCAAACCATCGCCCAAGGTAGCCGACTGGACAAAGAGCATGCGACTAGCTGGCTAGAAAATGTCTTAACAGCCAATGTCGGCCTGACAGGAGAGCCACATTTTCTAGCACCTCATCAGGCGATCAACTATGTGGAATGCCATGACAATGCAACGGTGTTTGATTATTTTGATATTCAAAATCCAAATATCAGTCTCCGTCAACGCCTAGCCAACTCTCGTCTAGCTCTGCACATCGTTCTCCTAGCGCAAGGAGTTCCTTTCCTCCACAGCGGCCAGGAATTTTATCGGACCAAGAATCTGATTGACAACACCTACAACCTACCTGATGAGATCAACAAACTCGACTGGCTACGCTCTCTTCACTATACCGAAGACATTGAATTTTTGAAGCAACTCATTTCCTTTAGAAAGGCTCACCCACTTCTGACTCTGGCAACTAGCTCTGCTATTCAAAAAGCTTGTCAGGTCAAATGGCTCAGCCCTAGCCTCGTTGAATATAAGATTCAAAAAGATAAGCAAGCGCTGACCATCTTGATTAACTTTGGTACTGAAGCAGCGACTTATGAAAATAAAACCAAGCAAAGCATCCATCTTCAGTATCCGCACATTAACGCTAAAAAACCAATCGCCCCGCTAGCAGACTCTTATACAGTTCCTGCCAAGCAAGTCTTGGTTCTGAAATAAAGTAAAAATATAAAAAGGAACAGGTTCATTTTGGATGGAAAGACATCCAGCTGAACTTGTTCCTTATTTTATGTATAGGTGTAATCATTGGGTTTGAGTAGGATTCGAAAGCAATGTCGCAATACCTAGGCCTACTCTTCTACAAATCTTCCTAAAATATGTACGTTGTCAGATACGGAGACAAAGGCGGTCGGATCCGTCTGCTTCATGATGTACTTAAATTCGCTAAACTCAGCACGGGTAATGACTGTAATCAGTACTGCCTTTTGCTCGTGATTGTAAGTTCCCTCAGCCCCATTGATGATGGTCGCACCACGGTGGAGCTTGTGGTGAATTTTGTTAATCACTTCTTCAGGATGACTGGTGATAATCATGGCCTGCATCCGCTTTTGCTTGGTAAAGACCGCATCCGTCACACGGCTGGATACAAAGATGGTAATCATTGAGTAGAGAGCGTATTCCCAACCGAAGGTCAAACCAGCAATCAGCATAATAATGCCATTGACAATCAGGGAGATACTGCCAACGTTGCGGCCAGTTTTCTTGCGGATGGTCAGACTGACAATATCCGTCCCCCCACTCGAAATGCTTGACTTGAGAGCAAAACCAATCCCCGTTCCCATGACAGCTCCTCCAAACAGGGCGTTGATGATGGGATTGGTCGTCAATGTCACCTCTGGAACAAAGTGGATGAAAAATGAACTCATCGATACAGTGATGAAAGTAAAGACAGTAAACTTATGTCCGATTTGGTACCAAGCCAAAATCATCAGCGGAATATTGATGGCATAAAAAGTGATGGAAACTGGAATGGTAAAACCGATAAAACGTCCGCTGAGAGCCGATACAATCTGCGCCAAACCTGTTGCCCCGCTTGAATAGACATGCCCCGGTTGAAAGAAGAAATTGACCGCTACTGCTGAGAGAAATCCATATACCAGAGAGGCCGAAAATTTCTCATCATATTTTTCACGCGAAATACTTTTCAGGACTTCTAGCAACTTGACATGGTAGGCAAAGCGATGAAGATAATAGCGAAAAAGTTTCCGCAAACTAGTCTTTTTCATGTGATTCTACTTGTAAACTTAATTCCTCTAATTGTGCTGGAGCAACCAAGCTTGGTGCTTGTGTCATTGGGTCAGAAGCCTTGTTATTCTTAGGAAAAGCAATGACTTCACGGATATTTTCTTCACCGGCCAAGAGCATGACGAAGCGATCCAGACCCAAAGCCAGACCTCCATGTGGTGGGAAACCATAGTCCATGGCTTCTAGAAGGAAGCCGAACTGGTCTTGCGCTTCTTGAGCTGAAAAACCTAAAGCCTTAAACATCCGTTTCTGCAGATCTTTTTGGTTGATCCGTAGGCTACCACCACCTAGTTCATAGCCATTGAGTACGATATCATAGGCAATCGCGCGAACCTTGCTCAGGTCCCCTTCTAACTCTTGCTCAGAATCTTTTTGAGGCAAAGTGAATGGATGGTGGGCACTCATATAGCGACCTTCTTCTTCCGACCACTCAAACATTGGCCAATCTACCACCCACAAGTAGTTAAACTTAGCAGGGTCAATCAAACCTAATTCCTTGCCTAGGCGGACACGAAGAGCGCCTAGAGCTGCATTAGCAACATCCAAGGCATCTGCCACAAAGAGAACTAAGTCGTTTTCTTCAAGTTGTAAAGCAGTTGTCAACTCACTTGACAAGTCTGTCAAGAACTTGGCAACAGGGCCAGCCAGTTCTCCACCAGCAAATTTGACCCAAGCAAGTCCCTTGGCTCCATGCTGCTTAGCTTGATCTGTCAGCTTATCAATATCTTTACGCGAGTATTTGTCAGCAGCATTCTTAACCACAATCGCCTTGACAGCTGGTGCCTCAGAAAAGACTTTAAAGTCAACATCCTTGACAAGCTCTGTCAAGTCCTGCAATAACATGTCAAAGCGAGTATCTGGCTTGTCACTACCATAAAGAGCCATGGCATCGTCATATTTCATCCGTGGGAAAGGCAAGGTCACTTCAATGCCCTTGGTTTCCTTCATGACACGGGCAATCAAGCCTTCTGTAATGTCTTGGATTTCTTGCTCAGATAAGAAAGAAGTTTCCAAGTCAACCTGTGTAAACTCTGGCTGACGGTCTCCACGTAAGTCCTCGTCTCGGAAACACTTGACAATCTGATAATAACGATCAAAACCAGCATTCATCAACAGCTGCTTGGTAATCTGTGGACTTTGAGGTAGGGCATAGAAATGACCTTGGTTGACCCGGCTCGGCACCAAATAGTCACGCGCCCCTTCAGGCGTTGACTTGGTCAAAAATGGTGTCTCCACATCGATAAACTCCAGCTCATCCAAATAATTGCGGATGGAATGGGTCACTTTGGCACGTAACTTGAGATTTTCTAGCATTTCTGGGCGACGCAAATCCAAATAACGGTAGCGCAAGCGCGTATCATCATTAGCTTCAATACCGTCCTTAATCTCAAAAGGAGTGGTTTTAGCAGTATTCAATACCGTCAGGCTGTCCACGTGAAGCTCTACACTTCCTGTGGCCAGCTTATCATTGGCCTGCTCACGCGCGGCCACCTTACCAGTCACTTCAATGACAAACTCGCTGCGCAGGCTCTCAGCTGTCTTCATGACCTCATCTGAAACACTCTCAGGGTTAATAACTAGCTGCATAATACCTTCGCGGTCACGCAGATCAATAAAAATCAAGCCTCCCAAATCGCGACGGCGGGCAACCCAACCTTTCAAAGTAATTTCCTGACCGACATGCTCACTACGAACACGTCCCGCATACATTGAACGTTTCATCTTTACTCTCCAAAATTTTAATTCTTTTACTATTTTACCACAAAGAGCCTAGGAAAGCCCCCCTACCTGTCCTTTTTCTGAAAAAAATTAAAAGTCTTTATTTCCAGTGCCCACTTTTATAAAAAAGGTCTGGTGTCAATATCCCCAGACCTGCTAATGCTATATAGATTATTCCTTTTTCTTCCCATCCTCATAAAGACTGGGAGCCCGTGTTTTTATCACCATGGCCGTCAAGAAGCGAAAGGCTCCCGCTGCCAGACCAAAAATCGGCGCCAAAGCACGGAAGAAAAAATCTCCTCGCATAAAATAACAGAGCAGACCCGTTATCACAAACAAGGCCACTCCCTGTACTAGCGCTACAAACCATACTTTTTCATCTTTCCCTCGACTTTCTATAGACTATTATAGCATATTATACAGTGCAACAACTTTTAATGTATCATTAGATAAAAAGTCGCAATGTAGCTAAACAAAACACTTGCTATATCTTGTTCTAAAGTGCTTCTTTCTCATGTTCCAAGGAGAGTACACTTTTAAAATGTTATTCTCCATGCGTAGGTCGGATAGTGTATCCAAGGCTCACAAATCTGTTGTCAATAAATTTGGATTTTTACAATATTTTTAATCTAATTCATCGCTATCAGGATGCTTTTTTATATAAATAGCTGCATAAACCGCATCTACCATGACAGCTGGCAAAGTCAAGGTCAACAAAATTCCCAATAAAACACCAAAAGCAATCTGAATATAGCCTGTTAGGAGGGAGGGAATGATTGTTGCCCCAGCAAAAGCTACAGCAAAATTATTCCACCATGTTTTCTTTCTATCTCCCTTTTTCACTTGATTAAAAGCCCAGACTTTCCCCTGATTCTTTGGGAGATAATACCAAGAATAAAGACCACAAGCAATAATAAAAAGAAGCAACATAAAGATAACATAAAATGGAGTGAGAGAAGATTGATATACTTCCTTGGCTCCTATAGGACTACCGTCTGAAATAACCATTAGTAAACAAATAAAATTTAGACTTATTACTAAACTTAACACTGTGAGGGCTATCAAATAATATGTTAAAGCCTTCCATGCGTTTACCAAATAGGGAATAAAAGAAATGATAACACCAAGTATATTCACAACACCGCAAAACAAAGAAAGCCCTTTAAAGATACCTAGATTATCTTCATAACTTCCAACCAAATACATAAAACCGCTTAATGCTAAAGCAATCCATGGATAAATCTTAATATAGCCTAAGCTGACGCCATTTGTTATCAAAGGACCATGGTATCTTTCTTTTTCTATATCAGTAATCTTTGCTTTATTTTTTCTATTTCTCTTTGCCATTCACTAAACCTCCCTCCTATTGGTTTCAAGCCATTGCCAATTGCATCCGCAGAGTACCCTATCAGACCAGAGTTCTTCTATTTCTTCCACTCATGCCTCAAAACTATGCTTCACATTTTTTTTAGCTTTCAATGACCCATTCTCCTATCATCAGACTAGCCGTCTATATACCTTGTCCCATTATACCATATTGAATATTGAGCGCCGATGGGAGGACAAGGTCTGTCGCAAACAAAAAGAGAAGATGGTCGTCTCCTCTAAATTTGCTCTCTTTATCACTCCGGTAATTCTATCTTCAAAGACATATCCGTATTCTGCAATACCTTCTGAACCGCTGCGAGGAATGCTAGACCGTTGTCTGATGGAGAATACTGGAATGTGATATGAATGATTTTTTTGTCAAAGCTATCGCCATATCGCTCCACATACTGCTTGCTTTCGAGGAAGTAGATGTAGTTGTTGAGTTTTTCTTGAAGTTTCAACAAGTGTTCTTCTTCCAGAGACTCTATCCATTATTCTCATCAATCAATAACAACTCCAGATGGTCATCTGAAACACCCATCGCATAGAGAAGAGCATCCTTCACTTCTTTAGGTACATTTGCAAATTCTTTAAGAATATTTTCCTCAGTTAAATCTACAAGCACCTCATACTAATGGTATGCTTGATATCCCTCAGGATATGGCAAATCTCTAGTATTAAAATATTGTAAATTTTACAAAGCTGAACTCGATAGCCCTAGTTTAGATTTTAGTATGCTAAACCAAATTTTGTCCATTTTCTTGTATCTAGATCTAATAGAAAATTAAAACAATCACGACCGTAGGAATCTCGATTCTCCTCAATAACTGCATCGCAAACAACTTTTATTTGGTTACTAAGAACATCTGTGACATAGACCATAGTATAACCCTCAGGAGATTTAGCTTGATAAATGAGATTACCATATAAATCCAATATTTTCATTTCAGTAACCGAAGTCTGTTCAGACGAGATTCTATAAATAACTAAAATCAGTTTTTGATTGGGGTAGAAAGAGACTGATTCTTTATTAGGAATCTCTATTTCATGTTTTTTATTATAGCCCCAGGAAATAATGTCAGTCGACTCATGATATTGGAGTATTAACAACCCATCTATAGAGTAATAATAAAAATCTGATGCAATAAAATTTTTTCCAACTCCAATAAAAATAACATTTTTATCTTTATCAAAGTCTGCAAATATTATATTTTCTATGTGAATTTCTATAGTTTCTCCATTATTCTCCCACTTAACACTTTGGTCAGTATATTTAACCCTCATATAAACTACCCTCTCAATATTCTATATTACGAATTCCAATTATCTCTAAATGTTTCATTTTTTCTCTCCCCATCAACATTTCAATCTGATTGGGTCCACCTGGCAAATACATGTTGATTTCCAAATCTATTTGAGGTCCGATAGATCCTACATTTGCAGGTATTTCACTCCCTTCTTTGGCTCTATATTGAACAACTCTATCAATATCTTGAAAACCTCCTGTCATCTAGGACATTGTATAATTGCCATTTCCTTTTATTTGATTCATTTGGTAATACAACTTTCCCCTTCATATAAGTATGCTCAATGAAAAATATATCACTGTTTCTAATCAATCGATTTCCGAATCATCTAACTGAATTAGAGTTTCTTTTATCCAAAATGTTGTTTTTATCAAACGATAAAGTCGCTCTATTGCATCATTTTCATTTTTAAATTCATCTCTGATCCAGACACGTTGACGTTCATTAACTTCATAAACTTTATACTTCCTAGACTTATCATCATAATAGTATCCCAAAGTAAATTGACCTTCAAATCGTTCATCAAGCGCAATATGAAATGCCCCTATCTTATCTCTATGTTTATTAATAAAATTTACTAGTTCTTGTTGCGTCATTTTAAATTTTCCATGGTGTTTCCTATAGTTTCACTACCTTAAGTGGATTGTAGTATTTTTCCTTGAATTCCTTAAGGATCTTCTCTACCTTTTCTTCATCAGTTTCATTAGTGCCAGGCTTATATACACGTGGATTTTTTATTTCATAATAGCCTTGACGTTCAATCGCAGATAGAAAATCATCGTAAGAATACCCTTTTGTACCAATCGTTGGCATAAGTAGTTCGCTGTTTAGAACTGTTAAATAATCTTTTTATAAATATAGTCTCATTATACCACAAAAAGAGAGCGTTTCCGCTCTCTTTATCACTCTGGTAATTCTATCTTCAAAGTCATATCCGTCGGTTGCAAGACTTTCTGAGCAGCTGCGAGGAAGGCTAGACCATTGTCAGATGGAGAATACTGGAATGTGATATGAATGACTTTTTTATCAAAGTTATCACCGTATCGTGCCACATACTGCTTGCTTTCGAGGAAATAAATATAGTTGTTGAGTTTTTCTTGAAGCTTCAACAAATGTTCTTCTTCGGTATCTGGAATCCAAAGATTCCCATCTATTAATAAAAGTTCTAGGTGTGCATCACTAGTTCCTATTGCATCAATTTCTGAAACATCTAACTGAATAGGGACGCTTTTAATCCTACATCTAAATTTTACAACCTCATATAATTCTTTAATAGCATCCTCCTCTCTTTCAAAACTAGCTTTTTCATGTAACTGTTGACGTTCAGTCACCTCATACACTATAAATCTATTTGCACTTAAATCCTGATAATAGCCTATCGCAAACTGATCTAAAACTTTTTTATTTAAGTATATAGTATAATATCTAAGCTTGTTGCTATTAAATTTTAAAAAATCTAATAATTCCTGTTTTCTCATTAGTTCTCCTCCATCATTTCTATATTCAGCTAATGATTTCCTCGATAGTAGTTTCTCTATCTCTCACCAAATCATAAAATCCTACATGAACGCCTTCCTCATATAGCCAGCACAAGTCGGTGCCGTATGGAGCTTCAAAAATTTCCAGTATAACAGGAGCAATTTTTACAATGCTATTTGCTCCTAAAATTGTGAAATTTTTTGAATTAGCTAGGTAAGCTTCATCATCTTCGATTGATAACAGTGTCCAGCCATTTAATTGTGGAATAGCAGATTCCTCGCGATAAGAATAGCGAATAGCTTTTCCATCAAGAATATTGTTTGAAACGACAAAACCACCAAAATCATTGTTACTAATTTCTACCATCTTCATACTCCTTTATAATATCAAGCAGACTACTTCTCCATGAATATTCTTCCGCATAGTCTAGACACGATTTCCCAGATTTATTTTTTAACTTATAATCCGAACCGGCCTCCAGTAAAAGCTTATATAGAGGTTCTAACTCATCCGTTGCTAATTTTAATAACGTTACTGAGTAAGTCATCGGAATAGAACCAAATTTGTCAACTGCATTTACATCTATTCCTGCCTCAACGAGTAATTTCACCACCTCGTATGCATATGCTATCTTAGGCCGCCAATTGGCTTGGAAGAAATAATGAAGAGCATTTCTGTTTTCTTTTTTTGACAAAAAATTTACCTCTACTTTCTCAGAAAGCAGATATTTAATAATTTTCAATTTCTCTTCTGGTAAATCATCATTAAGCATGGATATACATAGCAAATTCAGTTTTGTATATTTATCAATTTGTGTTATGTCACCATCGTAACTTTTTATAAACTCATTATATGTCCCATTTTGAACAATATCGAAAATATCCATCTTGTCTCCTATTCAAACTTATGACTTCTATTGGCAGAAGGTTTTTCAATTCTAAAATTATCTGGATTAAATTGGAAGTCCTTTAATTCTTACAAAGTAATTTCACGATTTTTGAACTTTTTGAAATGAGTCCGTAAAAATACACTACCTTCAATTCGTTATCTGTACTGACCCCAAAAAGTTAGACAATTAATTTATCCAAAAGGATTTTAGTTCTGTATTGCACAGGGCTAAGTCCTTTTAGTTTTACCTTTAATCCGTTTGTTGTTGTAGTAATCAATATAGTCTACAATAGCTTGTTCCAATTGCTCAAGTGATTTAAACGAACTTCTCATAACCATAAAACATCTCAGACTTAAGAATACCAAAGAAGGACTCCATCATACCGTTATCTGGACTGTTTCCTTTACGTGACATGGACGGTTGGATTCCTTTATCCTCTAAAAAACGATGATAATACTGATGTTGATACTGCCATCCTTGATCACTATGGAGGATGGTATTTGTGTAATGTTCCTCTGTAAATGCCTGCTCCAGCATATCTTTCACTTGTATCAAATTCGGTGACGTAGAAAGATTATAGGCGATTAATTTCGCTAATTAAAGCCATCTAAAACTGGTGATAAATAGAGCTTTTGACTGCTTATCGGAATGGCAAACTCTGTCACATCTGTATAGCACTTTTCCATTGGTTTGGATGCTTCAAATTAGGCGTTGAATAAGGTTATCTGCTTTCTTGCCAACTTCTCCTTGGTATGAAGAATACTTGCGTTTACGACGAATCCGAGCTGTTAGACCAAGGACCTTCATTAGACGTTGGACCTTTTTATGGTTCACTACAAAACCACGATTCCTTAATTCGAGTGTTATTCGGCGATAACCATAATTTCCTTTATGCTCAGTTAAAAATAGCTTGAATTTCAGCCTTAATATCATTGATTTTTATCGCTTTTATCTAATTGCTTTAGCTGGTAATAATAGGTTGAACGAGCTAGCTTAATAATCTTTAGAAGAATCTCTAAGGCAAACTCTGTTACTAATCCTTGAACAATTTCTGCTTTTCTTCTTGATCCTTTTCGTCCCTCAATCGGAGTTCTCTCAACTTTTTTAGAATGGCATTCTCCGCTCTCAAATATTCTAATTCTTCCTGAAGTCGCTCTAGCTCTGTCATCTCTTCGGGCTTCTTTTTTGGTTTTACGTCCCATTTTAGGCGGTCTCCCTCTTGTTTTCTCAACAATAGTATACCCGTTTTTCTTATATTGTGCTATCCAATTAGGCAACATTCCAACACTTGGAAGAGCATAATCTAGAGACACCCTTATTTGTGAACGACCTTCAAGTAGAACTTTATCAATGATCTCTTGTTTTAGTTCAGGTGAATAGTAGCAATTCTTTCCTTTTTTGACGATTTCTATTCCATAACGATCAATCAATTTAATCATGTACTGAAGATTGGGAATTTTTATCCCAAATATATTTGAGAGCTCTTTGAAGCTTCGCCCTTGTTTTCTAAGTTCATAGATCTGAACTTTATCTTTATAAGTTAATTTCATAATAAAAACACCCCAAAAGTTAGATTTTTTTTCTGTCTAACTTTTGGGGTGCAGTTCAATCTTGACCTGACCCTTTTCATATCCTGAATACCAACTACTTTCAGGACTGACATATTCGGGCAATTCCTTTTGTGGCTGTTCTCCTAAAAGAGTCAAGGTCCCATCATGTATTAAACAAGAATAATGAACCGAATCTCTAGTAAATTCTTCATTCTCAGTATCAAATGAGTAAGTATATTCTTTACCGCCTTCCTTTATAGTGATCTGCTCACCTTCTATTTTTATCCATGATGTTTTATCTAATGAAGCCGTTTTAGTAGATTCATTTTTGACTATCAGATAGTAAATTCCATCATCTGATTTCATATCATCAAGAATAGTGGTAATAATCCCTAAAATCATTAATGCGGGAATAATCAAAAGAAACCATTTCCATTTTTTTGATTTATTTTTCATCAGTATCAATTACCTCCATTATCGATAATTTTTTTAATTCAGTACTTTTTTCAAACTTGTCAGATTTATTAAGAAAATTTTGAAAATCAACATCGACATATCCAAGGAAAATCACTCTTTCTAGCTCCTGTAACGGCCGTTAGCAAGAATATAATGCGGCTATAAATCGCTTCTTTTTTTACTCTAAGATATTCTTTGATAAGTAAGTCTTTTTCTTTCATGATAATCCTTTCGTTTACCGTGTAATTTTAAGCTGTATCTGGGAACCTTGATATTGCAGATAGACTTGGTCAACTGGTAGATTTCCTTCTCTCCTATTTCCAAAAACAACTCCATCTCTTCCACCATCTTAGAAATCAGTTCATCCTAATTTCAAGGATTGCTCAGATATGCAACAACTACAGAAAATCAACGTTCTAGCCATTCTAGCATTTGTCGACATTTTTCGTCAATCAATTCTCTATTAGCCAGCTGTTGAATCCATTTTTCTGGGATGCCTTCCAGTTGATAGTAGGCACCAGCCAAGGTACCTGTAATGGCACCGATGGTATCGGTATCCCCTCCAAGATTAACGGCTTTTAGAACAGCTTCTTCAAAACTCTTTGTTGTACCCAAACACCAGAGACAAGCCTTCAAGGTATCAACAACATAGCCTGTAGAAGCAATATCTTCCCTAGCTTTTTGATAAAATTCTTTGTCAAATATTTCTCTAAAATGTTCTTGATACTCTTCCCAGTATTCTGGGCTTTTCTTGAAGTAATCTTCAAGATAAGGTTTTGATTGACAAAGTAATTTTTCTAAACGAATGTTAAGAAGAAAACCAATTAAAAGCTGGACATACAGAATAGATGCCACAATAGACCTTGGATGAGCATGGGTCAGTTTAGTATATTGCTCAATTATTTTTGATCTATAACTGAAACCAACATTTTCATATAAGAGCAAAGCTAAGGGAGATATCCTCATCAGAGCTCCATTGCCATTATCTCTCTCACTAGTCCCTCCACATTTCTCTGGAGAGACTCCTGCCAGATACCGTTCAATCGCCTGATTAGTCGCAACACCAATATCAAAACAATATCCAAAAGGGGTGAGGTAGCCCTGACGATAAGCTACAAATTTATCCATCAACCCATTCAAATCAGAATCCTCACAGAGGTGTTCAATAAGTGCTAAGGATAAAGATGTATCGTCTGACCAGGTTCCAGCTGGTTGATTATAGGTTCCATAACCCACCATATCTGAAATATGATAGGTATCTCTAGCCCTGAACTCCACAGGAACTCCCAGTGCATCACCTATAGCTAGACCAAAGATAACCGAATTTATCTTTTGGTTAAGATTATATCTTCTATACTGATTTGAATCATCTTTCCATTTATCTCTTAATCTCACAAGCATTTCCTATTCTATTAAATCCATTTTTAGAATAATATTATCAGCAACCTCTTCCACACCCTTTATCAGGAATGTTGAATCCCTTGTCAACCAACATACTAAAAGAATTGACCCTGACAGCTTCAGAAGCACTGATTTTCCAAGTTATAAATTCGTTAAAATATAGAAATTTAGCAATCAATCCTCTTCATCAAACATAAGGGTATCTAGCTCTTCTATATCAGCCATAATCCCTTCATAACTAGAGATAATATTATGCAATACTCCCAAGGTGATGATGCCTGTTGAGTCCTTTATCGTAACCTCAGTGCCTATGCCGCTTAACTCATAAATTAACTCTCTAACCCTTCGAAGCTCGTCCAGCTTTAAGTCATCTACTACCATCACTGGATCATGATTTTCTATTCTTAGCTTTAGTTGTGAAAAAGGTAAAGCAGAATATTTTCTTAATATCTTGTATGTCATAGACTTAGTATCAATGGTCTCAATACGAATATCTAACACAAGCTCTACCCCTTTCTTTGATAATAACAGTCCAAGTGTTGTCCAATTCAATTATACCATACTGTAAGAGACAAAAAAGAGAGCGGAAATTCGCCCCCTTCATATCACTCCGGCAATTCTATCTTCAAACTCATATCTGTAGGTTGTAACACCTTCTGAACCGCTGCGAGAAAGGCTAGACCGTTGTCAGATGGGGAATACTGGAATGTGATATGAATGACTTTTTTGTCAAACTTATCACCGTATCGTTCCACATATTGCTTGCTTTCGAGGAAGTAGATGTAGTTGTTGAGTTTTTCTTGAAGAATTTCAAGATGGACTGCTTCTATCTCTTCCTGCCAGCCGACTGAATCCACCAGAAGTAGCTCTAAATGATTATCAACTATACCAATTTCATCAAGTTCAGTTGGATTTAGTTTTGAAGATATGGATTTATATAACAATTCTTCAAATTCTTGATCAGAGAATAGCTCTTTAATAGCTGAAGGATTTACTAAAATCCGAACAGGTGATGACCTAAAATAATTTTGTCTAGCTACTTCCTTACTTTTCTTTGTTACCCATTCTCCAGTCTCTAAGAATAGTTCTACCTCATAAGCATCCTGTTCTGACCTTAAAGCCTTGTCCACTAATTCTTTACTAACTGGATAAGTAACTTCTCTATCTTGAAAACCTCCTGTCATCCAGGACATTGTATAATTGCCATTTTCTTCAGTTATAATGAACCCATTTCCTTTTATTTGATTCATTTTGTAACACACCTTTCCCCTTCGTATAAGTATGCTCAGTGAAAAATATATCACTGTTTCTAATCAATTTCTGAAACATCTAACTGAATAAGAGGTTCTTTTATCCAAAATGTTGTTTTTATCAAACGATAAAGTCGATTTATTGCATCACTTTCATTTTTAAATTCGTCTCTTATCCAGATATTTTGTCGCTCATTAACCTCATATACTTTATATTGACTAGATTTCTCATCGTAATAGTATCCTAAGGTAAATGGACCTTCAGATCGTTCATCAAGTACAATATAAAATGTCCCTATTTTATCTCTATATTTATTAATGAAATTTGCTAGTTCTTGTTTCGTCATTTAAATTCCTCCAGAATCTTCTCTACCTTTTCTTTATCACACTGCCTGTATTCTGGGTTACGATCTAATACATTACACAACCCTTCATAGGTATACGTTCGTTTTTGATCATCTGATAGGTGGGAAGTGCTTTCTATAATATTTCTTACCAATTCATCTGTTTCAATAACAAAGGGAATATCATAATAATTCGTTACAAACCACTTTTGATTAGAAATATATTGAGTGACCTTCTTTAATTTCATTAGATCAGTAGATAAGCTAAAATATTTCAAGATTTCAAAAGTTCTTTTTGCTATATCCTCATCACCTTCCACATACAAAGGATATAAGCAATATTCCATTAATACTCCAATATCTGTACTATCCACTTCGTAAGAATCTCGTTGTCGAAAACAATACTTAGTTTCCGTCCCTAGAAAAACTTCAGCTTCTTTCCCCTCCTTCATTATTTCACGATAGTCTTTTACAAAATTTTGATAGTTTTCTTTATTTTTCAGTTTATATATCTGCATTTATTTACTCCATTGGTTAATTCTAAAAATTCCTTCAACTTGCTCAATTTCATTAGTACCAGGCTTATAGACACGTGGATTTTTGATTTCATAATAGCCTGGACGTTCAATCGCAGATAGAAAATCATCGTAGGAATGCCCCCTTGTGCCAATCATTGGCAAAAGTAGTTCGCTATTTTTACCTGTTGAATGAGAGTCTTAATTCTAGTCTCATTATAGCATAAAAAATATAAGTAGAATAAACATGAGAAAAATTTAAAACCATCTGGAAAACGTTTCAGATGGTTTTCTTCACACTATCTACTTCATTCTTTTCTAATCACATTCTAACATCTGAAAAAGCTAACTGAACAAGTATTTTTCTTAAAATCCTCCCTTTTTCAAGACAGCGTGCAGAGTTTCAGGAGAAATTGGGTCCACAAGAACATACTTGGCATCTAGCATATAGATGCCCTCAGTTAGCGATTCCAAGTACTGACGATAAGGAACTTCGGCTAGTTTTTCCCCATCGGCTGTCATGATAAATAGTCGTGCAACTGCAACCTTACTTCCTCTATACTGTTGCAAATATTGAGGTTCTAACTCTGGTTGAGATGGTAAGATTGTTCGTCCTTCACTATTTAGATAGTTGACAGGGATGATGATATCTTCACCATCCTGCTCTACTTTAAAAACTTGCTGCTCAGAGTAATAAGCATTCAGCTGTTGGGTAAAGCGCAAACGCTGGTCATAGCTATTCAAAAGTTGCTCGTCCGGAACATGGATAATCTGCCCTAGGTAGAGTTCATTGATGTAAATGGGACGTTTCACTCCCATAATTTCCACGATGGGATGAACTTTTACTTCCTTAGTCAATTCTGAAAGAGCTGATAAGAAAATATCTGTGAAATGAAATTCTAGAATAGAATCTTTATCATACGCCACACCATCATGTTCACATACAGTTACGTCTAAGAGAATGAGCAAGGTTTTCAAGAACATCAAGGCCCCAGTCCAGTCAGAAGCTGTCGCCAAATCTGGAACAGATACCTGATAAGCTTGACCATCAAAAGATAGACGGAACCCTAAACTAGACTTCTCTTTGACCCCAAACTGAACAGAATGGAAATCCGAAATAAGAGAGTCCGCAGATGGCTTTAATCCTGCATCCTTAGCGGAAACGCTGTAACATTCAAAGAGTTCTGCTTGAAGCACCTCACCAATTCTTAGTGATTGGTTGCTTTTTATTGTAAAAATAACTGATTTCATATTTTTCTCCTTCGGTCTACTGGCAAATCCTTTCTACGACGTAGAATCGTTACTTCGCTGACAGGGATTTTCCCTGATGCATACATGGTCTGGCCATATTTCTCATCCAATAATTCCGCATCATCAGCTAAATTGTTTTCAATTAGAAATTCTTTATCAAAAACCAGGAGTCGCACATAAGAATCGGGTGCTGTAAAATCATCATCCCCATGCTTGTGACCAGCAATTGTAAATTCATGTTCTTTATACAAAACACGATCATAAACCGAATACCTCTGACTAACCTCACTATAAGGCACAAGCTTCCCGTATAGACCTTCTTCTTCACCATCTACATAGGAACTATAGGGGAAATAGCCTTCTTTCAACATTGCCGGATCTTCTGAAAGAAGGATATAGTCATTTATATAATTCACAAAATTAGAGTATACTTTATTTTGGTAAACTAGAAATTCTTTATCCATTTTATCCCTCCACGTATTCCATTATACCACACAAGAAATTATAGGCGGAATGAAGTATACAATAAACTAAAAAAGAAGACAAATGTCTCCTCTGTGCATTGATCTCACTCCGGCAATTCTATCTTCAAATTCATATCCGTATCCTGTAATGTCTTCTGAGCAGCTGCTAGAAAAGCTAATCCATTGTCAGATGGGGAATACTGGAATGTGATATGGATGACTTTTTTATCAAAGTTATCACCGTATCGTGCCACATACTGTTTGCTTTCGAGGAAGTAGATATAGTTATTGAGTTTTTCTTGAAGTTTCAACAAATGTTCCTCCTCCAAAGCTTCTATCCATTTGTTTTCATCAATCAATAACAAATCAAGATGGTCATCTGAAACTCCCATCGCATCTATACTTGTAACATCTAGTACAATTGACCATACTTCTGTAACTGATTTAATTTTTCTTCTATTCTTATTTTCCTCTTTCTTTTGCTCTTTAACAATATATTCTACTTTCTCTTTATCACAGTTTTTGAAAAGCGCCATAGAATCAATTAAATTACAAATATTACGGTAATAATTCACCTTTTTCTCATTAGGAAGATTATAAATACTGTCAAGAACTATAGGTACTATGTTCTCCACATCAACGATAAAAGGTAAAGTATCATATTTTTCCAGTAAATCTTCTTGTTTTTTGATAAATGATACAACTTGATACAAATGTATAGTATCCTGACTAGAAGCCAACTCCTTTAAAATATCTAAAACTCGATCTGGAATATCAAAATCTCCGCCTACATAAATTGGATAAAGGCAATATTCTATCAAAATATGGGTATCCGTAATATCTTGATAATATGAATCTCGATGACCTATTCTATACTCGGGATCAATACCTAAGAAAGCTTCTATTTCTCTGTGATTTTCAATTGCTTTTTTATACCTCATAATATCCCACTCGGTATCTGTTTTTAGTCTATATGTCTTCATTTATTTACTCCATTGGTTAATTCTAAAAATCTCTAAACTTGTCTGATTTTTCAGCCTGATAGAACATCTTTATTGGAATTTAAAATCATATCAAAGAAGACTTCTCAAAAGATTTTTTATCAAACTTTTTAAATTCTGGCTAGTACCTGCTGTAAGGTCTCTGGCGAAATTGGTTCCACAAGAACATATTTGGCATCCAACATATAGCTGCCCTCGATCAACGACTCTAAGAACTGACAATAGGGAATTTTATTTGTTATTCTGTGATATCATCCCAGAGTGGGGAAGAATATTAAGATTCCCAACCATTGGAAATAGGGTAGTTGTTTCTTGAAATAGTATGTTCCAATAACTCTATATTCTTTTGCTTCTTTAAAAGTAAGTATACTCACAAATCCTCCCTTTCCCAGCTCTATCCCTAGTTAGATATACCTCATATTTTTCGGCTTCGTTATTGAACTCAATTCGTATTTCCCATTCTTTTAACTTTTGTTTGCTAAAAATAGGAAATTTTAAAGACTCGTAATATAAATTAGTAATTATTGGCATTAATTCAAAATTTTGTTATTTCCAAGTTTCCCATTGATTATTTCCTTCAATAATCTTATTTATTCTCTACTCCGAGGATACTTGAAAATGGATTTGCATTCATCCTATTTAACTAAACTTTCTTTTTAATCATCAAGAATTGAAAAATTATATTTATTTTTATAACGCTGATTGAACCGAGCAACTACTTTCATAGGTTCTTTTTTTGTCAATCCATTATTAAAAGTAATACTTTTCGTTAACTGTTCCCGAAATTTTTGAACTCCAGATACTATTTCATTTGCTATTTTTAGAGTATCAATTTTAAAGGTAGCAATACTTTTATCTTCCATAAAGAGTATAGAGTCGAAAAATAATATTGAAATGTACAAATCTGTAGCTGAGCTCTTTGTCAATTTCATTAAAGTGTTCTCTAATATTTCTTGGATATTTTTTATATCACTTTGTTTATAAAAATATTCAAACAGTACCTGATTAATATCTGTAGGAAAAACATCTGGAACAAAAGTTGAAGGTTCAATTCGATACTTTTGCCTTCCGCGTAAAATATCTTCAACATTTTCAACTTTTATAGCTTCTAAAAATTTTTTTCTAAAATTCATTGGTTCTCCTTTCAATTTATTTTATTCCTATTCTACTAACTCTTGTCCTATCTAATGGGACAGTATTTAAAATTGCTTCAGGAACTCCACCTGAAGTTTCTCCCTCAGGTATCCACAATGAATTTGCTCCTGTCTCATTCCCACTAGGGAGTCTTAAATTTAAATCACTCAAATCTTCTATATCAATTCTAACTAAACCACCTCCATATTTAAAATAACCTTTAGGAAACCCTAATCTTTAATGTCCTCACTGTCAAGGACAAATGGCTAAATATGACTTCCAGAAAGAGCCCAAAATCCTTTATCTAGAGTGCGCGGGATACAAAACGCTGATTCGCTTAAAGAAACGTCGTTTCCGATGTAGAGTCCTTAGAGATTATCACTTAATGTAAAAACAGGAACTTGCTTACAACTAAAAGTAAATAAACAAGTTCCTTACAAGCTATTTTAATGGCGATACATAATCATCTGGAAGTTTCCCCATTGATTCTAACCATTGCTGTTCGGCTTGGGGAATAAGTATTTCAAGTTCTTTCTTACTAAAAAGCAACTGATTTTTACGGTTGGAAATCAGCACAATTGGTTTTTCTCTAGCTCTATTTTTTCTTATTTCATTCTTTTCTTCTTCCGTTAGAGGCCAGCAATCGTGCTTAACCTTGCAAGATATTTCAAGTAGAGTCCGTTCTCCACTCTCTAGTAAGGTAAATAATTCTTGTGGTAATTCATAGACAACTAACCAAGAAGCTACGGTTCCCTCTTCTAAAACCAAATAATACTTGTCTTCATCTCTCCATATATGCTGACCGTAACCTTTTACTTCTTCGAACTGGATAACATCTTCCCATTGTAGCTTTGTTGGTTTCATTTGTATTCTCCTAGTGCAAGTTCTACTCTCAACATAAAACATCATAAATCAGGCTTCTATTTCTCTTCCTCAATAGGCTACGCCATCTTTTATCCATTTTTTAGTTTCTAAATCCAAATTAAAATAGAAATCTGTTCGACTTTTCCGACACATCAAAAGGTACTAATCGGAAATTTTACCTTTGCTTATTATAACATATTGGGACTTAGGTGGTGCTGAAAAAACAAAGTGCTCTAAAAAAGAGAAGATGATTATTTCCTCTATATTTCGCTAGTCTTTTCACTCCGGCAATTCTATCTTCAAACTCATATCCGTATTCTGCAATGTCTTCTGAGCAGCTGCTAGAAAGGCTAATCCGTTGTCAGAAGGGGAGTATTGAAAGGTGATATTGATGACTTTTTTATCAAAGTTATCTCCATATCGCTCTACATACTGCTTGCTTTCGAGGAAGTAAATATAATTGTTAATTTTTTCCTGCAGAATTTCCAGATGGACTGCCTCTATTTCTTCCTGCCAGTCAACTGGATCCACTAGAAGAAGCTCCAAATGATTATCAACTGTACCAATAGCGTCAAGTTCAGTTGGCTTGAGTTCTGAAGAGATGGCTTGAGTGGCGAGTTGTCTAAATTCTTCAGGAGAAAATATTTTTTATTATCAGATAAATCATTAAAAATTAAATCGGGATTATTTCGTATAAAAATTTTGTCCGACTCTTCTTGTGTAAATTGCTTTTTAGATTTCCAAAAACCATACTGCGCATAATTCATCAACTCTTTGCCAGTATGTTCTCCCGACATGTAACTATCTGCAGCTTCTTTGGGAATTTCTCTAATCACTTCTGGGCAAGTAATATTAAAAGTTGGATAACGCAAGAAATACTTATCACCATCTTGACAAATTTCCAACATGTCTTTTTGACTCACATAAATAGTTTCCATTCTCATCTCCTTTGCCATTTACCAAATGTCTATATTTATTCCCTATTTTGGGGCTGTTCTTATGATGTCATCCACTTTACTATAAAGGCCAGTGCCCTGTTTCAGCATAAATCATGACTTCATATGCTCCCCTAGAAGATTGAAATGCTTTATCCATTAGTTCCTTAGTAATGGGGTAGCATACTTCTGGGCCCATAGCTCCTCCAACTTCTTTAAAGAAGCTAATTTCGTAATAACCATCTGTTTCATATACAACAAATCCATCGCCTCTATGTACAATCGTATTGGAATGATTATAATCATCTAACTCATCTGCCTTTGGCCAACGATTATGTTCACAATAAAACATTACTTCTAAAGCATCTTTTTCTGATTTTGAAACACGATCGGCTAATTTTTGGCTAATGGGAAAGTTAAGCACTTCTTTCCCTCTACTCCACAGGATCTCATAATCATTATTGTTTTTTAATATCGTACAATTTTTGTATTGCTGAATTTCTGTTGTCATACAAACACCTATTCAAATACCTTTATTATTAGTTAAATTAAAATACTCTAAACTTCTGCCCTTTCAGCAACCAAATCATAAGGAAAATACGGAATCTCTTCCAATTCCTTGTAATTCAAACCTTTAATTTTGCAAATAGCCCCTGATTCAAAAGACCAATAACCTACATGATTTTTGACATTCTGCTTATGCAAATCATACCATCCTGCATCTCTACTCCCTTGATACCATTTCTTAGTCAAATATTCTTGCAACCGTTTAAGTGCCTGTTCAGAATTCTCTTCTTCAATAATTTTCCTAGTAAAGCCATAGGGTCTTGGAAAATTATAATTAATCCGAATCTTCCAAGCTGGATGACGATATTGAATCAGGTAGTCAATCAAATAATCCTCTGGATCATCTTTTTTTACCAAATCTACCAGCTGTTCAAAAATCTCCTCATCAATCTCTAACAGAATACCAATAGAAAGCGCCCATACCATTTGTTCATATCCCCATCCCTTATGCCATACTGGAACTAAACAAGCCACAAATGAGATGTATTCCTCTTTAAAAACTAACAAAGAAGCCCCACTAGAATAAGTTGCAAATAAAATATCTCTCTGATAAGACAATATAGTCGCTAAAGTTGAATGATACACTTCTATTGTTGGCTTCTTATAGTTTTCGATTCCATTATCTAAATCAATTTGAAGTTTTATTAATTTCTCTTGAAAATACTGCAATGCCTCTTTATTTGACATTAGGCCATCTTTATAATCCTTTTTTGTACTTAAAGTATCTCGTATTGCCATTTTATATCTCCTTTAATAAGGCCAAACAACCTTTATTTCACTTTACACCTCTTCAGTTGGAAGATGGTCTAGATTGATTGGTTTAGGATTTAAACGTTTCAATACTAATTCATAGAAAAAATTATTATTTAGCCTATTCGGTGAACTTAAAGTAAAGTTATTCATAATTAATAACGGAATAAATTCCGAACCAATTGTATTATAACCCGTCAAATACTCTAATCCATAATTTAAGTTTTTCGGATTCTCAGTGCCAACTTTCCAGTAGGCTCCTTTGGCTTGTAAACGGAAAACCTCACCAAGATAAACCCAGCTATTAAAGAAATCATCAATATTTTCAGGATCATTTTTGACATCATTCTCTCGAACGAATTGCGCCAAATCTTTCAAGCTCTCTAAGCTCATATCCAGATGATAACCTTGTTTACTAGCTTTTTTCTTTATTACATCCAAGGTGTCATCAATATAAAACATAAATTCCTCAAAATTTTTCTGTATTTTTTCTTTATCTAATGTCATGTAAAATCTCTCAATTATTCCAGCATTTAGCTTGCTATTCTCTCAAAACACTTTTCTACTTTAGCTGACAAATTCTCTTACTCTACATCATAAAGGCTTAGACGAGATACAAATGACACTCAATTAACAATTTCTTCGATTGTTGTTTGTCTATCTCTCACCAAATCATAAAATCCTACATGAACGCCTTCCTCATATAGCCAGCATAAGTCTGTACCGCATGGTGCTCCAAAAATTTCCAGCATAACAGGAGCAATTTTTACAATGCTATTTGCTCCTAAAATTGTGAAATTTTTTGAATTAGCTAGGTAAGCTTCATTATCTTCGATTGATAACAGTGTCCAGCCATTTAATTGTGGAATAGCAGATTCCTCGCGATAGGAATAGCGAATAGCTTTTCCATCAAGAATATTGTTTGAAACAACGAAACCACCAAAATCATTGTTATTAATTTCTACCATCTTCATACTCCTTTATTATATCAAGCAGACTACTTCTCCAAGAATATTCTTCCGCATAGTCTAGACACGATTTCCCAGATTTATTTTTTAACTTATAATCCGAACCAGCCTCTAGTAAAAGATTTCGGGATAAAATATTTACAATCTTTTCTCCAACACTTCTAGTTTTCAACAGGATGACCATAAAAATACTTCATGCCTTCTACCCAAAGTTTTTTGATTAGACGATCAATATAACTAATCATTAAATCAATTTCATCTCTTGAAATTACAACATTAGTGTCAACTGGAACTTTTTCGCCCGAATAGATAGACAAAAGTGACGATTGAAGATATAAATGATATTTTTCTTTCTTTTGAGCAGCGATGTGTAGAGCAGTCATAATTTCTTGTGTAAACAAACCAGGAAAAGCAAGAGAAGTATTATAATAATAACAATCTAAGTTTTTAGTTTTTACTACATCTATATATAGATTTCCTACTTCCTCTAACGTTGCGTTCTCTGATAAAACCGAGCGATATTCGAGAAAAGAATCCAACGCATCCTGTATAGCAATTTCTAAATCATTATCAGAATCTTCCCATTCTTGCCACAGCGTCAAAAGATATGGAATAACTTGATATGACATTGTTTCAACTGCACCAGTAACGAATGTAAAAGCTCCAAATTCCGATACAGAATCTAAAAAACGAAAATTATTAACATCTTTTAAATCATCATTTGTACACACTGAGCAAAATAATCTGATACATAAATTTAACACAGCTTCATCTTCTGTTTGATTCATTAAATCAATTAAAAGATTTTTAACGGAAAAATCTCCCTTTTTCATTATTTCAACAATTAACAGTATGCACTCACGCTCGTCTTGTACCGAAAGCAAGCTATTCTTTAATTCATCCAAACTTAATTGGCTTACCTCGCCATACCAAATTCCAGGCAGTAATACTTCACTCATCTATCAAGCTCCTATCTTAAACCTTGCTGTCTTTGCCATCTCAATACTTCATTTTGGAAATTAGTGACTTCAGTATGATTTGGATTATTTCCAAATACATATAGTCCACTTCTCTTTGATGTATTTTCAAAACCTTTGGATCCTTTTTACCATAAACATTTTCATGATAAAAACTAGTATCTAATCCTTCTAATTCTGAATGTCTAATCGTTGTTTCTCCAGTAAATTGAATATTTTCCGGAACATTCTCACCACCAAACGCCAACCCTTGTCTATTGTATCCTTTTGGCAGTTCACCTTTTCTAAGCATCTGTTGATAATGTGAGCGCGCTTTCTTCAACTCTTCTCCAGCGACAATCCTAGATGCATCAGGATCAGCCTACCATTTCGGATTATCTACATGACCTTTAACCGCTTCTTTGTAATACGGAACATAGACTTGTTGGCTTTATCACTGTCAATTTGTGCTTTTAAACTAGCATCACTCATTTTCTCCCCTTCTATTCTGCTTGCTGCTCTCCAGAATTTTGCTGCCTCAAGTCTTGTAAGGATTTATCAACCACCTTCTTAATCGTCTCGTCATCAGCTCCAGGGATATGGTAATGAGAGTTACTATTATCACTACTGGAGCTTTCCGTTTGAGCACTTTCTTCAATGGCAGTTGACGAATTAGACATAGAAGATGTTGATGTGGTAGATGTTCCCTCATTAACCTTGAGTGCATCATTTAGCTCTTTATAATTAATCTTCTGCTGCTCAACAGGTCTATAGAATACTGCAAAGGAGAGAAGCAAAGCTAAAGTTGCACCGATATCTGCTAATGTCCTTTTATTAGCCTCAGCCGTAGGAATCTTTACTCCTTTTGTACTAAGATCTTTCCATTCAGGATGCTCTTCTTCTATCGCTTTTTTCTGTTGCCAAAAAGGAACAAGCAGAAAATGATTGACAGGTATGACAGACGCCATGGCTGTTGCTAAAAATGGGATAAATCTGGAAGAACTAATTATTAGCATACAATCTAGTATGGCAAATAAAATGAAAAGGAAAATCACTAAAGCAAGACGAATTCTATACTCCTTTTAACCTGTAAATATTTCTCTTGGGACATCTTAAAACCTTCCTTATTTTTAGTTTCATTTGTAATTTTTAATAGAGATAGTCAATATTTCTGTAAATCGTTAATGCTATCACTTAATTATCTCTTAGTATACTTTAGACTTCTGCACCTTCAGCAACCAAATCATAGGGGAAATACGGGACACCTTCCAATTCTTTGTAATCCAAGCCCTTGAGTTTGCAGAGAGCACCAGATTCAAAGGACCAGTAACCATAATAATTATCAATATTCTCTTTATGCAGGTCATACCAACCTGTATCCCTATGTCCTGGATACCATTTCTTAGTTACATATTCTTTGAGTAGTTTGAGTGCCTGTTCAGCATTCTCTTCTTCAATAATTTTCCGAGTAAAGCCATAAGGTCTTGGGAAATTATAGTTTATCCGAATTGTCCACTCTGGATGACGAGACTGGATAAGGTAATCGATTAAATAGTCCTCTGGATCATCTTTCCTTACCAAATCTACCAATTTATCAAAAGTAGTTTCATCAATCTCTAACAAAATACCAATGGATAGAGCCCAGAGCATTGCATCATATCCTGAATTACTATACCAAATAGGGAGAAGGCTATCGACATATTTAAGGTACTCTTCTTTGAATCTCTCAATAGAATATCCTGCAGTGTAGGTGGCTATCATATTTTTTTCCTGATAATAAGAGATGTCACTTTGAGTTAGTCTAATAACTTCTTCAATTGGACGTTTATAAGGATTAATCCCTTGCTTAAGTTGGTCTAACTCTTGTAACCATTCCTTAATCATCATTTCATTAAATGTAATTAGTTCATTAATTTTTTCTTCTATAAATATATTATCTCTTTTCACCACTTATCCTCCTATGGCCATAAAGCGCCTTCTTATAGGTTAATGAATTTTCAGCATATTACCAGTTTTATTGATTATTCTGATTTTCTTCCAATCAGGATGTTCCTCTTCTATCGCTTTTTTCTCTTGCCAAACTGGGACCAGTAAAAAATGATTAAAAGGAATAACCGTCCCCATAACTGTTGAGCGGAGTTTCTTCCTTTGTTTATTTCCTTCTATTTCTTTATTTTCTTTACTCTATTCACTTGTTTTATTTTTGTCAAACACATTTTCCCCTATTTCCGTCCAAAACCAATATTCTCTTGGAATTAAATCTAGGAAATATTGATATTCCCCAATCCATGGAGCTGATAGATACTCTTCAAAAGAAATAGACTCTGCGTAATTTGAGTACAACAACAAATTATCCATATCAACAAATAAAGATGGGGCGAAATCATAAATAGCGTTCAGTTTATCCCTTTTATACTCATTAGTAAAGACTTGCCTTAACTCTGAAAGGTCGCAACTATATTTTTGCATATCCTCTAAAAAATAGAGGACATTCTCGGGCAATAAAAACGGGGAGCGCAATCTCTCTTTATCAATATGTTCTACACTATATCCCGCTTCTTCGTAATTAATATACCACAGCTCCAAGTCAGAAATATACCAAGAATACTGATTTTTGTACTTAAAAGCGACAACAATATTTTCACCATATTTTGCTCTAATCATTTTTTCTCCTTATTCAAATAAGTCTAGTTTTATAGCACTCAAGGAAATAGACTTTTGGAGCGCTATTCAAAACTATTTTTTAAAATTTCATATTCATGACATGCCAGTTCTACGAGCAAGATGCTCACGAGTGTTCCATCTTGAGAAAATCCTAATTTTACTCTCCCATTAGTCAGATACATAGTTTCCTTAGGATTAAGCAACTGTATTTTCAAAAAGTCTTTAGACAAAAAGACATCAAAGGACTGCCTCCTACCATGTAGTCCATTTGTAAACATGACAGTATCACGAAAAACAGGAATGCCTTCTATCTCTTCCACTTCTTCTAGACTCATGTCATCCATTAAAGTCACATTTGATACCTGGACAAGTATAATATTCATCAACCGAAAAGAATCTGGATTTATCCCAATCTCAAGTAGGCTATTATCACCTAGTAAACGGAAGTAAGCTTTTCGCATATATGAGGGGAAACTCGAACATTCAATAGTAAGAGGCGTATAATAGTCCACCTCTACATTGTAGGTATCTTCAATCACATGGCTTAATGTTAACATAGTCGACCCTCTCAATTCTAAATGTTATGAACTAAACCGATAGAGTAGTTCTCTTACTATATCAAGTTTTTTAGCCATTAATCAGAAAGCACTTTTTTACATTATACCATATTATAAATCTAGTCCAGAAAAGATTGCAAAGGCTTTTGAAGATTAGAAAAGAGAAGACAAACGCCTTCTCTTTTTCTAACTTACTCTGGCAATTCTACCTTCAAACTCATATCTGTATTCTGCAATACCTTCTGAGCAGCTGCTAAAAAGGCCAATCCATTATCAGATGGAGAATATTGGAAAGTGATATGGATGACTTTTTTATTAAAGCTATCGCCATATCGTGCCACATACTGCTTGCTTTCGAGGAAATAAATATAGTTGTTGAGTTTTTCCTGCAGCATTTCCAGATGAACTGCTTCTATCTCTTCCTGCCATCCAACTGGATCCACCAAAAGAAGCTCTAAATGATTATCAACTGTACCAATAGCGTCAAGTTCGCTAGGTTCCAGTTCTGAAACAATGGCTTGGGTGACGATTTGGTTAAATTCCTCTGCTGTGAAAAGACGACGGCTATTTTCAGGATTTTTCAAAATAAAGGAAGGATGGTCTTCGATGAAGAGCTTACCAGACTCATCTTGTGTATATTGCTTTTTAGATCTCCAAAAACCATATTGCGCATAATTCATCAACTCTTTGCCAGTATGTTCTCCCGACATATAGCTATCTGCAGCTTCTTTGGGGATTTCTTGAACTACTTCTGGCATGGTAATATTAAAAGTTGGATAACGCAAGAAATACTTATCGCCATCTTGACAGATTTCCAACATGTCTTTTTTGCTTAAATAAATTGTTTCCATTTCTATCCTCCGTCAATCGAGCTAGTTGACAAATAAGGGTCTGAGACAAAAAGCCCCAGACCCGTTATCTATATAAATGAGATCCTAAATCTTATTTCAAACTATTAGATCTTTGATTTATCGGAAGATGAAGAGGAGCTTGAGTCAGATTTAGAGCCAGAATCTGTTGATTTGTTTCCTTTACGGGTTTCCGCACCATTTGCTGAATACTCATTTACAAAAATTGATTTACGCAATTCAATAAAGTTTTCGTCATTGAGAATATAGCGACCCTCTTTTGTCTTCGTCAACTCCATTGTAAACTCACGTGGCGCAATGTAGCCAAAGTCTTCATTCATACGGTCAAAAGCGTAATAGAAGAGGAAGTTATTTACCAAAGCCAAACGCTTCTCCAGATCTGGATCCGTTGAGTCTTCCAAGGCTTTTACATCTTCAACCCCATTTTCAAAAAGACTCGCTTTAGTCATATTGATTAGATTGGCCAAATCACGTGTTGCAATCGCACGGCTCTTAAATGTTACAGTTGCAGTTTCTCCATCGTCTTCAACTTTAGTAATTTCAAAATTATCGCCAACCGTAGCTAAGACTTTAAAACGTGCTTGGTCAAATAACTCCAAGATTTTTGATGGAGGGAATTTTTCTGTCTTTAAGTCAAGCGTGTAGTTTTCTTCTGGCGTATATTTAGACAGGTTTTCATCAACGTAAGACTGAGTAATACCTTTCTTCCATTTGTCAACAGAAGTTCCCATCAAGGTCGTGAAACCTGAAGAATGATCTGTAAAGACTGCACGCAAGATAATATCTGCGTCTTTTTCAATCCGCTTTTCATTGGTTTCTTTTTCTGATGTAGAAGATGAAGATTGCTCTGTCTTCACGTTTTCAGCGTTCTTCTTCTGTGGTTTTGGCAGGGCCGAACATGCTCCCAACAAAAGAATACAAGCAGGCAATACGCCAAATTTCATCAATTTTTTCTATTTTTTCTCCTTTATTTATGTAAGAGTATAACCATTATACCAAAATATTATCAATTTGTTACAGTATTTGCTCGTATCGTAATAAAAATGTAATATTTTGAGATTCCTTAAAGAGCTAGAAATTTAAGAAAGGGCAAGTTTTTCTCTAACAACCTAATTTTTCGAGAACAGCCTGATAGTTTTCTTGGACTTGATCCAGTCCAACCAGCACTTCTTGGCGAGTCGCATTATTCTTCACAGTGACTTGGCCGCTCTCGATTTCACTTTCACCTAAAGTAATGATGGTCTTGGCTCCAAAAGCATCTGCTGACTTGAACTGAGCCTTGAGCTTGCGATTCAGATAATCCCGTTCAGCCGCAAATCCTTGATTGCGGAGAGCCTGCACCAGCTCCAAAGCGCTGCGATTAGCAGCCTCACCTAGAACGGCAATATAGGCATCCAAGCCTGTCTCAAATGGCAAAGCTGCTCCCTGTTTTTCCAAAATCAAGAGGAGACGCTCCATTCCCATACCAAAACCAAAGGCAGGGGTTTCTGGTCCACCGAAATAGTCAACCAAGCCATCATAACGGCCACCCGCACAGATAGTCAGTTCGCTGCCTGCCACATCAGTCGTAAACTCAAAAATCGTGTGATTGTAGTAGTCCAGACCGCGCACCATATTGGTGTTAATGACATAAGGAACCCCTAAAGACTCTAGCATTGAGCGGACAGCCGCAAAATGCTCCTGGCTCTCCTCGTCCAGGAAGTCCAAAATCGAAGGAGCCTGCTCAACAGCTGCTTTATCTTCTTTTTCCTTAGAATCCAGTACCCGCAGCGGATTTTCCTCCAGACGACGCTGGCTATCCTTAGAAAGACTGTCTTTCAGCGGAGTCAAATAATCAATCAAGGCCTGACGGTAGGCAGCTCGACTCGCTGCATTGCCCAAACTATTCAGTTGCAGCGTCACCTGTCCAATACCAATTTCCTTGAAGAACTGAGCCGCCATAGCAATCGTTTCTGCATCTGTCGCTGGATTTTCGGAGCCGAAGCACTCCACCCCGATTTGGTGAAATTCACGCAAGCGACCAGCCTGAGGCCGCTCATAGCGGAACATAGATCCCATATAATAAAGCTTAACTGGCTTTTGAACCTCTGGTGCAAAGAGCTTGTTTTCGACATAAGAACGAACGACCGGTGCAGTCCCTTCTGGCCGTAGCGTAATATGACGGTCTCCCTTATCGTAGAAATCATACATTTCCTTGGTCACGATATCTGTCGTATCTCCAACAGAACGACTGATGACCTCATAGTGCTCAAAAATCGGTGTCCGAATTTCCGCATAGTTGTATTTTTTAAACGTCTTACGAGCAAATTCCTCCAGATACTGCCATTTAGCAGATTCCTGAGGGAGGATATCCTGAGTTCCTTTAGGTTTTTGTAATTTCATTTTCTAATCCTCTGCAACTATATAATATCTATTATTTTACCATAAATCAGATATTTTGAGGAGTTAGAGCAAAAAAATTCCCTCCGAGAGACTAAATCCGTTTTCATTCGCCAGAATTTCTTGAAAAATTGTCAGAATTATGAGAAAATAAGACCACTATTCTATAAAGGAAGAAGGACTGAAGATGAGAGACGATATCAAAATCAATGACCGAGCAGCAGCTATCCAAGAAGAATTCATTAAGAAACTCGAAACGATTTACGATCCAGAAGTCGAGCTCGATGTCTACAATCTCGGGCTCATCTATGAAATCAATCTGGACGAAACGGGCCACTGCAAGATTGTCATGACCTTCACAGACACAGCCTGCGACTGTACCGAGACAGTTCCTATTGAAATTGTCGAGTCCCTGAAGCAAATCGAAGGCATCGAAACTGTCTCCGTTGAAGTCACTTGGTCGCCCGCGTGGAAAATCACCCGCATCAGTCGCTTTGGACGGATTGCGTTAGGGATTAGTCCTAGATAAAAAGATGCCTTGTTCATCTGCATTAAATAAATAGTAAACCCGCTAGAAAAACTAGCGGGTTCTTTTGTCATATATAGGCTATTTCTTCCCTGTTTCTTCTGGTTTCCAGAAGTCGGTAACAGCACCTTTAGCGGCAGAAGATACCATGTGGGCATATTTACCAAGTACACCGCGGCTATAAAGCGGTGGAATGGTTGTTTCTGCCTTGCGTTTTTCAAGTTCTTCTTCAGAAACTGCCATGGAAATTTCCTTGGTGTCTTGGTCAACCGTGACTATATCGCCTGTACGAAGGTAGGCAATCGGACCGCCATCCTGAGCTTCTGGAGCAATATGTCCGACAACGAGACCGTAGGTACCACCTGAGAAGCGGCCGTCTGTCAGAAGGGCCACCTTGTCTCCTTGGCCTTTCCCGACGATGATAGAAGAAAGTGACAACATTTCTGGCATACCAGGGCCACCCTTTGGACCAACATAGCGAACTACAACTACATCGCCATCCACTACTTCATCGGCCAACACTGCATCAATAGCAGCTTCTTCTGAGTCAAAGACCTTGGCTGGTCCTACGTGACGACGAACTTTAACACCTGATACCTTGGCAACAGCGCCGTCTGGAGCCAGATTCCCATGCAGGATAATCAGTGGTCCATCCGCACGTTTTGGATTTTCAAGCGGCATGATGACTTTTTGACCTGGTGTCAGATCTGCAAAATCTGCCAGATTTTCCGCGACTGTCTTACCTGTACAAGTGATGCGTTCACCGTGCAAGAATCCATTAGCCAAGAGATATTTCATGACGGCAGGCACACCACCGACATTGTATAGGTCTTGGAAGACATACTGACCGGATGGTTTCAAATCCGCCAAATGCGGCACGCGCTCTTGAATGACATTGAAATCATCCAAGGTCAGCTCCACATTAGCCGCATGAGCAATGGCCAACAAGTGCAGAGTGGCATTGGTAGAACCACCCAGAGCCATGGTCACTGTGATGGCATCTTCAAAGGCTTCGCGAGTCAGAATGTCAGACGGCTTAAGCCCCATTTCCAGCATCCGAACAACTGCTCGGCCAGCTTCCACGATATCGTCTCTTTTATCTTGGGATTCTGCTGGGTGAGAAGAAGAACCAGGCAAGCTCATACCTAGAACTTCAATAGCTGTCGCCATAGTATTAGCCGTGTACATACCACCACAGCCACCAGGGCCAGGGCAGGCATTACATTCGATACGGCGCACTTCCTCAGCAGTCAAATCGCCATGGTTCCACTTCCCGATACCTTCAAAGACAGAAACCAAGTCAATGTCTTTCCCGTCAAGATTTCCCGGTGCAATGGTTCCTCCATAAGCGAAAATAGCTGGGATATCCATGTTAGCGATAGCAATCATGGAGCCAGGCATGTTCTTGTCACAGCCGCCGATAGCGACGAAGGCATCCACATTATGTCCGCCCATGGCAGCTTCGATAGAGTCTGCGATGATGTCACGTGAAGTCAGAGAGAAGCGCATACCCGGTGTTCCCATAGCAATCCCGTCCGCAACCGTAATCGTACCGAACTGAACAGGCCAAGCACCTTGTTCCTTCACTCCTTCTTTGGCCAGTTTCCCAAAATCATGCAGGTGAATATTACAAGGCGTATTTTCAGCCCAAGTCGAAATCACTCCGACAATCGGAGTCTCAAAGTCCTTGTCCGTCATCCCTGTCGCACGAAGCATGGCGCGGTTAGGGGATTTGACCATACTGTCATAAATCTTACTTCTGTGGCGTGTATCTAGCTTATCTGTCATATCTTTCCCTTTCATTGCAGTTATCTTTGTGCTTTATTATACCACACTTAGGCTCTATTGGACAGAAGAAAATTTTTAAATTTTCAGAATTTTTCAAAAAATGAATTTTCCTCAAAAATCCTAAGCAATTAAAACATATCAGCTTAATTCCTGAAACAAATTCTCCTAAAAATAGTAAAACTCTAAAAAGCACTAAAAGTACGAACCAATTTACCCCCACGGATATCCAACACAATCACCTCAGAATTCCCGCCTATACCGCTACCAGAACGCTCTTTCAAATCATAGCCTACTAGGTAATAACCATCCCAAAAATGACTGTAGTCTAACTTTTTAAGCTTCTGGAAAAAGACTCCGGGGTACTTATCTATAGCTTTCTCATCATCATGTAAATCATCAACCAATAGCTCATAGTTCACTCGAAGCTGCAGAGTATGTTTTTGCAGATAAGACTCAATATCAACATTATAATAACCATTGAGAGGTAGGCCTTTCTGCCTGTTCTTTTGGAAATCCTGAACTAGCTCTGCCTGCCCAGCATCCAGCATTTCTAAGGTTATTTGATTGTCATCCTGATGAAGCACTTCCATTGTTTCACCTGAAATTTCTTTTAAAGTCAAATCCTCATCTTCTAGCTTCTTGAAGACCGACTTCATTTTCTTAAACTGCTTCTGAACATAAGGCTGCTGCCACATGGCTTCCAACTGAATGCTATCATCTAAGCCTGTCTCAGTTTCCTCAGGTACGGGACTTAATCTTGAAGCTTCGTATTGCTTGGTTGTCGGATCATAATCCACGTTATCTGAGAAGGTCAAAAGTCTTCCATCAATCTTTTCTTCATAGCTAAAGTCCATGCTCTCCCCATAGCCGGCAGGCCTATCGTAGTTTTTTACCGTCACTTTCCCCTTGTATCCCATGCTTTTGAAATCCGCAGTCAAATGATTTTCTACATCTTTCATAATTTGATAATCACGAAAACTTTTCACTCCCCAAAAGATTAAAACAATACACATGATCCCCAGCCAGAATAGACTAAGTAATTTTAATGCTGCTTTCATAGTTCGCCTCCTTGGTTCTTATTATAGCATACGGAAAAACCCGTTTCTTTTAAAAAAACCTAGGCAGAAAAGATTTTAAAAAATTCTGTCAAGTAACTTTACTTTACAAAAAAGTTTTGTTATACTGTTAAAGTTGATGAAAATCATGAGATTGCATCGAATTACATTCTAAAAGGAGAAACAAACAATGGCAGTACCTGCACGTCGCACTTCAAAAGCGAAGAAAAACAAACGTCGTACACACTACAAAGTAACAGCTCCATCTGTAAACTTTGACGAAACTACTGGAGATTACTCACGTTCTCACCGTGTATCACTTAAAGGATACTACAAAGGACGTAAAATCGCTAAAGCTGCAGCAGCTGAATAATAGAAGGGAGATACCATGCGCGTAAATATTACACTTGAACACAAAGAATCTGGTGAACGCTTGTACCTTACTTCTAAAAACAAACGTAACACTCCAGACCGTCTTCAATTGAAGAAATACTCACCAAAACTTCGCAAACACGTTGTGTTTACAGAAGTGAAATAAGGGTTCACTACGAATCAATACAGAAGAAAAACGCTGAGTTTTAGCGTTTTTTCTTTTTGTTTAATTCAGTACACCGCAATATATATCATTCAAATCACTACCTTTTTCACTATCTTTTATGAAATAAGGAACTGATAGTCTTCTATAAAAGCAATACCATTATCAAGAAAAAGCTTTTTAAACGCTTTCTCACTCAACTTCCCTAAGTACATGTATTTTGGGGCTTCATCTGTACCACCATCATGAAAATCATGCCCTCTAGAAGTGTAATCATGTGATTCCTCAGCATAATTTCTTGTTTCTTCTTTCATCCAATCTTCAATTTTAACAATTAATATGTTGACATAATATTTTATTATTAATATCGTTATTTTCCATTTTGACAAACTAAAAGTTTTCTTTAAACTCTTTAGCTTGTGTTCTTTTTTCGTTAATCAAATCTATTAAAACCATATAAACTTGATCATCCATTTCTAAAAGAGAGTGCAAAAGTAGACTTTTCAGAAATTCAGTTGAGATTCTTTCATTTTCACTTAGTTCTTGTGTATCAGCAATTGATTTAAAATACACTATCATATCACTTTTTGAAAAAGTTTGATTGAACTTAGCTAAGGTATCAATCATACTATTTAATACAGATATTCTTGCAATTTCCGAATAAGACTCGTTTAATTTGTAAACTTCTTCGTAAAAAAATTTCAACTTTTGGTATTGTAAATGTGTGATATCTAATTCCGACTCTGATTTTAAAAAAATATTTGTCACTAAATCCGACGATTTTACATAAATCTTGCAACTTAAATATTTTGATAAATTTATATAATTGAAGTAAGGATTTATTACACCTTGATTCTCTTGTGTTCCCACGGTCGTACTTTTTGAATGATTACATCTATAGCAAGTTGGTACTAAATTTAAAGGGGTCACAGCAAACTGTGGATATTTCGATTCTGGTAATATATGATCAAGAGTATGTGAAGCATATCCCCACTCGGCATCACAAATCGGACAACTTCTAGGAGTTAATTTATATAATTCTTTTCTAAATTTTGAGTCTTTATCATAAAACTTTTTATATAATCCCTTCATCACAACTTTGTCTATTCCATTTACATTGTCCAACACAGAGGAACTACTTAAATTATGAAGCTTATCACCATATTGAATATATTTATTTTCATAAGTACAAAAAATAGGTAATAACTCATTCTTATTATGAACCTGTAAAATTATTGCTCCGTTATTCGATGGATTATTTTGCATATAACGCAACGCCTCACACAAAACCTCATTAACTCCAAAATTTGGTTCATTATTAATCTTTTGCACTCTTAGCCTCTTCAATCTGTCTAATTAATAGAGCCTCACTCCCCAAAATTCCTTCAATACTTTCAAAATTAAATTCTGAATCCACAACCGCATCTATTATGTATTTATAAAAACCAGTGTTCCTTAAATCCATACCGAAAATTGTATCGTTTATAAAACTACTATTTTCTCCAAAAGTTTTAAAATTAATTTTTTCAAGGATACTTCTGTTTCCAATCTCATCATTTCGTTGCACATACCATACATTTGTATGAGGAATTTCCTGTAAAACAATCGCAGAATGTGTAGCAAAAAGGCACACTCCATTTTTTTCTTCAACAATTTCATCTATAGCCCTAATATATGCTTTTAACAATGGTGGATGTAAAAACAATTCTGGTTCGTCAATAATCACCAATGTCCTCTCCGAAACATTAGTGATTAAGTTCAATAGATTCAATAATATGATTTTTTGACCTGAACTCAGTCTCTTAATACTATCTAAGGGGAGCTCCTGCTCATCAACTAATTCATTAAGTGTTGAAAACCAATAATCAAATTCAAATTTTTGCAAAATATCTTTTAGTTGCGTTCGATATCTTTTTCCAGCTTCTCTAAACAATCTAAATATATTTGCCGCAATTTCATCACTTAAATCCGAATCAATACTATAATTTAATCCAATAAATTTGTAATATTCGCTATTTTCACTAGTTCTTGGGGGAAAATCTGAATCAAATGGACTATATGATATAAATATCAAATTTCTAAACTGTTCTGATTCAGTTTCCAAATTGACCTCATCTCCTGCAAGGTTTTTAGCAGTTGATTTTTCAGAAAGATATATTTCCGTAACTTCTTTCAATAATTGTGTTTTACCAGAACCATTCCTCCCTACAATTGTGTATAAAGACGATGGAAAAAAATCATCTGGATTGATATTAAAATTTATTAGTTCTTGGTTATCCTCATCCTTAAAACTTACTTGATATTCTTCTTTGTAGCTTCCGCCCAACGTCATCCGATGAAATTGATTTTTTACTTCATTAAAATTATTATTTCTAAAAAAAGAATCTCTAATCAGGTCTCTCGGCCCAAAAGCTCCCATTCGTACATAGTTAAGATCTTGATATAAGGAAGTCAGTTCTGATGTATCATATGCTAAATCTCCAAGCAACATATAAAAATTTTTTCTATCTTCCTCATAAAAAATATCATTAATAAATCTATAATACTCGATATTTCCTAATGAAATAACTTTTAAAGTAATTGTGCCAGCTTTTAACCTGTCAAAAGGAATCAACTCATCTTTGTATGGATAGTAGCTTACATTAATTGATCCCAAATAATTTATCTTGTTATCAAAATAAGCTACAACTTGATATGAAGTCCTAAACCCAAAATCATTCCAGTTATCTTTTGCAAAATAGAAGCCCTCCATACTATCGATACTAAATTCACTGTCGGCCATCGGCCAGCTTCTTGTAAAAAAATTAACCTTACTAAATTCTCTTCTGTCCAATTTCAATATCCTTATTTAAACCAATTAATTTCTCTATGCTATATTCTTTAATTATAAACAATAATATGAACCTAAAAAAGTATTCTATAAAATACAAATGTTAGATCATCATCCTTTGTTGCATGTACGACATTTCCTTATCAAATATGATAAATCTTCTATATATAGCTCTAAGCACTTTTTTCAAATCGGTCCCCTATCATACATTTTCTTTTATGTACTCTTTTAAAAAAATTCTCAGATTAGTTAGTCCTCACTAAAATGTTTTTTCCGTTCTTCCATAAAAGCAATCAGTTCTTTCCGAAAAATTACTTTTTCATCATCAGTAAGACCTTCTGAGTTTTTACGGAATAGAATTTCAATATCTTCTAATTCTTTATTGGTCATTTCTTCTTCAGAATTACCAACCAAATAATCAATTGTAACATTCAAGACCTGAGCAAGCTTGACAAGATTTTCTTGTGTGGGTTTTTTAGTACCACGTTCCCAAGAAGCATAGGCTGGTTGCGAAATTCCTAGTTTTTCAGCTATTTCAACTTGGGTCAATCTAGCTTGTTTTCGTGATTCTTTTAAGCGTTCTGAGAATCCCATAATATTTCCTCAAAAAATTTAAATTTTTTCAAATAATCTCTCGAAAAATATAGCTAATAGTTATATTGGTTTTAAAAATAATAACGCCAATCAACTTAGGCATTAAGATCATTGAAAATTGAATAAAAAAGCGCGTCTGACAACCAGAGGACTGACTATCAAACTATACTAAACTTCATATCTTTATTGTAATCTATTTGATAAGTAAAGTCAAGTCCGTTTACGGTTGAAGTTGGGATATAAAGCAAAAAATGTATATTTTTGTGGGCCTACACGCATTTCGGACTTTAGCACTTTTCCGAATAGTAAAGTGAACTGGCTTCGCCAAAAGACGTAAGAGAATCTTAAGGGCATGACAATGACTACCTGATGAGATTGGCTGGGCAAGCGATGGGAATTGATACAATGCACCTTGCTAAACGTCACCACCGTGGAAGGTCTCCTTCCAACCAAATAACTTTTCTTTACTGCTGTCTATCTAATATCTGTCAAAGAAGTAGCATCTTCAGAAGAAGTATTTTTAAATATTATTGCAGATGGCACTGCTATGGGATTTGGAGTTAGTGAAGAAGAAGTTAAACAATTTAACAATAATTTAGGAACTACTGTAGTAGATGCTAAAAATAATAAATTGATTGGGATAGAATTCTTCACTTTTTCTGATGATGGCAAGGGATTTACAGTAGCAAATTTTGATTACGGCAAAAAAGAGTTTAACGAACAGAAAAAAGGTAAAAAAGAGTTCTATAAAAAACTATACGAAGCGTTTAAAAAATAATTTATGATGACACGACAAACGCATAAAGAGAAAAGTTCCAATAAATTTTTGAAATACAAAAGATTTGAAAGATTAATTCCATATTTTTCTGAAAGACGCTTTAAGCTGATTCCTTGTTTCCTTAGTTCATAGATTTGAACTTTAGCTTCATAACGCAATTTCATTATAAAACACCCCAATGTTAGATTTTTTCTGTCCAACTTTTCGGGGTCAGTTCATTTCGAGCGTTTTTTTCTTTTTCTTGAATTCAATACATTGCAATATAAATCAATCGAATGACTACATTTTTGACTACATTTATTTGAAATGAGAATATCGATTCGGACAATCAAAAGTAAGAGGAGCTTCATTACGAGGCTCCTCTTTTTTCTATGCTCACTCCAACATGCTATTTTATTATTGTATTATAATAAAACAGCATGTGAGTTAATTGATTCAGCTTTATTCAACTCGACAAGCTGAAATCTGTTTACTTACGGTATGCCTCTAGTTTAGATTCATACTTTTTTAAAAGTTCCCGTGAGTAAGCTTTTTCATGTATCGAGTTTCTAACTTCTTTCCAGAGAATAGCTGCAACTTTTAACTTATTAGAATAACAATCACTCAATTCATCTAAACAAAAGTCTTTTAGAAACTGATTCCATTGGCAAGCCGAACTATCATACTTGGCATAATCTGACTCACCATAATATATTTTAATCATATCTTGAATAGTGAATGTTATATCTTTATCCCTTTTTACTTTTCGCCAAGCCGTTGCCATATCAGCACTAAATTTAAAGGGACCAATCCCTGTTACGGCTGAAAAATAATCTCGAAATTTTTGGTTAAAAGAAAAACCACAGTTAAGTAACGGAGTCTCTAAAGTTATCACTTCGACTTGACTTTTGTTTCCTTTACTCAAAAATTTTTCTACTCTATTTCCCCTAAAATATTGTTCGATAATATAGTTCAATTCTTGCTTCGTGCATCTATACTCTAATCCAAGAGACTTACAAATTTGTGAAAGTTCTTCTCGATACCAATAGTATCTATTAAATTCTTCAAATGATTTTATATCTCCAAAATCAGGTCTTTTTTCTTTCATATGCACACCTTAATAAATTCAAATTTGTCATACAATCAATCTACTTGCCAACTTGTCAACCTGTCTTAATCTCTTTACTTTCTAATTTCCAGCTATCAAACTCAATTTTAATCAACCAAAAATCTATCCGAAGTTTTTATGATATGTGCTGTTTCTTTGACGTCCAAATCATCTGTATACAGCAAATGATTTTTCTCAATATTTTTAGTTAAAAACTCATTTCTTGACTGGATAGATAAATCGCCTGTTCTTTCAATTTCTTCTCTAGAAGAATCTCGGTCTCTAAGCGTTTCTTCTTCTGCTAGCAAGACACAGTATTTTAAGTTTATCTGTTTTGCCTTTAAGAACTCCGCAATTTTCTTAAGTTGTTCCTCAAATATGACGTATTCTATGATGACTGTAATGCCTCGGGCCATGAAATTATTGGTCAGACTGATGACATTATCCCAAAACAAGTCCATGTAATAACCATCATCCTCCCAAGGTGCTACTAGGCCGCTTTTAATCATTAAGTAGATCATGTCGCCTTCTATCACCGCACTTTTGTCAAAAGAGTAAGCTAATTCTTTGCTGACCGTGCTTTTTCCAACACCTGGAGGTCCAGAAACAATATAAACACAATTTTCCAACCTAATACCTCTATCAATTCTAACGGTTCTGATAATAACTGCTCATATTATATCATTATTTCTATCGACTTCAAATCCTTCAAAAAGAGTGTGAAAATGGGTAAAATTTGGAAAAAAGTTCTCAGAAAGCAGCAAGAAAACCCTTTCTTTTGGAAATTTTCATTTTAATGCAATAAATTTTGACAGATGGTCTGATAGCCTTTATAATAGTATTATTATTAGAATTAGGGAGAGTATGTCCATGCCAAGCAATGAAGAGAACAAAGGTATGTTGCGTAATTTTTTAGGGGGCTTTAAGCGTCTTATAAAAGGAGAAGAGCAAGAGGAAGAATCGTCTGCTTCCAATAATAATCAAGGAAGCACCCCGCAGGTCAATATGACCCAAGAAGATAGAGAGAATTTCCTCATTGAGAAAGCTTTGGAATCTATCCAATACTACGACCGCTTAGATGTTATGAATATCGGCGGAGAAGAAGATCCAGACGAATCTCAAGCTGTAGAAAGTGAATCTAGTCTGGCTCAAGAAAAAGTGACAGTCAAGGGTCCATCAACTAGCGAGGCAGATTCTGCTGAAACAAGCCTCTCAACAGCGGTAGATTCTCGGAAAAAGCGGGGCTTGAAGAGCGCTGCAGACTCAATATCCTTATCATTGAGTATTGAAAGCAAAAAAGCGTCTCGGAGCTTATCCGTCTCCAAATCACAAACACAAAGTTTGGCAGTTGGCCAATCTGACAGCAAGGAAGCTGATACTTCTTCCAGCTTATCGGTGGCTGAGTCGATTGCACAAAGTTATGCCATCGAACAATCGATCTTTGAAGAAAATAGAGCATCGTTAAGCCTATCTATTTTTGAGTCGGTATCGCAAAGCATGGCCGCTGAAGAGTCTATCAGTTCAGATAACGAAGCATCGCTTAGCCTGTCCGTAGCTGAGTCTATTTCACAAAGTATCGCGATTCAAGAATCAATCAGCGCGGAAACAGAAGCATCGCTTAGCCTGTCCGTAGCTGAATCTATTTCTCAAAGTATAGCCATCCAAGAATCAATCAGTGCAGAAACGGAAGCATCGCTTAGCCTGTCCGTAGCTGAATCTATTTCGCAAAGCATCGCGATCCAAGAATCGATCAGCGCGAAAGCGGAAGCATCTCTTAGCCTGTCGGTGGCGGAATCTATTTCTCAAAGTATAGCCATCCAAGAATCAATCAGTGCAGAAACGGAAGCATCGCTTAGCCTGTCCGTAGCTGAATCTATTTCTCAAAGCATTGCCGTCCAAGAATCAATCAGCGCGAAAGCGGAAGCTTCTCTGAGCCTGTCGGTGGCGGAATCTATTTCTCAAAGCATCGCCATTCAAGAATCAATCAGCGCGGAAACGGAAGCTTCTCTGAGCCTGTCTGTAGCTGAGTCTGTTTCCCAAAGCATCGCCATCCAAGAATCAATCAGCGCAGAAACGGAAGCTTCTCTGAGCCTGTCCGTAGCCGAGTCTATTTCGCAAAGCATTGCGATCCAAGAATCGATCAGTGCAGAAATGGAAGCTTCTCTGAGCCTGTCGGTGGCAGAGTCTGTTTCCCAAAGCATTGCCATCCAAGAATCGATCAGCGCAGAAATCGAAGCGTCTACCAGCTTGTCCGTAGCTGAATCTATTTCTCAAAGCATTGCCATCCAAGAATCGATCAGCGCAGAAATCGAAGCGTCTACCAGCTTGTCCGTAGCTGAATCTATTTCTCAAAGCATTGCCATCCAAGAATCGATCAGCGCAGAAATCGAAGCGTCTACCAGCTTGTCCGTAGCAGAGTCTATTTCGCAAAGCATCGCGATTCAAGAATCAATCAGCGCGGAAATCGAAGCGTCTACTAGTCTATCTGTAGCTGAGTCTATTTCTCAAAGCATCGCGATCCAAGAATCAATCAGTGCAGAAACGGAAGCATCCCTTAGCCTGTCTGTGGCCGAGTCTATTTCTCAAAGCATTGCCATCCAAGAATCGATCAGCGCGGAAACGGAAGCATCTCTTAGCTTGTCTGTGGCGGAAGCCATTTCTCAAAGCATTGCCATCCAAGAATCGATCAGCGTAGAAAGCGAAGCGTCTACTAGCTTGTCTGTGGCCGAGTCTGTCTCGCAAAACATCGCCATCCAAGAATCAATCAGTGCAGAGAACGAAGCGTCCACTAGCTTGACTGTCGAGGAAGCTGAAGTCTTAGATAGAGCTATTGAACAGTCTATTATCACGGAAAACGAAGTGTCTACTAGCTTATCTATCGTAGAGTCTGAAGCACTAAGTAAAGCGATCGAGTTATCAATTAGCGCAGAAAATGAAGCGTCCATCAGCCTATCTGTAGCGGAATCTGAAGCCTTAAGTCGGGCAATTGAACAGTCTATCAGTGCTGAAAACCAGGCATCGCTAAGCTTATCTATTACAGAAAATGAAATACAAAGTATCGCGATTGAACAATCTATCAGCCTAGAAAATGAAGTGTCTTCTAATCTATCTATGGCAGAAGCTGAAGCGAAAAGCGTGGCCATTGAGCAATCTATCAGCTTAGAAAAAGAAGCATCTACGAGCCTATCTATCGCTGAATCACAATCACAATACACAGCGATAGAACAATCCCGCAACTTGGAACAAGAATATTCATACAGTCTGGCAGCTGCGGAATCTAGAGCCAAAAGAGATACTATTGAGCAATCTATCAGCCTAGAGCAAGAACAGTCATTCAGCCTATCTATCGCTGAATCCAAGGTACAAAGCAAAGCCATTGAGAAATCACTCAGCATAGAACAGGATCATTCATTCAGCATTTACCTTGCCCAATCTGAAGCCCAAAGTAAGATCATTGAGCAGTCTATCAGCCTAGAGCAAGAACAGTCACGCAGCCTGTCTATTGCTGAATCACAATCACAAAGTATCGCCATTGAGCAATCAATGAGCGTGGAAAGAGAGCGTTCAATCAGTCTATCTATCGCTGAATCGCAATCACAAAGAATGATCATTGAACAATCAATCAGTGCAGAGAGAGCCCATTCGATCAGTCTGTCTGCTGCCGTATATCAATCGCAAAGCATGGCTTCTGAGTTCACTACTGTCACACAGAATTTATCAACCTTGGCCATGATTACTAAGAGACATAAAAAATAAGCTCAGAACAAACAGCGAATGAATACTGAAAGGAACTAATATGATTAGAAATATTCTATCAAGTAATGGTAAAAGTCTAGGAATCACCGACATTCTACCCCAGTATGGTGAAGACTATCGTCTCTCTGTCATGGACGGAACAGTTGACTATCGAACAATCCCCCTAGGAGCCTACGATTTGTTCAAACAAGGCTCCAGTAAACAGGATTATCTGGCAGACATTGAAAAAATTAAAACAATGGGCTTCAATACCTACCAGTTAGCCTTTTCATGGACTCGCCTCTTTCCGACTGGAGAAGAGCGGAGACCCGATGCTAAGGTCCTTGCCTTCTATGAGTCAATTATCGATGCACTTCTCGAAAATGACATCGAACCAATTGTAAGCCTGTCTCATTTTGACTTCCCGCTTCATTTGTATGAAAAATACGGAGCATGGAAAAGTCGGCAAATGATTGCTATGTATGAAAAGTATTGTGAAGCCGTTTTGACCCACTTTAAAGAAAAAGTCACTTACTGGATTACCTTTAAAGAAATGAGCGCTCTGTCTTATTTGCCATTCTTGGGCGCTGGGCTACACTTTGACAGCACAGAAAATCAAGAACAACAAATTTGGCTGGCTGCCCACCATCAGCTCATCGCATCCGCAAATGTGGTTAAGCTCGGTCAAACCATCAATCCAACCTTCCAATTTGGTAGTTTGATTACCATCAATAGTGATTCCCACCAAGAAAATCACTCAGCTACCGATGCCTTAGGCCATGAGCTGAACAGACGCAAAAACTACATTTTTACAGATGTGCAGACCAAGGGCCACTATCCAAACCACTTCCTTCGCTACATTGAGCGAAATCAGCTGGATCTGGGCATTACGGAAGAGGATGTCTTCGCCTTAAGAGAAGGAGTCGTGGACTTCATCGCCTTCTCACACTATGCGGCAGAAAATATCCAAGATTTGTTTACCAGCAAATATGTCCGCAAAAATGTAGAAACTTGCCTTGCACAACCTGTCCTTCTTCGGATTGCCATGTCTGAGCTATACGAGCGCTACCACAAGCCTCTGTTGGTCATTGAGACTTGTTCTGAAGTTTCTGACCATCCGCAATTAGCTAAGAACATTCAAGACAACGTTCAAGAAATTATTAAATCCGTTGAAATTGACGGGATTGAGTTGCTTGGCTACACGCCATTTAGCTGGAGCGATGTAAACATCTAGGATTCAGCCCCAAGTTCAAAACATAGAAAAAATCTCCCTGCAAAAGTGGACAGCCACTTATGGGGAGATTTTTGATGTTTTAAAATAGAAAGCAAAGCCTTAATCTTTTCCTTTGCTATCTCTAAAAATCCGATAGCTGGTCTCAGCGACAGGCAGGCCGATGATGGTGTGCATATCGCCTGTAATTGAGCGGATAAAGCGAGGATCCAGCTCCTGAAAACCGTAAGCACCAGCCTTATCCAGCGGACGCTTGTCATGCAGATAGGCCTCGATGACAGGCTCTAATTCTGGGTAATAATCTACAAAGTCCACCTGAGCCACGGTGTAAAAAACTTCTAAAAAACCCTGCATACGTAGGCAGACCGAAGTCACTACATGGTGGCTCTTGCCAAAGTAAGAGCGAAACATCCGACTAGCTTCGGCTAAATCCTGTGGTTTATTGTAAATCTGACCATCCACTACGACGATGGTATCAGCTGAAATATAAAGGGTTTCAGCTTCCAAGTCCAAATCGGACTTGGCCTTGGAAATCTCACAACAAATCTTGGCTGCCTTGGTCAGAAAATCCTGTTCATCGATGGTTGCCATGCAATGCTCTTCGATAGCTCGCTCGTCCACTTCTACAGACTGAATATCTGGATTCAAAAAACTCAGCAATTCCTTGCGTCTGGGCGACGTAGATAGGAGTACAAAGCGACGAATCCTTCCTTTTTCACCTTCCCTTTGGTAGTCAAAAACCGTCTTCATAATTGTCCTCCTATGTCCTTTAATTGAAAGAGCTCTTCCACCCGCAAATCAAAAACCTGAGCGATTTTTAAAGCCATCTCTAGCGAGGGATTGTAGCGGTTATTTTCCAAGTGTAAGATTGTCTCGCGTCGCATGCCGATGCGGTCAGCCAATTCCTGCTGGGTCATGCCTCTGGTTTCACGGACAGATTTGAGTTTGGTGATAATATTGCTTTCCTTGGCCATTTTTAACCCCTCTTTCAAATAAAAAGAAGACAAAGCCAAAGAGCAAAATCAAGACACCAATCATAATGAAGAATATTCCGGCATTGACTGTGATGGAACCTACATTAGCGCTAAGCCCTGCAAGCACCAGTAAAATTGCTATACAAATAGCAAACATCAAAGTCGCTGCTTTTGCTAGATTGGCATAAAAGCGCTCGTCTGCTTTCTCATTGACCTTTTTTAAGGCAAAAAATAAAAGAAAGAGAAGCTGGATAGCGAGGAGCCCTCCCAAGGCAATGTACTTTATAATGGACGGATTGGTGCTCGGAGTCCACAACCAAATTCCGACAGTATAGATAGAGGTTGCCGTAAGATTCAACAGATTATAAAATTTCATAGTCAGATCATAGACCTGCTTTTCTTGAATCTCTTTCATCTTCTTAGACCATGGTTTCATGTGAAACCAAGACCAGATGCTTATAAGCTGACCTATACTTACCAAACCGACAATCATCCACTTGGCTGACCAGCTGAGATTGCTGGGAGCAAGGAAAACAGTAAAATCAATAAAGAGAGCGGTGGCGACTAAAATGAGGCCACCCATTTTTTGACTTTTTTTCATGATAGACTCCTTTCGTAGTGTTAGAAATATTTAACACTCTTTATGTTATAAATATATCACATATAAGAATAAAAGACAAGCATTTATGTGCTACTTTGGAATTTTTTATTTCCGCAAACAAAAACCCCAGAATTTCTCTGGGGAGCTGGCTTATTCTTTACCAATACAATATTCTTGGTGCTCTTGCAAGCTTTCATCGGTCTGAATGGTCACTTTGGAAATGCCATAAGCTAAAAGCTTTTGGCGCAGGACAACCTGCGTTTCAGCCAGCAAATTAGGATTTTCCAGACAGATATGAAGCATGGCATATTTTTCCAAACCATCCGTTGTCCAAACATTGAGCTGGGTGATGGCTCGCACATTTTCCAGCGCTGCTATTTCCTGATAAAGCTGACTGAGGTCCACATCGCTGGGCACATGGTCTAGGAAAATCTGGATATTTTCCCAAAATTTTGGCAGAGCCTGACTGAGAATAAAGCCTGCGATGATGAGAGAAAGAAGCGGATCTAGGAAGTACCAGTCGGTGAAGCGCAAGATGAGGGAAACTACGATAACTGCTACCCAACCCAAGATATCCTCAAGAAAATGCAGGCTGAGAATGGATTCGTTGTGGCTGTGTCCATGACTGACCACTCGGCTGGCCGCTGTATTGACGACAATGGCGACAATCCCCAAAACTAACATGCCATCATAATTCACCTTCTCAGGCGCAAATAATTTAGGGACATTTTCCACGATCACCAAGGTTGATCCAACCAGCAAAATCACCGAGGTCAACAGGGCTCCCAGCAAGCTGTATCGTTTATAACCCAAGGTATATTCTCGGTCTTCTTTTTTTGTGGAAACCTTTTCAAAAAGAGTCGATAGACCAATAGCCAAAGCATCTCCGGTATCATGAACCGCATCGGCTAAGACAGCGCTGGAATGAAAGAGAAGGCCAAAGATAAACTCAATAATAGCAAAAGAAAAGTTTAACAGAAAGGCAATTGTCATATTTTTACTGGATTTCATGCGAACCTCCTTGTTTATTTTCCTAAGTAGATAATACTTATGGTATAATGTAATCAATACCGAACACTATGTTCAATTATATTATCTCCTATTATTAGAAAGGAAACAAGAGCCAGTTCATGTCCTTTGTCTCTTAGCAGACAAAAAGCTCTTTTTGTACGGAATTTCCATGGATAGACGAGTAAAAAAATCACGCGCAGCTATTTACCAAGCCTTTATCAGCCTGCTCAATCAGAAAAGCTACGAAAACATCACCGTTCAGGAAATCATTGATATGGCAGATGTAGGCCGCTCTACCTTCTATAGCCACTTTGAGACCAAAGAAACCCTGCTGGAGGAACTCTGCCAAGACCTCTTTCAGCATACCTTTATCGAGCGATCTGAAGGACGCGATTTATTTGAAGCGACAGCCCATATTTTCCATCACTTTCGGAAAAATCAGGATCGGATAGCCACCCTCCTCTTGGCTAAAAATACTTATTTCATCAACCGCCTGAAAATCGAGCTAGAGCGCTATCTCTTTCCCATGATTGAGCAGACATTATTGCAGAAAAAGGGCCATCTGCCTGAACATTTTCTCAAAAATTATGTGACGTCAACTTTTGTGGAGACGGTCAGCTGGTGGCTACAGCAAAGAAAGCAGGTCGATGAAGACACGATTTCCCACTATTTTCTAGACTTGATGAACTAATCTGCAATTTACCTGTCATTTTCAGGAAAGATGTGGTATAATCGTTCCTTGACGCACGAAAGGAGATTGATAACTCATGAAAAAAGAACACTCACCATTTTTAATTCCAGGTATTATCATGATTGGGGTTGCCTTGCGGGCACCTTTTACTGTTTTGCCTGTCGTTTTGACGGACATTGCTGATGGACTTCAGGTTCCAGTCAGTTCTCTAGGTCTCTTGACTAGTCTGCCTTTGATTATGTTTGCTCTCTGCTCAGTCTTTGCTCCGCGCTTGGCGCAAAAGATGAGCTTGGAAAAGCTGTTTGCACTTGTGCTAGTCGTCCTAACTCTAGGCTCACTGATTCGCGTGTTTAATCTTCCCTTACTCTATACGGGAACTATTATTTTAGGAGCGGCTATTGCTGTCTTAAATGTCCTTCTTCCGAGCTTGATTCAGGCCAATCAGCCACATCGAATCGGATTTTTGACAACCCTTTACATCACATCTATGGGGCTGTCGATTACGATTCTTTCTGCTCTAGCTGTTCCCATCGTTCAAATGAGCTCTTGGCGAGGTCTCATCTGGGTGTCGACTCTGATTTGCTTTGTGATTCTCTTGGTTTGGCTACCCAATGTCAAATATAGCCATCGCTTGGCTAGTAAGCAGCAAGGAAAACAAGAGCAAGGAGCTCTTCTGAAAAATCCAAGAGTCTGGGCCTTAATTTTATTTGGTGGTTTACAGTCACTACTCTTTTATACCAGTATGACCTGGTTGCCGACTTTAGGACAACAAGCCGGCCTTTCTACTGATACGACAGGCTTACTAGCAGCCATCTTTTCTCTGATTAGCCTGCCCTTTTCAATGACAATTCCTAGCTTGACAGCGCGCTTGAAGGCTCGTCAACGTCTGGTCATGATTAGCTTGGTTTCTGCGGCAGGTCTGATCGGCATTACCATGCTCTTGATTCGGACAAATTCCTTTGCTTATTGGCTGATTCTTAATCTCCTCATTGGTATGTCTGTCAGCGCCCTCTTCCCCTATCTCATGGTGACCTTCTCCCTCAAGACCTCTACGCCTGCGCAAACGGCTCAGCTATCTGGACTGGCTCAAACTGGAGGATACATCCTAGCCGCCTTCGGACCTAGTCTCTTTGGCTACAGTTTTGATCTGTTCCATTCTTGGATGCCAGCCATCCTCATCCTCCTCGGTCTGACCGTCATCATGACCATGAGCCTCTTTTACATAGAAAAATTTGACAAGATTCTATAAAACTTCTGATTCTCCATCAGGAGTTTTTTGTTGCCAAGTTTCTTGGTCGGATAGTAGCTTTTTCTTGGAAATCAGCAAAAAAGAGGCTGGGACAAAAAGATTTCAATTTTTAAAAATCTTAATTATTAAGCCCTTCAAATATATAATTAAATGCGAAAAGCGAACAAAGCAGAATTCTGATTACCAGAAAACTAGTTTTGTTCGCTTTTTATATTTGAGGTCGGACCTTTGTCCCACTCTCTTCATTGGTGATAATCGTAGGCAAGCCGAGGGCTGCCATCTGACAAATAAATCGTACCACACTGGCTGAAGCCGTAGCGGAGAATGGCTGCTTGCATCGGATGGTTATCCGCATGCGTATCGATTCGGAGATAGGAAATTTGCTGCAGGCAAAAGTCAAAACACTGGTAAGCCAGACCCTTGACTTGTCCATTTGAAGCCATACGGTGGATTGTACCGTAAGGCTCTGAAAAATGCCAAGCACCTTCAATCTCTTGGTAGGTCGGATCTGGTCCGATGATGAACGCAAAGATTCCAACAACTTGTCCAGCCTCTTCAAAGACATAGCAGTGACCTGCCCGAATATCTTCCTCTACCAGCTGACGATTCGGATAGGAAGCTGACCACTGATTTGGATTCCCCGTATTCCGCATAAACTCCCTAGCCTGACCAAAAATTGCTAAAATCGCTGGTATATCCTGCATTTCCGCCAAGCGAATCATGTCGCCTCCTTCCAGCCTATTACCTTATTTGACAAATTCCTCGTAGTTACCCGTGTAATTAGCCCACTCCTTACTGAAGAATTTTTCATTGATCTGATAATTCGGAGCAGGTTGAGGGTTAGAGACAAAAGGATCGACAGCCTTGTCGAAAGCCAGCCAGCCATTCCAACCCATGTGGATCGTGTCCTGCATAAAGTAAGGCTTATCGCCGTCCTTAGAAAAGTCAGCAATATTTGTAAAGCCTTGACTCTCCAGCTGGAACTTAATCTTCTCAACTGTACGCTGGTACATCTCTTCACTCAATCCAGTATAGGCCATCCATTTGGCATTGACTGGTGGAATGACAAAGATGACATTCGTATGAGATTTGGCAAATTGTTCCAAAACTAGCTGCAAATCATTGTACTCAGGAGACTTTTCGTAAGACTGTTTGGATTGGAATCCTTTGAACTTCTTGATTTTTCTAGCCAAACGCTTCTTATAAAAGTCGTTATCGATCCCTAAATCATTGTTATTAGTCTGCTTGACAGCATCTGCCGTAGCCAGTTTTTCCAATTCTTCATAGGAGAATTCATCTGGAAGGCGGGAAAGCTGAGGTAAAACCTTCGTGTCATAGTTGCCATTATTACCAGCAGCAAACGTGCTGAAAAAAGCATCCTCCCGCTGATAAATACGGCTCATAGTATGGATATACTGCTGCTCAAAAGAAGTCAGTTGGCTTCCATCGGCCACTTTCCTGACAATATCCCCCATAGCAATGTTGGGATAGAGCTGCAAAAGCCGCTGAGCTGCATACTGAGCGCCTACGCCACCGTCCTGAAAGCTAAGAAAACCAGCTAGCTGGTCGCTATTGAAATACTGCTGAAAAGCCGCCGCGTCATAGCCCTTTTTAGTAAACCATTGCGGAGAAACGACATAGACAGCCGTCTTATTTTCCAGCTCAGAGGTCATCTGCTGCATCCCAAAATATTGGTTGAGCGAAGCCGCCCCCCGCTGTCCTAGAAAATAAGGTCGGTAATTGCGGTCATACTTCTCAGCCAAAACAGCTGGGTGCATACTGTCAAAGCGCAGCCATTCGCTGGAGCCAAAGTAGGGCACAAAACGGGTATCTTGATCTGTCAGGGCCGTCATTTTTTTGCTACGGCTTTTGAACGTTTCTGCTGTAAGAGTCACAGCTGCCCGCTTCTCTGCTTCCACATCATGCTTTTTCTCAAGCGGATAGAAGAAAAAGAGTAGGGCGACCATGACCAAGGCGCAGAAGACCGGCCCCAGAATCAGCCAGAGTCGTTTAAGCATTACGAAGCTCCGTTACACCTTCAACGATTTTATTGGCTGTATTCCAGTCATCGCGGCCAAATTCTGATACTGGCACACGGATATCAAAACGGTTTTCCAGCTCAACAATCAGCTCGACCGTTCCCATACTGTCCAAAACACCGGCATCAAACAAATCCTCGTCCATCATGTCCGAAACATCTTCCATAAATAATTCGTCAATAATTTCAATTACTTCTGCTTTTACATCCATTATAGTTTCCTCGTTTACATTTTATTTTTTAAACCAAAGGTCATTCAAAAATCCTGAGAAGATCAAGAATGAGAACATGACAACATGGAAGGTGATAACAACCCCCAGCGCTTGGGTCCACTTGTTGTCAGGCAGGGCTGGCAGTCCCTTACTTTTACGCTCTTTATTGATGGTCTTTTTCTTACGGAGCCAAGCGTCATTGACCACCAAGCCCAGACCGTGGAAAAGACCATAGGCGATATAGTACCAGGTCACACCATGCCAGAAGCCCATGACCAACATATTGATCAGATAGGCCACACTGGAAGTCGTATTGCGGTTTTTAAAGACCTTGTTGCGCATGAGCACCATGACCAGCCGCATAAAGACAAAGTCGCGGAACCAGAAGGACAGGCTCATGTGCCAGCGATTCCAGAATTCCTTCAAATCGCGTGAAACAAAAGGCTTGTCAAAGTTGATAGGGCTCTTGATGCCCATGAGATTGGAAATGGCCACCGCAAACATCGAATAACCGGCAAAGTCAAAGAAGAGATCCAGACCAAAGACATACATGACGCCTAGCGTTCCTAGATTGAAGAAACCGCCAGTATAGAGGGCATAGGTCTTGACATGCCCTAAAATCATGTGGCCAAAGATATGGGCGAGGACAAACTTATAAAGAAAGCCCAGCATAATATACTTGACCGACTGCTCCAGCATATCCAAAAGCTCATCTCGCTCTGGTATTTGGAGATAATTTTCATTGAAACGCTTGAAACGATCAATGGGACCACTCGAAAAAGTGGGCATAAAGAGCATAAAGCGGAGAAATTCCCAGAGGCTGAAATCAGTCAGCACGCCATCCCTCAGCTCAATGATCATACCAACTGAGCGGAAGGTCAGATAGGAAATTCCCAGAAAGCCAAAGAGTGATTGGTGGCCGCTGATAGCCGGCTCAACCTTGACCCAGAATAGGGGCAGAACCGCCAATACTGTATGCAAATAAAATATCCACTTGCTGTCCCGCTTTTTGCGGTAGAATTTATAAGAATAAACCCAGACCGTCTGCCAGACGACATAAAAGAGCAGGGCATAAAGCTGCGCCAGACTAGGGCCGGTCAACATCAAGACGATAAAGGCCAAGCTGACCAAGGCTTCGTAGACTGGGAAGCGTTTTTTAAAGAAAAGTCCGATAAAGATTGGCAAAACAGCCAAGATAAGATAGAGGAAATACTGTGGGTCTCCGTAAGGCTCCAGATGAGGAAGCTGTTTCAAGAAATCCATCATGACTTGTTGACCTCACTAATTAGCCCCTTGATATCAATCTTACCGTTTGGTGTTAGGGGCAGAGATTCCCGATAGAGGAACTTAGACGGCATCATATAAGACATCATGATATCCTGTAGATCCTCCTTGATAGCCTTGGTAATATCGATTTCGCGGTCAAATTGCTCTGCAACACCGTCTTTCAAAATAACGTAGGCCAATAAGTTTTGAACCTTATGGTCCTTGTTGTAGCGTGGCACTGCTACTGCCGCCTCGATATACTTGGATTTGTTGAGGTTTTGAGATACGTCCTCTAGCTCGATGCGATAGCCGTTAAACTTAATCTGGAAGTCCATACGACCGCCATAGAGTAAGAGACCTTCATCAGTCATCGTACCCACATCACCTGTATGATAGGCTGGCAGCCCTTCAAATTCAAAGAAGGCTTCAGCTGTCTTTTCAGGATTATTGAGGTAGCCCTTAGATACAGCTGGTCCGCAGACAATGATTTCCCCCTGCTGACCATTCGGCAATTTTTGCCCATTCTCATCAATGACAAAGGTTGGAGAATCCGCCTTGGTATAGCCGATTGGCAGACGCTTGAGGGTCGCTAGCATCTCATCTGTGATTGCAACTGCAGACAGAGCCACCGTTGCCTCAGTCGGACCATAGGCATTGATAATACGAGCCTCAGGGAAACGCTCCCGCAATTTCTGGGCTGTCTTGACCGTCAGCTCCTCTCCATCAAAGTAAAAATGCGTAATGCCTGGCATCTTCTGGCTGTTAAAATCCTCCGAAAGCATGGCCATATCCGCAAAGGACGGTGTAGAAGTCCAGATTGCTACAGGGAGGCTGAGAATCGCTTCAAATAGCTGCTTGAAGTCCTGAGTCAGACTAGAAGGTAGGGCATAGAGAGTGCCTCCCAGCGCCAAAGTCGGTGCCCAGTACATAACTGACAAGTCGAAAGAATAAGGCGGTTGCGCCAGCATTTGCGGACGGCTTGGTGTCGCAAATTCCTTATCTGTAATCATCCAGTTGGTAAAGCTGAGCAAATTATCATGAGAAATTTGCACACCTTTAGGTTTACCAGTCGTACCAGAAGTAAAGATAATGTAGTAATTATCATCTCCCTTGACTGGATGACTAATCTCATAGGCAGTCTTCTCTGCGTAAGCCGCTCGAACCTGATCCAGACTGAGAATAGCTGCATCTGTATCAGCCAGCGGAAAATCTGCAATGGCGATAATCAGGCTTGGTTCAGCTACTTCCACAATAGCAGTCACGCGCTCCAAGGCTGAATGACTATCAATAGGAATATAGGCATGACCTGCCTTAGTCAAGGCCACAAAAGTAGCCAACATTTCATACTCCTGACCACCGTAAACAACGACTGGTGACTTGGGAGCCAGCCCCAAGCTATCAATCTTTGCGGCCAGTGCATCGGAATCGGCCTTTAGATCTCCGTAGGTATGAACTTGTCCGAGGACATTGTAGACAGGGAAATCTGGCTGCGTCTGAGCAAAGTGCTCAATTGCTTCAATCATATCTGTAATTGCTGTATTTGACATGTGTATAGTACTCTCTTACATTAAAATTCATTGTAGATAAAGCCACCTTGACCTTGACCAAGGTAACTAAAGAAATAAAGCAGGGCTACGAAAATCACAAAGTATAGCAATGTCTGCCCTACAAACTTATAAATCGTCTTATATTTCGTCATTTCATTCACTCTTATCTTTTTTTAGATAGACATAGATTATTTTACCATTTTATAGAGAAAGATTTCAATATAAAAGCTATCAATTGTGTAAAGTTCTTGTAAGGAAATAAAGCGGAAAAGAGTCACTTCCCTTATCTTTCAAGGATGAAATCCTTTTCAAAATCTATAAGTAAAATTTCTATATATTGCTTGACTTTCAGTACAAAGGGTGTTATCCTATGTATAGAAAATTTATATATAATATTTTTATATATAGGAGGTAGTACATGTATTTCCCTACATCTTCTACCCTGATAGAATTTCTGATTTTAGCGATTTTAGATAAAGAAGATTCCTACGGCTACGAGATTAGCCAGACCATCAAGCTCATTGCAGATATCAAGGAGTCCACGCTTTATCCTATCCTGAAAAAATTGGAAAAGAGTCAGTATTTAGAGACTTACTCTCAGGAATATCAAGGTCGAAAACGAAAATATTACTCTCTGACCCCAAGAGGTCAGAAACAACTGGTCAGCCTCAAAAAGGAATGGGAGCTTTATACCAGCACGATTAAGGGCATTATCGAAGGGAGTGTTCGCCATGACAAGAACTGAATATCTAGCCCAACTAGATAACTATTTGAAAAAGTTGCCAGCAAAAGACTATCAAGAAGCCATGGACTACTTCACCGAGTACTTTGACGAGGTCGGTCCAGAGGGCGAGGCAGCGGCTATGGCTGAGCTGGGCAGTCCAAAAGAAGCCGCTCACGAGATTATCATCAATCTTTTGGACAAAAAAATAGAAGAAGACAACCAAGAAACTGGCTCTGTCAAAAATAGCAAGCAGATCATCCAGATTGCTATTCTGTCCATTTTGGCAGCACCGCTGGCAATTCCCCTCCTGATTTTAGCTTTGACCTTGGTCTTTACTTTCTTCCTCCTCATCAGTGTCTTTGCTTTTGTTATGGCCGTCTTTGCTTTTGCTATGTTTGCCATAGGGGCGAGTCTGATTTGGGACAGCCTGACTCTCGGCATGACCACTTCTCTTCCTGCTTTTGCCCTCAGTTTGGGAATGAGCCTCTTAGCCTTGGGGCTGGCTGGACTCTTCTATCTCAGCATTGGTCCTATCCTTCGCTTTATTAAACTGAGCTTTGTCAAACTCGCTCAAGCCTTGGCACGGAAAGGAGGCCGTCATGTCTAAAGTAAGAAAAAATATATTCCGCTTTGCTATTGCTGCCTGTCTGCTGGGTATAGGTCTGATACTCGTAGGGCTAGCAAGTGGTGGTCTGCAGGATCTGATGAGGGGTTCAGCCGCTAGCACCAAGATGGCCAAGCAAGAAGAAACCTATGATAATATCCATTCCTTAAATCTAGAGCTCAACAACCGCTCGGTTGTAATTGGAGAATCGCCCGATGATAAGGTTCATTTGACCTATTATCAAGGAGACGGCAAGACAACTGAAAAAATCAGTACCAAGGCCGAAAATGGTAGTTTATACATTAAGGAATCCAGCTTTTTTATCAACATTAGCAGCAGTCTGCGCTCTTTACTGGGCTTGATAAATGGAGATTTGGAAAGGACTCAACAAGTTATCTTATCCCTGCCTAAGGGAAGGAACTTGGAAGAGGTTAAGGCCAGTTTGGCTAACGGCAGCCTATCAATCAATGACCTGACAATCAAAAAATTAAAAGCCGATCTCAGCAATGGTTCGATCGAACTCAGTCACAGCCAGATTCAGACCGGCAGCATTGAAAGTGCTAATGGCAGCATCGAGCTAGTCCAAACCAACCTGACCGATACTCAAATCAGTCTCGCCAACGGGAGTATCACTAGTGATAAACTAACCCTCAAGGGCAATATCAACATGTCCAGTGGCAATGGCTCCATCGATCTCCATCTCGCCGAAGAGACCTACAAAGCCATCTCACTGGATCTGCAGACAGATATAGGTGACATTGAACTACCCAAGGACATGCAGACCAGCCACGACCAAGAGGACTTCATAGGCGACCGGGTCATTCATACCAATGAACAGGCCCAAGCCAAGCTGTCCGCCCGCACCAGCACCGGCAGTATTGAGATAAGTCATTAAAAATAGAACGGAGCCTGATTGGTTCCGTTTTTATGGTCCAAATGGTAAAATAAGATAAAGAGGTGTTTCGAATGACAAACTATAAATGGCTATTTTTTGATATTGGTTCTACTTTAATCAATGAAGAGAAAGCTTATCAGGATAGGATTGAACAAGCAATCGCAGAAACAAATATCACTTATGATACATTTTATCAAAGAATGCTAGTCTTATTTCAAGAGGGGCTAAAGGGGGATTTAATAGCGCTACAAGAGTATAGTTTAGAACGACCAAAGTGGAAATCTGAGCTAGAAATACTTTATCCAGATGCAAAAATAGTTTTAGAAACTTTGCATAATCGCTATAAAATAGGTGTTATTGCTAATCAGCTACCTAACTTAGAAAAGCGGTTAGAAAACTTTGGTATCAGACAATGGATTGACCTGATTATCTCATCAGCTGATTGTGGATTTTCTAAACCTAGTTCTAAAATTTTTCAACTAGCCCTTCAACAAGCTTCATGTTCTGCTTCATCTGCTACTATGATTGGTGACAGACTTGATAATGATATTGCGCCAGCTAAGGCATTGGGCATGAAAACTATTTGGATAAAACAAGGATTTAGTGCATATAGTCCAATCCAATCACCATCAGAAGAACCTGATTTTACTGTAAATTCCTTATCGGACCTGCTAAAAATTCTCTAACCCCACCTTTACTTCCTATAGCCTTTATGTTATGATACTCTATAAAATTTCCCACAAGGAGGTCCCTATGAAAAAACTCACATCTGGCATGCACATTCGGGTCGTTAGCCCCTCATCGTCAATCGAACGCCTTGGTGGCTTTGAGGCCAATCTAGCCGCCAAGGAGCGCTTGGAAAAGCTAGGATTTACCGTGTCTTTTTCGGAGCATTATCTGGAAAATGATATACTAGGCTCTGCCTCCATCGAAAGTCGGGTGGCAGACATTCATGCTGCCTTTTCAGATGACTCCGTTGATGCTATTCTGGCCACCATCGGCGGTTTCAACTGTAATGAGCTCCTGCCCTATCTAGACTTTGATTTAATTGCTAGAAATCCTAAGATTTTCTGTGGCTACTCGGACACAACAGCCTTGCTTAACGCCATCTATAGTAAGACTGGCATGCAAACCTATATGGGTCCCTCCTACTCCAGCTTTAAGATGGATGCCCTGCAGGACTATCAGACCGATAGCTGGCTCAAGGCCGTCAGCCAGACTTCTTATGAATTGACTCCTAGTGAAAAATGGGGCAGTAATGCTTGGTATCTGCCAGATGCGCCACTGACCTTCCATGAGACAGAGTGGAAAGTCTACAACCATGGAAAAGCCCAAGCCACTGCTATCGGCGGCAATCTCTCCACCTTCTCACTCCTACGCGGCACCCCCTATGCCCCGACAGATGAAAACTATGTCCTCTTTGTTGAAGAGGCGGAGGAAGATGATTATGTGGAGTTTGACCGCAATCTAGCTGCCCTCCTTCAAGCCTATCCTAATCCACAGGCCCTTCTCATCGGCCGCTTTCCCAAAGAATGTCAGATGACAGAGGAACTCCTCCTTTATATCTTAGACAAACATCCAATTCTCAAACAAATTCCTGTCCTCTATGACTTGGACTTTGCTCATACTCAGCCACTCTTTACCATTACCATCGGTGCTCAGGTGACCGTAAATACGGAGAAGATGTCTATCAAAATTGACGAATAAACAAGAATCCCTCCTTCCAGCTGGAAGGAGGGAGATTTCTTTTTTGATTCTATTCAATTAAACTGTCATGATTAAGCTTAATGTCTACCAGGACCGCCACCTTGTCCGCCTGGGGCACCGCCACCACCAGGGCCATCTGCCGTGATTTCGGTTCGGCTTTGTCCATTAACTGTGATAGTCCCGCCCGTATAGGTAGCCTTGCCATCAAAGTCAAAGGCAGATACCGTGGACGTGATAGCTAGGTTTCCGCCTGTCATGATGATATCGCCGTTAGAGTCAAGGGCGTCTGTATCGCCTTGGCCGACCTCAACCTTGATATCACCACCAGTAATCTTGATGAAAATCTCAGCCCCCGTCGCCGTACTAGCTGCATTGATTCCATCATCCGTCGCATAAAGATCAAGTGTACCGCCGTTAATCGTGACATTTGTTCCCTCTAAAGCTTCGACACTGGACTTAACTGTGATAGTTCCACCGTCAATCACCGCTGCATTGCTGGCATGAAGACCATCATCTCCGGCATTAATCGTAATGGTCCCAGACTGGATATAGAGATTTCCGAGCGAAATGTCCTCGTCATTATCTGCGTGGATGGCATCTTCTGTCGCGGTAATATCCAGACTAGCCTCCTTGATGTTGATGGCATCATTGGCTGACAAGCCATTCTTGTAGCCTTTAATCGTATAAGTCCCGCCTGTGATACGCAGGTCATCATTAGATTCGACCGCGTTACCGTATTTTCCTTCGATGGTCAGACTGCCTGATCCGTTAAAGGTCAAGTCATCCTTACTATAAATGGCCGCATCATAGTCAGTATTAGTGTGATTGGCTGAGTCAGAAATGCTATTCTTGCTTCCTTCAGCTAGGGTAATAAAGGTTTTATCCGCATTTTCTACCACAATGGCTGCATCCGTCCCTGTTATAGTCACACCATCTAGGACGATTTGTACCTTGTCTTGATCGCCAGCCTTGACGACAATCTGCACATTTTCACTGCTGCCAGAGAGGACATAAGTCCCAGCTGCCGTAATGGTCACCGTGGATCCAGAAACGCTGGCTCCGTCACCAGATGTCTTGGCTGTGGAGCCGCTCAAGCTAATCTTGGTCGCTGTCGACTCATCATAAGAAGCATCCTGATCACGATCCGTGAAATGGCTAGATGTGTCTGTCTTTGTCGTACTGGTAGCCGTTTGAGTGGTCGTGGTACTAGCACTCGTAGGAGTGCTGGACTGGCTGGTCAAGCTACAAGCTCCCAAGATAACACTCATTAGCGCTAGGGGCACCATTAGTTTTATTTTCTGAACTTATTTTTTTCTTGCCTGTTTTCATGATTGGCCTCTTTCTAGATATTATAATTCATTTTCTTTCGTAATATAGCGGCTGATAGCAATCTCTAGATTTCCATTGCGCGTGCGCAAGGCATCGATGAGTTCTTTTTCGGTCATTCGACCATTCAGCTGAATGATGTATTTAAGCTTGAACAAGCTCCCCATATCAGAGGTTTTGACATTGGCTAGCTCAATATGATTTGCAGCTTTGTTAAAAATATCATCAAAAATGCTCTCATAATCCAGACTCTCTGGTATGACAATGGTCAGCTGGCGCATGGAATGCTTCATCTGCCCGAAATTGACCACCTCAAGCAGCAACATGACGAGCGACATGATGAGGGTAAAGACGGTCGCAAAGACCAGATAGCCCATTCCGATGGCAATCCCGATTGTCATGACCAGAAAAATGGACACCAGCTCCTTGGCCCCTCCCGGTGCGGAACGGAAACGAATCAAGCTGAAGGCCCCCATGACGGCAACCCCTGCTCCCAGACTTCCATTGACCAAGAAGATGACAATTGCAATCAAGGTCGGCAAAAGCGCCAAACTCATCACAAAGGATTTGCTGTAAACCGTCTTAAACTGGTAAACCTTGGCAACGACCAAGCCCAAAAGCAAGGACACTCCGATTGCCAGCATCATCATAGCCGGATCTACGGCCGTATCGGTAAAAATATCATAAAATAAGTGACTAAGCATGATTTACAACTCCTTTATAGTCTGTCGTTTTCTTGTAAGCAACCCCGTATTTGGAAAAGGAGCTTGGGAAGACCTGATGGCGATCCAAAATCTCACTCAGCCAGAGCGGATAGGCTCCTGGCACCTTGACTTCCATAATCACATGATGATCCGGCAGAAGATTTTCCCCGTAATGGCCATGCAAAAGGCTCAAATCATAGTTGCGGTAGGTCAAATCGTGGTCAATGGTAATCCGAACATTGGGATCCTCAATCCCCTTCATAGAATAGCGATTGTAGTAGATATACATCATGGGCTGCAGGCCACCGTAGCGCTGACTCAGCCAGTCGATTTCCTCACGAATCTGACAATCTTCAATCTTACTGTGATCGCCCTCCAAGTAAGCCTCGGCAGCCACTAGATCTGTCGAAATGCGGCGTTTGTAGACAATCTTACGCACTTTTTTCTTGATTTCCAAAAAGACTTGACTGTCTTCTCTCGGCTTTTCATCGTAGGTCCGCACGCGCAATTTTTCTTTAAAATAGGGCTTTTCTAAGGACTCACGAATCATTTGGTAGGTCGGGGTATCATAGTAAAGATTATTAATGGTCGAATAAGCATGCTCATCCTCCACCAGATGACCTTCAAGCTCGGTCAATAAATCGTACAAAGTTTCTTTGGAAATAATATATTTGGTTTCAAAGCGTTGAAATTTATCTTTAAATGTTTTTTTAGCCATGGATTCTCCCCTTGTCTTTCTTGTAACTAGAGCCATTTTACGGATGAAAACTTAAAGGAAGGCTAAAGAAAACTTAAAGAAAACAAAACATTCATATTTTCATACCGAATAAAATAGACTTGTGGAGAACATCTATACAATAAAATTCTCTGCTGTTTCACGTGAAACAAAAAAACTTGGTTCTGTTCACAAAACCAAGTTATTCCTTTCGAAGAGAAAATAGTCTGCACTCTTCTCTATCTTAAATGATTTTCTTCTTATCAGGGCGATAAGCTATTGTACCTAAAACCATGAAAAGCAGTAAAGTTGCGGTCAGGAAGGCCAGTTGACCACCGATTTGTCCATTCATTGAGATCGTTTCCCGCAGTCCTGACACCGCATAGCTCATCGGTAAGATTGGATTGAGCTTTTGGAAGATTTCTGCCGTTAGGGGCAGCGGATAAGTACCAGCGCTGGAAGCCAACTGCAAGAGTAAGAGGATTAAGGAGATAAAGGCCCCGACCTTACTATCCCAAGTGACCAGAGTCGTCACAACCGCCATAAAGGCCATGCTGGCTAAAACAGTCAAGGCCAGCGTCGTCCATTCATAGTTGGCCTCAAGACCAATCAAATGAACCGCTCCATAAACTAAGATACCAGCTAAAACAGAAATCAAGCCATTGACCTCCAGACGAGCCTTGAGCCAAGCTTTGCGAGAAGCTGGAACTTGGCCAGAAGGGAGCGTGCCGAAAATAACATTGGTCGAAATCGCTGCTACAAAAAGAGCAACAGAAATCATGTAGGGAGCCATACCAACACCATTTTTACCAACTTGATCTTTATCTATCTTTTTCAGCTCGACAGGACCAGCCAAGGCAGCTGCATTGTCCTCTGTCACTGAAAGATCGGACAATTGACCCTTGGCATCCGTCAACCCTGTATTTAGAGTCTGAGCACCGATTGATAAATCTCCCAGCCCACTAGTTAAAGTGAGACCACCAGTCGCTAACTGCTGAGAACCATCCGCCATTTGAGTGGCACCCGTAGATAATGTTTGCATCCCTGTGACCAAAGTTGAGGATTTATCATTTAATTGAGAGAGGCCTGAGCTGATTTGACCGATTCCTGAAGTCACTTGGTCATTATGGCTCGCTAGATTAGCCGCTCCTTGAGAAAGCTGATCAACCCCTGCAGTATAAGCTGCTACTCCCTGAGCTACTTGAGAAAGGCCACCTGTATAAGCCGTAATGCCTTGAGAAAGGGTCGCTGAACCAGTGCTGGCAGAGGACAGAGCTTCATTTACCTGACCTAGACCACCGTAGAGACCATTAATCATAGCTGAAGCACCTGGCAGGACTTGATTGGCTGCTGCCGACAGCTGACTTGCCTGACTGCTAGCTGTTTGCAAACCTTGGAGATTTGTTTGGATAGCTTGGACTTCCTGTACAATGGCTGCCGCCGCACTGCTGCTAGAATCCGTGCCACCTGCTAGAGCTGCTTTTAGTTCTTCTTGCTCACTGGCAGAGAGTTTCTGGTAAGCAGCTGTGCCTTCTAAAGCGGCCACGGCTGCCGCCCGATCACTTTGCGCACTACTTGCCAAAGACTGGGCATTGGTCGCAATAGTCGTGAGAGAAGCCGCAATTGTTTCCGTTGGCAAGCTCGTTCCCGATGTGGCATTCTGAATAGCTGTATTGAGCTGATCTAGACCTGTCGTCAACTGAGCAACCTTTTCTTGATTAGCAGTAACACTGCTATTAACGGACGATTGCAGTTCTGACAAACCACTATTTAGACGCTCCACACCAGCGACTAATTCCTGTGAATTGCCTGTCAGTTGGTTGGTTCCATTCAGTAATGTTTGTGACTGAGCGGTTAACTGACTGGCACCAGCTGAAAGCTGCCCAACTCCATCTGTATATTCTGTCATCTTGCTAGTAAAAGTCGGCAAGCCGGCATTGATCTGAGCCACTCCATTTGTGTATGCTACCAGACCAGTTGACAGCGCTGTGGCTCCATCTGAGAAGGTTAGGCTGGACTGAGCTAGACTTTCCAAGTTAGTAGACAGTTTTTGGCTGCCGTTTGCTAATTTCTGACTGCCTTCAGCCAATTTAGCTGTGCCATCCGCGGCTGTTCCAAGTCCACCTTTTAGCTTGTCCATACTCGCAAAAATGCTTGTCACATAGCTGTTCGTGATCTTCTGACTGACCGACTGCTTCATCGAAGTCATGGCAGAATCGCTCATTTTACTAGCGATAAAACTATGGCCACTGGATGTTTGATAATTAATCGTGACCTGCTTAGGCTGATTGTTCAAGATACTAGCCGCATTGGCTGACAGATCCTTGGGAAGAGTCACAACCATATAATAGTCGCCCTTTTCCAGTCCCTTCTCTGCCTGATCCGCATCCACAAAATGAAAATCCAATGCTGCATTTTTCTTCATATCTTGGATCATGTCTGAACCAATGGACAGGTCTTGTCCATATAGGCTCGCTTTTTGATCCTGATTGACCACCGCTACTGGCAAATCAGAAAGTTTGCCATACGGATCCCACATGGAACTCAAAAAAATCACATTATACAAGGCTGGAATCAAGGCAACTCCCAGCATGACCACTATAATCTTCGGTTTTTTGAAGATAGCTTTCCATTCTTTAAACATCTTTTCTCCTTTTTTATACACCTTGTCTAAAAATTTGATATAATAGATTATACACAATAAAAAAATTAAGGCAAGCAGAAAATTCTGTTTTTGTACATCTTGTCTAATTTTGTGCAATTCAATCATAAAGGAAAGATTAAAATGACAGAAAGTAATAAACGTAAAAAAACCAAGGCCATCATTGAGAAGGCCATGGTTGAATTATTGCAGAAGGAGTCTTTTGACCACATCACAACAGTCGAATTGGCCCGAGCTGCTGGCATCAGTCGCAGTAGCTTTTATACCCACTACAAGGATAAATATGATATGATTGAGCGCTATCAGCAAGGGCTCTTTCATCAACTAGAATACATCTTTGAGCACAATCGTGAAGATGTTGCAGTCGCTATCACAGAGGTCTTTCAGTTCTTGACCCAAGAGCCCCTTCTGGCTGCCCTCTTGACGGAAAACGGCACTAGAGAGATCCAAAATTTCCTCCGCCATAAGCTCCAATCCTTGCTTTCCCAAATCCTACAAGAACGGTTTCGAAACAAAGCTTTCAATCAAATCGAAAAGGAATACGGCATCGTCTACCTCGTTAATGCTTTCTTTGGCGTCTACCAAATGTGGATCTCCCGAGGCAGTAAAGAAAGCCCTGAACAAATGGCTGATCTCCTTTTAAAGATGCTATAAAATTTAACAACTAAAGAGAGAGTGGGACAGAAATCGGTAATTCGTTAGAATTCGATTTCGTTGTCCCACCTCCGCACAGTTGAGTAGGGCTGTAAAAGCTGATGAAATCAGCCTAGTAGAGCCCACTCAACCACTGCGTCTTGCTCGACAATCCAAAGACAATCGAGAGGCTGGGACAAGATGTCCCAGCCTCCTTTTTCTTAATCGGATAAAAAAGAAACCGAAAACGGCTTCTGAATAAATTTCCAATAGAAATTAAAGCATTTTGTTATCTTGCTAGATTTAGATAGAGAAAAGTAGGCCTAAGCCTGCTCTAAATCTAACTTGATTTTCTCAAAAACTATTAAATTTAAATAAGCTGAGAAAACATAAAGGGTAACAAAAAGGGGACTTAAATTGATGAGTTCAGTAAGCAAGTAAATTGCACCTGTCAAAGGTGCTTTTTATTTTACTTTTCTGTCTAAGGCCTAGATTGTTCTAAGCGCTATGAGATTGCTTTAATTGAGATAATTTCACTCTCAAAGAGAGAAATCTCAGTTGGTTCATCAGGGCTAGGATTGTCAATGAGGATAGTGATTTCATCTTGCTCATCATTGTCCATTTCGTCAATAAAATCTGTGACAAGTCCATTTATGATTTTACCATCACTATTTACTACCCGAACCCTTAAGTGTAAGTAGTTCCAAAGTTGTTTTCTCATTTTCATCCCTCTATCACTTGCTAAAATTCTAAAAAAGAGGCTTATAGCCTCAATAGGAAATGGCGGGACGGACATTCCCCACCTCTCAGATACCCTTTCGGGTGCGTGTGCGTCCGATATTTTTCTACTTCATTTCCTCAGTAATATTATATCAAAATGTTACAAAAAAAGCGCCTAATGGCGCTTTCCCATCTGAGTGCGACGTACTTAACATACGCTTAATTGCTTTAATCACAATCCAGATGTTTAAACAGTGTACTTATACCTGTAGTTCTATTCTATACCACGCGCGCGCTTTTGGCAAGTAAAAACTACGGTAAATTTAAAAAAGTATGATTCGGTATGTCTCGTAACTCACTGACCTGCTTTTCATATGAGTTCCATATTCTATTGGCTAAAATATCTGCAGCCTGTATTAAATAGTCATTCTCAGAAACACATGATTTAGTATGGACAACAAAATCACCTTCTAAAATAGGAGGATAAAACTTTCCGTAGTTAAAGTTTGTGATCCCATGCTTCAACTCCTCCAGGATCCCCTCGCCCAAACCATATAAACCATTCGTAGCAAAGCCTTGCTGATCAATATTCACAAAAAGCTCAATATCATCATTCTTGTTAATCAAGCCTTGCTCTATTAGCTTTTTGAACAGATTTTTTACCACCCTCTTTAAGGCATAATCTTTAAATCGCTGACGTGATTTTTTATCTCCCATGACACTTGCGTGAACGTTTGGTAAATTAACCGACACAGAAAAACTAATCTCATCTTTAAGAACCTTAAAGAGGGCATTTTTGTGCTTTCTTTCAATATTCGCCGCTTTGAGTTCTCCCTCTATAGCTTTAGCTTTTTTTATTTTTGTATTAAGGGAGCGATAGCGTTTTTTAGCAGATATTTTGTCCTCGTCAGAAATAAAGCAAAAACCTGCGTACACAAAGTAGTTATGATTTGAGTGAAAGACCCCTGAGTCATCTATAAAAATTGAAATTTTTTTCAACTGTTCTTCCTCATTAGTTACTAGCTAGAATTATACCACAACAATATCTTAATTCATAGCTTTTATAGTATCTCCTTAACTTTGATTTCAAAATAGCCCTTTTATCTCCGTCTTATCCACTAAGTGTTCTATGGCTTTTTGCCTTACTCGATATACCGAGGCTGTAGATACACCTATTTCCTCAGCAACCTGCCAAGCGTCGAGAACATTCAAGTAGAACAACCTGAGAACAGAACGCTCAAGCGGATTGGCCAGCTTATCGATCAGCCTAGATATTTCCATTCTCTCTTCAGTAAGTCGCTCAATTCTCTGTAAAGTGTCCTCTTTTAGTTTTAGAACACTTATAAGGTTATTCTCGGCCGTATTTACCCGACTTGTTTGTACTCTGGTAGTGCTCAGTTCTTGCTTTTTGATAATACCACTTTCTAAAGCTGCAAGCTCTAAATATAAGCCCTCTATTTCTTTATTGATCCACTTAACGCCCTCTAGTTTTTCTTTTACCTGCTCTGGTGTCATGCCTTGGCCTCCTCTATGATATAATAATATTGTTGTGATTTTAGCTGGGGCGGAGCGCCTTGGCTTTTTTTGCATTTTCTCGGGCTTCGCTCTAGCTTCAAGTTCGTAGGTAAGGGATAGCCCCCCGTATCTCCTTATGGTTTGATAGGCAATTAAGGTAAGTTATTTCTTTCCTTATCTGCTTGTCGTTTCTCAGGGAGTTAAGGAGGGTTATTATTCTTCTTATCTGCTTGATAAATGATAGGGGGATATATCCCACTTTCTCGAGGTTTGCTCGAGGTTCAAGCTATATAATCTTCTCTGTTCAAGAGCTATTTTCTCGGCGTTCGCTCGGAGTTCAACACACATAATCCTGCCATTTGTCAGGCATATTTTTTGCCACTACCTTACCAAAACCTTATGATTGATCCCGTTACTTAAATCATTTTCTTTTATTACTTGGTCCAAGAAATTGAATAGCAACCAGTCAGGAGCTTTTCCATGTCTTTCTGTACATTCTTCGTCATATCTTTTTAATTCTCCAAGCAAATTCTCAACATTCCTATTAAAGAAATCCTCATGACTTGCCTCTTGTTTTCTATACGCCTCAGATAATTTGTAAAACTGAGTCCATAGCTGACTAATAGTTGATCTACAATCTTCAGCAATCTCTGTCGCTCCATCATGATTTTTAGCTATATGCCACTCTGATAGAATATCTAGTTTTTCCTCAACAAGTTGTAACCCTTTTTCAAATTCTTCAAAGTATGTGTTCATGTTTTTTCCTCGATCATATTTTATTTTCTACAGTTGCTCCAGGACTTTCTCCCAAATTTGGGAAAGGTTCCACCAGCTTTTTAATGTCTTTCTTGCAATTGCTCACTGCCTCACGCTCTCGGTCGCCAATATCTGAAAGCGTGAGAAAGTACCAGTTTAAAGAGTTAGCGCTCTCTCGTTTGGGCACAAATCACTATTTTGTGATATAATTAAATAAATACCTAACTAAATCCCATACTTGCTATTTGTGGTTTTAGTTGTTTAAGTGAAAAGCCTTGCTGATTTGGTCGTCGGTTAAGGCTTTTTGTTTTAAGTAACTTTTCGTAACTTTATTTGTGAAAAAATATTTCTTCTAGGGTCACTTGAGGAAATAATGGAAGTATCATTTCTTTAATAACAATTTTTTCATTATCTCGGAATTCAACCTTGCCATTCTCCTTGTTACGGTATGCGTTGATAGAGATCCCCAACTTATTAGCCATTTCTTTTTGGCTTAAATCTAGCATATTACGATAACCTTTTACTTTGTTTATCGATGACATCTTTTCACCTCCCTTCGTCACTTTTCGTAACCATTTTACTCTTTGTCGGATAAATTGTCAACAAATAAGTGTAACTTTTCGTAACTTTATTTTGTTAAATCTACAAGAAAGTGGTATAATTTGATACGAAAGGACTTAAACTTATGACACAAGAAGTTGATAAAAAAATCCTTGGGCAGCGTATCAAAGCTATTCGTTTAGATAAAGGAATGACTTTAGAGGAATTTGGAAAACTTTTCGGAACGTCCAAAAGCATTGTCTCTAGGTGGGAAAGTGGTATCTCTTCACCAAATCCTGAACGTCTAAAAACGATTGCTAAAGTTGGCGATATGACTGTTAGCCAACTGTTACACGGTGAACTAGGAAGGAGTCATTATAACTGGGAAGCTGTAGAAGAACTTTTTAAAAAAATTTTTAATGGTGCCCCTATTGATAAAACAGCCTTACAAAGAGCTCAAACAGTTGTTGACAAGGCTTTCTTCTTAAATTTTGGTATAGAAGATATAGTTAATATCTATTTGTTCCAAAAAGATACATCTAAGCCTTTGGAAAGTCTTGAAGACTTGCAAGATTATTTTGAACAAACAGCTGAGGGGTTATCAACTTATTTGGAAGGTGCTACTGGGACAGAATTAATAGATTTAGAAATGCAGATAGCATTTTTAAAAAGTTATGCATCTAAAATTAAAAAATACCTTGAAACTGGTGAATGGGCTTCTGATATTTTAGCTAATTTGAAAGAAAAACAAGACATCAAATAACCCCTAAAATGCTCTCTAAGCGATTTTATAGATTAGTAATATAAATTTATCATTACACCTAAAACAAACGAAAATAGGCCTATTCTCGTAACTCTCAGCGCCATATAAAAACAATATTCATAAATACTTAACTAAATCCCATACTTGCTTACTGATGTTAGAAAGGTATGACTATGAATATTACAGAATACAAAAAGAAAAGCGGTGCTACAGTATACCGTGCAAGTGTTTATTTAGGCGTTGATAAACTTACAGGGAAAAAGGCGAGGACAACAGTCACGGCCAACACTAAAAAGGGCGTTAAAATCAAAGCCAGGGAGGCAGTCAATGCTTTTGCAGCTAATGGATATAGCGTAAAGGAAAAACCGACCATCACAACCTATAGGGAGCTGGTCGCTTTATGGTGGGAGAGTTACAAGAATACAATCAAGCCAAACTCCCAGCAATCCATGGAGGGGATCGTAAGGCTTCATATTTTGCCTGTATTCGGTGATTACAAGCTAGACAAGCTCACTACTCCTATTATTCAGCAGCAAGTCAACAAGTGGGCTGACAAGGCCAATAAGGGCGAAAAAGGGGCGTATGCAAACTATAGCTTTCTAAACAATATAAACCGCCGTATTCTCCAATATGGCGTGACTATGCAAGTGATCCAGCATAACCCTGCGCGTGATGTTATTATTCCACGTAAACAGCGAAACAAAGAAAATAAGGTCAAGTTTTTCAGCAACCAGGAACTAAAACAATTCCTGAATTACCTCGACCTCGACAGCTTAGACCTCTCCAGCTATGAGAATTTCTTTGACTACGTGCTCTATAAGACCTTACTTGCTACTGGTTGCCGTATTGGTGAGACTTTAGCTCTTGAATGGTCTGATATTGACCTAGAAAACGGTACTGTCAGCGTATCTAAGACTTTAAATAGATACCAGGAAACAAATACACCTAAATCAAAAGCTGGCCTAAGAAATATTGATATTGATAAAGCTACTGTTTTGCTACTCAAACAATACAAGAACCGTCAACAAATCCAATCATGGCAATTAGGACGATCTGAGGATATTGTCTTTACCCCATTTATCACAAAATACGCCTATGCTTGCCTACTCAGAAAAAGACTACAAAAACATTTTAAGGCTGCTGGTGTGCCTGATATTAGTTTCCATGGTTTCCGCCATACTCACGCTACTATCATGCTCTACGCTGGTATAGAGGCTAAAGACTTGCAATATAGACTAGGTCACTCTAATATCTCTATGACTTTAAATACATACGTACACGCCACTAAAGAAGGGGCTAAAAAAGCCGTCTCAATCTTTGAGGCAGCTATCAGCAAACTATAAATAATAAGGGTGCCCCATTTGGAGCTACCCTATTACTATACCTAAAATCAGTTATGGGTAACTAAAAGGGTAGTAAAATCAAAAAAAGCACTCTAGGATAGAGGCCTAAAGTGCTTAATATCAAGGCTCCAAAGCCTATCTTGTTTAATAAAATATTACAACATTTTGTTGTAGAATTCAACGACAAGTGCTTCGTTGATTTCTGGGTTGATTTCGTCGCGTTCTGGCAAGCGAGTCAATGAACCTTCCAATTTTTCAGCGTCGAATGATACGAATGCTGGACGTCCAAGAGTTGCTTCAACAGCTTCAAGGATTGCAGGAACTTTCAATGATTTTTCACGAACTGAGATCACTTGACCTGGAGTTACGCGGTATGATGGGATATCAACGCGTTTTCCGTCAACAAGGATGTGACCGTGGTTTACGAATTGACGAGCTTGACGACGAGTAGTCGCAAGACCAAGACGGTAAACAACGTTGTCCAAACGACGTTCCAAAAGAAGCATGAAGTTGAAACCAAGGATTCCGCCTTTGATTTTTGTAGCTTGTACGAACAAGTTACGGAATTGTTTTTCACCTACACCGTAAGTGAAACGAAGTTTTTGTTTTTCAGCCAATTGCAAACCGTATTCTGACAATTTAGAACGGTTGTTTGGTCCGTGTTGTCCTGGTACGTAGTTACGACGTGCCAATTCTTTACCTGTACCTGTAAGTGAAAGGCCAAGGCGACGAGCTTGTTTCCAAGATGGTCCTGTATAACGTGACATATGTATGTCCTCCTAAAAATAAAAATATTTCGGTGGAAATAGTCACTTAGAAAGCCCTGATTCGTGCAGATGCCCTTCGCCTAAACAGCCAAGGTTACTTGTTATAAGACACCTGTTGACGAGCTTCATGCTTTCCTGCTGCTATTTCACACAAAGGCTATTGTACCATGAACAAAAGAAAAAGTAAAAGGGGGAAAGTAAACAAAAAAAGGGACTGGGACAAAAGTCCTAGCCTCTCAATGTTTTTGGATTGTCGAGCAAGACGCAGTGGTTGAGTGGGCTCTATTACGCTGATTTCATCAGCTTTTACAGCCCTACTCAACTGCGCGGAGGTGGGATGACGAAATCGAATTCTAACGAATTACCGATTTCTGTCCCACTCTCTAAAGTCATTTTTAGAAAACAAGGAAACTCACAAACCTAAAAGTTTCAAAATCTCCTGCTTGTATCGCAGCTTCTGCAGTTCTTTATCCTCGCTGTCTGACCAGGTCAATTGGAGATCTGCAACAATTTGCCCAGGCCGATTTTTCAGAATATAGATGCGGTCACTAAGAACCAGAGCCTCCTCGATGCTATGAGTGATAAGGAGAGTCGTCAGACCCAGCCTACGGTGAATATCCAGATACCAAGCGTGTAGCTCCATCTTGGTCAGCTCATCCAAAGCACTAAAGGCCTCGTCTAGAAGAAATAGCTTGTGACCGAACATATAGGTCCGCAGCAGAGCCACGCGCTGCCGCATCCCCCCGCTCAACTCATGTGGATACTTGTCTGCCACATCAAAGAGCCCGAACTCCTTCAAAATCTGAGTCGCCTGCTCCATCGCTTCTTTTTTTGATACCTTGCGGATCAGCAGGGGCAAGATGACATTGCCCAGCACCGTCTTGTGCTCCAGCAGCAAGTCCTTCTGTAGCATGTAGCTCACGCGGCCCTTGGGATTTTCCTGACCATCTAGGACAATCCTGCCCGACTGGACCTCCAAAATCCCAGCTATCAGATTAAAGAGGGTCGTTTTCCCGACGCCACTAGGCCCCAAAATCGCTACGACCTGGCCTGCTTCTACCTCTAGGATGATATCCTTCAAAATCTGCTGCTCATCATAAGCATAGCTTACATTTTCAAGTTTAATTTCTGTCATTATTTTATATAATCGTTGCTGAATCCCTTGTCACTCAAGTCATTGTTCACGATGCCATTGTCCTTGGTCCATTTGTAAAAGGCATTCCAGCGGCTAGCCTCAAACTGACCCCACTTGTCCTTATCCGATGCATATTGCTCGGACAAATATTTTTGGGAAGCCAAGACAAAGTCACGCTTGCTTTTTAGCTCTGGCGCATGCTTGATTAACATATCCGCTGCTTCTTCAGGGTGCTCCATGGCATATTGATAGCCCTTCTTGATAGCCTGCAGGACCTTTTTCGCCTCGTCCGGATTCTTCTTGAGATAGTCATTATTGGCAATAATGACTGGAGAATAGTAGTCAAACTCCTTGACATAGTCCTTCATATAAAAGAAATTAGTGTCCATGCCCTGAGACTGTGCCATGATGCCGTCCCAGCCATGGTAAATCCATGCCGCATCAAACAAGCCATTTTCAATCGGCGTAATTGAGTTGGAATCGTTGTTGGGAACCTTTTCTACCTCATCAAACTGGCCGCCTTGGCTTTCAACCAAGGTTTTGAGCATGCCCAGCTCCACAGGGTCATTCCAGGTACCATATTTCTTGCCAGCCAGATCCTTAGGTCCTGTAATCCCTGCAGACTTCTTAGAAATAATGCCCGAAGTATTATGCTCTACAATGGCTGCGACAGCTGTGATTTCTGCACCCTTATCCAGTTTTTTAGCCATGGAGTCCTGAAAATAAATGCCAAAAGGCGCCTTGCCATTGATAATCAGATCCGAGCTACTATCTTCAGGCGGTAATTTGATATCTACATCCACGCCTGCTTCCTTGAAGTAGCCCTTTTCCTGAGCCACATAAAGGCCGGTATGGTTGGTGTTAGGTGACCAGTCTAGGATAAAATCAATCTTTTTATCCTTACTAGCAGACTCTGAGCCTGACTTACCACAAGCCGCTAGGCCAAAGATAGACACGGCAGCCAAACCTGCCAGCAACATTTTATAAGTTTTTTTCATTATAATCCTCTTTTCTTTTTTGGAAATAGCAGAGCTGAACTCCTATTTCCACTTAATGACATATTTTTCACTGACAGCCACCAACTTCATCCCCAGAAGACTAATGACCGAAACCAATATGATGATAGCAAACATAGTATCGTACTGGAAAAGCTTCTTGGACTGAATCATGTAAACACCCAAGCCTTCGAAACCGCCCAGCCATTCGGAAACCACAGTTGTGATAAAGGCATAGGAAACACTGACGCGCAAGCCCGCATAGAAATAGGGCAGACTAGCTGGAATCTTAAAATGCCAGAGAATCTGCCAGCGATTGGCCTGCATAAGTTCAAAGAGAGTCAGAGTATCTCTATCACAATGTCGAAAACCATCCAGAATACTGACGATAATTGGAAAAGTCGTCGTCAGAATAATGAGCACAATCTTGGGCAAAATCCCATAACCCAGCCAGAGAACCAGAATTGGCGCCAAAGCAATGGTCGGAATCGTCTGTACCACGACCATCATGGGGTAAATCAAATCATTGAGCCAACTCATGCTATCCATGAGCACGGCTAATATACAGGCCAAGACGACACCCAAGACTAAACCCAGCAAGGCTACTTTTAAGGTCGCCCAGCTATGACTTGCTAGAAATCCAGCATCTCTGATAAAGGCCTGACCGATTTCCAGAGGTGTCGGCAGGATAAACTTGGGCAAGAGCTTGAGCCAGCCCATAACCTGCCAGATGACAAGGATTCCCAGCATACCCAAAAGGCTAATTTGCTGCCGCAGGATATTTTTCAAGTTTTTCATCAATACTTAAAATCTTTCCATAGTTTATTTTCACATTCGCAAAAACATTGTCTGCCTGAGTGCCTGCAAGCTCAATCGCCTGCTGCAGAATAGGAAATAAGGTCTCCCATTCCCCTTCTAGAACGGTCTCAAAAGGCGTCACGACCATCTTCACTGGCTGTTTTTGCAAAAACTCAATCACTTCCTCTATGACTGCCAAACGATTCACATCATGTGACAAAGGAAGAATCTGTAAAGCGATACTGGCTTTCATCTCTTCACCTCCTTACTTTCATGCTTCATCTGAGAATATTGTATGCAGATCGGATTAAAAGTCACAAGAAAATAACTTGGCATTTAAACAAAAAGACAGCGAGCTCCCTCTATAAACACTTTGCTTTCCATACAAAAACACCTTCTCCAATATGGAAAAGGTGTTGCATGCATCAGTAAACTAACTTGGCGAATGACTCTCCATTTTAGCAAAACCACAAGGTCTTTACAAATACAATTCCCTACGCTGGCATTACCCAGATCAGGTGCGGTCGAAGCTTACACTTCCTCTCAGACTGTACACAGACTCCCATATATGCTTTTATGATAGCCTAACTCTCTAAAAAAGTCAAGATTTTGGTTTGTATAGTCCTAAGCTTGCCAGACCTTTTAGCAGTTAATCAGCTATCTATATGCGCCTTTTTCTTGCAGCAAGTCCTGCATAGCTAGAATGTTATCACTCTCTCTTTCAGCTAAGATGGTTTCAAATCCCAATTCAGCTGCCGTATCCAAGTTTGCCTGAATGTCGTCAATGAAAACGGACTCTGTCGGCTCAATCCCGTATTTTTTCAGCAGTTTTTGATAAATCTCAGGCTCTGGCTTGACAACCCCGACTTCTGAGGAGAGAATATAGCCCGACAGCAGTGGATAGATGGGTAGCAAACCAGCTTTTTCAATACGGTAAAAAATCTCACAAGTAGTTGACAGGATGTAAATGCGATAGCCTTGCTCAGCCCACAGCCGAATCTGCTCCTGTAAACCACTGTAAACCTCCACAACCTCATACCAATTGTAGAAGATATTCTGAACGGCAGAATGATACGAATCATCCAGCTGAACCAGCACTTCGTCACAGGCTTCTTTCAAACTCAACTCTCCCTTGTCTGTTTGATGCCAGACACCCGACTCAAAAATGACCTGTCTAAGAAGCTGTCGTCGCTCTTTCTCAGGTTCAAAAGAGGTCAAGATTTTCTCAGAATTCCATTCAATCAAGACATTTCCTAAGTCAAAAACCAAGTTTTTTATCATTTCCTTCACCAGCACTTTCCCTTTTATAGAAGCTTTCGTAAGTTCCAGCTCATGCCAACCATTCCAACCGACCTTGACTATCTCTAGTATAGTATGTTTAGGTTAAGAAAAATCCCAGAAATGAACTGTTCCTAGAGTTGGGTTTTACCCAACTCTAGGAAGCAATACAAAGTTCTGGAATCACATGTTATTCTTGGTCAAAATAGCGAATTAAATTTTTCTCTGTCAAAATATCTGAGTAAGTATAGGACTCCACATAGGTGTTAGCAATTTCACCTGGTTGGCCCCCTTCATTTTCATACTCAACAATAAATAGAGAAGGATACACTTCAATCAAGCGACCTTGTTTGCTTTTTTGGCGCTTACGGCCATTTTCCAAGGTCATTTCCACCATCTGCCCCTCGTGAGCCTTGATGTCCTCCTTGATTTTCTTCATTTTTGCCACATCTGTAAATGCATCACTCATACTATACATCCTCTCTTTTAGAAATACTTGAAAACTTATTATATTCTTTTTGGAAAATTAGCTCAACCGTTCCACGCGCTCCGCTCCGGTTCTTCTCAATAATGACTTCGACCTTATTATTCGGAATGCCTTCCTCTTCCTCACCGGCCCGCTCATAATAGTCATCCCGGTAAAGAAAGGCTACGATATCCGCATCCTGCTCAATAGATCCAGATTCCCGAATATCAGACAGCACTGGTCGCTTATCCTGCCGCTGCTCCACGCCACGCGAGAGCTGACTCAGCGCAATAACCGGAACCTTGAGCTCTTTAGCCAAAATCTTAAGCTGGCGGGAAATTTCTGAAACTTCCTGCTGGCGGTTTTCACGACCCGTTCCTGTAATCAATTGCAGGTAGTCAATCAAAATCAGGCCAAGATTGCCTGTCTCCTGAGACAACTTACGAGCTCGCGAACGAATCTCTGTAATCCGAATCCCTGGCGTATCATCAATATAAATACTAGCATTGGCCAGATTAGCTGTCGCAATGGTATATTTCTGCCACTCTTCATCTGTCAGTTGCCCTGTACGAATAGAGTGAGAATTAATCACTCCTTCTGAGGCCAGCATCCGGTCCACCAGACTCTCTGCCCCCATTTCTAGGGAGAAGATAGCCACCGTCTTATCCAGCTTAGTCCCGATATTCTGGGCGATATTGAGGGCAAAGGCCGTCTTTCCGACCGCAGGACGAGCAGCTAGGATGATTAACTCTTCTTCGTGCAAGCCAGTCGTCATCTTATCCAGCTCACGGTAACCTGTCGCAATCCCTGTAATATCAGTAGTTTGCTGAGAACGAGCTTCCAGACTAGCGAAGTTAAGATTTAGAATGTCCTGAATGGTTTTAAAACCGCTACGGCTGGCCGTTTCACTGACATCAATCAGGGCCTTTTCCGCACCCGCAATGATTTCCTCGGATGGTCTCTCTCCATCATAGGCTTGGTTGATGGATTCCGTTAAACGCGAAATCAGCCGACGCAAGATTGCTTTTTCAGAGACGATCTTAGCATAATACTCTGCATTGGCAGAAGTCGGCACAGAGTTAACGACCTCCACCAGATAGCTCAAACCGCCAATATTCTGCAAGTCGCCTTGGCTATCCAAAATATTGCGGACGGTGGTCGCATCGATAGCATCCCCACGGTCTGCCAAGTCAATCATGGCCTTAAAAATCAGCCGATGAGCATATTTAAAGAAATCTCCAGGCTCAATATATTCACGGACAAAGACCAGTTTGCTCTCATCGATGAAAATGGCCCCTAGTACAGACTGCTCTGCTAAAATATCTTGAGGCTGAGCTCGCAACTCATCAATCTCTGCCATAGGTGAATCCTTCCTTTATTCCCTTTCTACCCTTCAGTAACCCGCAGGCGAATCACACCTGTCACATCTTGGTAAATCTTTACAGGAACATCAATCAGACCAATCGAACGAATGGGAGAATCAACCTTGATATTCCGTTTGTCAATTTTTAGGCCAAATTGCTTTTGTAGTTCATCAGCAATTTTCTTGTTAGTAATCGAACCAAAAGTCCGTCCGTCTGGGCCGACCTTCTCTGTAAACGCAACAACCGTTGCTTCTTCTTCCAACTTCGCTTTGATAGCTTGAGCCTCTGCTACCATTTCTGCGTGGGCTTTTTCTTGAGATTTTTGCTTTCCTCTCAACTCCCCAATAGCTTGTGCAGTTGCTTCCTTAGCCAAGTTTTTCTTGATTAAGAAATTTTGAGCGTAGCCAGTAGGCACTTCCTTGATTTCCCCTTTTTTCCCTTTTCCTTTTACATCTGCTAAAAAAATAACTTTCATTTTATTTCTCCTTTTCTAGTGATTCTTCATTATCCATCACTTGATCCATAATCTCTTGATTTAGACGCTGAGTGACTTCAGCAACCGTTTGATCGCTGACTTGCGCTGCTGCTAGATTAAAGTGGCCGCCACCACCCATTTTCTCCATAATCCGCTGGACATTGATCTTGCTGCGACTACGAGCTGAAATGGATACGTAACCCTCAGTATTTTTGCTAACTACAAATGTTGCTTCAATGCCCGACATAGCAAGCATGGTGTCAGCCGCCTTACTAATGACGACTGTATCATAGCTGGCATTTTCAGGACCCGCTGCTACAATCACATTTGGCAAAAGCTTCTTACCAGTCAAAATCAGCTCATTGACTGCTCGATACTCTTCAAAATTCGTCGAAGAAATATCCTGAATGACAACACTATCACTGCCCCGAGCCCGCAAATAACTGGCTACATCAAAGGTTCGGCTCGTCACTCTGGAAGTGAATTTCTTGGTATCCAGCATAATTCCAGCCATGAGCAGGCTGGCTTGAATTTTATTCAGGCGATTCTTCTTGGAATTTTGAAACTGAATCAGCTCCGTTACCAATTCGCTGGCGCTACTAGCTCCACTTTCAATATAGGCGATAACTGCATTTTCAGGGAAATCCTCATCGCGGCGGTGATGATCCACCACAATCGTCTGACTAAATCGGTCAAATAATTCCCTTGAAAGCGTTAAAGCTAGCTTCGAGTGGTCCACCATTATCAAGAGCGAACGACTGGTCACTCGGTTCATGGCTTCCGAAATCGACAAAAGATAATCAGCGCCTTCCGACGTCAATTTTTGAATGGAGCGATAGATGTCTGAGCCCATCTGTTGGTCATCATACACAACATAAGCTTTCTCAATGATATTGCTGGCAAAAAGCTGCATACCAACAGCAGAGCCTAAAGCATCCATGTCAAGATTGCGGTGGCCAACCACAAAAACCTGATCCACACTCTTGATTTTATCCGAAATAGCTGTCATCATGGCTCTAGTACGCGTGCGCGTACGCTTAACAGATGCAGCCGTTCCACCACCGAAGTAAACTGGATTCTTGGTCTCGTCATTCTCTTTGACAACCGCTTGGTCACCACCCCGAACCTCTGCTAGGTTAAGATTGAGGAGCGCTGTCTTACCAATTTCATCATGCTTGCCATCCCCGTAAGAAAAGCCCATACTAAGCGTCAGAGGAAGTTTTCGATTCTTAGCTTCTGTCCGAAATTGATCAATAATCGAAAATTTACTATCCATCAGTTGTTCCAAAACCGTATAATCCGTAAATAGATAATAGCGATCCATCCCCACCCGACGGTAAAACATGTGAAATTGATCAGAAAACTCTGCAACAAAGTTGGCAACAAAACTGTTGACATGGCTGATATCCGAGTCTGAAACGGCATCTTCCAAGTCGTCATAATTATCAACCGAAACGATACCGATAACTGGCCGCGTTGTAACTAGTCCAACTGTCGCTTCATACTCATTTGATGCATCAAAAAAATACAGGACGCTAGAAGCTGAATCAAAATAAACAGAATATTGATTATCTCCCACTGTTGCATAACTACCCGCTTTTGAAGCAGCAATGTGGATAATTTCCTGCAGGAGATCGCTATCTAGCTCACCCTCATCCGTTGTAAAAATCAATTCAGCATACGGATTGAACCAGTCCACATCTCCACTGTTTTCATTGATTTTAATCACACCAACTGGCATCTTATCCAACAAAGAAGCTAAACTTCTCTCTGCTTGATGATTGACATAGCGAATCTGCTCAAGCTCGTCCAATTCGGACATTCTCTGCTGCTGAATAAATAGCCCAACCAAAAGCGCCAGCACTATGAAAAGAGAAGCCAGCATAGCAAAACTATCACCAAAAAGGCGCAAACAAATAGCTAATATGATAAAGGAAGTAACCCCCGCTATTGCCAAGTGGCTTGGGGCAAAACGAATTTTTTTCATTAAAAAACCTCTTATTGCGCCATTTTACCATATTTTCTTAAAAAAAGCGAGTTTTCACTGCCCTTGGACACTTGTAAAGCAAGACAGAGTCAAGTCGCTAGGATTCTTTTCAGATAAGAACTTGTAAATCGCTTTCAGACCCTGTAAACATTGTAAACTTTAGGATTTCAATAATTGACAACTTGTGTAAACTTTGTTTTATATCAAGAGTTTCTTTTGTCAACCACCGTTTACAAAAGTGTAAACCATACAAAAACGCACCCTCTTTTAAGACAGTGCGTCGATAGCTTATCATTTTGCTTGATTTTTAGAAATGCTTCTAGATTTACCTTCCAAATAAACCATCAAAATAGAAATATCTGCTGGATTGACACCCGAAATACGACTAGCCTGACCAATTGTTTCTGGATTGATTTTCTTAAACTTCTGTCGTGCTTCTGTCGCAATCGAGTCAATATCATCCCAGTCAATATTGGCTGGAATCCGCTTCTCTTCCATACGCTTCATCTTTTCAACCTGATCAAGAGCTTTGGAAATATAGCCCTCGTACTTAATCTCTGTCTCAAGTAGCTCAATAATCTTCTCATCAAGCTCCTCTGCCGCTGGACCAATGAACTGAATCACATCTTGGTAAGAAACTTCTGGACGCCGCATAAATTCTTTGGCAGTTACCGCATCTGTCAGAGGCTTAAAGCCAAGCTCTTCTACCTTGGCATTGGTTTCCTTGACAGGCTTCAGCTTGATAGATTCCAAACGCTTCATTTCATTGTCAAATCGATTCTTTTTAATCTCGAAACGAGCCCAGCGCTCATCATCTACCAGACCTATTTCTCGGCCAATCTCTGTCAAACGCATATCAGCATTGTCATGGCGGAGAATCAAACGGTACTCCGCTCGGCTAGTCAAGAGTCGATATGGTTCTACGGTTCCCTTGGTCACCAAATCATCAATCATGACTCCAATGTAACCATCACTACGCTTCAAGATTAACTCCGGCTTACCTTGGATTTTCAAGGCCGCATTAATCCCAGCGATAATCCCTTGACCTGCAGCTTCTTCATAGCCAGAAGTCCCATTGGTCTGACCTGCTGTAAAGAGTCCAGAAATTTTCTTGGTTTCCAAGGTTGCCCGCAACTGGTGGGGCATAATCATATCGTACTCAATGGCATAACCTGTCCGCATCATCTCAGCATTTTCTAGACCCTTGATAGAGTGAACCAAGTCCTTCTGTACATCTTCTGGCAGACTGGTTGACAGCCCCTGCACATAAACTTCTTCTGTATCACGACCTTCAGGCTCTAGGAAAAGCTGGTGGCGTTCTTTGTCCGCAAAACGGACGATTTTATCCTCAATAGACGGGCAATAGCGTGGCCCCACACCCTTGACTATTCCTGAAAACATAGGCGCCCGATGCAGGTTATTTTGGATGATTTCATGACTTTCCGCATTGGTATAAGTCAACCAGCAAGGAACTTGATCTTTCACATAGTCTTCATCACGAGACGTATAAGAGAAATGATTGGCCTTTTCATCACCTGGCTGAATCTCGGTCACATCATAATTGATCGATGAAGCCTTGACACGTGGAGGCGTTCCAGTCTTAAAACGACCAATTTCAAAACCTAGATCCCGCAGGTTATCAGCCAAAGGAATGGCTGCCAGACTGTGGTTAGGACCTGATGAATACTTGAGATCACCAATGATAATTTCGCCCCGCAAGGCTGTTCCCGTCGTCACAATGACGGCTTTAGCTGCAAATTCCTGATTGGTCGCTGTCTTAACCCCAATGACCTTACCATCTTCTACCAAGATTTCATTAATCATGGTTTGCCGCAAGGTCAGATTTTCTTGATTTTCGACAGTCTTACGCATTTCTTTGGAGTAGACTTCCTTATCCGCCTGCGCCCGAAGAGCCCGCACTGCAGGTCCCTTACCCGTGTTGAGCATCTTCATCTGGATATAGCTCTTGTCAATATTCTTGGCCATTTCGCCGCCCAAAGCATCTACTTCACGGACAACAATCCCTTTAGCAGACCCTCCGATAGATGGATTACAAGGCATAAAAGCCAGCATCTCAATATTAAGGGTTGCCAGCAGCACTTTACAGCCCATACGACTGGCAGCCAGAGACGCCTCAACTCCAGCGTGCCCTGCTCCAATTACGACAATATCATAACTTTCAGTAAAATTGTGTGTCATTTCTTTTTCCTTCATTTTTTCACCAAAAAAGGCCAAGTCTCCAGAAGTGCAGGACAAAAAGCCTGCAACATCCATGAGCTTTGACCATCATAGGTATTGCTTATCTTATTGTAGCAAATTGAGCGAAATTGTCAATCTAAAGCAACTAAGATTGGCGAATCGCTTCAAAAGCTTCTTTATCAATCTCGACAGATTCAGAGAATGCATCCAGAACAATCCCTCTTAATGCAAATCTCCCTCTGCCTTCAACTGCAAACAAACAATCTGTGACAGGCAGTTGCAACCAAGAAAAGTGATCATAGTATTCTTTTGGAATCTCTTGCTCGTTTGAGAAACAGGGATAGAAATAATCATCTCCCTTTTGCAGAATATCGGGTTTTAGGCGAACACCTTCTTGACCTTCGCTCTCATCCATTAGATAAGCATTGAAGGGAACCCAAACCTTAGATTGATTTAATACCTTAAATAGTGCCTCTATGGATTCTGTCGTTTTCTCATGCAAATACTGCTTCTTATAGTCAGAAAGAGTTTCAAGTCCGTCCTTCTTACCAGTCTTTTTATTAAAAAAATGAAACATTCTCGCTCCTCTTGTAGTTACTTAAATGTACTGCAAGACTTGACCATTTTTATAAGCTCTGTCAATCAATCCTCCACCTAAGCACTCTTCTCCATTATAGAAAACGACTGCTTGACCTGGAGTAACTGCCCTTTGTGGTTGATCGAAGTTGACAACTGCCTTGTCACCCTTCACAGTAACTGTCACCTTGGAATCTGGCTGACGATAACGGAACTTAGCTGTACATTCCATAGTAAATTCCTCTGGCATTTCTTTTGTGAAATGAACCTGACTAGCGTCAAGGCTAGTTGACATCAAATTGTCATGATAAAATCCTTGACCGACATAAAGAATATTTTGGCTAAGGTCTTTTCCGACTACAAACCAAGGCTCGTTGTCACCGCCCTGCTGACCACCAATTCCAAGACCACCTCGCTGTCCAATGGTATAATACATCAACCCAGCATGCTGGCCCATATCTCGGCCTTCCAAGGTCATCATTCGACCAGGCTGGGCTGGTAAATATTGACTCAGAAATTCTTTAAAGTTCTTTTCTCCAATAAAACAAATCCCTGTTGAGTCTTTCTTCTTAGAAGTCGCAAGGCCTGCTTCTTCTGCTAGTCTGCGAACTTCAGGTTTTTCCAAATGTCCCAAGGGGAACATGGTTTTTTGCAGTTGTTCTTGCGAAAGTTGGCTGAGGAAATAGGTCTGGTCTTTGCCATTGTCCACACCACGAAGCATATGAACAATGCCATCCTCATCACGCGCCACACGGGCATAGTGCCCAGTCGCCACATAGTCTGCCCCCAAGGTCATGGCATAGTCCAAAAAGGCCTTGAACTTGATTTCCTTGTTACACATGACATCTGGATTTGGAGTCCTACCAGCTCTGTATTCTGCCAAGAAGTATTCAAAAACGCGATCCCAGTACTCTTTTTCAAAGTTGACAGAGTAGTAAGGAATGCCAATCTGATCTGCAACAGCAGCTACATCCTTGTAATCTTCCGTAGCTGTGCAGACACCAAATTCATCTGTATCGTCCCAGTTTTTCATGAAGATGCCAATTACATCATAACCTTGCTCTTTCAAGAGTAAAGCAGTTACTGATGAATCGACACCTCCGCTCATACCAACGACGACACGAGTCTTAGAGTTATCACTCATTGTGTTCTCCCATCTTTTCGTTATTTCACGATTGAAGGTCGTGCTGTGCTTTCAACGATTGAAGGTCGCTTGAGCAAGGTCTATTATAGCATGATTTAGCAAGGAGAACAACGGATAACCTTTGGCTCAATCTGATGAGTATTTCAAGTTGTCAAGTAAGTTTACAGCATTGTAAATAACTTGATACAAAACATCATATCCCAACCAAGAATTTACTAGTAATTACAAAAAGGGACTAGAATGCAAATTCCAATCCCTATAAACATATTTCTAAATAAAGTTTTAATACCAGCCATTTGCTAACCAGAAATTTTTAGCAGCCGACCATGAACCATAGCGACCTGCTACATAAGCATCCGCTGTCTTCTCTTGATTTTCTGGTGACAAATCTCCATTTAGATAGGTAATAGTCAACTGATAGCGACCATAGTATTGCCCATTTTGCGCTGTATAACTGCCGCTGGATTCTTTTTGAGCAATCCACTCCTTGGATTCTGCATCCTCAGCACTCAAGTCAGAACTTGGGTTTACAGTAGATTGCTCAGTCTTATCTGATTTTTCAACAGTCATTTGCTCAGACACATCATCGTCCAGCTCTAAAACCTGTCCAACACTAATCAGATTGATATTGCTGATCTTGTTTTTTTGCGCAATCTTGTCAACAGTCGTCTGATGAGAAGCAGCAATCGCGGACAATGTGTCACCTGACTTGACAGTATAACTTTCTGCATTGGCTACAATCGGAAGCAAAGCAGCAGCTCCTGCCATCAAACTGAGTAAGCCTGCTTTCATCATTCTATTTTTAAAATACAAATTCATGTTTAGAATTCTCCTTTTCTGTGATATATCTATCCTAAAGCAAAAGTATTACAGAACTTTATTACTTTGATGAATTATATTACAGACTATTGAAGAACTTGTAAAAACAGACCTATATTCTAAAGGTTTTTGATGATGTAAAGGCTATGCTGAACTATCTCTATGTTTTTTTCTCCATTTAAATCGAACTCTATCGTAGAAGAAAAATAGAACTATACCGAAAATGAAGGCTACTGTACCTTCCTTTAATCCCCTTGGAATAAATGATAGAGTAACTCTACCCGCTCCTCTACCCACATCAAGTTTCATAAAACCATTTTGCGCACGTTTTAACGGAACCTTCTTGCCATTCACACTAGCCGTCCAGCCCTTATCATAAGGAATGGTGAAAAAGAGAGAACTGTCTCTATCTGCATGATAATCAACCGTTACCGTATTGGATTTTGTCGTCACAGAAACTTCTTGTTCTTTCAATTTACTTATTAACTGCTGATATTTATTCACATCCACAGAGAAAAATTCTGGCTGGTTAAAAGTCACAGTCCGATTCTCTGGAAAAGAAAATTGGATAGAAACCGTCTGTGCTTCCTTAAAATATCCAATATTCAAAAATGGGAAAACATTGTGAGTTGAGTAACGATTCGTGATTCCATTTACAGTGATATTGACATCCGTTTGATTATCGTTTGAAAAATCAAGATCTGAAAGGTTGACATAGACTTGACTACCTGCAGCTACCTCAATTGTATAGGTTATGCTAGCATAACTTAATTGACTATCATTTTCGATGCTTGCAGTTACTTTTCCCTCAGTCTCTGCCTCATTACCAACTATAGAAATCCGCTCATAATATTTATGACTCAAACCTGATAATTGATTTAAAAAGGCTGTTTGATTGTCAAGTGTCAAATTTGTAAACTTGACATCTGTGTAAATATCATTAGTTAAGAAAGCCAAGCCCAAAGCATAATTATTTTCATACAGTGTCATTAACCTCTCAGTCTTCTCTGCAGAAAAACCAAATTTCTGTGGGTCTTTTTCAGACAAATTATACTTTACAGCAAAGATGCTATCCATCAAAATAGTATTATTTTGATAGCGGAGATTGAGATTCGTTCCTGCCGATTTAAATCCTAATTTATCTAAAGTCGAGCTAGCTTGCGTATTTCTGACTGATGAAAATTGAGAAATTCCATTATAATTAAATTTCATACTGTCATTCCCAGTCTGAGGATCAAGCCTCTCTTTTCGAAAGAAATCTCTATTTTCCCTCTTATTATACTTGACAAGTTTGTCAATTTCATCCATCTTTTTAGAATAAGAAGAACGACTTGCAAAGACCCATTCTTTAGCAATACCATCGACCTGATAATAAGAGTTTAAGGTGAGCTCAAAAATTACAAAAAACAATAAAGATAGTGTAAACATACTCTGCCTAACGTGACAACGAATGAAAGCAAAGCTGATTAAAAGATAGGCAAAGAAAAACTCTAAAGTAAAAATGTAAGTTTCAGGACCAAGAAAATCATAGCGTTTACCATAGTATAAGGTGGCTAGAAAACCAAAAGAAATGAGCAGGAAGCTAAGGAATACTTGCCACCATTTAACTTCCTCCAAACGATTGAGCGTTTCTGCCGCCATCAAAATGATAAGAAGAGAAAAAAGCCAAGAATAGCGATGTAAAAACATATTTGGCGCATGCATTCCCTGCCAGAGTAAATCCAAATACTGCAGTCGGAAGCTCACTATAAAAATGCCAATCAACAAAATATAGGCCAGTTTCACGCGAAGCTTAATACTTTTTATCGTGAAAAACAAGATACTTAAAATAAGAGGAAATAGACCAACATAAATCATAGGAATAGAGCCATACTTAGTTGTGTCAAAACTTCCTATAAAATTTTTAGCAAAAATATCTAGATACCAACTTTTTTCAGTAAACAAACCTTCAACCTTTGTCAAGGTCTCACCATGTGAACTCAGATCTAGATAAGTCGGCAAAATCATAATTAGACTAGTAAGCCCTGCTAATATTGACACGATAGCAAAATCAGGGAAAGACCGAATCCTGGCCTTAAAGTCCCAAGAAAGCTGAACGAGATACCAAAGAACTAAAAACAGAGCCATCATGTAACCAAAATAATAATTCTGGATAAAGAGAATTGACAAGCTTGTAAAGTATAAAACTCTCCCTTGTCCATTCATCAACTTGTGCAAACCAAAGATGATAAGGGGTACCAATATAAATACATCTAACCAAGTTTTAATTTCTAGTTGACTGACTGAGAAACTCATCAAGGCAAAGGAAGTTGACAGAATCAAGATTAGTGTTTCTGGAATTTTTTTAAAGATCCCTTTAATACTGATACAAGTTGTCAAGCCAATCAAGCCAAACTTGATAAGAGTAAACAAGTAGACCGCATCCGGCATTGATTTTAAATCGAAAAAGTAGACGAAGGGGGAAAGGAAACTTCCTAGATAATAGCTGGAGAGAGCATAAAAATTTTGCCCTAATCCACTTGAAAATGTGTAAAAAAGACTATCCGTTCCATGAAGGATATTCCTCAAGGTCGTATCAAATACAACATACTGATGGAAGCCGTCTCCAAGTAACGGCGAAGTATCGCTTCCCCAGTAAATACCTTGACTCAGATAAACGAAACACATAATGAGAAAAGGTAAGATGAAGGAAGCCAAATAAAGCCAATTTTTCTTAAAAAAATATCTGATTTTTTCCATGTTTCTTATAGAGAAAGAGGCCGAAACGTTGTTTCATGCCTCTGTAAACCTCTGTCAACTTATGTTGACAACTCATTAATCTTTCCAAAGTTCTTTGACTTTTGCCTGAACTTCTTGATTTTCCAAAAATTCATCATAAGTTTCGTCAATGCGGTCAATCACACCATTTTTTGAGAGAACGATGATATGGTTGGCCAAGGTTTGAATAAACTCATGGTCATGGCTGGCAAAAATGATCGACTCTTTAAAGTTCTTCAAACCATCATTCAGACTAGAAATAGATTCCAGATCCAAGTGATTAGTAGGATCGTCCAAGACCAAAACATTTGACTTGAGAAGCATCAGTTTAGACAGCATAACCCGAACTTTTTCTCCACCTGACAAGACGTTGACAGACTTGTTAACCTCATCGCCAGAGAAGAGCATCCGACCCAAGAAACCGCGAAGGAAAGTATTATCATCTTCTTCCTTGCTCGCAAATTGACGGAGCCAATCAAGAATAGATTCACCGCCCGCAAAGTCGCGAGAATTATCTTTTGGCAAATAAGAACGACTGGTTGTAACGCCCCACTTGACAGTTCCTTCATAGTCGATATCTCCCATCAAGGCACGAATCAAGGCAGTTGTCTGAATATCATTTTGTCCAATCAAAGCTGTCTTATCGCCAGGACGCAGGATAAAGCTGATGTTGTCAAGAATGGTTTCGCCGTCAATCTTGACAGAAAGATTTTCTACTGTCAAGAGATCGTTCCCGATTTCACGCTCCGCTTTAAAGCTGATAAATGGATATTTCCGACTTGACGGAACAATTTCTTCCAATTCAATCTTATCTAGCATCTTTTTACGAGATGTTGCCTGTTTAGACTTGGAAGCATTGGCTGAGAAGCGAGCAACAAACTCTTGCAATTGCTTAATTTTTTCTTCCGCCTTAGCATTTCGGTCAGCGAGCAACTTAGCTGCCAATTCACTTGATTCTTTCCAGAAATCATAGTTTCCGACATAAAGTTTGATCTTACCAAAATCAAGGTCGGCCATGTGGGTACAAACTTTATTTAAGAAGTGACGGTCGTGGGATACGACAATAACTGTATTGTCAAAGTCAATCAAGAAATCTTCCAACCAAGTAATGGATTGAATATCCAAACCATTGGTCGGCTCGTCTAGAAGCAAGACATCAGGTTTACCAAAAAGAGCCTTGGCAAGAAGAACTTTGACCTTGTCGCCGTTCGTCAGTTCACTCATATTTTGGTAATGCAAGTCTTCTGGAATATTGAGATTTTGTAGCAATTGAGAAGCTTCACTTTCAGCTTCCCAGCCACCCAACTCAGCAAATTCACCTTCCAGTTCAGCCGCTCGAACCCCATCCTCGTCAGAAAAGTCAGGCTTCATATAGATGGCATCTTTTTCCTTCATGATATTATAAAGGTGCTCATTCCCCATGATAACAACATCAATGGCCCGCTCATCCTCATAGTCAAAGTGATTTTGACGCAAAACAGAAAGTCGCTCATCTGGCCCCAAAGAAACATGGCCTGTCGTCGGCTCAATATCTCCAGCTAAAATTTTCAAGAAGGTGGACTTACCCGCACCATTCGCACCAATCAGGCCATAAGTGTTTCCTTCTGTAAATTTAATATTTACTTCATCAAATAATTTTCGATCACTGAAACGCAGTGACACATCAGATACTGTAAGCAATGATTTTCTCCTATATATGTAATCTCCTCCATTTTACTAGAAAATTCTTCTTTTTTCAAATTATTATAGGTAAAAACTATTTTATGAGATAAATATGCCGTAAATCTTGTAAATGTACTGTAAACATATTGTCAATCAATTGTTTTTTGAGCTGCGTTTCTTCTTTTTTCTTCTAGCTTCTTCCGCATTTTCTTTGAAAATGATATAATGAGAGCAATACTAATTGAGGAGCAAGCAATGACAAAACCCATTATTTTAACTGGAGACCGTCCGACTGGAAAATTACATATTGGTCATTATGTAGGAAGTCTACGTAACCGTGTCCTTTTACAAAATCAAGACAAGTATGAGATGTTTGTTTTTCTGGCGGATCAACAAGCTCTGACAGACCATGCGAAAGATCCACAAACGATTGTAGAATCCATTGGCAATGTAGCCTTAGACTATCTAGCAGCTGGACTGGATCCAAAAAAAGCAACTATTTTCATCCAGAGTCAAATTCCAGAGTTGGCAGAACTGTCAATGTACTACATGAATTTGGTGTCTTTAGCTCGTTTAGAGCGCAATCCGACAGTCAAGACAGAAATTGCTCAGAAAGGATTTGGAGAAAGTATCCCAACTGGATTTTTGGTTTATCCTATCTCTCAAGCAGCTGACATTACAGCCTTTAAGGCCAATTATGTACCTGTCGGAAATGACCAAAAACCGATGATTGAGCAGACACGTGAAATTGTTCGTTCCTTCAATCATGCCTATGACTGTGAAGTTTTGGTGGAGCCAGAAGGCATCTATCCAGAAAATGAAGCGGCTGGTCGTCTGCCAGGGCTTGATGGCAATGCTAAAATGTCCAAATCATTGAACAATGGGATTTATCTAGCGGATGATATGGATACTCTCAAGAAAAAGGTCATGAGCATGTATACCGATCCCGACCACATCAAAGTTGAAGATCCAGGAAAAATCGAAGGTAATATGGTTTTCCATTATCTGGATGTTTTTGGTCGACCAGAAGATGCTGCTGAAATTGTGGCTATGAAAGAACACTACCAACGTGGTGGTCTGGGTGATGTCAAAACTAAACGCTATCTCTTAGAGATTTTAGAGCGGGAATTAGGACCAATCAGAGAGCGTCGACTTGAGTTTGCAAAAGACATGGGGCAAGTTTATGACATGCTGAAAGAAGGCAGTGATCGTGCTCGACAAGTTGCTGGACAAACCCTGTCAGAAGTCAAAAATGCAATGGGAATTAATTACTTTAAATAACGAACAATAATAGCAGATTACATCAAAAACCATCGTCTTTTACCTGAAAAAGAGATGGTTTTTAATTTTTGCATAATAATCATTGACAAATGCCTATAGAATGGTATGATATTAACAATAAAAAGACGAGCCTTGCTCAATATATAAGAAAAGAGGAAACTGTGGATGTCTAACTGGGACACTAAATTTTTGAAAAAAGGTTTTACCTTTGATGACGTATTGCTTATTCCAGCTGAAAGTCACGTGTTGCCAAATGATGCTGATTTAAGTACAAAACTTGCTGAGAATTTAAAATTAAATATCCCAATTATTACTGCGGCTATGGATACAGTTACCGAAAGTCAAATGGCGATCGCCATTGCCCGTGCCGGCGGTCTAGGTGTCATCCACAAAAATATGTCTATTGCACAGCAGGCTGATGAGGTTCGTAAGGTAAAACGTTCTGAAAATGGTGTCATTATTGATCCATTCTTCCTGACTCCTAATCATACAATTGCTGAAGCGGATGAATTGATGGGACGCTACCGCATCAGTGGGGTACCAGTGGTTGAAACGATGGAAAATCGTAAATTGGTTGGTATCTTAACCAACCGCGATTTGCGCTTTATTTCAGATTACAATCAACCAATTTCTAATCACATGACTAGTGAAAATCTTGTTACAGCCCCAGTCGGAACTGATCTAACAACGGCTGAAAGAATCTTGCAAGAACACCGAATTGAAAAACTACCTTTAGTAGATGAAAACGGTCGCCTCTCTGGTCTTATCACCATTAAAGATATTGAAAAAGTGATTGAGTTTCCAAATGCAGCCAAGGATGAATTTGGTCGTCTACTAGTTGCGGGGGCCGTTGGTGTAACTTCAGATACTTTTGAGCGTGCAGAAGCCCTCTTCGAAGCGGGAGCAGATGCCATTGTTATTGATACAGCACACGGTCATTCTGCTGGCGTTCTACGTAAAATTGCTGAAATTCGTGCACACTTCCCAGACCGCACCTTGATTGCGGGTAATATCGCAACTGCTGAAGGAGCACGCGCTCTTTATGAAGCAGGTGTTGATGTGGTTAAGGTCGGAATCGGACCAGGTTCTATCTGTACAACTCGTGTCATTGCCGGTGTCGGTGTACCACAAGTCACAGCAATCTACGATGCAGCTGCAGTTGCGCGTGAGTATGGAAAAACCATTATTGCCGATGGAGGAATCAAGTATTCAGGTGATATCGTCAAAGCCCTTGCTGCAGGTGGAAATGCAGTTATGCTTGGATCCATGTTTGCTGGAACAGACGAAGCGCCAGGTGAAACTGAAATCTTCCAAGGACGTAAATTTAAAACTTATCGTGGAATGGGCTCTATCGCAGCTATGAAGAAAGGTTCCAGCGATCGCTACTTCCAAGGTTCTGTCAATGAAGCTAATAAGCTAGTTCCAGAAGGAATTGAAGGGCGTGTAGCTTATAAAGGAGCGGCTGCAGATATCGTCTTCCAAATGTTGGGCGGGATCCGTTCTGGTATGGGATATGTCGGTGCAGCTAACCTACAAGAACTTCATGAAAATGCTCAATTTATTGAGATGAGTGGTGCTGGTTTGAAAGAAAGTCACCCTCACGATGTACAAATCACAAATGAAGCTCCAAACTACTCTGTCCAATAAAATTATAAATAAAAACAACCTTGTCAACTCCTTGATAAGGCTGTTTTTTAGTTTACAAATCTGTAAATCATATTTACAACTATTTTACTTATTTGTAAAGCTAAGGTTCTCTTCTTTCTTAATGACGCCTTGACTTATCTGAAAAATATTAATATCTTCTGGTAGATTATGTAAGTGATCTAAGCTAGTTGTCGTGATAAAAGTCTGGATGTTTTGAGAGATGGTTTCTAATAATTTAAGTTGACGCATGTTGTCAAGCTCGCTCATTACATCGTCAAGCAATAATATTGGAGTATCTTTTGTAAGATTCTCGATGAGTTTAATTTCAGCTAACTTGAGAGATAGGACAACGCTACGATGTTGGCCTTGGCTACCAAATCCGGCTTCCATATCATTGATAAAAAAGTTGATATCATCTCGGTGAGGTCCGACACCTGTATTTTTTTTGAAAAGATCGCGTCCACAGCTTTCTGATAAGGCTGCTCGAAAAGAAGCTTCCAAGTCTTCGAGACACGAAAACGGAACAGAGGATACATACTTGATTGTCAATTTCTCTTTCCCTTGAGAAATATCGCTATGACTTTCCTGAGCAAAACCCTCTAGCTTTTCAATAAAGTCTAAGCGATGTTGCATGACACGACAACCAAAATCAATCAGTTGCTCATCTAAAACAGAAAGAAAGGTTTCATCTATCTTGTCATTGGCCTTAAGATAAGCATTTCTTTGCTTGAGCACATGATTATAGCCAGATAAGTCAGCAAGGTAGATGGGCTTGATTTGCCCAAGCTCAATATCAATAAATTTTCGGCGTAAAGCAGGGGCACCTTTAATGAGCTGTAAATCTTCTGGAGCAAACAAGACAACGTTGACAACCCCTATATAATCTGATAATTTACCTTGTTTTAAATGATTTATTTTGGTGATTCTCCCCTTTGGTGTCAACTCGATGTCAAGTGGGATTTTACCCGCTGTTTTTTCAATAATTCCCGAAATTTGAAGATTTTTTTCTTGGAAATGAATCAAATCCTTATCGGTTCGGGTACGGTGACTGCGAGTAAGGGCTAAAAAATAGATGGCTTCTAGAATATTAGTTTTCCCCTGTGCATTTTGCCCCAGAAAGATATTAAGGCCAGGATCAAAATCAACCTCTGCAGACTGGTAATTACGAAAATGTTTAATTTTCAGCGTTTTTAACCACATGGCTTAGGTTCCTGGAAAGCGAACAGGGGCTTTTTTGCTTTTCTGCTCGGGCTTTCTTTTCTTCTCTTCTTTTTTCGCTGGTTGAGATTTTTTCAAGTCCTTATTCATGGTTTTAACTAAGTCTGCCACTCTTTTTTTCTCTGCTTGCTCCTCTTGATGTTCAAGAATTTCCTCCTGATTTGGAGCAAGGAGGACAATTTCCAGCTCTTGGTCTGGGAGAGAGACGACATCTCCAATTCTAAGTTTTTCCCTCGTCTATTTTCTAGTTCGCCGTTAAAAAAGACCTGATTATCTGCTAAAAATGACTTGATTGCTCCGCCACTTTGAATAATGCCAACTTCTTTTAAGAGAGCCTGTAGAGTAATGTATTCGTCAAATAATTTATATTCCATATTTCACCTCAATCCTTGTCATTATATCATAATTTAAGCAGAAACTGTTCAGTGGTAGTCTCATTCAAGGACAAGTTTTACTAGAAAAACAGAAAACGCTTTAATCACTAAAATTGCCGATCCTTACAAAGCATTAAATAGCATTTCGTGTTATAATAGAAGTCTATATTATTCGGTATGAGGAGCGCAATGGAAATCATAAAAGGAGTACATCTCCACTTCATTCAATCAGAAAAATTTAAAACCAATAAAATTAAAGTGCGATTCTCAGCTCCTATGTCTGAAAAAACAATAGCTGGGCGGGTTCTTACGGCCAGCATGCTAGAGACTTCAAATGCTCTTTATCCAACATCGCAAGCCTTTCGAGAAAAATTAGCGAATTTATACGGTGCTAATTACTCGACAAGCCTTTCACGACGGGGATTAGTGCATTATCTAGATATCAATCTTTCTTTCGTGCGGGATCAATTCTTGAGCCGTAAGAATATGTTGGCAGATGAAATGCTAGATTTTTTGAAGGCTAGTCTCTTTTTTCCTCTGTCAAATGGAAAGGCTTTTGATACTAAAACCTTTGAAATTGAAAAGAGAAATGTTTTAACAGACTTGGAAGCTGAAATTGAGAATCATTTCTACCATGCTCACAGAGAGTTAAATAATTTATTTTACGATTTACCAGAAATGCGGATTCCGCGTGTGGCAACAATCGAGCTTGTTGAAAAAGAAACAGCTGAAACTAGTTTCGCTGCTTTTCAGCAAATGCTAAATCAAGATCAAATCGATTTTTTCTTCATCGGTGATTTCAATGAGATTGCTGTCCGTGAGAAAATCCAAGAATTCCATTTTTCTGAACGAGAGCAGCCTTTACAGCTTAGCTATCAGCAAAACTATTCAAATATAACTAGAGAAAAGCTGGAGCAGCGAGATGTGCATCAGTCCATTGTTGAACTGGCCTACCATTTTTCTAGTCAATATGGAGATAGAGGCCATCTGCCCCTAATTGTTTTGAACGGCTTATTGGGAGGATTTGCTCACTCCAAGCTCTTTGTCAATGTTCGGGAAAAAGAGAGCCTAGCCTACACTATTTCTAGTAGTTTTGATATTTTTTCTGGTTTGATGCGAATCTATGCTGGAATTGACCGAGCAAATCGGACAAAGACCATCGCTTTAATCAACCGCCAAATTCTAGATTTGAAGCGAGGGCATTTCACAGATGAAGAGCTTGAGCAAACCAAGAATATGCTGAAAAATTCAATACTTCTAGCTCAGGATCGACAAAACACCTTGATTGAGCGTGCTTACATGTCCTCTGTTCTAGGGAAAAAATTTCTATCACTAGAGGCTTGGCTGAAAGCATTAGACAATGTCAGCAAAGCTGATCTTATAGAGGCAGCCCAGCAGTTGAAATTACAGGCGATTTACTTTATGGAAGGGAAATAATGCATAATCCAGGTCTAGAAAGAATCAATTATATAGCCGTGGGAGAAAGCATCTATCGGGCGGTACTAGCAAATGGATTGCAGGTTTACCTACTCCCTAAAAATGATTTTAATGAAACCTACGGCATCATCTCAACACATTTTGGCTCTGTTGATACTAAGGTTGTTTCACGTGAAACAAAGCAAGTTTCTCATTATCCAGCAGGGATTGCGCATTTTTTGGAGCACAAATTATTCGAGCATGAAAACGGCGAGGATTTGCTGCAGGAATTTACCAAGTTTGGCGCAGAAAGTAATGCCTTTACAAGCTTTACACGGACCAGCTATCTGTTTTCTACGACAAACTGTGTAGCAGAAAATCTGAAGCTGTTGCAGGAACTCGTTTCCCAAGCTAATTTTTCAGAAGCATCTGTTCAGCGTGAGCAAGGAATTATCCAGCAAGAAATCGAGATGTACCAAGACGATCCAGATTATCGGCTCTTCTTTGGTGCTTTGAGCAATCTCTACCCTCAAACTCCACTAGCAGAAGATATCGCCGGAACGACAGAGTCAATCATGGATATTACTGTAGAAGATCTAACAGAAAACTTCGAGCTTTTCTACCGTCCATCCAACATGACTTTATTTGTCATTGGAAATTTCGACTTGGAGTCCACTTTTGAAGATATCATACAAACACAAGAGACCTTATCTCCTAAATTATTAACTGAAACAATTGAAAAAGAGCCTCTCATCTTACAGCCAGTAATTCCAACTGCTACTAGTCGGATGGAAGTTGCCAGTCCTAAATTGGCGATCGGTATTCGTGGGAAAGATGCGATACAGGATACGGAGCTTTATCGCTATAAAATTGCCCTGAAATTGCTTTTTGCCATGATGTTTGGTTGGACTTCCAAGCGTTTCCAGACTCTGTATGAAAATGGCAAGATTGACAATTCGCTCACTCTTGAAGTAGAGGTGGAAAAGGATTTCCACTTTGTCATCCTAACTATGGACACGCAGGAACCAGTAGGAATTTCTCATCAATTCCGCTCAGCCATTCGGAAGTTTACTCAGGATCCAGATGTCACAGAAACACATCTAGACACGATTAAAAGTGAAATGTTTGGAGATCTTCTGCATGGTCTGAATTCTCTTGAATACATGGCAACCCAGTATGAACCGCATTTAAAAGGGGAAAATCTTTTTGATTTACCTAAGATTTTACAGGATATCACTTTAAATGACGTCTTAAAAGTCGGACGTCGCTTTATTAACCAGTGTGATATGACAGATTTTACTATTTTCCCAAAATAGTTCCAAGTTTATTTCAAAATTTTGTTAGAATAATGTCTAAGAGAAAAGGACTATCCCTATGAAAAAAAAAACGATAGGAGAGGTACTCAGACTTGCTCGAGTAAATCAAAAACTTACTTTAGCAGATGCAGCCAAAAAAACAGATATAAAAACTGACTACCTAAAGGCTCTTGAAAACAATCAATACGAAAAATTTCCGAATGCCTTTTACGTCCGTAGCCTGCTACGAAAATACGCTTGGGCTCTGGATTTAGACGAGCAGATTCTATTGGAGGCATACGACACAGATAATACTGTCGTTTATGACGAAATTGAATTAGCTGAAAACGAAGAATTTCGAAGCAGAAAATATAAAAATCGTTCCTTTTCACTTCCGCTCTTTTATTTCCTAGTAGTTGCCCTGTCTATCATTATTTTTGTCACCTATTATGTTTGGCAATATGCACATACAACTACTCCGCAGTTTACCAGCTCCGATAGTTACAGTCTCGTCTCTGGCTCAAGTCTCGAAGAGCGTTCAACTCCACCTGAGACCTCCACTACAGACTCTAGCTCAACAAAAGAAAAGCTGGAAGTCACTGGAGAAGGAAACTATTTAACTGCAAAATATCGCGGCGAGTCGCAAACTACTCAGTTAACAATCTCAGCGAGCAACACCCAAAGCTGGATTAGTGTGACAAATACGGACTTGGCAGCGGGTATAACCCTTACTCCAACCCAATCAAGCCAAACAGTGACACTCTCTCCCAATACAACTTATACAATAACTCTAGGAGTCGTGAAAGGCGTCACTGTCACTGTCGGCAGTCAAAAAATAGACCTATCTACCTTGACCAGCGACAGTGCTATAATTACCCTTACAATTGAATCATAAAGGAAGAATGATGAAAAAAGAAAATATCCCTAACGCTTTAACCCTTGTAAGAATTGCCTTAATTCCAATCTTTATTTTGATTTTGACTTTTGGGCATTCGCCAGCCATGCATATCCTAGCTGGAATCATTTTCGCCCTTGCCAGCATCACAGACTACCTGGATGGCTATCTGGCGCGCAAATGGCAGGTCGTGACCAATTTTGGGAAATTTGCCGATCCTATGGCCGATAAACTGCTGGTTATGTCCGCTTTTATCATGCTGATTGAAATGAAAATGGCTCCTGCTTGGGTAGTAGCTATCATCATTTGCCGAGAGCTGGCCGTCACTGGTTTGAGACTTCTCCTAGTCGAAACTGGCGGAACAGTTCTAGCGGCCGCTATGCCAGGCAAGATCAAGACTTTCACGCAGATGTTTGCTATCCTCTTTCTTCTGCTCCATTGGACGTTACTCGGTCAGATTCTCCTTTACATAGCCCTGATTTTCACTATTTATTCTGGTTATGATTATTTCAAGGGCAGTGCCTATCTCTTTAAAGATACATTTAAATAATATGGAAAATATCATTGAAGTAAAAAATATTAGTTATCGCTATGACCATAAGTCTGAAGATTATATTTTAAAAGATGTCTCGTTTCACGTGAAACAAGGAGAATGGTTGTCTATTGTTGGTCACAATGGCAGCGGAAAATCGACTATGGTTCGTTTGATTGACGGTCTTTTGGAGGCCGAGAGTGGTGATATCATCATTTCTGGAGATAAATTGACGGCTGATAATGTCTGGGAAAAACGTCGCCAAATCGGCATGGTCTTTCAGAATCCTGATAATCAGTTTGTTGGAGCAACTGTTGAGGATGACGTTGCTTTTGGTCTGGAAAATCAAGGCATGGATTATTCCATAATGGTGAAACGGGTCCATGAAGCTCTGGAGTTAGTCGGCATGCAGAATTTTAAAGAGAAGGAACCTGCTCGACTTTCTGGCGGACAGAAGCAAAGAGTCGCTATTGCTGGCGTAGTCGCGCTCCAGCCAGATATTATCATCTTGGATGAAGCAACCAGTATGTTAGACCCAGAAGGACGTCTGGAATTGATTCGGACTGTCAAGGAAATTAAAGATAAGAATCATTTAACAGTCATCTCCATTACTCACGATTTGGACGAGATTTCGCTGAGTGACCGTGTCCTCGTTATGAAAAATGGTCAGGTTGAGTCAACTGCTATACCGAGAGAACTCTTTTCTAGACCTGATTTGGAAGACTTGGGCTTAGATCAACCCTTTGTCAACCAGGTCAAAGCTGCCTTGATTCAAACTGGGCTAACTCTACCAGAAACCTATTTAACTGAAAAAGAATTGCAGGAACAATTATGGGAATTACTCTAAATAAAGTCAGTTATACCTATCAGGCTGGAACTCCATTTGAGGGTCCAGCGCTTTTTGAAGTTGATTTGGAAATCAAAGATGGCAGTTATACGGCTTTGATTGGGCACACTGGCAGTGGAAAATCAACCATTTTACAGCTCTTGAATGGTCTACTTACTCCTAGCGAAGGCAGCGTGCAAGTTAATAATGTTACCATTACTTCAAGTTCTGTCAACAAGGATATCAAACAAGTTCGTAAACAGGTTGGTTTGGTGTTTCAGTTTGCTGAAAGTCAAGTTTTTGATGAGACTGTTTTGAAAGACGTGGCCTTTGGCCCGCAAAATTTTGGTGTTTCTAAAGAAGAAGCCGAGGCTTTAGCACGTGAAAAATTAAGCCTTGTCGGCATTTCCGAAGAATTATTTGGCCGCAGTCCTTTTGAACTTTCTGGCGGGCAGATGAGAAGGGTCGCCATTGCCGGAATTCTAGCAATGGAGCCTGATATCTTGGTTTTGGATGAGCCAACGGCTGGACTTGATCCAGCAGGACGCAAGGAATTGATGGAACTCTTTAAGAAACTGCATCAAGCTGGAATGACCATTGTTCTTGTAACCCATTTAATGGATGATGTCGCGAATTTTGCTGATACAGTTTATGTTTTGGAGAAGGGGCGCGTTGTCAAAAGCGGGCAGCCTGCTCAGGTTTTTCAAGATATTGATTTTATGGAAAAGATTCAGCTAGGAGTACCTAAAATCACGAAATTTGCTCAAGAATTAGCTGAAAAAGGAATGGAATTTGCTCATTATCCTATTACGATTGAGGAATTTAAGGAGATGATACATGGATAAATTGATTTTAGGACGGTATATCCCAGGAAATTCAGTCATCCATCGATTGGATCCGCGCAGTAAATTGGTGGCCATGTTCTGCTTTATCTTATTAATTTTCTGGGCCAACAATCTCATCACTAATTTGCTGCTATTTGTTTTCGTTTTTACTCTGATTTTTCTCTCAAAAGTTCCTTTGACATTCTTCCTAAAGGGAATTCAATCAATGGTTTTCATTATTGCCTTTACCACCCTCTTCCAGCTATTTCTAACGGCGGGAGGCAAGGTACTTTTCCAATTTGGTTTCATTAAAATTACGGAATTTGGGCTTTCACAAGCGGGGATTATCTTTAGCCGTTTTGTTTTGATTATCTTCTTTTCAACTCTGTTGACCCTAACCACGACACCACTCAGCCTTTCAGATGCAGTAGAAGCCCTACTAAAGCCACTCAAAGTCTTTAAAGTTCCTACGCATGAAATTGGCCTCATGCTCTCTATGAGTCTGCGTTTCGTGCCGACTTTAATGGACGATACCACGAGAATTATGAACGCTCAGAGGGCTCGCGGAGTTGATTTTGGTGAAGGAACGATTGTTCAAAAGGTTAAGTCAATCATTCCAATCTTAATTCCCTTATTTGCTTCTAGTTTCAAGCGGGCAGACGCCTTAGCTATCGCAATGGAAGCGCGTGGCTATAGTGGTGGTGAAGGAAGAAGCCGCTATCGACAACTTTCTTGGAAAATGATTGACAATCTGGCTATTCTCTCTATTTTCCTGATCGGTATCTTGCTCTTTATCTTAAAAAAATAAAGAATAGTATAAGTTTGATAGCAATATTTTTGTTAGAGATCTAATGAAATACACTAAAAATCCTTTAAAATAATATTTTTATGTGTAAATCTCAATATTTTTGTAATATTCGCACTTAAAATGTAATCTTTTAGTAATATTTAATGTGTATGATAGTATTATAACTAAAGGAGAAAACTTTTAAAATGAGTATGAAAGTGAAAAAATTGACTCTAGCAGGAACGATTGCTACAGCAACACTATTTGCATCAACTATTGTTGCTAGTGCTGAATCTTATACAGTAAAAGCTGGAGATACCCTATCAGAAATCGCTGAAAGTAAAAAAACAACTGTTGAACGTTTGGTAGAATTAAACAAAATTTCAAATCCAGATTTTATCATGACTGGACAAGTTTTGGAATTGGGTGATTTGAAAGATGTTGCAAAACAAACAACATCAGCACCTGTTGCCTCATCAGCAACACCAGCTGTTCCCGCACCAGCTCCAGTAGCCCCTGTAGCTCCAGCTGCACCAGTAGCTACGGAAACTCCTGTAGCTACTGCAACAACAGACTATTCTGGCTATTCATCAAGTGTCGTACTCGCAAATGGTAATACTCCAGGTGCTGTAGGTTCTTATGCGGCTGCTCGTATGGCTGAAATGACAGGTGTGTCTGCATCTACATGGGAAAACATCATTGCCCGCGAATCTAACGGACAAGTCGATGCTTACAACCCATCAGGAGCAAGTGGTCTTTTCCAAACAATGCCAGGTTGGGGATCTACTGCAACTGTTGAAGATCAAATTCAAGCAGCTTACCGTGCTTACAGTGCACAAGGACTATCTGCTTGGGCTTACTAAAATAATAAAAAAATGACTAAACATATTTAGTCATTTTTTCTTACTCAAAGAGACTATTTATTCTCCAAAAATTTCTTTTGAAAGTCTACGACCTGTAGGTGTTGTAGCAAGACCACCTTCAGCTGTTTCTCTGAAAGCAGTAGGCAGGCTAGAGCCGACCTGGTACATGGCATCAATGACTTCGTCAACAGGGATTTTGGACTCGATTCCGGCCAGAGCCATGTCTGCTGCGATGAAAGCATAGCTGGCTCCCATAGCATTTCTTTTAACACAAGGTACTTCTACCAGACCAGCCACAGGATCGCAAATCAAGCCCAGCATATTTTTGATGACAAAACAGATAGCTTGACTCGCCTGAAAAGCAGAGCCACCAGCAGCCAGAACCAAAGCAGCTGCACTCATAGCAGAAGCAGAGCCCACCTCAGCTTGACAGCCTCCTTCTGCGCCGGAAATAGAAGCGTTATTGGCAATAACCAAGCCAAAAGCACCAGCAGCCAGCAAAAAGTCTAATTGCTGCTCCTCTGTCAAATCTAATTTTTCAATCGCTGATGTAAGCACGGCTGGCAAGCAGCCGGCACTACCAGCCGTAGGAGTTGCACAAACCAGCCCCATTTTAGCGTTGTGCTCATTGACTGCAATGGCATTTTTTGCAGCAGTCAGCACAGTGTGATCTGACAAGGCCTTCCCTGACTGGATATAGTGGTGTAGCTTGGCTGCATCTCCACCGGTCAATCCGCTGCGAGACTTGCTCTCGTCAAGCCCAAGAAGGACTGAGGCTTTCATCACTTCAAGATTTCGGCCCATCAGGCGTAAAACTTCGTCTCTTTCCCGCCCTGTCAATTCATACTCGGTCGCAATCATTAGTTCAGCGACATTGCCATTAAAATCTAAATCAGCCTGCTCAACCAATTCTTTTATTGAATAAAACATCTCTTCTCCTATTTAAAGAAATTGACATTGTGAAGATGGGGAATTTTCCGAATCTCTTCGATAGCCTCTTCGCAACTACGACTATCTACCTCAATGATCATAATCGCTTTCTCGCCTGCTTTTTCTCTAGTCACCGTCATTTGAGCAATATTGATATTGTAGCGTGATAGAGCCTCCGTGACATGGGCAATCATACCTGGAACATCTTGGTGGACGATGATAATGGTTGGCGTATTCATGCTGAGCGAGACTGAGAAACCATTCAACTCGGTCACCTGAATATTTCCACCGCCAATAGATACACCCGTTACACTGATGCTTTTATAGGCGTTTTTAACCGTGATTTTTGTCGTATTTGGATGAGGAGCATTGCTATCTTTCTGAATAGTCCAGACAATCTTGATACCGCGTTTATGGGCAATTTCAAGGCTGTTAGGGATTTCAGGATCATCTGTATCCATTCCTAAAATACCGGCTACCAAGGCCAAGTCTGTGCCATGTCCGCGATAAGTCTTTGCAAAAGAATTAAAAAGCTGAAATTCAACCTCGGTCGGTGTGTCATCGAAAATCGAAGATACAATCTTGCCGATGCGCACAGCTCCTGCAGTGTGACTGCTGGAAGGACCAATCATGACAGGCCCGATAATGTCAAAAACAGACTGAAATTTTAATGATTTCATAGAAACCTCTTGAACATATTTTCTAAATTATTATATCAAACTTCTCAAAGTTCTGCCTCATATCACACAAAAAAGAGGACAATTGTCCTCTTTTTATTATTGGTAATTCGCATACCTGAAACTCTTTTACTCCGCCAGTAGGACTCGAACCTACGACATCATGATTAACAGTCATGCGCTACTACCAACTGAGCTATGGCGGATAGTATAGTCCGTACGGGATTCGAACCCGTGTTACCGCCGTGAAAAGGCGGTGTCTTAACCCCTTGACCAACGGACCATCTATGTTCTTTTCAGAACATATTCTATTATATCAGGTTTTGAATCTTTGTCAACAGTTTTTTTATTTATTTTTTAAAATTTCTTTTAAATGTTTTGTTCTTAGCCTGGAAACAGGGCAACGACGGCCTTCATAAAATATAATTTCCTTTGTTTTCTTATCATAATCGCAGATATTATCGATATTGACTAAGAAAGATTTATGAGAAGCAAAGAAACGTTGGGTTTTCTCATCCTGCTCTTGAACACTGGCAATTGTTCCATAAAATTCCTTTATAAAGTTTTTTCCAACCATTCGTAACTTATGAGAGGAGCTTGAGGTTTCGATATACAAAATATCGTTAAATGGCACGCGCACATCATTGCCTCGATAGCTATATTCAAAATAATCAACCATATTGGTGTTTGTTATTAGAGTATTTTTCGTATAAATGATACACTCTTTTATACGTTTTTTAAACGAATCATCGTTAATATCCTTATCAATAAAGTCAAGAGCAGATACCTTATATTTGAAGGTCATGGTCGCAAACTCTGATTTTGAAGTTACAAAGACAATAATGGCGTATGGATTATGATGACGAATAAAACGAGCGACCTCCAATCCTTTGGTCTCTTCCCCTTTAATATCTATATCCAGAAAATAAATCTGATTGACATCTTCATTTTCGACATAGTCCTTAAATTCCTGAATTTTTCCTGTGATTTTGACCTGGATATCGAGCCCCATTTCTTCAGCAATCTCTGCTAAAGTTTTTTCCATGCGGAGTTGGTGAGCTAAAGTATCTTCTAATGCTAAGATTCTCATAAACTATTCCTTCTTTTAATTGTTAATACTTGGGTGAAATCATACTTACTTATTTCTGTATCCAGCATGATATATTCATAATTCTCTAAAATTTCTTTTAGATTATTTAAACCTAGGCCTCTTCGATAACCTTTGGTTGAGAACTCTGGTTTATAAATTTCTTCTAAATCTAATTTTCTTTGCTTGCGGGAATTTTTTACAACAAAAATGATTTCTGTATCGAGTTGAACTAAAGTCACATGAATCATTTTTTCATAGCTTTCAATTGCGCCTTCAACAGCATTGTTTAGCAAAATACTGGCCATTCTTACCACATCTAATAGCTTAATTGGTAATGTCTCAACAGGCTCTTTAACCTCAAATGTCAAATCAATCTGGTGTTCACGCGCCTTGAACAAAGTCTCTGTCATAACGCTTCGAAGAGCTGAGTCACCAACATTATTCAAATCAAAATAGGTGTATTTGTCTGAACGTAATTTCAAATTCGCATCGACTAAAACTTCTTGATATATTTTTTCAATTTCCTTGATATCTTGCGTATTGATGGCTGTCTGAAAGCTAGTCAGCATGCCAGCATAATCATGACGAAAGCCACGAATTTCATTATAAAGAGAAACAATTTCATCTGTGTACTGCTGCAGCTGCAACTGTTCCAATTCTCTTTGTCGAATCTCCTCTTCTTTTTCATACTTTTCCCGAATCGCTTTCAAATAGAAAAGAGTCGTCATAAAGATCAAGAAACAAATAGTCGCTAGCATACTGCTAAAACTATTAAAATGCTCATCTTCACTCAACCAATGAGAAATATTTAAAATGAAAATATCTATAACATAAAAAATATTAATTCTCTTAATTGTCTTTTTAAAGACCTCCTCTTTAAAATCTCTTATAGAAAATGGTAAGTAATCAATAAACTTAAGCATTAATAAAACAGAGATACTATTTATCATGATATAAAAGACAGCCCAATTATCGTTTACAAATGAATCCCCTGTAATTGAGGAAATAATGACGGAAAAAAATGTAGTAGGAGCCTGAACTGTTAAATAAAGAAGAAGAGATAGAAATATAGAGAAAAGAGCTGATAACTTTTCTTTTTTATAAAAATACCTGTAGAAAAAAAGAGGATAAATCAGTAGTAAAAGAAAATATAGAACATGCCTTGACAAAGAAAATATAGATTCTAAATTTAATATGAGTAAGGGTAATAAAATTAAGACTATAGCACACAGAAAAGTAAAGTAAAAACTCGATTTTACTTTATTGATCTTTTCATATATGACAATAGTGAAATATACTTCAATGGCAGCTTGTAATATCCAAAAAAATAATTCAAACATAAGTCCATCCCCTCAGTGATCGATGTTATTTTTTCTTAAATTTAATTTTTAAGAAGATATTTCTTGAATCTCCTCCAAAAACTTCTTTAAGTTCTTTTTCATTCAAGACTGGGAAGTAAGCGATTGTTTTAAAGTTTTTCTGAGTATTTTTCATAATAGATTCTCCTAAAAATTTTTTCGTAAGTGTTACCTTACAAGATCTATTATAAATAAAATTTCAAATAATCTGTCATCTTTCCCTGAAATGTCATTTTTTATTCCTGAAATGTCATTTTCTCAAAAATACAATAAAAAAACACGAAATTTTTCGTGTCTGAGTAGTGTATATTATGATCCCAGCAGGATTCGAACCTGCGACCGTTCGCTTAGAAGGCGAATGCTCTATCCAGCTGAGCTATGAGACCGATACCTTTTCATTCTATCAGAAAAATCTAGTATCGTCAAGATTTACTTATGGTAAGGACTCCCCTGTTGAATCATGAAAGCCCGGTAAATCTGCTCTACCAAAACAAGGCGCATCAATTGATGAGGCAGGGTCAATTTTCCAAAACTCATTAGTAGATTGGCTCTTTTTTTGACAGCAGGAGACAGACCCAAGCTGCCGCCAATCACAAAAGTAATGTCGGAAAGGCCACGGACTGTGATGTCGCTCAAGATAGAACTAAACTCTTCTGAAGGAAATTGCTTTCCTTCAATAGCTAAAGCAACCACGAATTCTCGTTCAGAGACTTTTGCTAAAATCCGACTTCCTTCTTTTTCGAGGATTTGCTGATTTTCTAGTTCACTGGCCTTATCTGGTGTTTTTTCGTCTGCTAATTCTACAATTTCTAACTTAGAAAATCGACTCAGGCGTTTGGCATATTCAGCAATTCCATCCTTAAGATACTTTTCTTTTAATTTTCCAACAGTTACAAGCTTTATTTTCATATTTCCATTCTATCATATCCACATGGATTTCACACTTTATTCACATCAGTTTTTTATGAAAAACTTGTTGAATCTATATATTTTCTAACCTCCATCAACATTTTTTATAAGTTTTCCACAACTTGTGGAAAACTTGTGAATTTTAAGTTATAATTAAGAATAGATTTATATAATTTTATCAATTGTAATCAAGGAGGAAAATATGAAAAACGCTTCAAATTTCTTTAAAAAATCTTTGTTGCTTTTTATTGTTTTAGTTGTAGGATTTATTGGCGGAAGCCTAGGAAATTTAGCCACTGCATTTCTTAATAATAAAATGGCTAATATTGGTCCTTCTAGCTCAAAGACCACTGTATCAACGTCTTATAAAAACACAACCGACACCACAAAGGCTGTAAAAAAGGTTCAAAATGCAGTTGTATCAGTAATTACTTATACAGGTTCAAATCAAGAAGGAGTGATCAATAATGAATCAACCAGTGATCCTCAAGTAGCTAGTGAGGGATCTGGTGTTATTTATAAGAAGGAAGGAAAATATGCCTACCTTGTTACCAATACTCACGTGCTAAATGGAGCAACAAATCCTGATATTCTACTAGCAGATGGTAGTAAGGTTCCTGGTGAGGTCGTTGGTTCAGATGTTTATTCTGATATTTCTGTAGTAAGAATTAACTCTGAAAAGGTGAAAGATGTAGCTGAATTTGGAGATTCCAACTCCCTGACAGTAGGAGAAACTGCTATTGCCATCGGAAGCCCTCTCGGAACAGAATACGCTAACTCTGTTACACAAGGAATCATCTCTAGTTTAGGCAGAAATGTAACTCTCCAATCTGAAGACGGCCAAAATATTTCCACAACTGCCTTGCAAACAGATGCTGCTATCAACCCTGGTAACTCTGGCGGTCCACTCATCAATATCCAAGGACAAGTTATCGGTATTACGTCCAGCAAAATCTCTCACAATGGTCAAACTGCTGTAGAAGGCATGGGCTTTGCAATTCCATCAAACGATGTTGTCAATATTATCAAGCAATTAGAGAAAACTGGAACAGTAACTCGTCCTGCTCTGGGTATCCAAATGCTCGATTTATCTAATATCGCCACTTCTGACTTATCAAAATTACGTCTGCCTTCATCTGTAAAATCAGGTATCCTTGTCCGCTCTGTGCAAGAAGGAATGCCTGCTGAAAATAAACTTCAGAAATACGATGTCATCACAAAAGTTGACGATAAGGATGTTGAGTCAACCAGTGATTTACAATCTGCTCTCTACAGACACTCTCTGGGAGATGAGTTGAAAGTGACTTACTTTAGGGATGGTAAAGAAGCTACTACAACCATTAAATTGACCAAATCAACCCAGGACTTAAGTGACAACTAATCCTTTACATAATTGTCAACACACCTTTACACGATCGTAAAGGTGTGTTATGCTATATACAAATGGAAAATTATCAATACATACCACTAAAAGACATTCGAACCAATCCTTATCAGCCTAGAAAGAGTTTTTCTCAAGAAAAAATAAATGAATTGGCAGCTTCTATTAAAGAGAATGGAATTATCCAGCCCATTATTTTGAGACAATCTTCCTTATTTGGTTACGAAATTTTAGCAGGTGAAAGACGATTCCGAGCTGCTAAGATTGCTGGCTTAGAAAAGATTCCTGCCCTCATTAAAGACCTATCTGACGATGACATGATGAAGCAAGCCATCATCGAGAATTTGCAAAGAGAAGACCTCAATCCGATTGAAGAAGCAGAATCCTATCAGCATCTGATTGATAAAGGATTGACCCATGAAGAAATTGCAAAAATCATGGGAAAATCTCGGCCTTACATCAGTAATCTTGTCCGCTTGTTACAGCTGCCAGCTTTTATGATGGACGCTGTCAAAGAAGAAATGATTTCGCAAGGGCATGCTCGTCTCCTCATTCCACTCAAAAAGGAAGAACAAGTCTTTTGGCTGGACAAAATCATTCAAGATAATTTATCCGTTCGTGCTCTTGAACTTTCATTACAAAAGACCAGAAAGTCAAAGACTAAGAAGAACAAAGAAATTTTTGCCCATTCAGAAGAAGAAAAATTGAAAAAAATCCTTGGCCTCAATGTCACTATTCACTTAAAAAATCCTTCAAAAGGAAAGATCATTATCCCTTTTGAAAATGAGGAAGAGTACCAAAGAATTATAAACAGCCTGAAATAGGGCTGTTATTTTCTTTTTTCAAACTAACAGACTTTTCCACCTTTAAAAGCGGCCTAAATCTTTGAAAAATAAGGATTTTACTTGTAATCCACAATCTGTGGATAAGTCTTATAAACATTGTTAATTTTTCTCCACAAGTTGTGGAAAACTTAGTCATTTTATGTTAAAATGAGAGTCGACATAGAGAATAATTTTTTGAAAAGGAGGAGGCAATGACCAAAGAGCAAGAATTTTGGCGAAGAATTTTAGAACTTTCAGCTGCTCAACTAAAACAGACGACCTATGATTTTTTGTTTGCAGAAGCAAAA